>JAZOVU010000031.1:0-140214 GCA_045658885.1 Candidatus Pelethomonas sp. | reverse complement strand
GCATCCACCTTTTCGGCCAGCTTCCCCCTGGTAGCATAACCGTTCTCCAGTTCCAGCAGCTTCCGTGCTTTCTCGCGGATTTTGCCCAGTTCCCGCTCCACCGACTTTCGCCAAACAAAGGTATACCGGTTTGCTTTGCTCTCGATCTTTGTCCCATCCACGTACAGTTCGTCCTGGTTGATCCACCCTTTCCGAACCAGCATGTTGACGTACTGCCAGAACAGTCCTTCGATGGCTTTCCCTGTCGCTTTTCCACTCCTGAATCGCGCTATGGTGCTGTGATCTGGCGGCTCATGTCCGTCCAGCAGCAGAATAAACTGAATATGATTCCGGCATAGCTGCTCTATCTTTCGGCTCGAGTACACGTCCTCCATGTATGCACACACCAGGATCTCGAACAGAATTCTTGGCTCGACTTGCGATTTTCGGATCATCCCCGAATAGGCGCTGTACAGTTCCCTGTAATCCAGTTCCTCAAGCTGGGCGCTTGTCAGTCGGACGGGGGCGTTCTCCGGTAACAAAATTTCGTTTTCGATCGCAAGAATCAGTTGACCATTCCTTTCATATACGGTACACTGTTCTTGCTTTGGTTTTTTATTCACACATTAAGCTTAAAGCAAAAAGGCGAGTAAGAAAACCCTTTTTCGGGTTCCTACTCGCCTTTTTTACTTCACGCTATTTTGCAACGCTCCCATATGTTGCTTACTGAATTGTGACGACAATCCGCTCTTCAGCCGTCCAGTAATGGGAATAATGGGGGCTGAGCCAGACCTCCTCACCAGAGAACATCTTCAATGGGAACTCATCGTAGAAATAAGTAATATTACCATCTTCATCTTTATCTCCGTAGGTGCCGCTCCACTGATTGATTTCATACTCATTTCCGTCAGCATCGTAGAACTTGTTTCCAAACAGCTGATACATAGCCGTACCATCTTTGAATGTAGCTCGGAATTTTACAATCCATTCATTACCGACCTTTCTGGCAGAATCAAATTCTACACCCTCTGGAAGCTCTCCGTGTTCACCTGTAATCAGATTTACATAAGTGGTCTCCATATCCTTACGAAGCCACTGTGCGCCGGTGATGACCAACTTCAAGTGCTCGGCTTCATAGAAGTAGGAACTGTCAGCTCGGTAGGATACCATGGAGGGAGAATCACCGGAACCGGTGGCAATAATGCCATTGGATACAGGCTCAAACTTCATGCCCCAATCGGTTTCAATGTAGAAATCCAGAGCCGTCAGCCATGCGGTATTGTCTGCGGATTCCGCAATATCCACTCGCATATGGGTGGGATAAACTTCAATATCTGTGATAGTAATGGCCTGACCTTCCAAAATAACCGTCTGATTAACTGGGAATACTTTACCAGTTGCAGTGAATTTGGGGTCGAACTCCAACAGGAAGTCAAAGTGTACCAGATAATCAGGTTCTTCGTAAGGATTATCGGAGTAAATATTTTCAGGTGCCACATTCTCGTGTCTGATACCGTTGGTGTAGACATCCAGCTTGATCCACAGGCTGCCAGGTACATTGCCGTCCACAAAATCAATACTCAGGCAGCGAAGTTCGCCGTTCTCAGCCCCAAATCCGGTGCTGCTATAATTGCAGGAAGCGGGCCGTACACCATCCGAATTCAGAACCTCCGGATCAGCATCCAGAGATTCGTACTTTTCGGAATCCAACCGATAGAAAACATTGACCTGCTTCTGGTCTACAATCAAATACGCAACTTCAGCCGTAATGCCATTCGCAGTCTGGGACAGATCCATGGGCTGGACATACTCATTCTCTACTGCATCGGTCAGAGACTTGGAGAAAGTTACAGCAGCGACCAGTTCGCGGAGTCCAGGAATCTGCGAGCAGGCATAGGCAACTGGCGTACAGAAATTGACCAGCAGAACAAAGATTGCAAAGCAGGCGGCAAGACCTGCCAGCGGACGGACGATTATTTTTGTGGTTCTTTTTCTTTTCTTCTTGTAGGCACGATTCAGCGTGGTCTCTAGCTTGGGAACAGGCTGACTTAGTTCCTCAATCATAGCATCATACTCATGGATTCGATTCATAAAGACACCTCCTCTTCCAGTTCCAGTCGGAGCAATTGCAACGCCTTTCTTTGACGCGTCGCAACAGTTCCTACGGGTATGTGTAATGTCTGGGCAGTTTCAGCCACGGTGTATCCACCAAAGAATCGTAAGATGATAACATCCTTCAGCTCCTTGGGCAGATGACGCAGTGCTTCTTTCAAGGGCAGCGAGTCAAATTCCTCCGTTGCCGTTTCGGGCAATTCTTCTAATGGATGGAACCGCTTCTGCCGACGAAGCTCATTATGGCATTCGTTTATCAGGATACGGGTAATCCAAGTATCAAAGAATTCTATCTGGCGGAGCTTCCATTTACCGCAAAGTGCCTTGTAGACAGCTTCATCCACGGCATCAAGAGCCAAGGCTTCGCTTCCCAGATAAGTTCGTGCGGTCTTGTAGAGTTTGGTACGCACCAGTTCCACTCGTTTTGCAAATTCTTCATTCGTCATCGCCACTTCACCTCCTTTACCTATTAGACATTTGAAGATGACTTTTTTATTTCAAAATAGGAAAAATTTTTTTGCAGTCTATCATGGTTTCTGTTTCGCATAATGAAAAGGTAGACAGCATGGGGATTTTCCATGTGTCTACCCTTATCTGACAGCTATCTTACGGTTTCCAGCCGAAAAGCTGTGTCGGTTTTTTATCTTCTTGTGTGTATATCCTTGTTCGCGGATACAAATACTGTAAAGTACTGTGAAGTGGAGGGGGATACGACATGATAACCGCATTTGTCCGTACGGTCATCTTATATCTGCTCTTGGTACTGGCCCTTCGCCTGCTCGGGAAACGACAGATTGGTGATTTAGAACCGACTGAATTGGTGCTGACCCTTACCATCTCTGACCTTGCCTCTGTTCCGATGCAAAACTACGGGATTCCCTTGCTAAATGGGATTTTTCCTATTGTGACACTTCTATGCCTCTCCATGTTGGTCAGTTTCCTCAATTTGAAGTCCATTCGCTTCCGTGGGATTGTGTGCGGTAAACCCGCTATTATCATCCACGACGGTAAAATTGTCCAACAGAACATGGCTAAGAACCGACTGACGCTCGACGAATTATTCGAGCAACTCCGTAGCCAAGGGTACAGTGACCTACGCGCCATCAAGTATGCGATACTGGAAACCAACGGACAGCTCTCTATCCTGCCGTATACGAGAGAAAGCCCTCTGACACCGCAGGGCGCAGGACTGACTTTGGTGGACAGCGTTACTTTGCCCATCATTCTCATCAACGATGGACACATTCTCGAAGATAATCTCGCCGTTGCAGGACATGACCGCAACTGGTTGAACGACCAGTTAAACAAGCACCGCATTTCCTCACCCAAGCAGGTATTTTTATTAACTGTGGATGAAACCGACAGTATTCTCTGTATCAAAAAGGAGGGAACATCGTGAAAGCACTCTATATTCCAGTAGCACTGTTGGCTGTCATTGTGGTTTCTTCCCTCACTACTAGCGCGTTTCTTCAGGAAAGTACTGCCAAGTGGATTGCTTTATTGGAACAATGCGAGGATTTTCTATCCACAGAACAGTGGGAGGACGCACAGGATTGTTTGCTGGTGGCACATACCAGTTGGGAACAACACGATACGATTCTGCACATGATTTTAGAGCACGATGACCTCGATGAAGCGGAACAGCTATTCTCTGGCGCATTTGCCGCCTGTCAAGAACAGGATGTGGAAGAATTTCGTATCTTTCTCTATCAATTGACCACCCAGTTACAGCTGTTAGCGGAAACACAGGTGGCCAATCTACAAAATATTTTATAGTATCTTACTTTTATTGCATCACATCATCGAGAGAGGTTGCGATATAGTAGGAATCTCGGGAGCGTTTTTTCGCCACATAGAGTGCCATATCGGCACAGTGCAGGAAGTCCCACGGCTTGTTAGAGCCAGTTGGGACACGGTGGAACAATCCCTGCGTGATGGTAATGTGGTCGGCAATCCTAGAATATTGGTGGGGAATCTGGAGCGCGTGGATTTTTTCCTGCAAAGTACGCGCCATCGTTTCTATCCCTTCGAGCGTGTAGTCCTCATAGATAATGACAAACTCATCGCCACCGTACCGCGCCGTAAACACATTGGGGTACTCCTCCATAGAACGGATGGCATCTGCAATGCGAACCAGACAGTCATCGCCAGCCTGATGGCCATAATTGTCGTTAAACTGCTTGTAGAAGTCGATATCCAAGAGTTCCACGGTGAGTGTCGTGCCGTTGGTATAGGCTCTGCGGAATGCCAGTTCTGAAAATTCATTGAGCTTATAGCGGTTGTTCATCCCTGTCAATGCGTCGTGCTCCGACCGCTGTTTGAGTAACAGATTGGTTTTTTCAATCTCTTTTCGCTTGGCGGCCTCCTCATTCAACGAGATACGCGCGGTGATATTGTGGCCGATAATTTTGTTGCGGATACCATCACACAGGGTAACGACCTCATAGTACCGCAGGGCAGTCCGCTTTTGATTTTCCCAGTCGCCAATCTTTTTGTAGTATTGTAGACGCAAATTGAGCACCTGTTTTTCGACGGCAATGCCCTCGGCGCGTGTTTCAATCTGGGACACTAGTACGAGAAATTCGTCTATCTTGTCCAACTCCAACAACATACTCGCGTGGCGGCACAGCTCATTGAGCGCGTCGAATATAGTAGCCGCTTGTAGTTCGATGCTATTCAACCCACTAATCGCGGCATCACGCGCCTGTATATCCCCACGCACATGGTACAATTCGGCACGCAGAATATAAAGAACCACACGCGTCATATCCGTAATGGTATCGCCACAGCTCTTCACCAGTAAATCTAGATAATATTCCGCTTTTTCTAAGCGGCCTAATCGGGTATAGCAGGTTGCCAGATTGGCATAGACTACCATCTGTGAAACAAAGGGAATCTCCAACCCATCCGCCCGTAATTGCTCGCAAAAATGCAAGCTCTCCGCCGCAAATTCCAACTGCCCCAAGGAAATATGGACATTGGCAATATTACTGGAAATAGTGAAACTAAGCAAGGTAAACCCGTGTTCTTTGCTAATCGCCAATCCCTTACAGTAGCAATCGGTCGATAGGGAGAGATCCGCTTGAAATTCAGCAACATTTCCCATGAAGTTATAGGTTCTTGCCGTCATATACCAGTCCTCTGCGGCGATAAGATGATGCAGTGCAGAGGACAATGCCCCCATACTCTCCTCTAACTTCGCCATTCTGTAGTATCCAAAGCCACGGAAAAACAGACTGAACCCTTTGAGATACTCCGAATGAACCGTCTGTGCATAGTCATATAGCTTTGTGCAATATGCCATCAATTCCGTGGTATCATTCTCCTCACTTTGCTCAATAGCAGTCATCCATTCCTGAACCTCAGCTGGATACTTGGTACGCTCCAAAGTCATCACACCCCACACCAAAAAATTACTTATTTTCTGTTATCATAGCACAATCACGAAAAAATGTAAACAAAAAACCGAGATGACCGTTTGCGCCATCTCGGTTGCTGTTAATTTGTTTCCAAAATCTTGATTTGGTCTGCGGCATAGGTGGTTTCATTGAGGACAATATCGGTAATCTTAGCCACATCCTCCGTCTGTAGTCCGTCCTCTGCGGCAGATACCACGACACTGATGCTATTTTCACTCATAAAAACGACACAGTCGGCGTACCCCTTGGCAATGACCAAATTTTCAATCTGTGTTTCCAACATAGTGTAGCCCGCCAGCGTCTGAATTGCACGGTTGGCCTCATCCAGTGCCGCTTGGTCCACATTCTCCTGTTCCGATGCTTCGCGCAGTAGGCTCAACGCGGTATCACGGGACTGCTGACGACTCAGACGCGCCGTATCAAAATAACTGCTGACCGTCACGGGTGTCTGCGTTACATCGACAATCTCACCGCCCACCAGAGCCGCATCCCCCAGCACGCGGGTCGAACCGCTGTTCTGCTCCTGCTGATGCACTTCGTCCTGCGCCTGCTGTGCCACATCACCAGCGTACCGCCAATTCAGATACACCGCCGCACACACAAACAACAGTACGGTAGCAACCACCGCGTTTCGTTTCCATTGGATTTTCACTTGATATTTTCCCCCTGTCATGCTAATTCCTCCCCACTGTTCCCTGTCGTCTGGGCACCTGCCTCAGAGCTTCCCCAACGGACCACCGCAACACGGTCAGCCCCCAGTCCCGTCAAGGCACATACCGCCTCTACGATGCTCAAACGCACACGGTCGTTATCTCCGCCTTCACAGACAATCAGCGCACCCCGAAATTTGGCACTCCGTTCCTGTGTGACAACAACATCCGTTCCGTTTCCTCCAGACACTGTGACGGTTTCGGTGGAACGGTCGTAGTCGTCTGGATTCTGTGGACTGCCACGGTAGCGCAAAGTGCTATCCGTTGCGAGAACCAACTCACCGCCACTTTCCAAAGTCAACAGCACATCGACACGCCCTACCCCGTTCATTTTGGACAGAATATCTTCCATCTGTTTTTCCAGTTTACTAACATCGTTCTCGCCCGTCATGTGCTGTACTGTGGTTTCTGTGCGCGCTTCTCCCTCCTGCCACGGCCACAGCAACATAATCGCGCCCACGACAGCGACCAGAAAAACATATTTATATCGTCCCAGTGTCTGCAAAATCGTTAGCCGTTTTCCGTCCTCTCTATCCATACCCTTTCCTCCAGCCAGATTTGTTGTTCGGCGGGTATCCCCACCACCTCCTCAAGCCAAGCCGCCAGTACAGGATGATATGCGGCGCGAATCTCCACCGATTCTGGGACAGGAACCGTCGTGTTTTCACAGGACATCTGCACCTGCACTTCACACGATATCCCCAGCCCAGTCGCTTTGTCCCATATATATGTTTCCAGACGCTCGGCTATGATAGCGGAAAGCGTGTTTTCCTGTTCTGTGCGGTAGTACGCCGCCTGCTCCGAAAAATTTCCCACCGAAATATGGACATTTTCCCACGAAAGACTCCCCAGCGGACGGAGCAGTGCGAGAATCATCAGGATACCACCCACCATCCGCAAGAGGGCTTTTTCTTTTCCCTTTGGCACGAGTTCATTGGCAAGACCACAGGCAAAGGCGGTAAAAACTACACCGAGCAACCAAGTTCTGATTTGTCCCATCATGTTACCACCACCGTCAGCGTTGACACCAGTGCAATCAGTAATAAAAGGACCGCCGCCCCTGTCATAGCCAATATCAGCGCGAAGGCATCCGCCAATAGCTTGAGCATATTGGCCAGTTTTTTAGGTCCTGCCACCTGTGCGACAAAAACCGCCGCTTGATACAGCAGATATTGCACCCCCAATCTAAGAAACGGGAGAGCACACAGTGCAATGACCCCCAACGCGCCAAAGACACCAATCATCGCGCGCAGAATCCCTGCGCCAGCCAGTATGGTTTCCGCCGCATCCGCCAGAATCCCACCCACGACAGGTACTACCGTGCTGACCGCCGTTTTTGCCACACGCACCGCCTGGGCATCTACGGCACTGGCAATCGCACCGCTGACCGACAAATACGCAGTAAACAGAGATAATAGGATACCCAATGCCCACCCCGTTATTTTCTTAATCAGCGAGGCAATCCCATCCAAGATATCGCTATCGACCACGGTACTCGCTACTGCACACGCAATAAAGACATAGAGCATTGGGATGAGAATACGGTCGATGCTCGTCAACAGGACATCTGTGAAAAAAACGGTTGCTACCTGCCGTACCGAGGCGGCTGTCACACCACCCGTCGCCGCTGTCGCGGCGGCCAGCGAGGGAATGAGAACTTTGGATAGGGATGACACATTTGCAATGGTATTGCGCCCCAGACCAATCAGGGTATTGATATCTCCTGCTGATACCGTGGTGAGATAGAGTGCCCCGACCAACTCTGTGCGCCGAGAAACCACACCCTCCCCAGCCACGCTCTCCAACAAGCCGAGTAACACCACCCCCACCAAGATGGAGGCCAGACTGCGGATACCAACCAATAGGTACTGCTTTGCATCGGTCCATGCGCGGTTGCATAAAATGGTTGCGCCCTGTGCCAATCCGAAGCCATCCTCTGCATCTCCGTTTACGAGGTCTGCCACCTGTGGCACAGCGCGCTCTAGGGCATCGGGCAGTGCGATTTCCTCCGCCGATGCTTGTCCGCACAGGAGGAAAACACAAAGCACAAAACAAATCGCCGTTCGCTTCATCGTCTCCCCCCTAGCGAAAATATCCCAACAGCAACTCTGTGACCGCCTGCAAAATAGGCATGGCAATTAACAGCACTGCAATCGTTCCTGCACTCTCCACCAGTGTCGCCAAGGTCTGCGAACCACCGTCACGGCACAAATCTGCACAGATATGGCTGACTAAGGATGCCGCCACACTGCGAAACAGGATGGCAATATGTGTGCCACTGACCCCTGCCCGTGTAAATAGTTCCTCCAGTGTTGTCAAAAAAGGGGCGAGGTACGAGAGGAGCCGAACAACAAGCAGTACTACCACTGCAATCGTGAGCAGAAGTGCCTGTTCCGCCGCATATTTCTTTAGCAAAGTCATTGGCAATAGAACAATGACACAGAAAAACATCAGTTTCAAAATATCCATACTCAAAACCGAAACAGCGTCTTGATTAACTGAAACAGATTGCTGATTTCCTGCACCAGCATCACCATCACCACCACCAAGCCAGCCAGTGTCGTCATCATCGCCTGTTCCTCACGGCCTGAGCGCACAAGAAGCTGATTTAGTACCGACACAATGATGCCGATGGCGGCAATTTTGAAAATCATATCCACATCCATGTCTTGTCCTCCTTTGTGGGTTGCTCTATATCTATGAGGCAAGCCATGGCAATATACAAGGAATTGCCTAACGCAGTGTGATACTACTTTTTCTGTATTAAATTTTTTCAGAATTTTTGTCACAAATTCTCGCTATCTGTCGTCTTACATACAGATATACCTACCGAGGGGGACATACTATGAAACACAAAAGCGTAATCTTCGCTACGATACTTTTTTTGCTCTCTGGGCTGTTCGCCACCTTTGCGGCGCAAGCATTTTTCAATATACGCACACCCAAAACGCCTACCTTACAAATTGCAATTCCTGTAACCGCTACCCACGAAGGAGTAAGCCGTGCAGATGCAACGGTACCAACCGCAGAAGAAGTGACCGAGATGGAAACACCTTCGTCCACGGTGACGCAAACACACACACCACCACAATCTGTCGAGGCAACAGATATAACCGTCCCCGCGGAACAGATGGAAACAACGGTTCCAATTGCACCTAGCCCTATGGAAAACACGCTTTTTATCGGGGACTCGCGCACCGTTGGCCTGTCCGAATATGCAGAGATAGACGGTGCTGATTTTTTCGCCTCGGTAGGTGCCGGTGTTTTCAACATTGAGAAGGTAACACTCTCTGTTGCCCCGGATAGAGAGACGGAGACGCTATCCGAAGTACTACAGCAACAGCAATATGCTAAAATATACATCATGTTGGGCATCAACGAATTGGGATATCCCTTTGAAATGCTCGTGCAACGATACCACAAGTTTATCCAGTCGGTGCAGAGTCTCCAGCCAGACAGTATGATTTTTGTGCTGGCAAATCTCCATGTGACCCAAAGCAGGTCAGACACCGATGCTTTCATCAACAATGCTACCATCAACACCTTTAACGAGGCCATCTCTGCGCTGGCAGATAATCAACATATCTTCTATTTGGATGCCAACTGTATTTTTGACGATGCCAATGGCGCATTGGATGCCAAAAAAAGTGAAGATTCCGCACATCTGTATGCCAAGTATTATCAAGAGTGGGGCAACTGGATTGCAGAGCAGACGGGAAGTATCCTCTCTCAACTGACACGGGGAGCAAAATCGTGATAGACGAAAAAGAATTTTTTTGCGACTGCATTCGGCAACACGAAAAAAGTATGTATTCGCTCGCGGTTGGTATCCTAAAAAATGAGGAGGATGCGGCGGATATTATACAGGAGTCCATCTTGAAAGCCTACTGCAATCTGGATAGTTTACGGGATAAAAAGAAATTCAAATCTTGGATTTTGTCCATCGTGCATCATACTGCTATCGAGTTTTTGCGAAAGCATCCGACTACTGTAGATATTGACGAACAATGGGACTTATCCATGCCAGACCCCGAAACGGATACGGCGACGAAACTGACCGTTTGGGATGCTGTGCAACAGTTAAAATTACCCTATCGAACGGTTGTATTTCTTTTTTACTACGATAATCTCTCCGTTCAGAAAATATCCGAAATTACATCGGTTCCTACCGCCACGGTGCGACAACAGTTGTCGCGCGCGCGAAAAATGCTAAAGGGACTGCTCAAGAAGGAGGATTTTACTGTATGAATGACCATCTATTTGACGCTCATCTCAAGACACTTATCGCTGATGAAAACATGGAAGTACCAGCCTCCGTGCAGGAACGAACCGCGCAAACACTAGCATCTCTTCCTACTCGTATCCCGAAGAAACGGTTTTCGATAATACCTACCATGGTATCCATTGCCGCGTGTATGGCAATTTTGCTACTTGGGGTACTGCCCAACATCAGTACGGCCTATGCTACTGCCGTGGATGATATTCCCGTTATCGGTGCTTTTGTCCGCGTGTTGACGATTCGCAACTATTTGTATGAAGATGCACGGCATGCGTTAAAAGCAGACATTCCAGAAATTGCGGACAATGAACATCCGGATGCCGCCACACTGATTAACAAAGATATTGAGGAATTGACCCGTGCAATCATCAGCAAATTTTATCGCGAATTAGAAATTACCGCTGATACGGGGTATGGCTCTGTGTATATTGATTACGAAACCATCACCAATTCCAGCCAGTGGTTTACCTTAAAACTCTCCGTCTCCGAAGTAACAGGCAGTAGCGATATGTCTCTCAAATATTACCATATCGACCGCACGGTTGGCACTTATGTCACCTTTGGCGATTTATTTCCTTCTGAACATTATGCTTGGATAAAGAATCAGATTGTATCACAGATACAAAAACAGTCGGAATATGAAGAAGATATCTTCTACTGGAGAGATATGGAAGAAGATTCCATTGCGCTGGATGCCGAGCAGAACTTTTACTTCAAAGAAAACGGGGATTTAGTTATCGTATATGACAAATATGAAATTGGACCTGGTGCCATCGGCTGTCCCGAATTTGTCATCTCTTCCGCAGAATATCGGGACTATATCGCTCCACACTATGCAGAGATTTTTGTCCAAAACTAACGGTATCTGTATAGAAAAAGCACCTAAAAGCAAAAAAGCACCGTGCCAAAAGGCACGGTGCTTCTATCGTCATGCAACTTACTTGTCCAGACCGAACTTCTTGTTGAAACGAGCGACACGACCGCCGGTATCGACCAGCTTCTGCTTGCCCGTGAAGAAGGGGTGACACTTAGAGCAGACTTCCACGCGAATGTCCTTCTTCGTGGAACCTGTCTCAATTACATTACCGCAGGCGCATTTGATAGTAGTCTGCTGATAATTGGGATGGATACCTTCCTTCATTGCTCTTGTTCACCTCTTTCCCCATCATAGTCGGCGTGTAGCTTTCACCACACAATCCGTTTGAGAGTATATCACAACAATCCGTAGATTGCAAGCAATATTTTTCAAAAATCAAAAGTTTTTTCAGGACTTTGCGGACAAGTCGCGCGCAATACGCAAGATACTCCACGCAGGGACTTGGCACGGCAACTGCATTTTGAATACCATCTGCGGATTGTATATCTCCTGCAAGGTGTTGCCCTCCTGGTCGACCATCTCGCCAGCGACAAAGGCAATCGGCTTGGTATTGGGGCCAACCACCTCAATTTCATCCCCTGCCATAAACTTATTCCGCAGGGTCAGCGTAGCCATACCCGTTTCATCGCAGTCCATCACGAGCGCAATCACCTGCCACTCTCTGATATAGCGAGAATTGTCCACATACTGCCCAGGTTGCCCATAGTAAAAGCCTGTAGCGTAGTGGCGATGGCTGACACGCTCGACTTCCTCGCGCCAGACAGGGGCAAGAGGCTCGCCAGCGGCGGCGGCATCAATGGCGTGGCGGTATGCCCCTGTTACAATGGCGGCATAGTAGGCACTCTTGGCGCGTCCCTCGATTTTCAAGCTGTCCAGTCCGACAGACAGCAAATCATCTACATGGTCAATCATGCACATATCACGGGAGTTCATAATATAAGTGCCCTTCTCGTCCTCGAACACAGGGAAATATTCCCCAGGTCGCTTCTCCTCCATGAGATAGTACTGGTAGCGACAGGGCTGGGCGCAGGCTCCGCGGTTGCTGTCGCGCCCCGTCATATAGTTAGAGAGCAGACAACGACCACTGTAGCTCACGCACATTGCACCGTGGACAAATGCCTCAATCTCCAAATCCTGCGGTGTCTTTTCGCGAATCTCGCGGATATCCTCCAAGCTCAACTCGCGCGCCAGAATCACACGCTTGGCTCCCAAGTCGTACCACGCATTTGCAGTCACATAGTTGGCAATACTCGCCTGTGTGCTGATATGACGCTCACAGGACGGTGCATACTTCCCTGCCATGGTAAAGGCACCCAAATCGGCTACAATCAGGGCATCCACCCCTGCGTCCTGCAACTGTTCTAGGTGTGCAGGCAGGTGTACAATCTCGTCATTGCGCGGCATTGTGTTGATGGTCACATGGACACGCACCCCGTGTTCATGCGCGAACTGTACCGCCTGTCGCATTTCTTCTGGCGTAAAGTTGCCCGCAAAGGCGCGCATACCAAAGCTGGTCCCTGCCAGATAGACGGCATCTGCGCCATACAGTACCGCCATCCGCAGGCGTTCCATATCCCCTGCTGGAGCCAACAGCTCCGCTTTTTTTCTCTCTATCATCGTATCTATTCCTCTCATCCCAGTGATGCAATCGTATTCTGATGTCCTTTAAGTGTCTTGTTAAAGATGTGTTTCCCATCGGGACCGAGTACATAGAAGTAGTAGTCGGTGTCCTCAGGGTGCAGGGCGGCATACATAGCCGCATAACCGGGGTTGGAAATCGGCGTAGGTGGCAGTCCTGTGTGCAGGTAAAGATTGTAAGGACTATCAAGGTTGGCATAGTCGTCCTGTGTAATCTCACGCCCTGCCGCATAGACCAGTGCCGCGTCAATCTGCAAGAAGTAGGAAGTTTCCGCGGCATTTTCCAAGCGGTTGTAGATAACCGAGGCAATCTTACCGCGGTCTGAGCCGTCCGTTTCCTTTTCAATCAGCGAGGCAATCGTGACAATTTCGCGCAAGGAATAACCTTTTTCTAATGCTTCGTCAAACAGCGGTGCAAATTCCTCGTTGGCATAAATTTTCTTGTTAAAGGTTTTCAGAAGTGTTTCAATGGCAGTCGTCGCGCTACCGCCTACATAGAAGTTGTAGGTATCGGGGTAGAGGAATCCCTCCAGACGGCTGACCTCTCCCAGATTCTCATTGTCCACAAAGGCGTAACCCTCAAAGACATGGTTGGCAACCACATCCAATAGAGCTTCCTCTGTAGCGACACCATTCTCCGCCAACAGTGCAACAATCTGGCGGACGCTGTAGCCCTCTGGGATGGAAACATCGACTGTAACCGCACTGTTGGTACTGGCTACACCGCGCATACTGCGAATCAATGCCATGTAGTCCATCGAGCTGTCCAGTGTATAAGTTCCCTGCTTAATCTTTTCGTCGCCTTTGTAGAACCAAGAAAACAGGCGGAAAAACCACTCGTACTCGATGAGCCCTTCCTCCTTGAGTTTATCTGTGACTTTTTCCATATCACAGACAATCAGCTCTGTTACCGTGCCGTCCTCGTTTTCAATTTGCTTCGGCACATTGAGCCAAGTCGCAGGGATTTCAATGACCGCCTCTTTCTCTGGTTTGTCGAATGCACACAGGTCGTTGGCCAACAGCCAGCCAACACTTGCCAGCAAATACGAAGCACAGAATACAAAGGCACACCAGATTACAAAGCCCAACAGTGGATTCATGCCACGGCGTTTCCGTTTCTTCTTTTTCTTCTTGGGACCGTCTTGATTGGATGCAGGCTGACTGTTTACTTGCTCTGCGTCCCAGCTTGTCGTATGGTAGCGGTCGTCCTTATCATGCATGGAGCCATCTCCTCCTTTTCCGTTTCAAAAAAATTTTTATGGGTCAAGCTACTTTTGCGCCGTTGGCACATAGTATGGCTTAGACTTTGATTGTGAGGTGAACGCGATATGTGGAACAATGGTAACGACTGCGGGTGTCTGTGGATTATTCTCATTATCATCCTGCTGTGTTGTTGCTGTGGTGGCGGTAGTAGCACGGGCCACGCTGGGAACAGCTGTGGTTGCACCTGCCATCCCACGAGCCGAAGCAACTTTGGCTGTGCAGGTAGCAACGAGTGTTGTTGCTAATGGCTACATAGGCCGTCAAAGAGGGGCGCACTGCGCCCCTTTTTGTTGTTATCGCTCCAACACCTGTCGCACCAGTTCCCACGCCTCTGCATGGATATCTTCCACTGTGCGAATTTCTCCGTCTGCGGAGCAGTCAATCAGTTTCCACTGGCACTGCTTAGCTACTGCACGGGCATTATCCCGACAACGGCGCAGATAGTCGGCATCCTGCTCATGGATATCTGCCACCGTACCAGTCGCTGCCTCGCGCTGTCGCATCATGCGCTCGGAGAGTGCCGTTGGCAAATCGAGATAAATGACCAAGTCAGGCGCAGGCAGTTCCAATTTGTCATACTCCAAGGCAAACAGCCACTCCAAATAGTCGGCTCTCTCCTCGTCTGGCAACTTGCTCGCCTGATGGACGGCATTGGAGGTGGTATAACGGTTGGCGAGGATGACTTCCCCTGCCTCATATGCGTTCCCCCAGTCCTCTTTATAGGAGGCAAAGCGGTCTACGGCATACAGAACAGAGGCGGCATACGCACTCACATCACCGGGCTTTTTGCCCAAGGCCCCCTGCAAATACAGCCGTGCGGGTTCGGCAAACGGATTGCCGTAGCGCGGAAAATCAATCTCACAAAAACAGATGCCCTCGTTTTTCAGACGCTCCGCCATCATGCGCGCCTGTGTCGCCTTGCCAGAACCATCGGTTCCTTCAAAAACAATCAATTTCCCTTTCATTTCTTCTTTTTCCCTCGCTCCCCCATGACATGCACCAAGAACAGCGGCAGTTTCATCATGCGCCCTGCTCTGCTAGGATTCTTCAGCAGACGGTAGAACCACTCCAAACCGAGTTTCTGATATAGAACAGGGGCGCGTTTCACCGTGCCAGAAAAGACATCCAGACAACCGCCTAGCCCCAAGAGCAGATGCGCGCCAGTGGCTTCGCCGTTTTTCCGCATCCATTTTTCCTGCTTGGGCGCACCCAGACAGACAAATACGACATCGGCACCACTCTCCCGAATGGCACGGACCACCACTTCATCGTCCTTAAAATAGCCGTCGTGCGTGCCGACCACCTGCAATCCGACATACTCGGCCGACAGACGGCGCGCCGCCTCCTCTGCAATCCCTGGTTTTGCACCAAGGAGGAACAATTTCTTCCCCTTAACTGCCATCTGTTCCATCAGGTGCTTGGCAAACTCCACACCGGGGATTCGCTCAGGAAGTGGCGTTCCCAAAATTCTCGAACCATAGATGACACCAATGCCATCGGGTATGACTAGGTCGGCGTTTTTAACCGCCTCCATTGCCTCCGCATCCTCGCAACAGACCTCCACAATCTCAGGGTTGGGGGTAACAACATAGTGTGCCCCCTCGCTCTCCATCAGGCGAATCCCTTTTTCGACCGCCTGCTCCATTGTCATATTGTCAAAGCCAACGCCCAGTATCTCTACGCGCATATGCTTCTCCTTTCCATACCTATACTCATTATAGCAGTATAGCACAACTCTCAATCATTGTCCACGAAAAAAGAAAGTCTTGCTTGTGTTCTACGGCGGTAAACACTTGCTATCGCCCCTATATTTTGTTATGATAGAGAGGCATCTACAAAAACGGTGCAGAATACTACTATTATTTTCTACGAAATCGACAATGGAGGAAAACGCAGTATGGCTAATTGGAGAACTTATATCGGCTTTTTTCAATACGGAGAAGCAGAAGCCACTTCACCAGACGGTGAAATTCGTCCCATTCCCTACTACAACTTTTATCCCGTCATGGAACGCAGGGACGATATGTTTCAGAAATCTTTCCCCAACCCACTGTTCAGCTATGGTCGTTTGCAATTGAAGCGCACCAACAAGGAGTACGGCACACAGGCTAATATTATGATTGAGGAAATTGACCGTGATTTACAGCCCAATATGTTGACCGTCATTTCTTTCGATGAAAGCAAATTGTTTGCGTCCCCCATAGACGACCGATACTACATGGGCATTTTGTTGGACAGCGATGACGATATAAAATCTGTCATTAAAAAGGAACGATTTTCTTTTGAGGATATCTTTGGTTCGTCCTATCATCTATTAGTTTCCACGGATGCCTTGGAGCCTGCCAGTAACTACCGCCCCGGTATGAAAACAAACTGCGCCCTCCCCGACAACCCATTAGCATTCCCCAGTTTTTCCTGCGTCCTACAGTGCGGTCAGTTGCTTTCCACTCCCGTTCCCGCCAAAATCAGCCTTGGTTTTCATAAAACGATTCCGTGGCTTGATACCACCACGAAACCTATTAAACAGCTCTATGAATTCCAAGACGGCATTGCCGATGGCACCGTACTCCCCTATCGGGTAGACCCGACCAGTTGGACAATGGACCGCTTTACAACTGTGGATGAAATCGAACTGGTGGAGTTACAGCACGGTGCCACCCCAATTAAGGGTACTTTGGATTACAACTCCAGAGAGATGCTCTACTCCCTCAAGGCGGCAAAGGGTGCGATGGTCGCCTCCACTATCCGCAGTATTGCGCGTATCTCTCCGCAGTACGGACTGGACTTTTTGGAGCAGACCAAACGCTTTCTACAGGAGAGTGGCCGCGATGTGACCAAGGCGGATGTTATCAACTACTGCATCTGTATTACACAGGGCTTTATTACCACCTTTGCTGGTGCGCCCGGTACGGGTAAGACCACCCTCTGCCGTCTGCTGGCACAGGCGATGGGCTTAGAGGAGGAGTACGGCGAATACGACAGCTCCGCCCGCTACGCAGAAATCTCTGTCGAGCGCGGTTGGACTTCTCTGCGCGACTTCATCGGCTATCCCAATCCGTTCCCCACCGCCGAAGCTACTGCTACCGATGACATCATCGCCACCAATGTGGATGCCTGCCACGCCTTCCGCCGTATGAGTGAGAAGTGGGACACCGAAACACAGGATGCTCCTCCCTATCTCATGCTGTTGGACGAAGCCAACCTCAGTCCCATCGAATATTACTGGTCGCAGTTTCTGCGTAACTGTCAGGTAGACGACCCCGACGAACTGAACAAGCGTAAAATCAATATCTCTCAGCGCGAGGCATGGAAACTCTCCCCGAACCTGCGCTTCCTCGCTACGGTCAACTTTGACCATACGACCGAGGAGCTCTCCCCCCGTTTCTTAGACCGTTCTTGGGTCATCACCCTGCAAGCTCCTGCGCGTATTTTGGCGAATACCAAACCGACCACACCAAAAACCGTCCCAATGTCTGAGTTGAACCGTCTGTTCGGCCACCCCACGGAGGGCGAAACTTTCCCTGCACGCCTGGCAACCGTCTGGACACAGATTCAGCAGGCATTCAAGGGCGAAGCGGTCAATATGCCCCTCTCTCCGCGTAATATTCTGGCGGTAGAACACTACTGCATCGCCGCCGCCCGTTTCTCCGAGGACGAAATCACACTGGAACAGGCCCTTGATTTTGCCGTTCTGCAAAAGATTCTGCCCACCATCAGCGGATATGGCGACCGCTGTGAAACACTGGTCAATCAGTTGCTCGAAATTGCCCAAGAGCATCGCTTGCTCCGCACCTTCCAAAAACTCACGGAGATGAATGCCGCGGCAAATGCGAATTCCCAGTTCTATCAGTTCTTCGTCCGATAATACGGAAGGTGGCTGAAATGATGGCAGAATACCGCTTACTTGCCCACTATGGAGAACAAAAACTCTTTCAGACCCCTCTTTATATCGACACCAAGACACACGAGCAACAGGAACCCGATGCCACCATCGACCCCAGTGGGGACAGTGCGCTGTATGAACGGGAATGGTATGCCAATTGGTCAGTTTGGGACGACGACGGCGTATCCTATCCCCTGTGCGGACTGTCCGCCAACGGCACCATGATTGATTTACATTTGCCAAGCTCCCAACCGTTTCTCATGCAGTACGGCTTTGTCCGCTTCCGCGCCGAGATTGTGGATGCCGATGGCAACCGACAGATATTGTACAGTAAATTCTGCTCTGCGCTCAACAGTGCCGACAACGAGAATATCGAGCAGATGATTCGCCGTATCACTGCTATCCGAGAACCTGTGTTAAATATGCTTCGCTGGCCCTCTCGTATCGTAGATGCGGACACCACCCAACCACAGCACGACAGCGGTTGCTACAGTATGATAAACGGTCTGTCTTCCCACAGTGACACCGTCAATTCTCCCTCCACCCTCAGCAATATTATCGAAGCCTATCAGCGCAATGCCCCGTATTTCCGTGCAAAGCCTGAACACACCATTCGCAAAAATACCGTCCCTGTCCCCTTTCACCGCGTCAGGGCACTTTCGAGGGACAGTATGATTTGGAGTGTCCGTACTGGCAACCTGCATCCCCTCCCGCCAGACTATCAAAACGGTATTCCAATCGGTGACACGCGCTATATGCCCCGAGAAACTTTGACCGAAACGACGGTCAAAGACAACCACATCTACGAAAATCTGATACTCATTGGCTTTCTCGACACGGTGCGTCGGCAGTTAAAAAACACCGAATGGATGGAACAAAACAATTCCGACGCGATGGGCTTTCACATCCTGCGTATGGTGCTGTACCCCGAAGCACAGCACACCTCGGAAAGCCTCGCGCTCATCGAGGACTTACGGAAACAGTACCAGCACTCCTTGCGCTTGGCGGAGCGCAACATCCCCAAAGTGTTGAGTTTGCCCAAGCAGACCAAGCGATTCCAAGAAATTCCCCCTTACCGTGATATCTACCAGCGCATCTACGAGTGGTTCTGCGGTGGCAGTACGGTAGATTGGGGCGATGGTGCGATTTTTAAGGGGAGATTGGCGGATACCATCTATGAGTATTTCTGTTGGCAGGAGCTGTTGCACCTGTTCGCCCAGAACGGATTCCAACAATATAAGCCGTCCATCCGCACTGGCTATCATGGCCACCGTCCCAAGCCCCCCTTTTCCAACATTGTCTTTCTCCGCAAAGAGCAGACCCGTGTGACGCTCTACTTCGACCCGTGGATTCCTACGGTTCGACAGGGGGCAACCCCGATGTATGGGATTTCGCTTGTGCGTACCGACACCATTCTCCCAGAAAAAGGGTACAGCCCCGATTTCTTGATTAAGGTAGAGCGTGGGGATGAAAGTGCCTACGCCATTCTGGACGCAAAATTCCGTGACATGGCACGGCTTTTCCCCCAGTGGAAACCGTTGGACAGCACCCTATGCGCGATGGAGGAAAGTCTGCAAAAATACTATATCAATCTATCCGCAGAGGACACCCTACTCCGCCCCATCAAGATGATATGGCTGTTACAGGGGCGTTGTGTGCCCGCCGAGAAAATGCAGGACAGCTACACCATACGCACGATTCAAAAAGGCGACCCACAAGCAAAATTGGACTACTATCCAGAAACTTTCTTCCAACATCTCTCCTGGGGTGCTATGCCACTGCACGCACAAAATACAAGCGAGTGGGCGAATCAATTTTGGACGGTATTCTCCGCTACCATGTTGTAATAAATAACCGTCAAACCCACTGCATAGAAAATTTCACTATACTGTTCGCACTCCACCTCAACGCATCTGCGCGGGGGTGGAGTTTTTTAATTCTCCCATTTTTTGAAAAGTATTAAGTGACAAAAACTGAATAACATGATACAATATATTTAGATAGAATGAACAGTTTGCCAATAGGATTTAACCGCGTCAGTCGACGACTTATGATGGAGAAAATTAAAATGAGAATTGTTGTTAGATATCTATTGACTGCCGTGCTGTATATCGGCATGGGAAAGCGTCTGGCTTGTTCGTCTGCCAAGCACACACTCCATTTGAACCCCTGCCTATGTCGATTTTTATTTATAGCACCTATTCCATGCTCTCGCGTAAGCATTGCTGGTGTCATCTGGCAAATCTTATTTTACATAACAGCCTGTTCTTTTTTTGCCATTTATTTGTTTTTGGAAGTGGAAACCAAATGGATATTAGGGCTATTTGATTGTATTATGACAGTGGAATGGATAGGGATTGGACTACCGCTTACCCTATACGCCGTTGTTTGTGAAAAAATTCGGAAGTGATATGCCTTTGACGGCAACAGAATCCGAGGTGCAATGATGATAATGACACACCTACTAATTGAATTATTTTGTGACAAGGGCAAGTATGGAAGGCACAAAAAGCAGGGGTTGGATACCCCCTGCAAGGGCAGTTTTGTGATGCGGGAACACTGTCTTGCGTGTCCCCTTTCGTCCTATACCTATTGTCCAGATGAATTATGTTTGTCTGATTCAGCTGGTTGTGTCGACCTTGACGCGAATGCAATTGGATTTGGCGGAGATATGATACCTGATGAAAACGAAGAATTTTGGGTTGCACGGTGGCATGAAATTGCAAAAAAGAAAATCGCCGAAGCATATGACGAGTATATGCACGAACTAAAACAGGGACAGTAAGTAGTGTCTGCTGTACAGAAAGGAGATTGGGCGTTGTGAGCATATATGCGTTATCCCCTCAAGCAAAGGCACTGATAAGAAAAATACATCGTTTCAATTTTGTGTGGTGCGTCCTTTCCGTAGGACTATTTCTCTTTATCTATCTAGCAGGCATCCATCATCCTGGAATCATAGCAGGAATGATGCTCAGTTTCATTTTTGGCGGAGAAGCCGTGTTTCACTATCGGTTGCTTAACAAGGTCACGGAAGTGTGTAAGGAGCGACATCCCAACGAGCCGTGGAGAGCACGACAAGAATACAAATCCCATCTCATTGTGTTGGTAATCATGGCAATCATCGGTGCTATTGGTATTCTTCAGCTGATAATTTCCTTGCTACTGCCATGAAAGCCATGCTTACATAAGAATAGCACAGGAACGCCCACATCATCGGAGCTGTTTCCTGTGCTTTTCTTTTGGTGCATCAAATATAAAATTCTGCCATATCATCCAAGCGCAAGCACGCCAACCGACACAATTCCTCTTTGTGGCCACAGCCACAGTCGATGTCGATGATACCATCCCCGTACCAGATTCTGTGCGGATTTCCGTCATCCCCATGCAGAAATACCGTCGGGGTGTGCCCTACAATCACGGTTGTCCCTGCTATCGGTGCTGTCCCACCCGCTTTGGGACGACCCCAAATACGCGTGTGCTGACTCTCCCCGGGGTAGCCATGCACCAGATGAAAGGCGCGTTCCTGTACCGTCAGGTCAATATACTCTGGCAAGCTGAATAAGAACCGCAGTATCTTCCCACGGTACGGCTTTCCTCTGCCATACAGCAGAGAACTGCGCGTCACACCGCCGCCGTTCTTTTGCCAGATGTGCCGTGCCCCTATCTCACTATTCGGCCCCAGCGTAGCCAAACACATATGTTCGTGGTTTCCCAAAATCATGTGGACATTGGAACGGTTCATAATATCCAGTAGGACTTCCACGCCGTCGTGTCCGCGGTCAATGACATCCCCCAAAATGTAGAGGGTATCTGCATCGGAAAATTGGATTTTCTCCAACATAGCGAGGTAGCGTTGATACTCGCCGTGGATATCCGACATACAGTAAATCATGCGTCTATCTCCGTCAGCAATTTCTCCCGTACCATCTCATAGGTCGGTACGGAGGAGATACCGCCACTCTGCGTCGTGGACAAGCCTGCCGCCGTACACGCGAAAGTGACAATATCCATCAACTCCTCACAGGTGAGTTCCTGCGGAGCTTTGCCAGTCTGCAATAGTTTCCAGACTGCACTGCCGCCGAAAATATCACCAGCACCTGTGGTATCTTTTACAGCGATATCGGAGAGCGCAGGGACACTACCCTTTGCCTGTGCATTTTGGAAGTAACACCCATCCGCACCACAGGTGACAAACACCAACGACACACCGTAGTGCTGCAAAATATGCGCCGCCCCCTCCGCAACACCAAGCCCAAATAGAAATTCTACTTCTTCCTCACTGATTTTTACAATATCCGCCTGTGACAGTCCCCAGAGCATCTGTTCACGGCATACGGTTAAATCCTTCCACAGCGGTTTCCGCAAATTGGGGTCATAAGTAATCCACTTTCCCTTGCGCTTCGCGTAGTCCACGGCGCGATAGGTCGCACTGCGCGCAGGTTCATCGGTCAGCGACAGGGTACCAAAGTGGAATACTTTCGCCTCATCAATCAGCGCGAGATTCAATTCCTCAAAAGTTAAGCAGGTATCCGCGCCCGGCTTACGAGAAAAGGAAAATTCCCGATTGCCTGTTTCGTCCAAGGTGACAAACGCTAAGGTCGTAAATACCTCGTCAGTTTCTACCAGTCCTGTTGTGTCAATCCCTGCCTGTTTTACCGTTTCCGTCAGCATCTTTCCAAACGCATCAGAGCCAACCTTACCGAGCAAGGCGGTCTTTGCGCCGAATTTTGCCAAGGTAGCGAGAAAATTCGCAGGTGCGCCACCGGGATGTGCCGCCATCGTGGGATAGCCGTCCGCATCCGTGCTGACACAGGTAAAATCAATGAGCAATTCGCCCAGAGCTACTACATCCATCGTGTTCCCCTCACTTCGCTACGGGGTACTCATTGCACAGCAGACGATAGGGCGGTTCGTCCTCCTCAATGGCAGGGAAACGACCCACAGGGGGATGGAAACGATTGTCGGTGTTGTCGTCGTTACACTGACTGACCTCGCCCAACAGCACAGCCCCCGACCCCTCCTCTACGGAAAAATCGTGGTAGAGGTACTGCTGGATATGAATACTCTCACCAGGGGTCAGGCGAATTTGTGTGCCAGCAGGGACGGTGTAGGTTCTGCCATCGGTATGCACAGTGACATCGCTCTCGTAATCGATTTCCTCATCGGGCAGACTGTTGTACACGCGGATTAACACATTGCCACCGCCACGGTTGATAATATCCTCCGTCTTAAACCAGTGGAAGTGGTTGGGGGCATACTGTCCCTCTTTCAGGTACAGTAACTTCTCCGCATACACCTTGGGATATTTGTCTGCCATCGCACGGTTGCCGTTGCGAATGGTAATCAGCGAAAAGCCGAATTTATCAAAGTCATTCAGGCCGTAGTCGGTGATATCCCACCCCAGCATACAGTCGCGCACCTCATCGTACTCATGCCCCATCTCCTGCCACTGTTCGGGTGTAACATGACAGAACGGTGGCAGATAGCAGTGGTACTTCTCGCACATCGCCTCTAATTCCCGTAAGGCGCGATTGATTTCACTTCGTTTCATACTTCCCTTTTTACTCCTCTCTATCTGGCCGCATCGCAAAGGCAAAGTGTATCTGCTTCTCGTTCAGACGATATTTTTCCTCCAACTGTGGTCCGCAGGAGTTGGAACCAAGACCAGACACCTTGTAGTCAATCCGCAGATGAACCATGCCATCTGCCTGTAGTTCATCCGTATGCTCGGCATCCGTCAATGCCTTGGTGGAATAGTTGGACACATTGATTTCAAACGGGGTATCGGCAAGGAATTGAAGTTTTCCAATCCGCAACATCTTGGTTGCCGTGTGGTTGCCGTGTTCCTGCGGACGCACATAGTTGACATATTCCTGAGAAGCACTGCTCTGGAACAGACCAATCCGCCCTGCATGGCACATATCCCGATAACTCTCCAAGGGACCACAGCCGTAGTAAGTAAATGTGTCGCTGTGTGCAGGCAAGGTGAACTCATAGCCGAAGCGTGGGAGCCAAATGGCATCTTCGCGGACGGTAGCATCCATCTGACAGGAAATTTTACCCTGTGTAGAAACCGTTATCCGCGCGGTATAGCGAATCACAGGGACACGGGACACACCTGCCAAGGCACCGCGAACGACAATGGTATTGTCCTCTACCTGACAATCATAGACCTTGTTAAAACTCTTGTCGAGATTTTCACCCTGCCACACATCCAGTTGCATCCAACGGACACAAATATTGCGGTCGTTGTCCGTGGGGGCGCGGAATGCGGACAGAACGGGGCGCGCCGCCAACTGTTCTTCGCCGTCCACCACGATACTCTCCCATACACCGTAGTGCTTGGAGAACACATAGCGAAAACCCTCGCCCTCGGCAATGATACGCTCGCCCTCCTCACGGAGCGACAACGGCGCACTGGGTTCTTCTTGTTCCCTCACAGTGGGCAGTTCGTGTTGCGTGTGCGCCAATACAAAACCGCTGTGGTCGAACAGCTCACAGTTGAGATAGGCACCATAGCGACACACGACAGGTGTATCATCAATCGTCAATGCTGTATCGGTGTGCGGTGCAACAGACAGCGTCACCGTATGTTCCCCTGTAGAAACGCCGTCCACCTCTACCCAATAGCGGAACTGATATTCATTCAAATTGGTAAAATCAAAGCGGTTGTATACAGTCAGCGTGTTCCCCTGTAGGGTAGTGCGTATCGGCTGATAGGCGGCTTTCACTTCCATCGAACCAGCTTTCTGGCTACGGTCGGCAAACACCATACCGTCACAGCAGAAGTTTTTGTCGTGGGTCAATTCGCCTGCAAAATCGCCACCGTATTTCTCTACACCGTCCACAGTCACTACATGGTCTGCCCACTCCCAGACACAACCACCAATCAACTTGGGGTATTTGTCGAACAGCTCGTTATAATCCCAGACATCACCTGGGCCATTGCCCATGGCGTGGGCATACTCACACAGAAAGACAGGCATATTGATGTCGTCCTGCTTGGCAAAACGCTCCAAGATAGCGAGCGAGGCATACATCCGTGAGTAGATATCCGCATTATGGAACTGCCCCCTGCGCGAAGCATCCTCCACATGGAGTAAACGGGACGCGTCGCGCTTTCTTGTCCAACGCACCATCTCCACATGGTTACTGCCGTGTCCACTCTCGTTGCCCGTGGAATACATGATGACGCTGGTGTGGTTTTTATATAGTTCCACCATGCGTTGCATCCGTTCTACAAACTCGCGTTTCCATTCCACCATCGTACAGGGCCACGCATTGGAGTCCACATCGTAGCCATACTGCACATTGGGCAGACGGCGGACAAATCCATGTAGTTCCATATCCGTTTCGAGAATGACATATAGACCCAATTCATCGCACATCTGCACAAATTTGGGGGTCGGCGGATAGTGCGAAGTACGCACACAGTTGATATTTAGCTTTTTCATCAACAGCAAATCTTGGCGCAGTTCCTCGTCACTCTGACACCAACCGCGCAGTTTACTGGTATCGTGGTGGTTGACACCGTGGAGTTTGACACTCACACCATTGATGAGCAATTCATACTGTTCGGAAATGGCGATACTACGCAGACCTGCCTGTAGGGTAATCACCTCTCCCCCACGCTGTAACTCCACAGTATACAGGAAGGGCTTCTCGGCATTCCACAGAATCGGGTTTTCTGGGGTATAGGAGAAGCGGTCGGTCATATCGCTCTCACACAGGACGGTATCTCCCGCCTTGATACGCACCGTTGCACTTCCGTCCAAAGCAATAGTAATACTGGTATCGTTCGGGATGAGTTCCACATCTCCGATATGTCCCTCAGGGCGTTGGAGCAAGTAGCAGTCGCGGAAAATACCGTTATAGCGGAAGAAATCCTGGTCCTCCAGATAACTGCCACAGCACCACTTTAGCACCTTGACACGGATGGTATTCGTTCCCTCGTGTGCATAGGCAGTGATATCAAATTCCGCCTGTAGGTGGCTTCCCTGTGTGAAGCCGACATACTGCCCATTGACGGACACAAACGCGCAGGAGGATACCCCCTCCAGCACGAAATACAGTCTGCCCCACTTCTTTTCAATGGTAAAGTCGCGCTCGTAGACACCACAGGGGTTGTCGTCTGGTACATATGGTGGGTCGACGGGATAGGGGTAGTTGATATTGGTATAGTTCGGATTCTCGTAGCCATGCAACTGCCAACAGGATGGCACTGGGATGGTGTCCCATGCCTCGATTTTCTCAGGTACATCAATATCCCGTGCAAAAAACGCAAATTTCCACGCGCCGTTCAACAGTTGATACTCGGAAATACCACGGGGGATATAGTAACTCCGACTGGCACAGCGGTTTTCACTGGTCATGTGTGGATTTTCATACACTCTCATCGTGCCTCTTCTCCTCCTTTGTTACATCTGTTACATCGGAATTCATCCGATTTGTTGCTTCACCCATTCATCCAGTTTTTCACGGCTGAACATCAAGCTTTCACCTGCCACCATGTAGGTTCCGTCCAGTTTACCAGTACGGAGCAACGCATCCACATCCTCCTCTGCGATACTGAGATAGGCGGCCACCTCATACTCACTCAAATAGTTCCCATATAGCTCATCCATTGTTTTGGTAGTAACAGAAAGACTGGAGGGTACCCGTGTGGTATCGGGCAGTTCCTGGCTAATCAGCCAACCAGCCACCACAATACCAACACTGATAACACAACAGCCAAGAAATTGGGAAAGGTTAAAATTTTTCATATGTATTCTCCTTTGTAACATTTCAATTTTAATCGCTATTAAATAATCGCTAAACCATCCGTATTATACACCTGTTTATCAAAAATCTGCTGTATGGTCAAATCATCGAGAACCTCAACCGCAATTTTTAATACGAGAAGTTCTTTTTCTTCAAAACGGCATACCGTTTCTAAAAGAATGTGGTCTGTATCATCACACAGATACCAAAATCCAGAATGGTTCGTAATGGAATACTGTCTGCCTTTGTAGGAAAATTCAATCTCTCTGCCATGCCGTAAATAGTCAGCAAGGTCATCGAATACAATACTCCCCATACCGCCACACTCCTTTGTGGGATTCAAAATTCTCTGACACGCTTACTATCGTTTCTTTCACAGAAACAAAACATATCTCTTACACACCCTATTTTATACACTTCCCCCCAGAAAGCAAGAACAATCGAGCATTTTATTTTTATTTCGATGTAATGCGATGAAATATTGGTATTTTCACCCTTTTTGTTCGCAAAAAAGCAAAAAACAAGCAGGAAAAAGTATTGCGTGCAGAAATATGTTGTGCTAAAATTGAGCAGTCGCAAAAAATAGGGGGCATTTTGATATGGAAAAATACTGCGATTTGCACACGCACTCTACCTTTTCCGATGGTACTTGCACACCAGAACAGATTATAGATACGGCGATTCAGATTGGGTTGTGCGCGGTTGCGCTCTGTGACCACAACACAATTGCTGGACTGCCTGATTTTTTTACTGCGGCGCAGGGCAAACCCATCGAAGCGGTTGGCGGTGTCGAACTGTCAACCGAACACCAAGGTAAAACCCTGCATATTGTCGGCCTTTGCTTGCAACCCTCGCATTATACAGGTATCACTACTCTGATGGAGCGCGCCAACCGTGACAAAGAGGAGAGCAATCGGGACCTGGTCGAAAATTTACGGATGGCAGGCTATCATCTGGAGTACGAAGAAATTTGCGCCAACTATGCAGGTGGACAAATCAATCGCGCCCATATTGCGGCGGCACTGACAGACAAGGGCTACACCCCTTCCATTGAGGACGCATTTCGTACCCTGCTGTCGAAAAAAAGTGGCTATTACCACGAACCGCGCAGAATTACCGCACTGGATGCCATCGCGTATCTCAAATCCATTGGAGCTGTTGCCATCCTCGCTCACCCATTTCTGGATTTGAACGAGGAGGAACTGGTAGCGTTCCTGCCCTCTGCAAAAGAGGCTGGACTGGACGGCATGGAAACCCTTTATTCAAAATTTAATGCCCATCAGCGCACGGTGGCCACAGAGATTGCGAACCAATTCGGTCTGCTCCCCAGTGGTGGCAGTGACTATCACGGAGAACATAAGCCAGATATCCATCTGGGACGGGGACGAGGGGATTTGTTTGTCCCAGAATCCTTTCTCACCGCTATCAAGCAAAGACAATTTTTTCATAATGGATAAGAAACAAACGATTTTGTGCTATACTAATACTGTGACTCTATCAAGATTGCATGACAAAAAAGGAGTGGAGCTATGATAGAAGAATTGCAACGAGCCAATCTGTGGAAACGAATCTCTGCGGCACTGTTTGATATCATCCTGTTGGGCATCGTAATCGTCGGTGTGGCATATCTCCTCTCCGCCATCACTGGCTATGATACACACAGCCAAACCGTATCGGATGCCTATGCCCAATACGAGCAACAGTACGGTGTGACCTTTGCACTGTCGCAGGAAGAATTTGACGCGCTCAGTGCAGAACAGCGGTCGCGCTACGATACCGCCTACCAAGCTCTGTGCAACGATACCAAGGCGATGTATGCCTACAACATGGTAGTCAACTTAACCCTAGTTATCAGCAGTATCAGTATTTTGTGTGGCTATCTGCTGACAGAATTTACTGTGCCGTTGCTCTTGGGCAGTGGACAGACAGTAGGAAAGAAAATTTTCGGTATCGCGCTCATGCGAACGGATGGTATTCGTATCACTGCACCGCTGTTGTTTATCCGCACCATTTTGGGGAAATATACCGTAGAAACGATGGTCCCCGTCCTCATTGTCATTATGATTTATTTCAATATGGCAGGATTAACCGCGGTGCTATCTTTGGGTGCCATTTTGTTGTTGGAAGGTATCCTCTTGATTGCCACACGGACAAACTCCCTCATCCACGACCTGTTAGCCAAAACGGTCGCCGTGGACTATGCCAGCCAGCGTATCTTCGACAGCGAGCAGGAACTATTGGCGTATAAACAACGACAACACACCGAGCGTGTGGCGCGAGAGCCGTATTGACCAAAAATTGTAATAAATTTTAGAGAGATAGGAAGGGATTCGTATGAAAGTTGAGCTACAAAATCTGACAAAAATCTTTCCAAGTCGCAACAAAAAATCCAACGAGGAAGTCGTTGCTGTCAACAACTTCACTTTTACCATCCCCGATGGAAAGCTGATTGGTCTGCTTGGACCTTCTGGCTGTGGCAAAAGCACCACGCTGTATATGATTAGCGGCCTGCAAAAACCTACCAGCGGTAAAATTTTCTTCGGTGACGACGATGTTACTGAATTGTCCACGGAGAACCGCGGTATCGGTCTGGTATTCCAGAACTACGCCCTGTACCCCCATATGACCGTCCGCCAGAACATCCTCTTTCCCCTGCAAAACCTCAAAGGTGCGGACCGTCCCTCGAAAAACGAGATGCTTGACCGCGCTACCGAGGCCGCACGCCTTGTCCAGTTGGAGGAACTGTTGGACAGAAAGCCGAGCGAGCTGTCTGGCGGTCAGCAACAGCGCGTCGCCATTGCCCGTGCATTGGTCAAGATGCCCCGTGTTCTGCTGTTGGACGAGCCTCTGTCCAACTTGGATGCACGCCTGCGTCTGCAAACCCGCGAAGAAATCAAGCGTATCCAGAAAGAAACGGGTATTACCACCGTTTTCGTCACCCACGACCAAGAGGAGGCTATGAGCATCTCCGACTTAATCGTTGTGATGAAGTTGGGCGTGGTACAGCAGACTGGCGCACCGCAGGAAGTCTACGACAACCCTGCTAACCTGTTTGTCGCCAAGTTCCTCGGCACACCTCCCATCAATGTATTTCATGGTTCCGTCAAGGGTGGCAAGCTCTTTATCGGCAAGGAAGCCGTGCTAGATGTTCCTTCCGTCGCTGACCAAGAGGTGTACATTGGCATTCGTCCCGAGGGCTTTATTCTCGATGACAACGGCCCTCTCCACTGTCAGTTGAGCAATATCGAGGTCATGGGACGCGATGTGAGTATCGTCTGTACCAGTGAGGCCTCCGCCAATCCTCTGATTCGCGCTATCATCAACGCAGATAACAAAGTTGACACCAGCCGTAATATTGTCGGCTACCGTTTGAAGCCCCACAAACTCTTCTTGTTCAACAAGAACACGGAAGAACGCATCTATTTTTGAGGTGAAGTGCTATGGTAGACAGTAAACAGCAATGGAAAGCGTGGGTCTATCTCGCTCCCACAATTGTGCTATTGCTCGTGTTCACGGTATGGCCTATCATCAACACCGTGGCAATGGCATTTCTCGAAGACTACAGCGGTCTGGCGAATGTCGGCGGCGCAGGTTTTTCTATCGGCTTGGACAACTTTGCCAAGGTCGTACAGTACAAAAAATTTGGTACCTGTCTGAAAAACACGCTACTTCTCTGCTTCCTGACCGTTCCCATCTCCACGATTCTGGCACTGCTGATTGCAGTTGGTCTGAACTCCATCAAGCCACTGCAAAAAGTGTTACAAACGATTTTCTTCCTGCCCTATGTGACCAACTCCATTGCTATCGGCATGGTGTTTGCGGCGATGTTCAACATTGTCGGTAGTTTCTACGGCACAGAAAACGAGTTAATTGTTACCGCTGGTATCATCAACAATGTGATTGAATTTTTTGGCGGTGAGCATATCAACTGGATTAACCCTGGCTCCAGTTATGCGGCAAATATGACGGTTTTGACAGTATACATCGTCTGGAATGCACTCCCCTTCAAGATTCTCGTCCTGTTGGGCGGTCTACAGAGCATCAATACGCAGTACTACGATGCCGCGAAAGTGGACGGTACACCTCGCCGCCGTGTTTTCACCAGAATTACCGTGCCCCTGCTGTCCCCCATGTTGGCGTATGTCATCATCACGGGCTTTATCGGTGGCTTCAAGGAGTACACCAGCATCGTCGGTATCTTTGGCGATACGATGGGCCCAGCAGACGCGCCCTATCGTCTGAACACGATGGTCGGCTTTATCTACCGCGCACTGGCTGAGAACAACCAAGGGCGCGCCAGTGCCGCCGCACTGATTCTGTTCGGCATCATTCTTGTGATTACCATGTTCAATATGTGGTTGAGCAAGAAGAGCGTTCACTATTAAGGAGGAGGTGCCGTATGTCCAAAAAAGAAAACCTTGTCATGCAGGAGCGCAACATACAGCAGGTTTCCGTCCAACAGCGCATAATGAAAACGCTGGTCATGGTGGCCGTGTATGCGTTTCTTCTGGTGATGGCTCTGATTGTGCTGTTCCCCTTCTACTGGATGATTGCCTCCTCACTCAAGAGCTTGGCAGAATATCGCCTAAGTGTACCGACTTTCATCCCGAAAAGTTGGATGTTCAGCAACTATATCGACGCATTTACCACCGCAAAGCTCGGCAGACTGTTTCTCAACACCATGTATGTCGGTGTGGTATCCACCATCTTATCCTTGATTATCACCGTGCTCTCTGCGTTTGCCTTTGCGCGCCTTGAGTTCAAAGGCAAGGACACGATGTTCGCAGCACTGCTGGCAACCATGATGATTCCCGGTGAGCTGTTCACCATTACCAACTACGCCACCGTGACGCAGTTTGGTTGGACAAAGACCTTTACCGTTTTGATTGTCCCCTTTTTGGTCAGTGTCTTTTATATCTACCTGTTGCGCCAGAACTTCCTGCAAATCCCCAACGAGCTGTATCTGGCCGCCAAGGTTGACGGTACCAGCGACCTCAAATATCTCTGGAAAGTCATGGTGCCCCTGTCCATGCCTACGCTGATTTCCATTACCATCTTGAAGATGATGGGCGCATGGAACTCCTATATCTGGCCTCGACTGGTCGCCAACGACGATGCACACGCGATGATTACGAACGGTCTGCGGAATGCGTTTACCGACACGACAGGCGATGTCAACTATCCCGTGCAGATGGCGGCGGTCGCCATCGTTTCCGCCCCGCTGTTCTTGGTGTTTATTTTCTTGCGGAAATACATCATGGCAGGCGTGAGCCGCAGCGGTATCAAGGGTTAATAGGCGAGGTCCTCTCGCCTGTTACATAAAATAAGAAAGGAACGAAATCCCCATGAAAAAAAGAGTACTATCTTTCCTCCTGTTGCTCACAATGGCTATGAGCCTGTTTGCCCTGCCTGCCTGTAGCAACAACGGCGGTAACAACAACGATACCACCGCCGAATCCAACTTCGCCGTGCCCGAGGGTGGTTATGATGGCAGTGCCGTCACCATCAAGTTCTATCACACCATGGGTGCCAAGCTGACCACAGTTCTGGAAACCTACATCGCAGAGTTCAACAAGCTGTACCCCAATATCACCATCGAGCATACCACTGTTGGTGACTATGACGATGTTCGCGACCAAATCAGCACCGAAATCACCGTCGGCAATCAGCCCAACATCGCCTACTGCTATTCTGACCATGTAGCCCTGTACAATCTGGCTGGTGCTGTAACCACGCTGGACGACCTCATCGCCAGCGAGATTTCTGTCACCCGTGCAGACGGTACCACCGAGGTGCTGGGTCTGACCGATGCACAGAAGAACGACTTCATCGCAGGTTACTACAACGAGGGTAAGCAGTTCGGTGATGGTCTGATGTACACCCTGCCCATGTCCAAGTCCACCGAAGTTCTCTACTACAATAAGACCTTCTTTGAGGAGAACAACCTGACCGTTCCTACCACTTGGGAGGAGATGGAGGCTGTCTGCGCCAAGATTAAGGAGATTGACCCCCAGTCCATTCCTCTGGGCTACGACAGTGAAGCCAACTGGTTCATCACCATGTGCGAGCAGTACGGCAGTCCCTACACCAGTGCAACTGGCGACCACTATGTGTTCAACAACGAAACCAACCGTACCTTCGTGAAAACCTTCCGCGATTGGTACCGCAAGGGCTATCTGACCACCCAGACTTTGTACGGTGCCTACACCTCTGGTCTGTTCACCACACTGGATGGCACCCGTAGTTATATGTCCATCGGCTCCTCCGCAGGTGCTACCTACCAGCGTCCTGCTGCCGATGCCAACGGCAACTATCCCTTCGAGGTGGGTATTGCTACCATTCCGCAGGTCAAGGCCGACAACCCCAAGGTTATCTCTCAGGGTCCCAGCCTGTGCATCTTCCAGAAGGACAACGCCCAGGAAGTCGTCGCCTCTTGGCTGTTCGTCAAGTTCCTGACCACCAATGTCGAGTTCCAGGCTGAGTTCGGTATGGCTTCTGGCTATGTCCCCGTCCTCAAGTCCGTCTCTGAGAACGATGTCTATGCGAACTTCATCGCCAAAGCAGATGGTGGCGACTATATCGCCGCGCTGAGTGCCAAGGTCTGTCTGGACCAGCAGTCCGCCTACTACACCTCCCCTGCGTTCAACGGTTCTTCTACCGCCCGTAGCCAGGTCGGTGCGCTGTTGAGCAAGTGCTTGGCCGCCGAAGCAAGCGATGTCGATGCCATGATTGCAGAGGCATTCCAAGATGCCGTGGACGAGTGCGAGTACAACGGCTAATCCATGCAGAAAGTGAAGCGCATCCTATCCTGCTGTCTGGTTGTGTGTGTTCTTCTAGGTTGCCTGTGCGGTTGTAACGACTCCGCCCACGATGGAAACAGTAATACCAATGTGTCACAGGAATCGGTGGATTATGTATCCCAACTCCCACTGGATTTGACCACAGATACCGTCAAACAGGAAGTGACCGTCAAGGCATTTATCGACGGTGACACGGTGCATTTCCATGTTCCTACAACAGTCAACAGCTCAGGTGTGTTAAAAGCGAGATTCCTTGCCGTCAACACCCCTGAGTCCACAGGCAAAATCGAGGAATATGGCAAAAAAGCATCCGATTTCACCCGTGAGAAACTCTCTGCGGCAACTTCGATTATTGTGGAATCAGAAAATACCATGTGGAACCCCGATTCCACTGGCGACCGCTATCTCGTCTGGGTGTGGTATCGCACTTCGGAAACCGAGGCATACCGCAATCTCAACCTTGAGATTCTGCAAAACGGTCTGGCCATTGCAAACTCCACTTCCAGCAATCGCTACGGCGAAACCTGCATGGCCGCGTTGAATCAGGCAAAAACTGAGAAGTTGAATCTTTATTCTGGCCAACCCGACCCCGATTTCTACTACGGCGATGCCATCGAGCTGACACTGATGGAACTGCGTCGCAACATCGAGGCATACAACGGTATGAAAGTTGCGTTCAATGGTGTGGTTACGCTGAACGACAGCAATACGGTCTATGTGGAATCGTACGATGCACAGACCGATATGTACTGCGGTATCAGTGTATATTACGGCTTCGGTCTATCTGGCGAGGGACTGGAGATTCTCAAAGTCGGCAACGAGGTTCGTATCGTCGGTACGGTCCAGTACTACGAGGTGGGTGGTACCTATCAGATTGCGGATGTATCCTACCGTGCAATGAAGCCAGACGACCCCAACAACCTACAAAAACTGAGTGATGGCAACGCCCCTGCCTATGCCTTGACGGATGCTGAAACCTTTGTCAACAGCGAGGTTATTGTAACCACAGAGGATACCGCGGTGACACTCCCTTATGCCCAGTTGGCTCTGGGAAGTTCTCTGGAGATGCAGGGGCTGACTGTCACCGAGGTCTATACTACCGACAACGCGGATAGCTCCTCCAACGGTGCGATGACCCTCACCTGCTCGGTGAATGGTACCCCCATCACAGTTCGTACCGCCGTTCTGCGTGATGCAGACGGTACCCTGCTGACCGCCGACGCGTATCTGGGAAAGACTATCACGGTCAAGGGTATCGTGGATTTTTACCAAGGCGCATACCAAATTAAGGTATTCTCCGCAGACGGCATTACCATCAACGAATAATGCAAGCAAAAAGGATTTGATAACATGAAAAAGGTTCGTACTTTCCTGCTCGCACTCGCTCTGAGTGCGACGATGCTCACCGCGTGTGGTGGTCCCGATACCCCCTCTAGTGGTGACAACGGCGCAGATACCAACGGTCTGACCGCCGCCAAAAATTATTTGTACACCATGTACAAGGATTCCGCCGAAGTGACCACCGCCGACTTTACCCGTGTCGGTGTTGTCAAAATCAACGGCGTTACTTACACCGTCGAGTGGACTGCCAACTCCGACACCATCAACATCGTGTATGGAACCGATAAGATGGTTACGATTGATGTCGATGAGGCAAATCCCGAAGAAGTTTCCTACACCCTGACCGCTACGCTGAAAGACGAAAGCGGTGCTAGCGAGTCCGTTTCTTTCCACCACAAAGTACCTGCCGCCATCCTTCTGGACGAGGGCATGAGCTACGAGGAAATCGTGGATGCCGCCTACGCACTGCCAGAGGATACTGCTCTGGAGGGCACTTTCCGTCTGTTCGGTACTATCGTCAAGATTGATACCCCTTGGAGCGACGACTACCAGAATATCACCGTCACCATTCAGGTCGGTGATATGGCAGACAAACCCATCCTGTGCTACCGTCTCAAGGGCGAGGGTGCCAAGAATCTAGCGGTTGGCGATGCCATCACCGTCGAGGGTACTTTCAAGAACTACAAAGGTACTATCGAGCTTGATGCCGGCTGTATTTTGGTCGGCATGGGCGAAATTAAGGACCAGACTGCTCTGCTGGATGCCGCCTATGCACTGGCAGATGGCATTGCTATGAATGAGCCTTGTACAATGATGGGTGTTATCTCCAAAATTGATACCGCTTGGAGCGACGACTACCAGAACATCACCGTCACGATGGTGGTTGGTGGCGACACAGAGCGTCCCATTATGTGCTACCGTCTGAAGGGCGAAGGTGCTAAGGACTTGACCATCGGTGACACCATCACCGTCACGGGTATTTTGAAGAACTATAAGGGCACCATTGAGTTTGATGCTGGCTGTACCTTGGATGCCATTACCAAAGCCAAGGCTGAAATCTCCGTCGATGTAACCGATGGGGAGAACACAACAGGCGATACCGAGAATACGGATGCCCCTAACGAAAACAACCAGCCTACTAAGATTGACATGAACGACCCTGTCGCCGTTGTCAATGCCGCCTATGCACTGGAGGTCGGTGCTTCCCTGCCTGAAATGGCTACGCTGAGTGGTGTCATCAGCAGAATTGATACCGTATGGAGCGACCAGCACCAGAATGTCACCGTCACCATTGTGGTGAACAATCTGACAGATAAGCCCATCATGTGCTACCGTCTAAAGGGTGATACCGCAAAGGCACTGGCCGTTGGTGATACCATCACAGTTATCGGTACGCTGAAGAACTACAATGGAACGATTGAGTTTGACAGCGGTTGTACGCTGGTCGGTGTTACCAAAGCCGAGAGTGTGAATCTGACGAAGTTCTTTGATGATGTCATGGCAAAGGCAGGCGAAGACAAGGCATCCATGATGATGGCCGCAGATGCCGCCATGATTGATACTTACTACGCTGGTCTGACCAATATCGCTACCAAGCAGTGTGTCATCCGTATGGCCGCCGTCAGCGATGTTGCCGCCGAGGTTGCTATGATTGAGTGCCAGAACGCACAGGATGTCGAGGCTGTCAGAGCCATTCTTGAGGCGCGCAAGGCATATCAGGTCAACAGTGGCTTCTCCGACTGGGAACATGCACAGATTGTCGTCTACGGCAATTACATTGCTCTCGTCGTTGCTGGCGATAGAACCGCCGAAGTAGTTAATACCTTCCACAGTCTGGTTGGCTAATCTTTGAATTTGTGTCCCCATCACCGAATGGGGACACATTTTTTTATTTCCGCACATATACTGGAAAGACAATAACTGGGGAGGAAACTGCTATGGCACAGAATGAACGAAACGATTTTGGTCAGCTGTTGCGCGACCCGAAAACCCTCGCACAGCTGGCACAGTCCCCCGATGCACAGGCTCTCGCCTCGTTGCTCTCACAGGGACACGAACGCGGTCAATTGGAACAGATGGCACAAAGTGCGATGGGGGGCGACACCCAATCGCTACAGACCCTGCTACGCTCCATCACGAACAGCCCTGAGGGGTCGCAACTGCTCCAGCGGTTGCATGACAGCTTTCTTAACCGCTAACCATGTGTACCATTGGGATAGGAGGTGTGGAAATTGAGCGAACTGGAGGACAAACTGAATGCCATACTGTCCAATCCCGATGCCATGTCGCAGGTGATGGGACTCGCGCGGTCATTGAGTGGAAGTGGTGCCTTTGACACCTCCGCAAGTGGTGAGGAGCCAGACCAACACACCCAACATACACAGACAAGCGGTAACGACCGTAGTACGGTTGGTAGCAGTATGGGCGGTAACATCGGGGATTTGTTTTCTCAAATCGACCCCAAGATGATAGAGCGACTTCTGCCATTATTGGGAGAATTTGGCCGTGGTGACAACGATGAGCGCGTACAACTGTTGTATGCGTTGCGTCCGTTTCTGAAACCAGAACGGCGCGATAAAGTGGAACGCGCTGTTAAGGCCGCCAAACTCATCCACATCGGCAAAAAATTTTTAACCTCGATGGGTGAGCCGTATGTATAACCGCTATGTGCGAAATGATACAGGGGTTTACCGACGGATTCCCACAGAGGAGAACCATCCACCACCGCACGCCCATGCCACACAGCAAAGCAAACCGCACGAGAACCACCACAGCCACGACACCCGACCACGGGATAATGCATCGCTGTTAGGCGGACTGTTCGGCAAAGAAGGACTGCTCTCAGGCATTTTAGAAAAATTGAATCTCAGTGAGTTGGACACAGGAGACCTTCTGTTACTGGTGATTTTATTTCTGCTGTTTCGTGACGGCGGTGACGAAGAACTGTTGATTGCACTGGGTCTACTGCTCATTTTATAGGGGTGCGTTGCTAATTTTGGTTGCAACGCACCCTTTTCCCAAGAAAAAGCACGGTCGTCACTCTTGACAGTCCATGCAAAGTGTGGTATAGATAGTATAGTTTATTTCTAAACTGTTTGATATTTAACTGTTCGGAGGTGAAGTATTTGCCACAACCCAAAAGTGAACTATTGCAATTTATGCAGTTGGGAAGCCGTGCGTGGGAACGGCTGGTGGGTGATACCGCCACGAAATGGCAACTCTCCCCCTCTGAGATTCAGATTTTGTTGTTTCTGGACCAGATGCCACACTTGGACACGGCGCGCGATGTCGCCCTACACTGTGGGATGTCTAAGGCTTCCGTTTCTGGCAATGTACTGAAACTTGCCACACGCGGATTGCTCACTGTGGATGTAGACCTCAAAGACCGCCGTTTTCAACATTTGACACTAACGGAGCAAGTTACCCCTATCCTGCGCGATACCCGAGCACTATTACAACGCTTCGATATACAATTTCTCACCGCACTCACCCCAGAGGAACAAGAACAATTTCTCTCCCTGTTAGCTAAAATCAATGAGGCTGGCAGGCATTCTCTATTTTGACAGCAGAAAGGACCAACCGCAATGAAAATTAAAATTACAGCCGATAGTACCTGTGACCTTTCCAAAGAATTAACTGAGCGTTACGGCGTAGATATTATGCCCCTCTATGTCAATATGGACAATCAGCCTCTGCGCGACCAAATTGATATTCAGCCCGATGATGTTTTCCAGTACTATGCGCGTACGGGCAAGCTCTGTTTTACCTCTGCCTGTAACATCGGAGAATATCTCGACGCATTTACCAAACTGCGCCTGGAATATGATGCCGTCATTCATCTCTCTATCAGTAGCGAATTCTCCTCCTCCCATCAAAACGCCCTGCTCGCCGCACAGGAGTTGGAGAATGTGTATGTATTTGACTCCCGCAACCTCTCCAGTGGCCACGGCTCTCTTGTCATCCTCGCCTGTGAACTGGCGGCTAAGGGTCTGCCCGTCGAGCAGATTCTGAACGAGCTGAAAATTGCTGTTGAAAAAGTCGATACCAGCTTTATCGTGGACCAGTTGGAGTACCTGCACAAGGGTGGTCGTTGCTCCAGTGTGGCAGCACTGGGGGCAAATTTGCTCAAACTCAAACCATGTATTGAGGTCGTTGACGGGAAAATGCAGGTAGGCAAGAAGTACCGTGGCAACTTCGACAAATGCGTAGAGCAGTATGTCCGCGAGCGTCTTGCCCATACAGATGTCTATGATACCTCCCGTGTATTTCTTGCATCCGCAGGGGTCGCACAGGACACATTGGGCACCGCCTGCCGTATTATCCGCGCGTGCATCGGTGAGGAGGCGGAAATTGTGATGAGCACCGCTGGTTGTACGATTTCCTGCCACTGCGGTCCCGGTACATTGGGTCTGATTCTGGTGCGTAAATGATCCCATGCTTGTCACACACCCCACGAGTAGCCTGGGGTGTGTTTTTTCTTGCAAAATCGGCAGAAATCATATACAATACGGACAGATATACCGCTGTTGTGATGTAACCAATCTATGGAGATGCCACATGAAACTATCGACTTTTTTACACTTTACCATCTTCGGTGTCAAAACAATCCTGTTTAGAAAAAAATCCCCTATTCTTGGAACGATAATCGTTACGGACAAATGTAATTTGCACTGTAAGCACTGCTCTGTCAACAACATTACCGCCGTCGTTCATCCCTACCAACAAATTCGCCAAGAAATGCAACAGCTCTATGATATGGGGATACGCATTTTGTTCTTCTGTGGCGGAGAAACATTCCTTTGGAAAGACGGCGAACACACCCTGCGAGATTTGGTCGTAGAAGCAAAAAAGATGGGGTTCCTCATTGTGAATGTCGTAACCAATGGCACATTCCCCATCGACCTGCCAGAAGCCGATTTAATTCTACTGAGTTTAGATGGAGATAAACAGCGACACAACGAAATTCGTGGTGAAACTTATGACACCATTCTGCAAAATATCTGCAATGCTACCGCAGATAACATCTGTTTCTACATGGCAATCAATCAAATTAACAAAGACTATGTACGAGATGTCTGTCTGACTGCTCGTGACACAAAAAATGTTCGGGCGGTATCATTCAATTTCCATACACCGTATCCCGATACAAAAGAATTGTCTTTGAATCGGGAAGAAAAAGCGAAGTGTTGCGATACGATAGTGCAAATGATGCGGGAGGGCGCACCTGTATTCAACTTAAAAAGTGCATTCCCCTATCTCATCGAAAATCGTTTCCCCACACCATGCCGTCAGTGTGTTGTCATGGAAAATGGAAAGCTATCCACCTGTGGGCGTTGTATCGATGTCCCCGGCCTTTGCGACCAATGTGGCTACTTCTTCGTCGCGGAGTACACTCTTTTGTTCCGCGGTCATCCCAAAATCATCTTTGAGATGCTTCATACCTACTTAAAATATATTTAAGAATTCCATGAGTGTTATTACAAGTTTAACAAGAATGTGGCTGACACGCACGATACAGCCATTTACATTTACAAATGAATATGACCAGCTATTACCGTTTACAGAATGTGAAAACCTCGGGCTATATGTCCATATTCCCTTCTGCAAAAGTATCTGTAATTTTTGTCCCTACTGCAAAGTGCGGTATTCTGATGTCCTCTGCAACCAGTACATCGATGCTTTGCTCCAGGAAATTCATCTGGTAGGCAGTCAGCATCGCGAACGCAAACCAGTCACCAGTCTCTATTTTGGCGGTGGCACACCAGCACTTGCGGCAAATCGTATGCAGGAAATCATAGAGGCACTTCAGGAACACTTTCTCATCACAGAGGGAATTGGCGTAGAACTTCACCCCGACAATGTGACGGTCGAAGTGTTGCAAATGTTGAAAGCGGCAGGTGTTACAAAAATCAGCATCGGGATTCAATCCTTCTGCCATAAATATCAAAAAATTCTCGGCAGAAAGCGGATTGACATAGCCACCATGCAGTCTGTATTGACCACCGTTCCCTTTGAAACGGTTTCTATGGACTTTATCTTTGCACTGCCAGAACAAACCTATGCGGATTTGGTATCCGATATTGATACCGCTTTTTCGTTGGGCGCAAATCACATCGCTATCTATCCTTTTATCGATTTCACTTTTACAGAAAGTCCTGTTGCGACAATGCCGAAAAAAGAGAAACGCGCATTGCTGGATGCGATTACGAAATACTGTCTGAACAAAGGATATGCGCGGAGTTCCATCTGGACTTTTTCAAGCAGACCAGATGCCACTTACTCCTCTATGACGAGAGATACCTTCCTCGGATTCGGTTGCTCTGCGACCAGCCTGTTCCACAACCAGTTCAAAATCAATACATTTGATGTTGCGTCATACTGTGAAAGAATCCATTCTGGTCAACTGCCTACCTCTCTGACGATTCGCTTTACACCGCGGCAGAGAATGATATATTGGCTCTTTTGGACGGCCTACAGTACCAAAGTGCGCGCCAGTGATTTTGAAAAATTTTTTGGTGTACCGCTGAAAAAAATGTACGGCTTTGAACTTTGGATAGCAAAGCGATTGGGATTCATCAAAGAGCAACATGGCACCTATGAAATGACATTAAAAGGTGCGTTTTACTACCACTACTACGAAAATTTTTACACCCTGTCTTATATCGACAAAATGTGGGGTATCATGCGAAAAGAAGCATTCCCTGCACATATCAAACTATAACCGTTTCTTCTCTCTGTTTCTCCCTATCCCCTGCTCTGGTGCGTTGCTTATTGGCAACGCGCCTTTTTTGTTGGACTTTTTACAAAAATCCCCATAAAGGATTGTCCTTTTCTGAAAAACATGGTAAAATTAGGTGTTATCTACAGGCAATCCTGTATCATTTTTTAGAACAGAAGGTGACATACTCCATGCAAAAACAGAAACAAGGCTATCAAATCGACATGGTAAACGGTCCTTTGGCGGGTAAAATTCTACTATTCGCCCTGCCGTTGATGCTGTCCAGCCTCCTACAACTGCTATTTAACGCGGCGGATGTTGTGGTGGTGGGTCGATTTGCAGGCAAAGAAGCTCTCGCGGCAGTCGGCTCCAATGGTTCCCTCATCAACCTCTTTGTGAATCTCTTTATCGGTCTTTCCGTCGGTACAAATGTCGTGATTGCACGCGACCTCGGCGCAGGAAAGACGGAGAATGTCCGAAAAAGTGTCCACACCTCCGTGACACTCGCTCTGCTTGGCGGTGTGTTTTTGGCGGTAGCTGGTTTTTTTCTCTCCCGTCAGATGTTGGAATTGATGTCCTCACCGCCCGATGTCATTGACCTCTCCGCACTCTATCTGCGGATTTACTTCCTCGGTATGCCTGGTAACCTGTTGTATAACTTCGGTGCAGCTATCCTCCGCGCACAAGGCGATACACGCCGACCTCTCTACTACCTCAGTATCGCCGGTGTTGCCAATGTGGTGTTGAATTTGATTTTTGTCATTCCATTCCACATGAGTGTGGCAGGTGTTGCGCTGGCAACTATCATTTCGCAGTATATCTCTGCCGCCCTCGTCCTGCTGACACTGATGCGTGAGGATGGATTGATGCACCTCAACCTCAAAGAGCTTTCTATCGACTGGCACACGACCCAGCGCATTATGCGTGTTGGTCTGCCTGCTGGCCTACAAAGCACACTCTTTTCCATCTCCAATGTCGTGATTCAGTCCTCGATTAACTCGTTCGGCTCCGCTGTCGTTGCAGGCTCGTCCGCCGCTGGTAATATCGAGGGATTCATCTATGTCTGTACCAACGCATTCCATCAGGCGGCACTCACCTTTGTCAGCCAAAACTACGGCGCAGGCCAGTCCAAGCGCGTGGACCGCATTGCGATTCTCTGTCTGTGCTACGGTGCCTGTATCAGTCTGGTGTTGGGTAATCTTATCTACTATTTCGGTGCGCCACTGACCGCACTCTATGCCCCTGGTGAAACGGAGGTTATCGCACAGGCGGTCATTCGACTGGGCTATGTAGCGGCGTTCCATTTCCTCTGTGCATTCATGGATATCATGGTGGGTGTTTTGCGCGGTTTGGGATATTCGGTGATTCCGATGATTGTTTCTCTGATTGGTTCCTGTGCGTTCCGTCTACTCTGGATTGCCACCATCTTCCAATGGTACACAACCCCCTCCTGCCTGTACATTTCCTATCCCATCAGTTGGGCTATCACCGCACTCGCCCATGTGATATTCTTCTTCATCGTCCGCAAAAGTGCCTATCGCCACTTGCAGCCTGCCAAGGCGACAAAGTAACCCCCACGAAATTGTGTGTGAAAAAGGGAAAAGAACATGAACACCATTGATGTAAATTACGGCAAACTGCGCCGTTACGACACCACGCGCCCACCACTGCGACAAAACTTGCTATTCACCGGTCTGTTGCGTGCCCTGTGTGGCATCAGTATGGTGGGACAGCAGTACCAGATTGAGAAAATCAATATGGAAGGGCTGAAACCGCCGTACATTCTTCTGTGCAATCATATGTACTTTGTGGACTTCCACCTCTGCTCCATCGCCACTTTCCCCCATCGTGTCAACAACATCGCTACCATTGACGGCTACTACCGCCGTCCGTTCCTCATGGAGTGGTTGGGCTGTATGTGCAAGCGCAAATTTACCACGGATATGACGCTTCTACGCTCGGTGAAAAAGATTCTCCACGAGTACGGCGATATCATGTGTATGTACCCCGAAGCGCGGTACTCCCCCATCGGCACAACGGCAATTTTGCCCGATTCGTTGGGAAAAATGGTCAAAATGCAGAATGTCCCTGTGGTCGTTCTGTTGCACCACGGAAACTATCTGCACACGCCCTTCTGGAATTACCGCAAACCGCGCAAAGTTCCGCTGTACTCCACCATGACGCAGGTACTCACCGCCGAGGAGGTCAAAGAAAAATCCGCCGAGGAAATTGGTGCTATCATCCGCAAGGCGATGGCGTATGACGAGTACCGCTGGCAAAAGGAGAACAACATCCACATCACCGAGCCGTTCCGCGCCGAGGGACTGCACAAAGTGCTGTACCAGTGTCCCCACTGTCTGACGGAAAGTCGTATGACCAGCTCTGGCACGCGCATTATGTGCGAAGCGTGTGGCAAGGAATGGGAGATGGACACCCTCGGTCAGCTTCATGCCGTGAATGGTGAAACGGAGTTCTCCCATATACCAGACTGGTTTGAATGGGAGCGCGCACAGGTACGGAAACAAATCGAGGAAGGCACTTACCACTTCGAGGATGAAGTTGAGATTTTCTCTCTGCCCCACGCTTGGCGGTTCCAAAAACTTGGCAAAGGCAAGCTGACGCACAGCATCGAGGATGGTTTTGTGGTCGAGGGACAGCATAACGGTGCGCCGTTCCTCATCCACCGCCCTCCGCTTGGGATGTACGGCGTACATATCGAATACGACTACTGCTATGTGCGCCCTGATGACTGTATTGACATCTCGACCGAAAATGACAGTCTGTACTGCTATCCTACCAAGCAGAATGTGGTGACAAAGCTGAGTTTTGCCACCGAGGAACTGTATAAAATCAAGATGGCAGAGCGCGCAGAAAAGAAAAAATCCGCCCGTCTGACGACAAAGGCGGAGTAACCGTTTTCCTTATCTGTACTGGTCAATGAAATAACCAAAAGGTGCATACTACCTCGCTGATGATGCAGGGTAATATGCTCCTTTTCCTTTCATCAGAAACCAAAAGGAGCAAGGGATATTTTTCCCCCTGCTCCTATCGGTGAATCTGTCCTATTCCGTTCAACAAATTGGAATGCGTTTACTTCTTTTACTTTGCTGGGGCAGGATCGGACGAGAGTGCAATATTGAGCATTTCGTCAATCAGTGCAGTGTCAATACTGAGGTCTGCACCTACCTTGTAGTAATATCCATCGTGGCTGATTTGGTATCCATTTTCTTCTGTTATGGTAATTGTTGCAATTTGATTGTCCTCTGTGTCAAACCAAGTCAGCATATAGGCATAGCCAACTTTTCCGTCAGTTGCAGAAGTTTTTTCAAATCTTAATGAATTGATATTCTCTGTAATGTTCTGAATAAACTCATTGTCTGCAATATTCACTTCGTCACCCGTCAGACCAGATTTTATGTTGATTGTGCTTGCCGTTCCAATATCAAATGTCACATTCTTATCGGAGCAACCAAGCAAACCTAAAACACAGACCAATGCCAGAAGCAATGCTATCAACTTTTTCATACAATCACCGCCTCCATTCTGTAAGTTGAATTAGGATTTAGAATATTTCCACAGGATACCTGCGAGGATACCACAGACCACTCCAACACCAATACAAACGCCCCGTACAATATTGCTCAAATCCAGGAAACCGCTACCCGTGACCGTAATCGCACCAACGATTGCTACCATAGTGATGCCTGCCAGAAAAATGCTGAAAACCTTGGAAACCGTTCCTTTCTTCATATCAAACACCCCTTTCACAAATTTCGCTTCTATTGATATAGACGAAAAAAATCAGCAAAAAGTTCCCATTTTCTCACGCAGGAGGGCAATTTCTTGGGCGTGTCCCTCGTCCTCTGTCGGAGTTTCGAGATTAAACGGCAGATGGCAGAGCGCGGGATGGGTGACAATACGGACAATGGCATCCAGTCCCAGATGTCCCTGCCCAAGCAGTGCATGGCGGTCTTTCCGCGCACCGAGGGGGTTCATACTGTCGTTGAGATGAACCGCCTTGAGGTAATCTAAACCAATCACCTTGTCGAACTCCGTCACCACACCGTCGAGATTGTTGACCACATCATATCCCCCATCCCAGATATGGCAAGTATCCAGACACACGCCGACGCGCTCCTTACAGTCCACACGGTCAATTATCTCGCGCAGTTCTTCAAAGCGACCGCCAATCTCGCTCCCCTTGCCTGCCATCGTTTCCAGCAGAACGACGGTTTTTAAGTCGGGGCGCAAGACACGATTGAGCATATCCGCAATCTGTGTGATACCAACTTCTGTCCCCTGCCCTACATGACTACCAGGATGGAAGTTGTAGTAATTTCCCGGCAGATACTCCAGCAACTGTAAATCCCCCCGTAGCATCTCCTCCGCCAAGGCGCGGATTCCCTCGTCTTTGGAACAGGGATTCATAATGTAGGGCGCATGGGCGACAATCGGACCAAATCGGTGTTCACGCAGTAAGGCATCCAATTTCCCCAAATCCACAGGGTCAATCGCCTTCGCCTTTGCCCCACGCGGATTCCGCACAAAGCACTGTAAGGTATCGGCACCAATGTTCAATGCCGTCTGTCCCATCTTATAAAACCCCTGCGAGGAGGATAGATGCGCTCCAAAATACGCCATTACAGACTCTCCTTTACATAAGTTAGCAATACTGCACGGTCATTGGGGAGTGTCTCCTCCATGACCAGCGACAACAATTCTTCCAGTGTATCTCCAATCTGTTTTCCTTTCAAACCGAGTGCCAGTAAATCATTTCCTTTGACTGCCAGCTGTGCAAGCGAAAAACAGTGCCCCGATGCCAACTCTACCTGGAGCAGTTGTTCCCACTGGTCAAGCAACTCTTGTCTGCTCCGATACGCTGGCGACTGCGCCAAGTTATCCGCGCGCTTGACCGCAAGGAGCAAGCGCAGGGTTTCCTCTCCATAGCGCGACAGGTTGCGCCGCACCGCGCGGTCGGTAAGTGCTAATTCACTGTCATGCCGTTCTACCAGCGTCAAAATTTGCTGTTTACTGCGGTTGTCGAACCGAAGACGCTCCATAATAGTTTTTGCCGTTTCCACGCTCTGACGGAAATGGCCATAGAAATGTCCCGCACCAGTTTCATCGACGGTGAAAGTCTGCGGTTTTCCCAAATCGTGTAACAGCATCGTCCACCGCAAAATGGGGGTATTCTCCACCGCCTCGACAGCGCGCACCGTATGCTCCCACACATCGTAGATATGGTACTTGCTTCTCTGGTCAAAGCCGACACACGGTAGAATCTCTGGCAAAAACACACCGATGACATCCGCGTACTCCAATAGTACAGGCGCAACATACTGTCCACACAGCACCCCTGTCATCTCTACATACAGACGCTCCACAGCAATATTTTTTAATAAAGGCGCACAGCGGTGCATCGCCTCGCTGGTCTGCTGTTCCAAGGTAAAACCGAGCCGTGATGCAAACCGCAGTCCACGCATGATACGCAACGCATCCTCGCCAAACCGCGCCGCAGGATTGCCCACTGCACGGATACTGCCAGCAGTCAAATCCCTTTGTCCCTCCCACGGGTCGTACACTTGACCACGCAAATCCATCGCCATCGCATTGATGGTATAGTCGCGCCGTGCGAGGTCCTCGCGTAGCGAACTGGTAAACTCCACCGACGCTGGACGGCGGTTGTCCAGATATTCTCCATCCCGTCGATAGGTCGTAATCTCTACTCCGCGCCCACCGCCGACCGTGACGGTACCGTGCTGTAAGCCCGTCGCAACGGCATGGGGTGCAAATAACGCCATCACCGTTTCTGGTAGCGCGTTTGTGGTCACATCCCAGTCCCCTGGTTCGCGTCCCAAGAACAGGTCGCGCACAGCACCGCCGACACACCATGCCTCATAGCCTGCGCGCTCCAAAGTTTCCAAAATTTGTTGTACTCGTTCGGGTATGGTTTTCATTGTGCTTCCCCCCTTTGTTTTCTTTGTTTTTTGACAGTTTCCCCGAAAAAAAGACAGCATATCCCATCAAATTTTAGTTGCGCTGTATTTGAAAATCCATTATAATATATTTTTGCAAAAAAAGCAAATACTACCGGCTTTTCAGCCGTTTTCGGAGGGCAATTAACTGTTAAATATAAATTATAAAAAGTTATAAATAACTGTTGGCTTCATTATAACGATATGCAAGGAAAACACACCAATCAAGCAAAGAAAACGATTTGGGAGTTAAGGGAAGATGATAAAGACATATAAAGTCATGCTCTGCCCGAATAATAAACAACAAACAAAATTGTACCAAAATGCAGGTACAGCCCGGTTTATCTACAACTGGACACTTTCCTATCAGCAGAAAAATTATGAATCTGGCGGAAAGTTCCTGTCTGACTATGATGTTCGTAAGCTTCTGACGCAGTTGAAACAGACGGATGCGTTTCGCTGGCTGAATGATTACAGCAACAATGTGGCGAAACAGGCGGTCAAAGATGCCTATGATGCTTACAGAAAATTCTTTAAGGGTTTATCAGCTTTCCCCAGATTTAAGTCAAAGAAAAAATCCAAACCGAGTTTTTATGTGGATATGGCAAAAATCAAAATCACGGCAACCCATGTCAAACTCGAAAAACTGACTGACAGCCAAAAAGCGAACCGCCAGAAACTAAACTGGGTCAGACTTACGGAACATGACCGAATTCCAGTCGGTGTATCATACAGCAATCCTCGTGTGACTTTCGATGGCCTACACTGGTGGTTGTCAGTCGGTGTTGAATGTCCCGAACCGCAGGAGCTTCCGAACGGTGAAGGTGTTGGCATTGATATCGGTATCAAGGAGTTAGCGGTCTGTTCGGATGGTAATATCTATGCGAATATCAACAAAACAGGAAAAATTAAGAAGCTTCGGAAACGCCAGTGCAGACAACAGCGCAAAGTTTCCAGAAAATATCACATAAACAAGAAAGGAGAAAGTTACTGCAAACCTTGCAACAACAGAAAAGCGGAACATCAGCTGTTAAAGCTGACCCGACGACTAACGAATATCCGCCATACCTATCTGCATCAGGTCACAAGTGAAATCATCAGCAGAAAACCAATGTTTGTGGTGCTTGAAGATTTGAATGTCAGCGGTATGATGAAGAATCACCACTTAGCCAAAGCGGTGCAGGAGCAGGGATTCCATGAATTTTATCGACAGATGGAGTACAAATGTCGATGGAACAACATCGCCTTTATCACTGCCGACCGCTATTATCCGTCAAGCAAAATGTGTTGCATCTGCGGACACATCAAAAAGGATTTGAAGCTGTCGGAACGAACTTATGTTTGCCCGATTTGTGGAAATTCCATTGACCGAGATGTGCAGGCTAGTGTGAATCTGAAACGATACGGAGAATCTATTGCATAGCGAAAACAAGTGCAATAGATATGTACCGATGCGTTAGTCGGGAATTTACACCTTTGGAGTGTCACACAAACGCAAGTAGCTTCGGCAAAAGCGGACACGGTGAAGAAGGAATGAAACGGAAAAGTTAGCTTTTTGATGATGTTTGTAACTTTTTATAAGTTTTCAGTAACGGTGCAACCATGAAACGAATCACAGCTTTTTTCCTAAGTTTCGCCATAGCCGTATCCCTCGTCGGCTGTGCAAACCGCAACAGCGGTACACCGCAAAACGACCCAACCATCCGTACCGACCAGAACAGCCAAACGAATCCGCATCAACAGGAGAATCCCATGCCAGACAGGGAACTGGGTCACACAACCGACCTGATGGCGAATATCACGGCGCGTGGTATAGAGGTGCAGCCGAACCAAGCCGACGGCTTGCAAGCAGTCACCGACTTCAGTGTTCGCCTTGTCCAGAACAGTTTTGCAGATGACAGCAATCTGTTGGTGTCTCCCCTGTCTATCCTGTGTGCGCTTGCGATGACGGCAAACGGTGCGTCAGGCGAAACACGCGCCCAGATGGAAGCGACTTTTGGACTGTCTATCGAGGAGCTGAACCACTATCTCGCGTGGTATGTGTCCACCTTACCCCAAGGCGAGCAGTACAAACTGCACCTCGCCAACTCTATCTGGTTCACGGAGGACAGCCGTTTCAGCCCGAAGCACGATTTTCTGCAAGTGAATGCCGACTACTACGGTGCTGACATCTACCGCGCTCCCTTCGATACCGCCACGCTTCAAGACATCAACCACTGGGTCGAAGAAAAAACCGACGGGATGATTCCGAAAATCTTGAATGTAATTCCGCCCAACGCCGTCATGTATCTCATCAACGCGCTCTCATTTGAGGCGCAGTGGTCGACCGTGTATCAGAAACACAATGTCTACAACGACATCTTCACCAAAGAGGACGGCACGGAGCAACCGGTGGAATTGATGTATGGCACAGAGAGTCGATACCTCTCGGATGAGCGTACCACTGGCTTCATCAAGTACTACCGCGGTCAGTCCTACGCCTTTGTCGCGCTGTTGCCCAAGGAGGGAATTTCTATCGAAGAATACCTCCGCACGCTGACTGGTGAACAGCTCCGCACACTACTGGACAATGCACAGCAGACACCCGTCAAAACAGCTATCCCCAAGTTTGAAACGAGATACAGCGTGGAGCTGTCCGAGGTATTGACAAATATGAGCATGACCGATGCCTTCCTGCCCCAAAGCGCGGATTTCTCCGCCATGGGAACCTCGACGGCTGGCAATATCTATATTAACCGTGTGCTACACAAGACCTTTATTTCTGTCGGAGAACAGGGCACAAAAGCTGGTGCGGTAACGCTCGTAGAACCCACCGACACCGTCGCGATAGAACCGGATAAACGCCAGGAAGTATTCTTGAATCGTCCCTTTGTCTATCTCCTGATTGACTGCGAGAACGGTCTGCCGTTCTTTGTCGGTACAATGCTGGATATGGAAGCCTAACTAGAAAAACCGTGTGTGTTACGACCTCGCAATCGCAACGCACACGGTTCTTATTTTTTATCAATATTTTTCGCCAGAGAATACGCTGTCTACAAATGCAACGCTGTTGTAGGTAGTATCGTCATTCTGCGGCGGTGCGCTCTGTGTTGCGCCACCTTCATGCAGTTTGAACTTGGCAATCTGTGCCTTCATCAGAGCTGCCTGACTTGCCAGCTCCTCACTGGCGGCGGCGGACTCCTCTGCGGTAGCGGAGTTGTTCTGGACCACCGCCGCAATCTGCTCGATACCGTTGCTGATTTGCTTGATTCTGCCAGCCTGTTCCTCACTGCCAGCAGCAATCTCACCGATGCGCTCATTGACGCGCTGGGTCTTAGCAACGACTTCCTGCAGAGCCTTAGAAGTGCCCTGTGCCACATTCATACCATTCTTGACGGCACTGACCGTGCTACCAATCAAATTGTTGGTATTCTGCGCCGCCTCTGCACTCTTAGCTGCCAGAGAGCGCACCTCGTCTGCGACAACGGCAAAGCCCTTACCTGCTGTACCAGCGCGCGCCGCCTCCACTGCGGCGTTCAGTGCCAGAATATTGGTTTGGAAAGCAATATCTTCGATGGTCTTGATGATTTTCTCAATCTCACCCGTCGTACGGTTGATTTCTTCCATCGCATCCATCAGCTGTTGCATATACTGGTTGCTCTCCACAACGCCCTTACCAGCTTCGTCAGACAATCTACTGGCGTTCAGGGCATTCTGTGCGTTGACACCGACATGGTTAGCAACCTCTGTAACGGTAGCGGAGAGTTCTTCCACAGCACTGGCCTGTTGGGTCGCACCCTGACTAAGTGCCTGTGCGCCACTGGAAACTTGGTCACTGCCCACATCAACCTGTAGACTTGCGGTATAGATATCCGCAATCGCAACATTAAAGCTGACCAGAATCGTACCGATGGAGTTCTTGATGCTGGCAAAGTCGCCGCGATAATCTGTGACCTCGGCACGGGAGATGGTCAAATCACCATCTGCCATACGCTCCAACAGGGCAGAAATTTCCGTCACATAACCGTCAATGGTTGCCATCGAGAAGCGCATAGCATCAGCCAACACACCGAGTTCATCTTTGGACTGATAGGTAACAATATCGTCTGCGCCCTTGAGCTTTCCTTCTTCGAGAGCCTTCGCAACATTCTGCAACTGCTGAATAGGATTGACCAGAGCCTTTGTCAGAAGAAGGGCAACTGTGATAACGGTAATGAAGCACACAATCGATGCAATGGAAATCATCCCTTTGCTTGTGCCAACCATATCGATGGTTTCGTCATAGATGACATCGGCATTGCCTTCCGCCATGCTATTCAAATCTTCTGTAATAACACCAACTTCCTCCAACAGGACATCGAACTGCTCATAGTACATCTCCACTGCCCAACTGGTACGCAACTGTCGGCACAGCTCGAACAGCTTATTACTGCGCTTCTCGATGTTGTCAATCATACTCTGCAACTCATCGAGCTTTGCGATGAATGCTTCTGAAAACGAGTGTTCCCGCAGGTGGGCAATACGCTCCTCCAATAGAATAACCCGCGCTTCGGTCTCGTCGATATATTTTTCCGCCGACTGCGTATCGGGTGCCATAACCGATTTACAAATACTGTTGGACAACTGTGTAATTTCCGCTTTCAACGCATAAGTTTCATTCGACAACTCAAACGCCTCATCGTGGAATGTGGTGAAGTTGTTTGTCATGCCATTGATGGCGACAAAGAACAACCCTCCACAGAGCATGAGCAAGAGGAGCGCAACACCAAATGCAGAAAAAAGTTTATCGCGGATTTTGAGATTCTTAAACATAACCGGACATTCCTTTCCATCTTTCTCTTTTCGTACCAGTATCGCTACATGGTTCTTTTTATATTATACAATATTGGTATTATTTTGCAATAATCTTTTTTCATAATTCCCCAAATGAAATCGGGTGTGCCACAGTCTGTTCTGTAGCACACCCAGTTAAATTTTTATGTTTTATATATTGTTGCGTTAGACCGCTTTCTTGTGCAGTGCCTTCTGCAACCAGTCTTTTCCGTCCACGAAGCGGGAAACGATGTAGGAAACAACATAGTCACCAGAGGCGTTAATCATGGTTGCAGGGGGGTCAACCAGATTGCCAATCGCAACCAGAATGGGGAACGCGAGTTCAATCTTATCGGGGAAGAAGATGGAGCAGATGATATACTCACCAATGTATCCGCCACCAGGGACACCAGACATACCGACCGAGGACAGAACCGCCACTGCAATGACAGGAAGCAACATATTCCAACCGAAGTCCTGCCCAAACACGCCCAATACGAAGGCAATTTTCAAAACACAGGAGAAGCAGGAGCCATCCATGTGCATTGTTGCACCCAGAGGCAAAACCATATCACTGACATCCTTGGAAATGCCCGTCTCCTCTGCGACATCCATATTGGTAGGGATGGTTGCAACGGAGGAACAAGTACCCAGAGAAACAATGGCAGGCTTGACGATATTGCGGAGCATGACCTTGATGGCACCCTTGCCACCGCCGAACCATGCAAACAGCGGAAATGCGGTAACTACATAGATAAAGCACAGGGGATAGTACAGAACCAGTGCGCGTCCGTAGCTCTCGGTAATCTGAGGACCGTAAGTAGCAACCAAGTCGGCAAAGATGGCGAAGAATGCGATGGGGGCGTAGTAAGTAATAATCTTGACGAACTTGAGCATCACACCCGTCAAATCGTCCAAGAACTTACCGACAGGAGATTCCTTGCCACCGTTGAGGTTTACTGCAAAGCCGAAGAGGATAGAGAACACAATGAGGGGCAACATCGCACGGCGACTGAGCAGGTCGGTGAAATCTGGCACGGTAAAAAAGTTGACAATCATCTCGCTCAGACTGGCGTAAGACCCCATCTCCTCGGCCGGAATCTCATCCCAAGCCTGCAACACAGGGGGGAACACCTGCACCAACAGGAACATGATAAACGCGGCGATAGCACCTGTGACAACGAAAGTACCAATGGTCACACCCATAATCTTACCAGCACGCTTGCGGTTGCCCATATTGGCAACTGCACTGGAGATAGACGCAAACACCAACGGCACAACGATACAGAACATCATGTTGATGAACACCGTACCCAAGGGCTTCAAGACCGTAGCACCTGCACTGGCTTCGGTCACAGGCCAGACCAGACCGACGATACAGCCGAGTACCATAGCAATCAACATGACTATCATCATCGCATAATTTTTTGCGACCGATTTTTTATTTAACTGATGATTCATATTTCCTTCCTCCTAAAAACAGGTATCAAATATTCCAATTTTCATCTAGGACTTCGCCCGTGCAGACAATCTTGGTCGGTCCTGTCAACCAGAGATTGTCAATCTGTTCCTCCGTGCGGTCCACAGTGATATAGAGTGTTCCGCCTGGATTCTTGACCGCCACTTCCCTACCGCTGACTTTTCCCAGTAGCGTCAAGGCGAGGACAGTGGAACCAGTTCCAGTACCGCAGGCATAAGTAAAATCTTCTACACCGCGCTCGTAGGTACGCAGTACCAATTCATCCTCCGCTTGGATGTCGTAAAAATTGACATTCGCCCCCTTGGGGAACGCATGGTGACGGCGGAGGGTGCGTCCCAGTTCGCGGAGGTCATCAAAATGCTTTTCTGCGAGTCGTTCTATCGGCACAACTACATGGGGCAATCCCGGTGTACCCAGTTCGATATAACTGCAATCCCATGTCGCACCACACGCCTCGACCGAACGGGACAGGTCTACCACACTCGGATTGGTCAGGCGGACACGGTAGTTTTTCTGGTCGATACGCCAACCAGTCACAAGCCCCGACGGGGTTTCCACCACTTGTTTCTCGCCCGATAACCCCTTTTCAAAGCCGTAGCGACAGATACAGCGCGCGCCATTGCCACACATCTCCCCCGCCGAACCATCAGCATTATAGAATAGCATCCGAAAATCTGCACCGTTTGTCGAGTGCTCGATGACCATCAGACCGTCCGCCCCGATCGATAACCGACGGTGACAGAGCATCTGTGCCAGCATCGGAAACATCTCGTGTGGAATTTGTTCCTCCAGATTGTTGATAATCAGGAAATCATTCCCTGCTCCGTGCATCTTACAAAATCGCAAAAATCACAATCTCCTCTCATAAAAATTACTCTCGTTTTGTCTGTTACCAGTATATCGTTTTTTATCGCATTGTAAATCGCTATTTCTGCTGAAAACCTTGCAAAAAGTGCTGTATCATACAATTTCTTCCTGTTCCATCTCCTACCTCGTGTGCATAGTAGTCCCAAATCAGCGATACAATACCATTAGTCGTATCAGAAAGGATTCCTGTCCATGAAACGAATCGTCGCTTGTTTCCTCTGTATGGTTCTCGCCTTCCTCTCCGCCTGTAGCAGTGCGCGTGATACCACCGTTACACTGGACGGCTCCACCTCTACCGAACGGGTGGTCGGCGCGTTGATAGAGGGATATCGCACCATCCACAGTGAAGTCCGCATCAACTACTCAGGCACAGGCTCTGGCGCAGGGATTGAGGCGGTTCTCTCTGGCATCTGTGATATTGGGCTTTCCAGCCGTGCCCTGAAAGAAAGTGAGATAGCAGACGGTGCCGTGGGGCATCTCATTGCACTGGACTGCATCGCAGTGATTGTCCATCCACAAAATCCAGTTAGCGACCTATCTCTCCAACAACTCCGCCAAATTTTCACAGGGGAAGTGAGCAACTGGGCACAATTAGGGGGGAACAATACGCCAATTGCCGCCTATGGACGAGAGGCAGGGTCGGGGACACGCAGTGCCTTTGAGGACCTACTGGAGAGCCGTGACCGCTGTCGCTACACCAACGAATACAGTGCCAACGGTGATATTGTCGGCAATGTGTCCACCAATCCCAACGCCATCGGCTATGTATCCCTGTCTGGTACACGCAATATTGTAAAAATTATTTCGTTGGATGGGATTCCCTGTCGCCCAGAAACCGTACTGAATGGACAGTATCCCCTACAGCGTCCCTTTCTCATGGTGACGGCGAAACATCGCCCTCTCTCCCCACAGGCACAATCCTTTTTGAACTATGCTATGAGCCGTGCTGTTGTAGACGATATCACCATCGCTGGTGCGATTGCACCGCATGATTCCCATAGGTGACGGTATGAAACGAAGAAAACAAGGAAAAGAATCCATCGTGCGTATCAGTCTATTCCTGTGCGCGTTACTGGTGGTTGGCTATGTGCTACTCATCTGTATCTATTTGATTCTGGCAGGGATTCCTGCCATCCGTGAAGTGGGACTGGGGAAGTTTCTCCTCGGCATGGTCTGGGCTCCCACCAACAGCGATACCCCACAATTCGGTATTCTTCCGATGATTCTCACCTCTCTGTATGGTACATTGGCCGCCATCGCGCTCGGTGTCCCCATCGGCATCGGCACAGCACTGTACCTATCTAAGTTGGCATCGCCACGCACTGCCGCCATTCTGCGCCCGATGATTCATCTGCTTGCAGGGATTCCATCAGTTGTGTATGGTCTGGTTGGGATGCTCGTATTGGTTCCCGCACTCCGTGTTGCCTTTGCCTTACCAGCAGGGGACAGTCTGCTTGCCGCCATCCTCGTCTTGGCAGTCATGCTTCTCCCCTCGGTTATCAGCCTGTCCGACAACGCATTCGGTGCCGTACCACGGGAATATGAGGAGGGCAGTCTGGCTCTAGGGGCAACGGAGATAGAAACTTTTTTTCGCGTCAGCGTCAAAGCCGCGCGCAGTGGTCTGGCCGCCGCCGTGGTACTGGGGATTGGGCGCGCCATTGGGGAAACGATGGCCATTGTCATGGTGGCAGGCAATGTGGCGAATCTACCGTCCCTGTTCCAAAGTGTCCGCTTTCTGACGACTGGCATTGCCATCGAGATGAACTATGCCGCCCCTGGTAGTTTACAGCGCAACGCGCTGTTTTCCATCGGACTGGTGCTGTTTGTGTTTATTCTGACCATCAATCTGGTGCTACAACTGGTGTTACGCAGAGGGGGGAAACGCTAACATGGGAAGAAAGCTACGAAATGGGATAGCGCGCGCCCTGCTGTATGGCAGTACCCTGCTCATCTGTGCGCTGTTGCTCACCATCGTCGGTATTATCTGTGTACGAGGTGTGCCCTATTTAACCCTACCACTTCTCACAAGTGAGGAGAGTATTTTGCACGATACGGTGGGTATCCTGCCTGCCATTCTCAACACCGTGGTTGTTATTCTATTCTCCCTCGCAATTGCCCTGCCCATCGGTATCGGTGCGGCGGTGTATCTGACGGAGTATGCCAAGAATGGTACCCTCGTATCCATCATCGCATTTTCCACAGAGGTTCTCGCTGGGATTCCCTCTATCATCTATGCACTGGTCGGCGTGATAGTCTTCTGTACAGGGCTTGGACTACAAAAAACACTGCTCTCCGCCTCGCTCACGCTGTCGATTATGGTTCTCCCCACGGTCATCCGCACGACACAGGAGAGCTTAAAAACCGTACCGCAGTCCTACCGCGAGGGGGCCTTGGGACTGGGTGCAGGACAGTGGCACACCATTGCCACCGTGGTACTCCCCTCGGCGCGAAGCGGTATCCTCACTGGCTGTATTCTCTCCATTGGGCGTGTCGTGGGGGAATCCGCAGTTCTGCTGTATACCGCAGGACTGTCCACCACCATGCAAAATTTTTTACCGCCTGCTATCTTCCGCGCCTCTGGTGCAACGCTCTCCTCTGCCCTGTATCTTTATGCCAAAGAGCGCGCCGATTGGAATACCGCCTTTGCTATCGCCCTACTCCTACTGCTTCTCACACTGGTCATCACCCTGTCAGCGGATTGGATTGGCAAAAAACTGAAATAACAACAAACACGAGGGGCATTATGTCAGAAAAAACGATTCTCAAGGCGAAACACCTTACTTTTTACTACGGCAATCACCAAGCACTGCACGGTATCGACTTGGAACTGTACCGCAACCGCGTCACTGCACTCATTGGTCCCTCCGGCTGTGGAAAATCCACTTTCCTCCGCACCATGAACCGCATGAATGATTTGATTGAGGGGACCCGTGTATGTGGCTCACTGACTTTTCACGGCGAAGAAATTTATAGCGACACGCAGGATGTGACCGAACTGCGTCGCCGTATTGGGATGGTCTTTCAAAAACCGAATCCGTTCCCGATGTCCATTTACGACAATATCGCCTATGGCCCGCGCATCCATGGCATACGAAACCGCACGACACTGGATGGTCTGGTGGAACAGTCCTTGCGCCGTGCGGCCATTTGGGAGGAAGTAAAAGATAGACTGCGAAAAAATGCACTGGGGCTGTCGGGCGGTCAACAACAACGGCTGTGTATCGCCCGCGCCTTGGCGGTCAAACCAGAGGTACTGCTGATGGACGAGGCGACCAGTGCGCTCGACCCCATCTCCACCGCAAAGATTGAGGACTTGATTCTAGAACTGCGCGAGGAATACACGATTATCATGGTCACGCACAATATGCAACAGGCGGCACGAATTTCGGACAGAACTGCGTTATTTCTCGCTGGCGAGGTTATCGAGTACAACGACACCGATCAACTTTTTTCACGCCCCAAGGACAAACGAACAGAAGATTATATCACAGGGAGGTTTGGATAAATGCGTAGTCGCTTGGAACATCAGTTAGACAAATTGAATCGAGCGTTGACGCGGATGGGTGCGCTGTGCGAGGAGGCCATCAGCGCAGGCGTGAAAGCTCTGTTGGAGTGTGATAGTGCGATGGCGCAACACGCCATTGCGTGTGAGGAGGAAATTGACGAGGCGGAACACAACATTGAAGCGTTGTGCATGAAGCTCCTGTTGCAACAACAGCCTGTAGCGCGCGATTTACGCACCATTTCCTCCGCCTTAAAACTTATCTCCGATATGGAGCGGATTGGTGACCAAGCGGCAGATATTGCGGAATTGAGCGTACAGTTTGCCTCCCTCGCCATCCCGGGACGCGTCCATATCGGTGATATGGCGCGTGCGGCCATCCAAATGGTGACGGACAGCGTGGAGGCTTTTACGAAAAAAGATTTGAATATGGCGCAAGGTGTGATACAATATGATGATATCGTGGATGGTCTATTTCTCTCCGTGCAGGAGGAATTGATTGCACTCATCCGCGCCGACAGCACTACCGCGGCACAGGCATTGCATCTCCTGATGGTCGCGAAATATTTGGAGCGAATTGGCGACCACGCAGTGAATGTCGCACAGTGGGTCATTTATTCTATCACTGGCGAGTATGACACCTATTCTCCATAACAGGAAAGGACTTTCCTATGATTTATTTTGTAGAAGATGATAACAGTATCCGCAAATTGGTCCTCTACTCCCTCACCAGTGCAGGACTGGACGCGGAGGGATTCTCTCACCCCGAACAGTTTTGGACGGCAATGGAGAAGAAACTCCCCCAAGTGATTCTGCTCGATATCATGCTCCCCGGTGAGGATGGTTTAACGATTTTGAAAAAATTACGCGCGGACCAACGAACCGCGCAGACACAAATTATTTTAATCACCGCACAGGGCAGTGAATTTGACAAAGTCATTGGTCTGGATGCTGGTGCAGACGACTATGTTGCCAAACCGTTCGGTATGATGGAACTGATGGCGCGTGTGCGTACTGCACTGCGCCGTGCTGGACAGAGTGCGGATGCCACACCGATTTACTCCTTCGGCTCACTCACTGTGGACCGTGCGCGCCATCAGGTACAGGTAGACGGCGAGGAAATTGCGCTCACGCGGAAGGAATTTCAACTGCTTACCCTGTTTTTGGAACACCACGATACGGTATTTACACGCGACCAACTGCTCAGTAGTGTCTGGGGGTACAATTTTGACGGAGCCAGTCGCACGGTCGATGTCCACATCCGCACCCTGCGCCAAAAACTCGGCACGGCTGGCGCGTACATACAGACCATTCGCGGTGTCGGTTACAAGATTGGAGGGATAACATGAGAAAACGGTTGTTCCTGTTCATTTTGACCGCTACCGCGCTCTCCTTTGCTTGTTTCTCTGCGTTGCTGTTACTATTGGGGTGGAAGTATCTGCTACTCTGTGCCTTGGCAACCTGTCTGTGTGCAGCATCTCTAGCTAACTTCCTGTCCAATCGCTTCGTTCGTTCGTTGACCAATCTCGACCCCCACCGCCCCGATGCGCTCAAAACTTATGCGGAGTTGACCCCCCTGTTGCGGCGATTGCAGACCCAGAGCGAAACCATCCGTGTCCAAAAAGAAACCATTGCCCATCATCAGGAGGACCGCGAAACCCTGCGCCGTGAATTTTCCGCGACAGTTTCGCACGAGTTGAAAACACCGCTGACCTCTATCTCAGGCTTTGCCGAACTGCTCAAAAGCGGTACAGTCCCTCCAGAAACCGCCGTAGAATTTGCGGAGGACATCTACAATGAGGCACAACGCATGATTACCCTCGTGGAGGACATTATGCACCTGAGCCGACTGGATGAAAACTCCGTTCCGATGGAACATACCGAAGTCAATCTCTACGAACGCGCGTTACTGGTGGCGCAACGACTGTCGGGCACGGCAAAGAAAGCCGATGTTACCCTTACGGTACTGGGTTCGCGTGTCACCATTCACGGCGTAGAACTTCTGTTGGATGAAATTCTATTCAATCTCACTGACAATGCGATTAAATATAACCGACCTGGTGGTAGCGTGATAATCACAACGGGACGACAGAACGGCAAGGTATTTCTCACCGTGCAGGATACGGGTATTGGGATTCCCAAGGAACACCATGCGCGTGTATTTGAACGCTTTTACCGCGTGGATAAAAGTCACTCCAAGGAAGTCGGCGGTACAGGACTGGGCTTGTCTATCGTCAAACACGCCGCCGCATACCATGACGCGACTGTATCACTCGACAGCACCGAGGGCAAAGGAACCACCGTGACCGTTCTCTTTCCCGAATAAAGGAAAAGACGCTGCAATCTCCATCCTTTCAGGGACAAAAATTGCAGCGTTCTCTTATATTCTTTATTTCACAATATCTCTTGCCACATGGACACCGCTTGCAGATGCGTGGGACAGAGAGTGCGTAATACCGCTACCGTCACCGATAATATACAGGCCGTTGTAGTGAGATTCCAATTTGTCGTTGACCTCTACTTCCATGTTGTAGAATTTCACCTCTACACCATACAACAGGGTATCATCATTTGCCGTACCGGGTGCAACCTTGTCCAAAGCGTAAATCATTTCGATGATACCATCCAGCAGACGCTTCGGCAGAACCAGACTCAAATCACCAGGCGTTGCCTGCAATGTGGGTGTGATAAACGCATCTTCCATACGGCTCGGCGTAGAACGGCGGCCACGAATCAAATCACCAAATCGCTGTACAATCACACCGCCACCCAGCATATTACTGAGCCTTGCGATGGATTCACCATATCCATTGGAATCCTTGAACGGCTCAGAGAATTGCTTGGACACCAGTAACGCAAAATTGGTGTTCTCTGTCTGCGCGGCAGGATTTTCGTAACTGTGTCCGTTTACGGTGATAATACCATTGGTGTTCTCATTGACCACCGCACCCTTGGGATTCATGCAGAAAGTGCGAACCTTGTCGCCGTACTGCTTGGTACGGTACACAATCTTGCTTTCATAGAGCTCATCGGTCAAATGTGCAAACACAGTGGCAGGCAATTCTACACGAACGCCGATATCCACACGGTTGGACTTAGTAGGAATGTCAAGTTCTTTGCAGACCTTTTCCATCCACTTGCTACCGCTTCTGCCGACGGATACAATACACTTTTCGCATTCGTAGGTAGCATCGTTGCACTGAATCGAATACCCATCATCGACCACTTCGATGCTCTGCACAGGCGTATCAAAGAAGAACGCTACTTTGTTCTCTAAATATGCGTACAGATTCTCCAGAACAATATAGTTGATATCGGTACCAAGGTGACGAACGGAAGCATCCAACAGATGCAAGTCGTTCTGGATGCACAAAGTCTTAAAGCGAGTACCAGCGGTTGTATACAGCTTAGTTCCCTCACCGCCATATTTGAGATTGATTTCATCGACATAGCGCATCAAATCCAGAGCCTGTTTCTTACCAATATACTCAAACAGCGTACCGCCGAAATCGTTGGTAATATTATATTTACCATCAGAGAAAGCACCAGCACCACCGAAACCGCTCATAATAGAGCAACTCTTGCATCCAATACAGCTCTTGATTTTATCCCCGTCAATCGGGCAATGGCGTTTATTCAAAGCGTGACCTGCTTCAAACACGGCAACTTTCATTTCGGGTTTATGTTGCATCAATTCGTATGCCGCAAAAATGCCGCCTGGACCAGCACCAATAATAATAACATCATATTTCATTCGTGAAACCTCCTAACCCACAGTGTACCTGTGGATATGCCTATGTAGTATATCATCTTTTTAGCCAAAAGTAAATGCGATTTTAGCTACAAAGATAGCCGCCCATTTTTGTGGGCGGCTCAGTCTGTCGAAAAAACAGTGTTTTTCAGAAAAAATAAGATGGTTAGAAGTAAAGGAGAATTGATTATGGACATCGAGCGCGCCAAACAATTGATTACCATGTTAGCGGATGGGGTGAATCCCATCACGGGCGAAGTATTAGCGGAGAATGACAGTTGTAACCAAGTGGAAGTTGTCCGAGCGTTGCATCTAATCCTGCGCCACTTAGATAATCCACCAAAGAAAACACTAAAACCATCCCTAGCAAATGCAGGAAAGCCTTGGACAGCGGAGGAGGAAGCAGTTCTTTGCCGTATGTTTGATACAAACTGTACCAAAAAGGAAATCTGTACTTATTTCAAACGCTCAACAGAAGCCATCGCAGCCAGACTTGTCAAACTCGGTAAAATTAGAGAACGCGACGAATTCAGGTTTAAGCGTTAATGCGTTAATATATGTACATTTTGGGTAATACTACACTGGGTTCTAAAACGGATATCACACCACCGCTTGTCTGGGTATTTTGTTCCAAGTGCAGACCTGTTCCCACGATAGTGGCGGTATAAGTCCTGTTCTCCCCTACGCCACCGTCACTTTCACTCTCGATATACAGCGTACCGCTGTACGGTGTCATCCCTTCACGCTCTATCGTGAAATGGATAACCGTGTCCGTTGCCACAGTTCCATCTTTCCGCACAGGTGCCCAACAGAGTGGCACATTTTCCGAGAATGTCATCACCGTATCCGACGGAACACTGGGGTTCTCCCAATCGACCAACAGACCATCCGTACAGGAAGCGAGGATTTCCGTGGTTTCTCCTACAAAGGCAAATTGAAATACAGGATACTGCGCACTCGACAACGGTCTAAATTCCCACTGTGCGACACCCATCGCAGATTCTGGCACCAGACTGTAGATACTCCAGAGATATGTCCCCACTTTCGGGTCATTGGAGATATTGACCAACCACATGGAGCTGTCCATCTTTAACAGGAAACTGTCCTCGTTGAGAGGTTGATACCACATATCGCTATACTGTTCGCTGATGTTGTCCATAGAGAAAATGCCCCTTGGCCGGTAGAGAACCGCCCACTCCGCATCGGTATAGGGAAATGCCTGCCACTCCCACTTCGGTACAGCAATGCGATGCTCATTCACAGTCGTATCCACACCATCGATAGCAATGCGGTTTTTACTGCGATAGATAATAGAAAAGTAGTCCTCACCCACCACATACTTGCAACCAGAGTCGCCACCAATCGCCGCATACGAGCTGAGAGGATTCATATACAGACACTGGTACGGGACATAGGTTGTGCCAGGGATGATATCACCTGTGAACGGTTCTTGATTCGTATGGCCATAAAAGAGGTGAATGACTTCCTCACCGTGGCCAAAATAGCCACCAATGTCATCTCCATACAACGACTGCGCGTTACTCTCCTCCGCTTGATGTAACGGCTGTACCAACAGATGGATATACCATCCCGTAATATCATCTGTCACACCATCCTGCGTATAGTACAGAACGCGTGTATCGTCACTGGGGATATCCTCCTGCACCTGCATCACGGAATAGCCATCTGCATTGGGGGACAGTGCGCGAATCTCCGCCTGTGGCATATATTTCAGTGCGTTCAAATAGTCCACCAACCGAAATATCTTCTTCTGCTCCGTCCATTTGGTGCTGTCTGTAATGAAATACTTGTTTTCCTCGTGGAACATCCGCAACTGTGCACTGTAAGTGTTCTGGTTTTTCCTATAGAAGAACCGAATGGCACCGTCATTCGCCCAGTTAAAATCTGCGGTAAACATGAGGTCAAAGTTGTCTGCGTTGACATACAGCTGTCCGCCATCTTCCAACTTTTCTGCCTTGGCAATTTTTTCAACAACCTGCTCTGTGTTCAATTCCGATACATTACTTCCGTCAATCGGAAATTCACGATTCGCGACAGGGTTTGCCAATAATCCGACCACCAGTATGATACACACTATCGCCGCCGTCAACACGACCCAAACCGCAGGCTTTTTCCATCTCGCCAGATTGTGAATCCGTCCCTTGGTATCCCCCTCGCCAAAGGCCAGCGGTGTCCCTGCGATGATACGCCGACCAGTCGCCAAAGTCAGTAACGAAGCGGAATAGTCCGCCCGAATATCGCCGCCGACCTTGTGAATCACCGCCTCGTCACAGCTCATCTCCATATCGTGACTGGCTAAAACAAACGCCACCCAGACCAACGGATTGAACCAGTGGAGCGACAACGCGAGAAATGCCAACACTTTTGTGATATGGTCAAACCGTTTGATGTGGTACTGTTCGTGGAGGATAATATACGCCTGCTCCCGTTCTCCCAAATGACAGGGGAGATAGATTTTCGGACGGAACAGACCGACCACAAAGGGCGAATGGATATCATCCGCCAGATAGATGTTGTCCTGCAATGGGACGACCACTGCCAACTTCTTTCGGATACGCCAATAGGACACAGCACTATACAGGAGCATGACCGCTACCCCTGTGACCCACACATACTTGCCGAACAAAATCCAGACACTCCACCAGTCCGTTGTCACATACTTGGTTGTGCCGTCCTCCGTCTGTTCGGTTGTCCGAATATGTTGGGTACCCAGACCGCCATTCAGTGCGTCCCCGACGGCCTGATAGACTGCCTCGCTCGCCCCCACGACCGAGATAGACTCCTCCGACAGGGTATACCCCTGTGTAACCGAAGGCATCTCTGGCACCATACTCACGGAGGCCTCAAAGCTGAACGGACAGAGCAAGCGGAACAAAACCACCGCCCAGAGTGCATAGGAAAATACCTTGGGTGCTTTCCGCAAAAGCAGTCGAGCCAGTAGGACGACCAGAATGACGATACTGGCTGTCTTGCTCATATCCAGAATTTGCAGATAGACAGTATCCAGCATGGTGTCACCCCCTCATGCCTTCAATGACTTTCTGTAGTTCTGCAACCTCCTGCTCCGAGAGTTTCTTTCTCGTCCCGAATGCGGCGAGGAACGCAGGCAGAGAACCGCCGAAAGTTTCCTCGACATACTGCTCGCTGTGTCGGGCATAGTATTCCTCCCGCGAGATGAGCGAGGTCACAGTGCCCCCCTCATTTTGGAACAGTCCGCGCTCACACAACCGCTTCAACACCGTGTGCGAGGTCGTTTTCTTCCAGTTGAAATCGGTTGCCCCAATCTTGGCAAGCTGACCCGAAGTAATTGGCTCGTTCTGCCAAATGACATCGGCAAATCTCGCCTCAGCAGTTCCCATTCTCAAAGTAGACATAAAGATACCTCCTGTACGACAAATTGTAGTACCTATATACTACAACCAATAGTACAAAAAGTCAAGAGGGGTTGCAACACTTTTTCACTTTTGCTTCAGGAGCGTCAGACCTTCGTTGTACCGCTGTTCCCATTCGTTCCAGAAAGCGATGTATCCGTTTCTTTCAAATTCATGCCAGAATTCTTTCGGTGTGCAGGCATCATAGAATCGTTTTACTTCGTCGGCAAATGCCAACACTTCACGCAGATAGTCCTGTAGTGACACCACTTCCTCCTGTCCAGTAGGAAGAATCAAGCGAACACAATCCCCCTCGTGGACGGTAGACCAATCCGTGCCGTTGTTACAACCGCTGATGACTACTTCCGTTAAATCCTTATTTGGAATGAGAAAATACCCACAGCAGGGAATCATTTGCACGGTGTGGTCTTCTATCATACTATCTTCGCGCAGTGTTTTCATCAGATACAGTGCAGTGGCACTGACGGTGCCATAGTCTTGCAGAATGGTATCCCCAAACTGCGCGGTTACATGACCGTGCAGACACAAATCTTTCGGGTCGTCTGCATCGCCACAAACCCACTCAAATCCATCTGCCTTGATTTTGAAAATTCCCATACAAATACCCTCTCTTTCTTTCTGACACTATACAATGTTTCTTTACTTCGATAAAACCATGATAGCACAAGACAAGAAAAAAGCAACGAAAAATCTTGTGCTTTCCGTTACTCTTGTATATCATGGGAATACCACATTCAACAGATAGGAGATACTCTTTTATGAAAATAGAAACCCAACGATTGATTTTGCGCCCCTTTGTGCGTGAGGATACCGCAGATTTATTTGCCTATCTCCACGAGCCTACGGTACACTGCTTTATGGACATGAAACTCGACACGATGGACGATGCCGAACAAGCGATTGCCGAACGCATGAAGGATGATTCCGGATTGTACCTTGCCATCACCTTGAAAGACTCCGGAAAGGTTATCGGTGAAATTTTCTCCCATGCGGAGAGTACTTCCCCCTCTGGAAAAGAACAGGATACCTACTCCCCCTGTTGGATGCTGAACAGCGCGTACCAAGGGTGTGGCTATATGTACGAAGCCACTTGTGCCTATTTTGATTTCCTATTCCACGAAAAAAATGCACGGCGCATCTATCTCTATACAGAAGATAATAATATTGCCTGTCAAAAGTTGAGCGAAAAATTGGGGATGCGCCAAGAGGGACTGTTCCGTGAATTTGTCACTTTTGTAAACGCCCCCGATGGAACCCCTATCTATGAAAATACCTACCAGTACGCAATTTTGAAAAAAGAATGGGAGAGTAGGTGAGAAAATGGAACATATCCGCAGAGCAACCGGTGACGACCTCGCACGAATTGCTGAAATTGAGATTTTCAACTATCGCCTAAACTTCTACCCCATCTTCCAAAATGACGAGTATTATTTTCAAGAGTTGCAAGTGCCCAAACTGGCGGAACGGTTGCGTACCTCCATTGATACCATCTGGGTGTATGACGACGGTGTGGTGAAAGGGTTTCTCCAGTTAGACGGGCAAACCGTGAAAAAGTTATTTGTTGAGCCTGTGCTACAGGGGCGTGCCATCGGTAGCAAGCTGTTGCAGTATGCCATCCAAGAATTTCAAGTCAATGGCCTGTGGGCGTTAGAAAAGAATGTGCGTGCTATCGCATTTTATCAGCGACACGGTTTCCACACGACCAATCACAAAAAATTAGAGGATGATACCACAGAATTTCTTGTTTGGTTAGAACGCTAAAGCAGTCTACACAAAAACCAAAACAAACAGCGTCGCCGCCGAGAAGTACATCGCCGCCGAGAGCTGTAAACGCACTTTCTGCTGTGTCTGTTCTTCCTGTGCCAACAACAACAGTCCCCTGTTGACCTCCTCGATGGCATTGGCCAGTGTGTCGCCCCCGACTGGCAACAGCTTTCCCAACGGCGACAGTCGCTCTGCGATGATGGGCGGAAGCTCGTCCATCGTGCTCTTCCAACACGCCTGCCATGTCCCTTCCTCACGCGCCAGCCGATGCGCCAATGGTGTCCAGAGATATCGCCCACTTAAGCCACGGCATAAATCATCGGAGAAAATGGTAGGCAACGAACAACGCTGGACACAGATACGACACTGTAGCAACGGCAAATCATCGGCAATGGCGCGGAGTAGACGCACGGTGAGCATCGTCGCATGGCGGTAGAGGAGATAGCCATATGTGGCACTTAAAAAAATGAGAACGACACCCCATAGTTTCATGGCAACACCTCAACACGGTAGCTCCTGTTTTTCCCTCGCCCACTGATGCGTACCACACGCTCAAAAATCCCACGCTCCAAGAGGGCACTTAATCCAGGTCGTCTGCTCAGTTCCGCCAGTGAGGAGGCGTGTACCGTAGCGAGCAGAACCACACCGCATTTGGATGCAGAAAAAACGGCCTCCACATCTTTTTCCTGTGCAATCTCATCCAAAGCAATGACCTGTGGTGTCATGGCGCGGAGCAACATCGGTACCGCCAGATTTTTAGGACAGGCATCCATCACATCTGTGTGACTACCCACCGCAAGCTGTGCGACACCCCGATGCATTGCGGCAATTTCTCCGCGCTCGTCCACCAAAGAGATACGGCACGGTCCATTTAACTCGGTTCCGTCACTCAACAGGCGCACCAAATCGCGGAGGAAGGTCGTTTTTCCCCCACCAGGCGGTGAAATAACGAGGGTACTGACGGGCTTTCCGTCCACCAAGAGCTGGGACAACAGCGGTCTGGCGATGTCCTCACGCTCTCTGGGAATCCGAATGGCGAGGGACGAGATATCGCGGATAGCTTCGCTTCTCTCCCCGACCGATACCACGGTTCCACAGATGCCGATACGATATCCGCCCTGCGCAGTGACAAAGCCCATACGGATGGTTTCTTCCGCTGTATAGCGAGAAAATTCGGTTGCCCTGTCCAACACCTGCTCCAAATCTTCCCCAATCACGCGCGTCTGTGACAACGGTATTTCTCCCTCGGGTAAGGTCAGGTGAATCTCTCGCCCGACACGCAGACGAATTTCCTCCACCGTTGCCATCCGTTCTTGGGAAATATCGAGTGCCGAAATCCGCAAGCGACTCGGCAACAGCTGACAAGCCTCGCTATATTTCTCCGCTTCTTTCAAATTTCGCATCTTCTCCCCCCTTTTCTCTCATTGTATGAAAAAACAGAAAAAGATATGCCAAAATGCAAAAAGATGCGCCATACCCAAGGGCACCTTGCAATTCGTCACAAAAAAACAACAATTCGTCACAAAAGTCGCACAACAGCAATTTCGTATGTTATGATATACCGAGAGGTGATGAAATGACAAAGACAAAACTCTTTGAAGAAATTGTTGCAATCATGCAAACAGATGCAGCCTGCTGTAAGGATGAACACGGTACGAATCCAGAACACTACCGCGCAAAAATCAGTGATACCATGAACGATGAAGAATTTCTGTTAGTTGTAAATTCTTATTTGGCAACCTTCCATGTCATATTTCATGTAGATTTAGAGATGGAAAACCGTGGCATTCTCCCGTTCGCAGTACAGCGTTATCAAGATGTCCTGTATGTATGCAATAGTCAACCCCATTCTCCGCTTGCCATCGGTGATAAAATCATCGCAGTAAATGGTTGTCCTGTATCAGAATTTTCCTGTTTGCACGAGGAGATGTTATATGGAGAACCCGAAGAACGACAATCCGAAGCGTGGGGGCTTCTCCTACGCTATGCTAAAACAGTAACTGTACAAAAAGCAGACACTGGGGAGATAGAAACCTATCCCATTACACTAGACGGAGTTTGGCGTAACGGTATCCGCTACACTTGCAAAAAACTGCAAGACGATATTACCTATCTGCAACTGAAAGATTTTCAAGATGAAACCGCAATCCATCAGCTCTATGCTGAAAACGATACCATCTTGAAAAACTGCGAGTATCTCATTATTGATGTCAGAGAGAATGCAGGCGGTACAAACACTGCATTCTTTCCCTTACTACAACTCTGCTTACCCGAGTGTAAAGGGTTAAACGATTTACAGGATAGCATCTATGGCGGTGATATCGAAATCAATTATTCAGAAAAATCTTGTGATTCCCGTTTGAAAATGTATACAGAGGCTTTGAAACAGGAGTTACCTGAAGAAACGCGTGCAATCGTCCAATCTCTAATAGATGAAACCACGAAAAACCGTGGAAAGGGCTTTGTCACTCTTTCCTCGGATGATTTCCCACTTCCTGCAATTGGTCTTGCGAAGCCAAGAAAAGTTTACATAATCACAGACCAGAGGTGTGGTTCTTCTGGAGATGCTTTCGTAGATATCATGGGACGGTCGGATAAAGTAACGGTCGTGGGACGACCTACCCTGGGAATCCTCGACTACTCTAATGTTACAACAATAGCATATGACAAATTCTACTTAACATACCCCACTTCAAGGTCACTGTATCTGGACAAAGGGGTTCAAATGAGAAACCGCGGTGTACCTGTGGATATCTATATTCCGTGGACACCAGAACATTTGGTTCGTGATGTGGATTTGTGTCATGTGCTGGAATTGATTCAGCAAGAAAAGGCACTCGACAACGATTGAACCTCTTAACACATGGAATAAGAAACAATAAAAATGCCGCCGCCCTCGATTTCATTTCAGTCAGGGGCGGCGGTTTGGGCGTGGTATTCAGTGCATATCTTCTTTTACAAAGTCTTTCCTATGGGTCGGGCATATTTTTTGACCATTTCATCGACGGCAGGTACAGTAGTGTTTCGCATCCTCGTAGTCGTCGGGGTCATCCAAATCGTTGGGTGGGAAGAACTCATCAACGGGGAATGCGATTTTCTGGAACAGGTCGCACGGGTCGCTTCCGCCACCGCCACAGCACTCTTTCTCTGGCATACAGTAGTCGATAACGGGAATGAGTAACTGACTGTCACGCTCCAAGCGCACCACGGAGAACTGGCCGAGTGTCACCAACACCCTGCGACTTTCCTCTCCGATACTCAAATTGCTCTCAAAGCACTGGCGGATACTGTCGGGGATTTCACAGATGTCACAGTCACAAGTGCGCCCTGCACAACGCTCCACCAACTTGGCATCCAAAACAATTGGGTCGACAGCGGTGACAACGGCAATCGGCATATTGCTTCGCTCAATCAACTGGCGGTCCAGTCCATCGACGCGCACTTGGGAAGAAAAGACTTTCGCACTGCCCTCACTGCCGAACAGAATCACGCGCTTATCGAACACGCAGAGACCTTCGATTTCCACGGGGCGTGGGCAGGAACAATAGGCGTTGAGTGTCACGCGGTAAAAATAGCGCATATCAATCGTATAGTAGCCACGATTAAACGCGACAGGCTCGACATCAATATAGGTGTAAAGTAATTCCGCCTTACCGCCTTTGACCGTCTGCGCGCGGTTCAAAATCTCTTGACTGGATGCACTGGGGAAGAATCGCAGGTCCTCCACGCAGTCTTTATCATAAGATATAACGCTATTAAAGTTATTGGCGACACTGTAAAATAGATGAGGGTGCGTTATTTTACAACACACCCTCATTTTTTGTTGATAGTGATTCAAAACTATATCAAAGAAATAGCACAGGCGCAGATAGGATATCAAGAAGCATTATACTTTCTACCTATGAGTTCACTTTGTATTTCTTCTAATAGCATCCACAATGCTACCAGTAGTCCATCCAACAGTTTCGGTTGCAACAGAGGATATCTCCATAGGCATGACATCCGCCCCTCGAGGTCTAATAGCAATAATAGGTTTTTTCATTCGTCTAGCGGTATCCACCTCATACTGCATCCATTTCCTATGATTATAATACATTCCTGAAATCACTAACACGCAGCTACATACAGTAATCTTACGGTCAATAGCACTCTCAATCTCACTCTTTTTACTCACATCCGTTGTATCCAAATTGTGCAGCGGTTTATCCTCTGGTGCCGAATAGTTGTAGTACGAAAAATAAGGAGCATCGTCTAGCATTTTTTTCAGCTTTTCATATTCTTCTCCGTATTTCCATGCGTGGCTAATGAAAATGTGGTATTTAAAAAGATTCGGCATGATATTCACTCCTTCTTATCTTTTGTGTCATTGAGAAGTTCTTTCCAAGCAGTGTGTTCCGACATCATAATCGCTTCACAGGCTAAAATAAACTCTTGTTCATTTGCAGTCACATATTTCCCAGAAGATGTTTCAAAAAGTACTTTTTCATGTTTTAATTTTTCGTATGTACTGCGGTATCGAACCCATGTGTCCTTCGTGTTTCTGAGTAGTAATAAGCTAGTCAAGATGGAAGTTGTAGCACTCAATATAGCAACAACATATTTTAACCTCCCTGTGGATTCGATACCAATTGAGAGTACAGGGATGGCCGCATTGATAACGATAGAAATACCAGACAGCCAATAGTACTCGTTACGGCGTCTTGTACATTTTTTATGATAATATTCCATCTGACCGTTCAGCCTAGTTTCGATATAGTTTGTTTCCATTATAATCACCCACGAAAAACAGTATTATATATTACGCTATTTGTCAATATGCAACCTTGATATATTGGAGCTGTCACATAAAGCGTACTCGATATCAACAGTTTTTTTACTCTTTTACAGTACACTGGGCTTGCTTTTGCTTATATAAAACAAAAAGATGGGTAGGTACCCCATTTAGGATTCCTACCCACCTTCTTAATTTATCGTTTTTTCAACACAAACTTTTCTTACACCCCGTACATCCCAGCGCGGTCGTTAATGACCAACATTCTAATCATATCGTGGCTCAAATCGAGCTTCTGACCATCACCAGTCAGGAATCCCTTTTCGATGAGCTTCTGCACGGTTTTCTGTGCCCATGCAGGGCACTCCGCCATCGTGTTATATCGCACTTCATTCTCGTCGTTCTCTGCGCCCCACAGGGGCATAGCAGGTGGCAATTTTCCTGCGAGAATCATTGCACTGGTCCACTCTCCGCCGTTGTCCCACTGGACATGGGGCATATCCACGAAACTTTTCCAGTCCCCACCCCAAGAGAAGCCCATCTCTTTGGCGATGGCTCCTGCCTCGTGGAAAAAGGCGGTGTCATCGTACTCATGGCCTTTGGCATTCTTGCAGAAGTCGAACGCCAGTCCTGCGGTATCCGCGTGGAAAGTCGGCGTTCTGCCGTTGGTCACGATACTGCCTGGTCTGGTGCGTCCCTGCGCGTAGAGATACTCTTGGTACTCCTTGTCACGCACGGTATTCGTAACCAGTACATTCAATCCTGCCGCCTTGCACCGTTCCAGCCACTTCCGACAGTTCTGCTCCACATCGTCGCGCAACAGCGCAACATCTCTACTATTCAGCATGGTTATTCCCCTCCTGTTTTTTCTGGCTCTGCGTGCCGAAGTAGAACGAAATCACCATCAGAAAAACCGTAAGAAAGTCCTGTGCGGTGACATCACGGCGCAATGCCAGTACCGCAAACACCGCCGTCAGCGCGATGGTGACGATACTCTTGACCGACAGCAGTGCTGTTGCGCGCTCCACGATATTCCCTTTCGTCATGGTATGTACCTCCTTTACTCGCGGAACGAGCGTTCTCGCAGACACTTTTCATATCTGTCAGTAATGAGTTCCTGCGCGACTTTGGTTTTATCGTTGATAAACCTTGGGTGCGCCTCGCAGTAGTTGTTGTACGATGTAATGTCCATCAGTATTAGCTCGAAATGCTCCTTGCTGTGGCGCATCCCCCCATACATCTCATCCGCAAAGCGTTGAATCCGCATCCGCGCCGACTTGATCTCGTACTCCTCCTGCTTGTCCCGGATATCCTCGATCTGGGTCTCGATGCCGTTGACCTTGCTGGCGACTGTATCGACCCGTTTCACTAGATCGCCGTTGAACAGCTTGCCCAGCGCCGACAGCGGATTGATCTTGATCTTGCTGATCTCCACAAAATAGCTGAGAACACCAACAATCACCAGAACAGCGGCGATGATATCGCTTAATCCAAATTTCATTTGTGTTTCACCTGCCCAAGCAAAATTTTATATGGGTTACACGCCCGTTTCCTCGCCCTCGATCACCTCACCCGCGCCGATCACTGTTGCCAGGTTGATTAAAATTGCGTTGATGTTCATGCTGTCATTCCTTTCCAATTGTTGGTTACTAGCCCCTATACACCTCGCCGGTGATGGTTTTGTAGTCCTCCGGGGCGATGGTGCCTTTCTCGACCCTCTCAGCGATATCTTCCTTGGTCAGGGAACCCTTGTTGTAGAGCCGGGTCAGGCTCTTAATCAGTGTGCCGGATGCCATAATTACAGAACTCCTTCCTCGATCAGCTGCATGGTGTAATCGTCGATGGCCTTGGTGGTGTCGATTTCCTCAATGGAAACCAGCATCTGGTATTCGGAGACGCTGATCTCACGGCTCATGCACTCGTACTCGGTGTATGCCTCCGTTCCGGCGATCTCGTCCGCCTCATGTTCCACCTTGGTGATGTCCTTGCGCTGAATGTACAGACCGGGGGCAATGATCTGCAACTGCGCAGGCTGCTCCGAGCAGCGCTCCTTGGTCCATTCTGTCATAAAATTTTCCTCCTTCCAACTTCGAGTGTGCTACATGGTTACACCGCCACGCCGACAGGTGGCAAGAGAAGCAAGGCCGAGCCGAGGTTCCAGTCCGCAAGCCCAGCGGAGGAGCCGAAATTCAAGTAACGACCACCATCAGCGGCACCGAGGTAGCAAGCGCCGAACCGAAGGGCAACCGCCGTGATCTCGCAGTTCTGCCACAGGCCGTCACATCCACCCGTGCTGGTACTGCCCTTGTGGGGGTAAACCGGCAGATGTCCGAAACCGGGAATGGTCTGGTACTTGTGGGGGTAGAAGGGGCCGGTGTTCTGGCTGCCATCCTCTTTCAGGATCTTCGTCAGGTTGATGCCGGTGTCGGTGTAGGTTGCGCCGGTGAGATCGTACTTGTAGTTCTTGCTGACCTTGTAGCGGCCATTGACCAGCAGCATATAGGGGTCACGCATCCACTGCTGGTAGCTGCCCAGCACGATGGAGTGGAAGATCTTATTGAGGCTCTTGCCATCGCTGGTTCCGAAGAACTGACCGCCGCCGACCACGGCGTTCTGCTTCACGCCCATGGTGGGGGTGAGGCTTGCATCGTAGCCGCTGGAGTTGCCGGAGCCGTAGGCGCTCCGGAGGTTGGTGGTCTTGGCCAGCATGATCTCCAGATCGATCAGGGTGTGCATCAGCGCACCGCCGAGGAACTTGGCACGGTCACCGACTGCGGTGATGGCGGTGTTCTGGGCATCGGTGGTCTTGCTGTAGTCAGGCTGGAGGCCGGACAGGGAGCGCATCTTCTCATTCACGATGGAGCCGTAGAACATGGGCAGCCATGCGCCCTCCAGTTCCTTGTCATCGGGATCGATGAAACCGATAGGCTCGAAGCCGTCAGCGGCGGTCATGCTGAAGAGAACATAGCGGTCATCGCCAGCCATGTATTCCCTCTTGTAGATCTTGGGTACCCAAGCGAAAGCGCCGCCGTCATACTCCGTGTTGGCCACATCCGAAGCGGTACCGTCCTCCTTGAGGGTGTAGTCATCCTCGTTCAGGCGGTAGTCCAGGGTGCCATCGGAGCGCACCATATAAGGCTTGTTACCCAGCAGCCAGGGGAAAGCCGCCCACTCGTTCAGGGTGTAGCCGCCGCCCTTGGTGACGGTGATGGGGTTCCAGTTCTTATTGATGCCGATGTACTCGATGCGCTGGCTGGGAGCCAGAATGGCATTGTGTTCGATGAAGCCGTAGTAGGGCGCAGCCGAAACGGCGGCGTAGACCTTGTCCAGCGTTTCCTTGTCTGCGATATAGATTCTGTCACCTGTTGCCATATGATTAGACCTCCTCCAAGTAGATTAGACCGTTGTTGATGCCGATGGAATACACTGCTTTCGTGGTGTCGTCCGTCATGGAGTTAATGCCTGCAGCGATGTCCTCACAAGCAATCGCGGCGTTGTTCGCTCTTGTGGTCGCGGTGTTGGCGGCTGTTGCGGCAGTGTTCGCCGCGTTGGTTGCCGATGTCATGTTGTCGCGAAATGCGACGACCTCACCATGCTGCGTCTGAACCTGCTGAACCAGTGTATTGAACAGCGGCACATCAATGACAGCAGGTAGGTCGTGGAAACGATGCTCACCGTCACCGATGCGCAGGATGTGGTGGCCGTTTTCCGTGACCTCCACGCCCCACTCGTTGACCTCCAGCGCGCGCCCGGATGCCGCCCACTGCGCGGTCGTTCCCTTCTTGGGTTTGATCGTAGATGTTGCCATATGTCAATTACGCTCCTTTCCTGTTATGGCGTGCCGCCGTCCAGTATGATCTCGTCCGTCGTAAACGGCGTACCGCCGTCAAAAATCAGTGTGTCGAAGCTCCCCGGCGTGCCGCCGTCCGCCACATAGGACACACCGGCCTGCGCCATCAGCAGTGCGGTAAATTCCTTCTCCGTTCCGGTATACCCGGCATCAGCGGCATACTGATACGCGCTCTTTCCGCGCGGAATGCCGAAGGTGAGCTTTACCGCGTCCTCGCCGCTCTCCTTCTCGACCGTCGCCGGACTGTCGTAGGGCAGCGACACCGCCGCAACGCCCATGTTCTCGATGCGCTGCGCCGACTCATCCGCCTCCGCTGCGGACCTCGCCGCGCCTGCCGCCGAAGTTCCGGCGTTGGTTTCAGACAGCTTCGATGCTTCCTCAGACTTCTTGGCAGCACTCTCGGAGTTCGCCGCATTGGTTGCAGACGCTCCGGCTCTGGTCTCGGACAGTTTCGCCGCTTCCTCGGACTTCTTGGCCGCGCTCTCCGAGCTTGCCGCGTTGGTCGCAGATTTTCCGGCGTTGGTCTCGGACAGTTTCGCCGCCTCCTCGGATTGCTTGGCAGCACTCTCCGAGTTGGATGCGTTGGTTTCGGAAGTTTTTGCGTTGGTCTCGGATAGCTTCGATGCTTCTTGGGACTGTTTTGCCGCATCTGCAGAACTTTTCGCCTGCTCAACCTGCGGCGCTACCGATTCCCGCGCAAACTTCTGAAACAGCGCGCCCTCGACTGCTACCGCCTCGCCCTGTTGCTCTGCGATGAGCAGAGATTCTGCATCGAGATAGGTTGCCTTTTTCAGACTGCCAATATTGGAATCAGTCGTTGCCATGTTCCACTTCCTCCGTCTTGGTTGCCTTGCTCTCCTGTTCTACGCGCTCCGCTTCCGCGTAGGCCAAGCGGAGGTGTCTGCGTGCGGTGGCCATCAGGTCCACACCACTGCCCTTAACAGGGATTTCACCGAGGATATCAAATGCCTCGGCCAGATACTTCTTTGTCTTTCCCATTGTGTTTCTTCTCCTTATTTGCTTTCCAGTGCTTCCACACGCTTCATCAGCAGTTGAATCATGTGGGTATTGAGTGCCGTGATTTCGCCGTAGCCGAGGGAGTATTTGCCATCGTACTGACCAATCACTGCGAGGGAATCGGTATCCAGTGCGACTTCTTCTGCGCTCTCGATAAACTCCTGTGCAATGAACCCCCAGTGCTTTTTCTGGCTCTGGTCGTTCTGATACACAAAGGAACAGGGGCGCAGACGGGTGAACAGGACTTCTTCCGTGGTGAGGTCGTAGCTGATTTCATCTTTCAATGTGCGGTCTGAGTAAATCTGGATTGTTTCGTTTGCATAACAACCACCACTGTGAACCCATATCATCTTTTCGTCATAATAGGTCAACTTTGCCGTGGTGTTGTTTGTAATCATACCAACATTTTGATTTCCTGCCGCCAACATGACTGCCCCTTTAGAGGTGTTGGCTCCGATGTATCCAGAAGCCGTGCCGTGTATATCGCGCTTATAGATATATAGCAGTCCATCCAGCGTGAGTACATCTGCATTGAGTGTACCTGCCGTGATACCATCTGCGGACACATACTGCGCCGTAATGCCAAGCGCATCCACATAGTCGGTTGTGACATAGCCATCTACGATAGTTGTTACACCGCGCTCCGTAACAAATTTGCTATCATTGGTCAGCTCACTCAATTTAGTCGGAATATCATCCGATGTTGCAATATCAAGAGGCAGTTGTCCGATGGTCAGCGTGCCTGTGATGTTTACCGCATCTACAGTCAACTCCAGCTCGGTGGTGGTCAGTTCAGTTAAACCACTTTTTAGCGTCAAAGTTGTGGAGCCGTCCTTACTGGAAGCTGATAGCGTAATACCATCTAAAGCGGTTGTAATACTGTTGGCGACATATGCCCCATCTACCAAACCGTTGACGGCCGATGCAATGGCCGTAGCGGTCTGCGTCTGCGTGCTGTAGCTTCGCAGGGTACCGTTGATACTCTGCTCCAGTTGACCGACTTCCCAACTAATAGCGACCGCTGTCTGCGCGGTTGTGCTGTACTCCCTCAACTGTGTCGCAATTGCGCCATTGGTGTAATTCTGACTACTCTCTACTGCGGTTGATATCTTACTATCCGTTACCTCAAGCGTTGCGTAGCTTTCCAGTTCCTTGGCAATCGTTTCGTCCGTGTAGGTCTGGCTACTCTCCACTGCCGCCGCAATACTGTCCTCGGTGAGTTTTAGGGTTGCGTAGCTTTCCAGTTTCTCGGCAATCGTTTCGTCCGTATAGGTCTGACTACTCTCCACCGCCGCCGCTATGCTGTCCTCGGTCAACTTCACAGTTGCGTAGCTTTCCAGTTCCTTGGCAATCGTTTCATCCGTGTAGGTCTGGCTACTCTCCACTGCCGCCGCTATGCTGTCCTCGGTGAGTTTTAGGGTTGCGTAGCTTTCCAGTTCCTTGGCAATCGTTTCATCCGTGTAGGTCTGGCTACTCTCCACTGCCGCCGCTATGCTGTCCTCAGTGAGTTTTAGGGTTGCGTAGCTTTCCAGTTTCTCGGCAATCGTTTCGTCCGTATAGGTCTGACTACTCTCCACTGCCGCCGCTATGCTGTCCTCGGTCAACTTCACAGTTGCGTAGCTTTCCAGTTCCTTGGCAATCGTTTCATCCGTGTAGTCCTTACTGCTCTGCACAGACGCCGCTATGCTGTCCTCAGTCAACTTCACAGTTGCGTAGTTTTCCAGTTTCTCGGCAATCGTTTCATCCGTGTAGTCCTTACTGCTCTGCACAGACGCCGCTATGCTGTCCTCAGTCAACTTCACAGTTGCATAGTTTTCCAGTTTCTTGGCAATCGTTTCATCCGTGTAGTCCTTACTGCTCTGCACAGACGCCGCTATGCTGTCCTCGGTGAGTTTTAGGGTTGCGTACTTCTCTAGCTCCTCCGTAATCTTTCCATCGGTGTAGTTCTTGCTACTTTCAATGGATAGCGCAATCTCATCCGCCGTTTTAGCAATCAGGGAGCGATTTCTTGCAATCTTGCGGTTCAGCACTTTTTCGTTGTTGCTAAATTGGTACTCCTGTGCCAGTTCGACCGCGCCAGGCGCAGAGATATCACCAGCGAGTAGACCGTCAAACTTCCAATCTACACTTGCCATCACGGTATACAGTCCGTCCACCGTCACGGCATCGCCCAGTTCCGCCGCAGGGTCAAGGAGTGCGTCCTCCGCCGTCATGGGCGCGTACGCATACCCCGACAGCTTTTGCAGAAGTGCCTCCGCCATACGCTGCGACCCATAGGGACAGAATACTTCCTGCTCTCGCCCTGTGTCGTCCCCTGCCTCGTAACAATGTTCGTCATCTATCCACAGGACAACTTTACTGATAGGTTTCAGCGGTGGCGGTTTACTGACGGACGCACACCGCCGCCCGATATATACAGAATCAGACACAGATTCTCACCCCTCCAAATGTAATCGCACTGCCGTAGCTATCCACCAGATAGTGCGTTTTCTTGGGAAGTTCATGCAATCCGCACAGGCGGAGCTTCCCCAAGTCGGTCATGTAGAAGTTGCCAGCGTGTGCGGCGGCGATGAACTGCAACACATTCCGCAAGGTCCAGCCATTCGCAGGGTAGTCTATCGTGTACGCCTCGCTGATAGCTTCGGGGTTCTCCAGTTCCACTTCCATCAGCTCCGCGATGGTCTGTGCCGCCGTCCGCATGGACATGGGGAACTCCAACGACTGTTCTGGCTCCCACACCTTGTCCCCACGCACCATCGCGTCAAATGCCACGATGCTGACCGTTTTCGCGTCCGCGTCTGGCTCTCGCGTGTAGATGTAGTAGATGCCCTTTTGCACCCACTCGCTCGTTTCCTCGCCCAAGCGGAGACGGTATTTCGGCTTTACCTCCGCCGCCTTGGGGATATCGTCGGGGCGCAGGAGCGTCACACGCAACTCTTTGGCGACTGCACTCCCCACTTCCAGCTGATTGTTGCGGAACAGTCGCGCGTAGGTATGGAGCATGACAATCCTATCTTCGCCGTACTCCTCGCCAGCGATTTCCAGTGCAATCTCCTTACGGTGTCCGCGTGTCCGCAACAGCCGTTTGTACAGTGCAGAAGTTTCCTGCATGTTTATATCTCCTCCAAGGTAAATGTGCCACCGCTAAAGAAAGTGTTGCCGCCGAGGACTTTTTGGGCGGTTGCAGTGGGGTTGCTCACATAGAAGCTCTTTCTGGTTTCGCCCGTGGTGTCGTCTAGGTAATGCACCGCCACAGGGCGGTTTTTTAATGCCAGACACACCGCATACCACTGTTCGTCACGCAGTTCCACCAGTTGCACGGTAATGCGCCGTTTGATAACCTCGCTCTTTTCGAGGTAGCCTGCGAGCGTGGACACTGTTCTGCTACTGCGTGTAACTTCGCTCTGGACGATACCACCCTCTCTGATACAGCGAGAGATATCCAAGCCGTTAATCTCCATAAACACCTGCATATCGTTCCCTCCGTCAAGTCAACAGGCTGATATCCGCACCAGAGGCAATGCGAGAAGCATCGTTGACGCTGTTTAGGATTGCGCCGACACGCTTACCGTCCAGATAGATTGCGTTGTGGATGATGGGGGCAGGTTCAGCCCTACCGCCGCCGCCAGAGCCAGAGTCCCCAGAACCGCCAGAACCGCCAGACGAACCCGACCGTTCCTCGTCATCGCCAAAACCGCCGTCATCGTTTCGGTTGTTGGCTTTGTTCCTGTTGTGGGTTTCTTGTCCATCCTCGACACCCCTCGTAATCGCACTCCAGATGTCGTTTGCAATGCCAGATATCGTTTCCCATGCTGTTTGCATAATGGATTCAACACCAGCCCACGCTTCATCAAAATCCGTCGACCAGTCCAAGTCAGAGAACATCTCCTTGATATCGAGCGCACCACCGACGACACCAGCGACCTTATCGGACACGATATCGAGAACACTGTTCCACGCCTCGTCAAAATCGCCCTCCCACAGGTTTTTCACAAGGTCGAAGCTATGTCCCACCTCGTCCCCCAGTTCATCGAAAAAGGACGGTGCAATATCGTAAATCTTTTTAATTTCATCCCAACCTTCGTCAAAGGCATTTTTGATATTCTCAATCGCGCCGTCAAATTTTGCAAACAGCTTATCTGTGTCAACGCCCTCGATAAAATCCGCAATTTTGTCACCAGTATCGACAATGGCAGGGCCGAACTTCTCCAACAGGGCATTTTTGATATCGGACACCGACTCACCGAGCCGTCCTGTCACCTCATCCAGCTTTGCCTGATTCTCTCTCGACTGGATGAGAGCCTCGTTGTTCTCATAGAACGCATCGGCCGCATCGCTGTAGGTACTGGTCAAGGTCTGCATAATGAGGTCGTTTCGTTCGCTCTCCGTAGTACACTCTGCGAGTTTTGCGTTAAAGTCATCCTCGGAAATGCCGACCCAGTTCAGTGCGTCCGCCAGTGCGCCCGTCACCTCACCGACTTTCACCGTTTCGTTCGCCGCCTCGACCAGACTGTTAATCGGCAGAGCGTCACCAAAAGTACCAGCGACACCTGCGGCGATTCTCGTCCACTCCGTGAAGTTCTCCTCACTCTCTGCCATCTGCACCATCAGCTGTGCCGCCTCTACTGCGGTATCGGTGTCGCCCAAGATACCATACAGCTTCGTGTATACTTCGGAGGCGGTTTCCGCTGTGCGCCATGTGTCGGTGAGAGCGGTGTCCGTGTCATATAGCACGGCGGTAAATTCTCCGTGGGCAACAGAAGCGTTTTCTACGGTTTCTTGTTGCTCTGTAAATGCCGTTTTTAACTTGCCCATCGCAACACGATAGTCCTCGGTCGATTCATCGAGATTGACGAACGCACCAATGGCCTCTGCCACACCGTCCACAACGGCGGAGATACCACCACTGATGAGATTCCCAGTGGCCTCTTTCAACGCATCGAACTTACCAGAGGATTCTTTTGCGGCATCCCCGATATTTTCCACGGCTTTCCCTGCGTCTTTCGCGGAATCTCGGATACCGTCAAAGGCTTCTTCGACTTCCCCACTGGCATTTTCAAGCTGTTCCATCGCCTGTTGATTTTTCTTAATCTCATTCTGCGTCTTTTGGAGTGCGGTCTGGGATTCAATGAGAACCTGCTCCCACTTCTTAACGGCGGTTTCATTGTCGCCATACTCTGCTCTGGCGCGTTCCAAAACCTTGCTGACTTCGGCAACTTTTTTCTCCTGTGCCTCGTAGGTCTTTTCCAGCACCTCGTTTTTTGCCGACAGAGCCTCCATGCTGTCGCCGTTCTCATCGTAGATAGCGGCAATCAGTTTCAGCTCACTGCCGAACATTTTGACATCATCATTGATGTCTGTGATGGCTTTGCGAAATTCCGCATAGCCGTCTATGCCCAACTTAGGGCCAATATCATACGCCATACTATCCCCCCTTACTGCGTCTGGTCAAAGAGCGATGCCGCCCTGCTGTGCTTCTGTTTTGCGCCACAGGCGGAAATCTGCCAACACGCTATCTGGTCGTACACCTGCCCCAGTGGGAGATACGCAACCTCCGCACGGGACAGGCCGGCGCGTGCGCCGTTGTAGTACAGCCACGCCCAACTCAGGGGTTGAGCGTGGCGACTGCGTTTTTTCCGTTGCCCTCGATTTCGACTTCTCGTCTGGCATCGCCCTGCATGACCGCCACAATCAGTGCCACCAGTGGTGCCGTTTCAGGGCGCAGGATATCGGATACCTTGCAGGGGATTTCTTTGGGCAGAGGGTCGCCCACCGCCGTGGCGTACTTTCTGCCTGCCTTGAGCAGTTCCGTGAGGGCATCGCAGACGGCATCTCTGCGGATGGTCGCGTCCTCGTGCATGAGCTGTTCGCCAAACTGCTCCATACTGCCAAAGTGCCGTGTTAAGTTCTGCGCCGCCGTCATGGAGAAGCAGAGGGGGTGCTGTTCCCCCAACAATTCGATAGTTTTCAGATTCATATGTATTCCTCCTGTATCACTGCTCCGTCAGTTCGTCCTGCACGGCCGTTACCGTTGCGCCGTCAAAGGTTTCTCCGAACAGACTATAGATATAGGCAATGGCGGCACGCTGACTGGAAAACCGCGCCTTTCTATACCACGGCTCGTTACCATCGCCCTGCATTCCTGTCACAGAGGCGGAAATACTGGGTGTCTGCCACTCAATCGTCTTACCAATGGTCTTAGCGTCCTCTTTCGGGCGCGTATAAAACGCTTCACGGTAGAACACAACATCGTGACTGCGTACACCGTCCTCCTGTCCGAGCATGATGTATGCCGTACCGACAGGTTTGCTCGTCTCCGTGCCCTTGTACACAATCTCCGTACCTGTCACCGTTTCGCCGTCCACGGTCACGCTGACAGGTTTCACCTCTGTACCGTATAAATCCGCCGCCGTTTCCAGTGTCATGCGGTCGAGCGTCAGATTCAGACTACCGCCAGAACCTGCGGAAACATCGCTCTCTCCGAGCGCGTTGTTGGCATACAGGGCATTTTCCGACGGCACATTGGGGGTAAAGCCAGCGTTCACCGCCTTGCCCATCATCTTGACCGTGCCCTCATATCCAACGGTCACACCGTCCACCTTTTTACACGGCTTATAGAATACGCCGTACAATCCAATCGTTGCCATAGTCGTTATCCTTTCATAATTTTATCAATTTCTTCCTCAATGACCCGATTCATCGTTTCCTCGGCCATCTTTTTGGTGGCTTTCACCGCAGGACGGACAAAGGGACGCGGTGCGATGGTAGAGCTTCCACTCTCCATCACACGCGCTTTCATTTGGTTCGGCACACCTTTGTGGTCACGCCCATCAAAACCGATTTTGACATTCAGATATCCGTTGTTATCCAATTCCATCGGAGTAATACCGAGGGAGTCCAACAAATCGCCCGATGGCTCTTGTCCCATTTTCTTGAAAATTGCAACACCACTTTTTGCTACAGATGTCGGGTCATTCAGATTTGCCTCCAAATTCTTGCGAATCTGGTCTGCCACAATGCCAGCCCCCTCATACAGTGCCTTTTCTGCAATCTCCCGACTGCCCTCCGCCAGAAGCGAAAGTTTAAGCATGAACTCCTCACCAGCCACGACCGTCATTTTCGACTTCGCCATCTCAACACACCTCCCACACCCATTCGTAGTGTGCCAAGCCAGTATCCTCCTCGTACTGGATGCTGTTCAGTGACCACGCACACACCACGCTGTTCAGCACTTTTTGGACGGCAGGATATAGGCTCTGCGCCGTTGTTTCTGGCTCAAACAGGTGGATGGTTCCACTCATCGCCTGTTCCTCCGTTGCGCCGTTGGCACGCAGTGCGTCCCCTGTGCCGTCCTCCATCCACACCAGATACGGAGCTTCTGCCTTGTACGCACGGACATGATAGACACTCCCTGTCACCGTACACAGGCTGTCGACCAGTTCACGGATTCTTCTTGTTGTAGTCACGCTCCACCCTCCGTAGTGTCAAATCCATCACCGCAGGGACGCTCCCTGCAATCGGTTGTATCAGCGTAATGCGGTATTGCTGTCCATCCACCGTTGGTATCGCCACATCGAGAACGGACACGGTGGGGCGAAAGGGCACGCGGACGAGTAAATCCACGCGCTCCTTTGCCTGTAGTGCCTCATAGTGACGCTTTACGCCCACGGTTCTCTGCTGATACCGCAGGGTTTCTTTCGGCTGTGCGGTGAGCATTTCGACAGGGATTGCGCCATTGGGGGCGGTATTCACCACGCTATAGATGGCAACCAGTCCGTCATTCAGTACGGTCGGATTCATACGCCTCCACCTCCCCAATCATGTGCAGGGCAAGCAATTCCCCCTGAAAGTCCTTGGGGAACTGGGCGAACGCGCCTGCGCGAACATAGCGCACATAGTCGAAAAGAAGCTGTGTCGCCGTGTCGCCCTCCCCATAGGAAAGTTCCTGCCCTGCGATACCATCAAGAAATGACATCCCTCTGGCGGTTATCCCTCGCAGTTTCTTGTCGGTGTCTGCGTCTGTCCATGTGATATCCACATAGCTCTTGGTCCACCCCAAGAGTTCCTCTGTCACCCTTGTATCTGCCATGTGCTTACGCGCTCACCATCTCCACACGCAGAGAGGCAGGTTGCAGACCGCTGATATCGAGGTACAGGAAGTCGTTTTCGTCCATCGCCGTACCGTAGCCGTACAGGGTAATCAGGTAGGTACGGATACGCTGGAGGAACTGGTAGTGGTCGCTGTACTCAATGCGTCCGCCAGACTGCGTGCCGACACCCATAAAATACTTCTTGGCAATGCCCATAATCGCCTTGCCACTGGGCACACCGACAGAGGGATACACATCCGTGGGGAACGGAAAGATATTGGCGTTGAAAGTGCCGTCCGAACCGCGCACCGTGGTCGCAGGAAACACCTTGGTGAAGTAGTCGACAGGGTTCACAAGGAACACCACCTTGGAGATATCGCGCTTTTTGCCGTGAGCGTTGACACACATCCTACCCAACAGTGTGCCATAAGTTTCGGGCGACAAATCGGTGATAGGAATGGTTTCCTTGTCGCTGTGGACACCATCCACCGCACCTGTGAGTTTCTTATTCATGCCGATGGGCGCGTCCTTGCCATTGCCATCGACAATGCCGACTTCCAACTGCACCGCCAGAGCCTCGCTCAGTACCTCGCGCACATAGCGGTCGAGCCACGCAGGGCCGAGGTCGACCATATGGCGGTTCACAGGCAGAAACGCGGTCAGACTGCACAGCGTCAGGTCAATCTCGGTAAAGTTCGCGCTCAGTTCCGAAGCGGTTGTTGCGTCAATCGCACCCCATGCCGCCGCACCGCCTGTCGTGGAGAGCAGGAGCTTCACCAGTGCGCCCGTGTTCTGGAAGTTGATAGCCTGCAACAGCGGATGATTGGTTTTCAAATCCTCGAAAACCGCGTCAATGGTGGTTTCGGGGAGAACCGCGTTCAGATTGGTCAGAGCCTGCTTGGGGTTATCGCTTTTCATCGCCGTAATCACGGACTGGTAATACTTCTGCTCTGCACTGGTCAGCATACGACGGCCACGGGCGGTCAGGATGTTGGCATCCTGGGTGTCCTGCATCTGCTGGAAGTCTGCACGAATCCCCTCGGCAATCTGCTCCGCCAGTGCGCCCCACGCCTGTGTAAATGCCTCGGTATCATTGTTTCTGGTGGCAGTGGCCATGCGTTGCATGATTTCCGTGCGGTTCTGCTGGATAATATCTTCGCTTCTCATCATGTTGTTACTCCTTTCCACGCTGACTTAGCGTGTTCAAAAATGTTTGTACGGTTGTCGGTTTCTGACCGTCCAGAGCCTGTAGCACGAGGGACAAGGCGGACTGCTGAGGGGCATTGCTCTCCCCATGCGCCACAATCCCTGTCGCAAATCCCATCCGCACGGCATCCTCTGGGGCAATCCATGTTTCGCTGTCCATGAGTGTCTGCAATGCCTCCCGTGGGATATTGATACACTCCAGATAGGCGGTAATACTCAGCTCGTTAATGTTCTCCAAGTCGTCCGCCGCCTTGCGGAGTTCTTGGGCGTTGCCACTCGCCTTGCTCATGGCGTTGTGAATCATCAGACGGCTCGCCTTGTTCATCCAACGCTCGTCCCCTGCCATAAAGATGACCGATGCGGCACTACACGCAAAGCCATCGCACACGGTAACAATCCGCGCCCTATGGTTTCGCAGTTGGTTGTAGATAGCGGTCGCCTCCGCCACTTCTCCGCCGTAGCTGTTGATGTACACGGTAATCTTGTCGGCACAGACGCTCTGCAACGCCCTCGACAGCGTATAGCTCGACACATCGCTCTCCTGCCACGGCCAACTGGTAATGTAGCCGTAGATATACAGCTCCGCCGTCCTGTCAGCGTTCTCCACCAACTGAAAGTATTTTTTCTTGCTCAATCTTCTTCTCCTTTCTCCAAAGTCGCCAACGCCTCGGCAACGGTGGCATAGTTCTTGGTCATAAAATGCTCCCACGCCCACGGTTCGTTGATGAGCGGTTGCCCCAACAGGGCGCGAATATCGTTGATACACACCACACCAGACCCGACCAGCTTCTCCACGCCAGAGGAAACATCCAACAGGTCAATGTGTTTAATGCGCCGTGTATCGAGCTGTAAATAAGTCCCACGCAACACGGCGGACGCACCGTACCGCTTGCGGTTTATCTCTGTCTGCAAACTGTCCGCGAGTGGGTCAATACAAAAGGTGAGGAACTGGTCGGTGGCACTGTCCACATTTTGCACCGCACCGTTCAGCAGACACGCAGGGATGCCAAATCCTCTGGCGGTGAAGTCGGTCACATCGTCAATCATCGCTCTGATATCGCGTGTGGTGTCGCCGTTGTAGGTCTTAGTGGAGAGCGTGGTGTACTTCATGCCACGGTACAGGGGCATCATCGCATTGTCCGCCTCGGCAAAGCGTCGGAAGCCCTCGTTTTTCAGGTTCTCAAATGCCTCCAGAAACTTGGTATCGCCTGACACATTGGTATCCAGTTCCAGTGTTCCTTTTTCTCCACGCGACTTCTTGTAACCGCGCATCCCATATGCGATAAGCTGTGCGTAGGAGCTGTACAGTCCGTCCACATAGGTTTTCATATCCTCCGCCGAGGATTCAAAGAACAGCACTTCCGAGGCGGTAAACGGTCTGTGGAAAGTGAAGTCCCCGACCGTCACCTGTGTAAATACATCTTCTCGCACGGCATACTGCTGTCTGCTCCAACTATCCGCCACCAACAGGTTGCCCCCACTCTCGACCACCAGCACCGCACGGTCACGATACATCCGATGGATGAGCGTATGCCAGAAAGCAGAGCTACTCTGGTTCTGGTTCGGGGCATAGTTCCAGCGGTAGTACTCTGCCCCTTTCTGCTCCCTGCCGTCCACATAGGTTTTCACCTCGCACTTGCTTATCGCGTTCGCCACCAGATTGACACACGACTGAAATGCCAACTCACGGATATACAACTCCGAACAGAGATGCAACATCTCATCCATCGTCACGGGTTCGGGTGCGTCACGGCTCCGCATCAACCACTTAAAAAAATGGAACGCCAAAAAATCCCTCCTCTTAGGTAATAATCGAAATGTCTGGCAAGCAGTTGGGCAGTGGTTCAGGAATCTCGTCCTCAATCACCATCGAGGCGACCAGTGCCATAAATGGGTCTGTCTTTCGGCTCTTGCCCTCAATCTTGGCATAGTAGTAGTTGCCTGTGTCCACGCCCTTTTTCTTGCCAGACCGCACCAGTTTGGTATTGTTGGTCGCCCATCGGAGCGAGGGGGTGTCCCCCCACACAAACAACCGCTTCGTAAAGCACGACCCGACAATCGGTTGGACGCGCATAATATCGCTCGGACGAATCAAGCGGATGTTTTTCCGTTCCGTGGTGTCGAAGCCGATACTTGCCAGAGCCTTTTTCAACAGGGCAAAACGGAAGTTATCTAGGGCAATATTGCGGATGGTAAACGACTGCGCCATCGTTGCGATGTACTCCGTCAGCAGTTCGGGGGGAATCTCCGCCTCGTCCACAGGTGTCACCTCGCTCCATGTCCGCCACGGAGCTTTCACGCGCCCCAAGTCGGGGTTCTGCGTACACACCCACGAGTGCGAGATATCATACCGTAGATTGCCACGCTTCCCGTGGAAATTCACGCTTGCCCAGTCGCGCATCGAGGCGTAATCAATCCCCACTGTCCACTGCCACCCCCCCATATCCGTGGGAAAGTCGCGTCTGGTGGCAACAATGTTCTCCCACTCCGTGACGGCAATCTCCATATTGGAGCGTGGCAGGTTCATGCGCTTGGTGTAGAAGTCCAACTCGATGCTCTTATCCATGCCCATCTCCGCAAAATCCTGTTCCATCTGAATCCGCAGGGTATCCATATACGGCAGTGCTGGGCACGCCTTGCCCCACATCGCAGGATTTTTCACATCCTCCTCGCTGTCCGCCCGATACAGGAGTGGACAAGTACGGCTCTCTGGCAGTTCTCCGTGCAAAATGGCAGACGCTTTCTCCAAGTCCCTATCCAACACACCATCACGCACATAGCCGTTGGTGGTGATTTTGAATACCCGACTATGTCTGCGCTTGCCAAATCCAGACCGAAACACACGGAGCGTATCGTCGTTTTCATACTCGTGTTCCTCGTCAAAAATCAGACACGCACTGCGCTTGCCGTCCTTGGTCTTGGCATTGGCGGTGTTAAATTTGATGTAGCTCCCTGTCTTGACGCACTTAATCATCTCTTTTGTCCAGTAGAACCACTTCAACAGTTTTTTCTTGTGGGATTCCAGCATTTCATAGACATCCTCAAACGAGGTTCTGGCTTGGTCCTCGCTGTTGGCTACAATGTCGATGTTGTACCCTGCCACACCGTGGTCAGGTGTTGTGAGATACCACGCGAGGGCAGAGATAAAGCCGTTCTTGCCGTTTCCACGCCCCATCAAAATAAGAAACTCCGTAAATACCAGCGTATCATCGGGGTAGTAGCAGTGGACAAGAGCCAGTATCAGCAGTTCCCAGTCCATCAGCCGAATGTCGAAGTATTTCTCTATCAGTTCCTTGGCGCGCTCCGTCTTTTCCGCGTCCACAATCACCCCAGGCGCAGACAGTTTGCGCTCGATGAGGTCACACGCCAGCAACATATCCTTGGACGCAGGGCGCGCCCCACTCCGCAGGGCATAGAGATAGTCGTCGATGTACTTACAGTTGGTCGTCATCATCCAACCCATCACCGCCCAATTTGTTCGGTTCGAGGCCGAGTGCGCTGACAATCTTCAACATTTGGGCGTTGACTTTCAGCAAATCCGCCACGGAATCATTGGTTTTGATGTCTTTGATTTCGCCGTTGGCAAACTTGCTCTCGACTTTGACACCGCGCTTTTTGATGTCCTTTTCGAGCCGTGTCTTGGTGGCGTGCAGTGCCATGTAGTCCCCCACCAAGTCGGCATAAAATGCGCCGTCCGTGCCGTTGCGTTCCAACTGTTGCAATAAACTCTGCTCGACCGCTTCGCGTGTTTCTCTCGCTCCTGCCATCTCCTGTTTCACCTCCAAAAGTTCCTATTTTGCCTATCATTTCGGGGTATCTTTTTCGGCGCAATCCCTTGCGATTCCTCGCTTTTGTCCGAAAAAATTTTTGACTGCCTCGGTCGCTTCGCACCCGTGCGCGCGTCGCCCCTCTCTTGTCTTGGACCCTCCCGAGTAGGAGAGCCGAAATTAAATCGCAAAAATTTTTGACGGGGGGATTCACCAACGCTCCGCTGTCAACGGCGCAAGGCTCGGTTGCAATCGCTTCATCCGTTCGGGGTGGCACGCCGTTTCATGGCACTCTCGACACACAGGAAGCAAATTTCTCCGCCGTTCTCCGCTCACAGGGTCTTTGACAAACTCCTGTAGTCCCCACTGGGGAAACTGCGCCAAGTGGTACACATGGTGGACGATAACCGCCCTGCGATGTCTGCCGTGCCGTTTGCAAAGTTGGCACTCCCAGTTGAGCTTTTTCAAAACCTCGGCGCGCTTTTCGCGCCAAGAGCCAGAATCGTAAAAGCCGATATTGCTCATCGTTTTTTGCCCTTGCGGGCTATCACCTCCGGACAAAACAAAAACCCGAACCCACGATCTGCGTACTTTCGTCGCTCAAATCATGGGCTCGGGCTCCTGGAGCACTGGCCTCTGTCGATATCCAGCAGGACTTCGTTCTTGCATCTCCGGCAAAATGCTGGGATGTTCCTGCCACTTGTGATTGCCAAGACTTTCGGGGTCATTTTTCCCTTACAGACTGGGCAAACAGGGTAATCGCCTTTTACTGTGACTATTCTACCAGTATTGTTTCTAATGTGCAATAGTGTTTCCATTCTTTCTCTCCCTCTGTCCTATTATTAAGACTGGTTTCAAGCATAAAGATTACGGAACCGTCTTTGGTTTTCGCCCCAGTGCCCAACTGGGCGGTGGCGCAGTGTCTTTCGGGTAGAGCAAGTATCTTGCCCCGATACAGTCTGCGAAGCCGTAGGGGTTCTTTTCATGGAACTGTGTGTAGTCCATCGCGCCCTCTGGGGCGGTGAGGGTCACACCATCTATCGGAATCGTCATGTACTCCACCACAAAATTTCTGTCAAGGTTGCGACTACAGCACCAAGTCCGTTCGCCCGGTCTGGCTCGCCCCTCCTCTCGCGCCTCTTTGGTGAGATACTTGGCAAGCTCGCGGTAGTAGTGGATGTCCACTGGCTCTGCGCGAAGTTCTCCGCAGTCCCACAGACTGCGGAGTTCCTCAACTTCTCTCCCATTCACGACCAAGTGGTGATGGATACGCCTGTTCTCCCATGCGCCACTCTGCCCGAACACTTCATTCTGCTCTGTCCCATGGAATCCCTCCGTGGTGTAGACATAGCACAGTGCCTCGCCCCGTCGCTTTCGTACCTCGCGCAGTTTCCGCAGGAATTTGCGAATCTGCTGTTTCGCCGTGTTTTTGTTGCGCGGCAGGTGCGTGTCGTCATAGGTCAGCGTCACGACCGTATCCCCTTTGCCGAAGTTCTGGGCAAGGAGAAGCTCCAGTTCCTGCCATGAACATTTGTTGTTGTAGAACAGTTGGGCAGGACTGGTGGCACGCTGTTTCGGCGCACGAGCTTTTCGCTCTTTCAGTTCGGGGATACTGCCGATAATCTCGATGTTCAGCAACCCTGCCCGAATGTGTTTGATTGCTTTCGCCATGCGTCACCTCTCAGGAACAACCGAGAAATGATTCCCGAAACACTGCGCCATTCATTGCCACCTCCACGGTATGGTACCGCTTTTCTGGGTGGACATAGACCACCGTACCAACCACGCAGTCGGCAACAGGCTTCTTCGTCTTGGGGTCAATCAGTTTCGCGTGTGTCGCAAACCCAGCAGGGATGAACTGCTTTCTATCGCCTACTTTAACCATTACTATCTCCATCTCCTTCAAATCTTTTCAGACTCTTTGAACGGATTGTCTGGGTCCTCACCAGAGAGTTCCGCAAATGTGACCTGCTTTGGCGGCTTGCTATAGGCACTTGCCTTCGCTGTCCGCCCCACTGCCTGCAATGCCTTCGCTGTTTCATAGCTCTTATCTTCTTCTGATTCCGTAATCTCCTCCATAGCTTGTGTTGCGCCATTAAACGCAAGCCTCCTTTTGAATCTCGGACCGTCCTTGTTCTTGCCTACTTTCAGAATACGGGCACAATTGTTCTTGTCAGGGTCCTCTGGAAAGAGCAGGAACGCTACATCTGCGTCTTTCTCCAACTGACTGGAGCCGTGGAAGCTCTGCATAGAAGGTTCCTTCTTTTTGCCGTAGTCCTGACTACTGCCCCCCTTGCTTTCGTCGCGGTGAAACTGCGCCAGTGCTACGACTGTAACTTTGTTGGCCTGTCCGAACATTTTCAGTCGGGTGGAATTATAGGCAATTCGCTCCGCCTCTGTCTTTTTGGAATCGCCCTCAATGAGCTGAATATAGTCAATCCAGATAATCTGATATCCTCGGCTCAGTGCATGGGCGGTGATGTCCTCCACGCTCCAGAAGGCGGCCTGTGTAAATTCTATCGGCATTTTTTTGGCAAAAACCTTTGCGGCTTGTCCAACAAGTGCCAACTCTTTCTCGTTCAAGTCATGCCGTTTGATGGCAGTGAGGGCGATTTCGCAGAGGTGAGCAAACAGGCGGTCTGCCATCTTTTCAGGCTGTGTCTCCAAAGTGTAGTACCCTACGCGGTATCGTTTGGCCTGTGCAAGTGCCATTTGGATGGATAGCAGTGTCTTACCAGCACTGGAATAGCCACCCAGCAGGATGTAGTCCCCCAGCGATGCCTGTATCTTCTGGTCTGCGGTGGGCAACCCCCACGGCAGATATTCTGGCGGAGTTGGCGAGGTCATGCGACGGATGAAGTCATCCGCAAGTTCCGCCGCCGTCCATGTATGGACTTGATTGCGCGATACCAACAAGCCACTCATGGCCTTGACCAACGCCGCCGCGTCATCCATGTTGATTGCGGTATCAAGCAATTCTTGCGCTTTGTCGCGCAGGGCGAAAAACGATGCCTGTTTGCGGACAATATCGGCATATAAGCCCACATTCGCGGATGTTGGTGTAATCTCCCTGACCTGACGCGCCCATTTTGCCCATTCACTGCCTCCCCCCACCGCATCCTGCACCGTGACAATATCCACTGGTTTGCCAGCAATGAAAAGCTCTTTGGCCGCAGAGAAGGCATTCCGACAAGTCGCATCGCTGAAATCCTTCGCGCTAAGCTTTGACACCACCAAGCCGACACACGCTGGGTCGAGCAAAATAGAGCCAATGACGGAGTGTTGGGCTTCGAGGCCGCTGATAGCAAGCAAATTCTCATTCATCATCGTAGTCCTCCAAATCTGGTGCCCATCCTCCTGTGCTGTCCGCTGAGGACGGTATGTTCTCATCCTCCCACCGTCTGCCATTCAGCCAAGTGGCAGGGTACGGGATATAATTTCGCTCCTTCCCCTTCCACACACTCTCCTGTGCGTTTCGGATGGCAACTTCCATGACCTTACACAGCTCCAACGATGGTTTCAGCTTGTCCCACGCTTTGATAGCACCCTTTCGCCCTTCTCGCCGAGGGTACAGTGTGTAGAAAATATTGAACCACTCTGGCTTGTATTTGGCTTGCGACAGTTCAGCCTCACACTTGCCTTGTGACTTCTCTCCCCCGTCCCCTGTGGGGGGACTATAGGGGGGTATGTTAGTATCATGGTAGTTACATGGTAATGCTTCGCTATTTCCGTCAGATGAATCTGCTGATTCTGGCACTTGCATTTGCTCATTTGCACAATTGCAAGGTGCAGAACTCTCACCGTATAATGCGAGTAATTCATCGCTCGGAGAATACCACAAAGTGCGGTCACGAGGGTCCTCGTTGAAGTTGCCAACGAGCAATGCGCCCTTGTCTTTACAGCGGGCAATAATGCGCCGTAACTGTGCCTCTGTCCACCACGGAAATCGTTCGGTATAGGTTTTGATGGTGTTATAAGTCCAGAAACGACCCTGCTCAAAATTACGCCCATTGTCCCGATTGGTACGCCACCAGTAAATAATGCTATCGAGGAAGATGGCTTCTTCGAGTCCGTACTTGGTGGCAATATGCCCCTCCCCGATAATCCGCATGAGAGGCTCTGTATTTTTCCCACTCATACACATTTCCCCCTTGCATTTGCTTTCGAGATGTGGTAACATAAAGGTGCTTTCGAGATGCGTTCATATGATTGCATCGTCTGCCCTGGAGTCTGCCAACTCCGGGGCAGTTTCTTTTTGCGCCGAGAGAATCTGCGCGCCGTGTTCCTCGTCGTATCGCCGTAATGCGTCCTGATACGCTTCTAGGTCGAAATCCTCTGGCAGAAAGTCGTCTGCTGGCACGACAACCGCACCACTCTCATACCCTCGCTCCCGTAGGTACTTGGTGCACCTGCACTCTCGGACGGTATGCCGTGCCAACAACAACAGGAACAGCACCAGTACTACGCAGACAACCCTCTCGCACAGGTTGCTGTCGCGTTTCCGTTGATTGCGTGTCTTGCTCATGGTTGTATCTCCTATGTAAAGATTTTCTGTAGTTTTTTGCCATAAAGTAAGATAAACTTACCAGATACCTTGGTCTATCAAAGCCTGTACTGCGACTTCCTTGCACCGCTGTGCGACCTCTGGCTCTAAGCACACCCCTCTGGGGTCACGGGTAAAGACCACCGAGCGACCCAGTTTGCTCTCGGTGATGGTGACTTCGCCCACGGTAATCATCTCGCCCTCGAACTCAATCTGCTGTACGCCAATCTGCTTGGTAACAGTTTCGTGGTACTCCTTGCCGTTCAGCACGGTAACTCTCTGCCAAGTCTTTGTAATCATCAAAACACCCCCTCAGAATACCCTACTGCGCCCTGCCGTTGTCCTATTCATCCAACCTTGCACCACAGCAGGGGCAGAAATTCCAGTCGCGTACTTCCGTCGGTGTGGCGAAGTAGTCGCAGTACGGACAAAAATAGATGTATCCCCCTTTTCCCATGTCCCACTTGCCACACTTCGTGGGCATAGCGTCAAGGGTAGGTTGCTTTTCAATTTCGCGGATAACGGTGGAGAGCGTCAGCTCGACTTCTCCCCTGTTCACATACGCGCGATACAGAGCGTCTGCGTTAATCGGTCGCATGGTCGTCCCTCCTTATCCTCTGCCACTGCGCGGTGGCATTTCTGTTCTCGCACAACTGACCACCATTGCGGCGGCGGTAATCATGCGAATTTTGTCCACGATACGGGCAAAGCGTTCTTTTTCATTATCTGCGATGACACCATCTCTGGCGATGTCGATGAGTTCACGGTCCAGTCGGTCGTCCGCGAAGTCATAGATAGCGTCAATGAGCGTCAACACCGCCTCTGGCAGTCGCATTTCCTGCACTTCTGGCAGGATGGACCGCGCCATATTTGCGGATTCTCGCAGGTGTTGGATGCCGAGGAGCTGACTGTTGTACGCCGTCACCATACTGTCCACGACATAGTTCTGCGGAATACGGACACCCAGCTCGTAGTCAGCGAGGGAGCGAACGGAGATACCTAACATCTCAGCGGCGCGCTCCTGCGTCAGACCTGCAACCTGTCGCGCCGTTTTATAGATATTTCTGCAATCATTCTGCATGGTAAAATCCTCCTTTGGATGGTACGCTAAGTACAGTATTTAGGTCTTTGATTGCTTCTCCATTGCCAAGAGCCTGTAACCTGGACAAACATCCTGTTCGCAGTTATAAGGCTCTTTCTTTACCCAGCAGTCGCAGACCGTTTTCAACTTGGCAGAACACGCCTTGCAAAAATTGGCGTGTGCGCCGTTTGCTCCGCCACACTTCGGGCAGTGAGCAACGGTTTTCTTATGTATAACCATTCGCCCTCATTCCTCTAGCCGTTCGTCTAAAACGGAAATCAAATCACTGAAAAAGCTTTTTGTCATCTCTAGCAAATCATCTGCGTATTTGTCGATTCTTTTTAGGTATGCCCACGCTGTTATGCGTGCCACAAAATATGAAGCTAACGCGGACACAATGATAGTTTCTAACACTCCCACTCACTCCTCTTTCAGCAGTTCATCCACGGTACAGCCAAGCACCTGTGCGATGGTCTGATGTAGTTTTCGCAGTGGCTTTGTCTTGCCACTTTCCCACAGGCTGACGGCACTCTGGTCAACATTCAGCTTGTCCGCCAGTTCCTTTTGGGTGTAGCCTGCGCGCCGTCGCAACTCTGCAATCCTCACAGTATCCCCCCCTCTCAATCTCGCAAATATGAGTTTTCATATTGACAACTCCCAAGAAATGGTGATACAATATAGCCGTTCATACATAGGGAACAACCACACTTGGAAATGTCAGTTTGTTGTACCGTTTTCTTGATACACCTGCATGATAACTCATAAATTCTAATTTTGCAATAGCATAAATTTAGAATTTTCTATTTTTGTATGTACTGCACAATTTGGGAGGTGTTATTATCGACATTTTGTTGGAAAGAATGCTTTCCCTTATCCCTAGAAAACCAGATGGAAAATATGTGCATGGGGCAAAAAAGACTTTCTGCGAAAGAATTGGCGCACCTACAAACATAATTTCTGAATGGGAAACAGGTAAAACAAAGTCATACAGAAACTATGTACACGCCGTTGCTATGGCATACGGTGTATCCGTAGAATGGTTGAAAGGCGAAACCGAACAAAAAGAAACCAGCCCTGTGCGTGATGACACGGAGCTGATTCCTGGGTATGCAGATTTGACCGAGGACGAAAAGAGGAAAGTCAGTGATTATATCGACTTGCTTTTAGCCGCTCGACATAGAGAATAACTTTTTCCTTTTCTTCGTCTGTGAGCATGGCAAACCGTTCTTCTATGCTTTTATATTCGGGCACATCTGCCCCGATGGTAGTTGTTGTCGTAGTCGTTTTCGATTGCATACTGCGCCCTCCTATGTGGTATCTCATTTGTGTGAGTGAATTTTTGTGGAAAGAGAGAATGGATATGGATACTAAGTATTGCAAGCACTGTGGCGAAGTCATCGACAAAGATTGTGTTGTTTGCCCTAAGTGTGGAAAACAGGTTGAAAATTTAGCCACGGAACAGCCAAACATTTTCATCAATAATTCCAACACAAACACCAATGTAAACGGCAGAAACTTTGGCGGTAAACAGATTAACAAGTGGCTTGCTGTTCTCCTCTGCCTTGTTGGTGGATATCTCGGTATCCATCGTTTCTATGAGGGAAAGATTATTACAGGTATCCTCTGGCTCTGTACTGGCGGTCTGTTCGGTATCGGCTGGATAATCGACCTTATCATCATTCTCACTAAGCCAAATCCCTATTATGTCTGATGAAGCAGAACCCTTTGATAGCTTTACAGTAGTACATTCATTCGCTGATGTCAACGCGTTTCACTTAACCCGTCACAAACTGGCGCACAGGCTATAAAAAACGCTTTGACACAGAAAAGGAGATAAATATGAAAAAATTACTCTCTCTGTTGTTATCTATCACAATGGTCTGTGCGTTGGTCGGATGTTCCAGCGACGGGGTGTCCCAAGCGGACTATGACGCACTCCTTGCCGAGAATACTGCGCTCAAGCAGGAAGTGGACGAATTGAAGAACGCTCTGCTTGACGCTGAGAAAGACGAAGCAGAAACACCCACGCCCCCCGATTCCGACAAATCCAACAGCGACCAGACGGACGACACCGATAAACTGGGCAGTCGTAAGAATCCCCTCAAAGTAGGCGAAACCTTTGACGGTGTTTATACAGAATACAGGGACTATCAGTTTGGAGTGACTATCACCCTCGTGGAGGTCATTTCTGGTGAAGAAGCGTGGAAACTTATCGAAGCCAAAAATAAATTTAATGACCCCCCTGGAGAGGGCAAGCAATATATCATGGCAAAGTTCTCCGTTCACTACCACACGGATATCTCTGGAGAGGACCGTCCGTTAGAGCTGAATACCCATGATTTTTCCTATAGCACTTCCACCTATGCCATCGTAGATATGGTAGATATGCCATCTGTTGTCGAGCCAGACCCCGCATTCGATATTGAACTATACGAGGGGGCAACTGGCGAAGGCTGGGTCGTATTTCTCGCAGACGCAGACGACCCCTCCCCCAAAGCTGTATTCTGTGATAGCCTGTGGTTCAATTTGCTGTAACCCCCGGAAGAAAACAGCGTATAGAGTAGTTCAATTTTTAGAGAAAGAGAGATGTCTTGTATGGGTTGGATTTTACTTGCCATTGCGGTAATTTTTATTCTGCGCCACAGAAAGAAGAAAAAGCAGTCTAGCCAAACCGATGGCGTTACCAGAAGCTCTACAGCCAAACGCAAGAAATTTTCTCTCGGAAAAGTGGTTGCCATCGCACTGGCGGCATTGATTGGACTGGGTGCCATATCGTCCATCGGCGATGACGCTGACAATACCGACAGGAACGGCGGTGCATCTTCCCAGATTACAGAAACACAGGACAAAAATCGGAACGATACCGCAGGGGTTGCGGACAAGGACAAAGACAAGGACAAAGACGAGGACGAGAAAGACGAGAACAATCAGCAGTCCGATAAGTCTGAGCCTGAACCCGAACCTGAACCAGAACCTGAACCAGAACCTGAGCCCGAACCTGAGCCTGAACCTGAGCCTGAACCTGAGCCTGAACCCGAACCTGAGCCTGAACCAGAACCTGAACCCGAACCTGAGCCAGAACCTGAGCCAGAACCTGAGCCAGAACCTGAGCCAGAGCCTGAGCCTGAACCAGAACCTGAACCTGAGCCAGAACCTGAGCCAGAGCCTGAACCTGAGCCTGAACCCGAGCCTGAGCCTGAACCTGAGCCTGAACCAGAGGTTGACCCCGAGCAGGCTTTCCGTGATAAGTTGTTGCAGTACAACTATGTCGGCAGTAAGGAAAGCGATAAGTACCACAAGCCGACCTGTAGATGGACGGATAAGATTAACGACGAAAACCTCATCCATTTCGACACCGAGGAAGAAGCTGTGGCGGCTGGCTATAAGCCCTGTGGCACTTGTAAACCCTAAATTGAAACCCGCCTCTGCGGAGGCGGTTTCTTTTTATCCCAAACACACTTTTTTGAAAGGAGCTGATTGCATGAACGAAAAACAGGATATGTTAGGCAAGAGTGCGGCGGTCTACCTCCGAAAAAGCCGTATGGAGGCAGAGCTAGACACGGATGAGGTGCTTGCCCGCCACCGCAAGAGCTTGACCGAGTGCGCCCAACGGCACGGCCTCTGCATCGTGGAGTGGTATCCAGAGGTCGTGAGTGGAGAGAGTTTGTACGCGCGTCCCCAGATGCTCCGCCTGTTGGAGGATGTGGAGGCAGACCGTTTCGATGCCGTTCTCTGTATGGACCTCGACCGCCTCTCCCGTGGTCGGATGAAGGACCAAGGCATGATTCTGGACGCTTTCAGGGACAGCCATACGCTGATTGTCACCCCCGATAAGGTGTATGACCTTGCTGACGAGATAGACGACGAGCTGGCGGAATTTAAGACCTTTATGAGTCGTCGGGAGTATAAAATCATCAACAAACGCCTGCGCCGTGGTCTACAGCGCAGTATCCAGGATGGGTGCTATGTGGCAAATGCGCCCTACGGCTACCGAAAGACGACGATAGACCGCCGTCCCACCTTGGAAATTTACGAGCCAGAGGCGAAGTTTGTCCGCATTATGTTCGAGATGTACGCCAACGGCTACGGCTGTACGCTCATCGCCTCCCATGTCAACGCAATGGGAGCCAGACCGCACCGTTCCAACGAGTTCAACCGCAGTAGTATTATGAAGATACTCACCAGTCCCACTTACATCGGAAAAATTGTCTGGAATCAGAAAACACACATCAAGAAGAACACCAAAGGGAACCAGAAACACATCACCATCTACAACCCACGGGAGAAGTGGACGGTTGTGGACGGTCTACACCCCCCGATTATTGAACACAGTCTATACGAAAAGGTGCAAGATATTATACTAGGAAGATACCGCCCTGCCTACCACGACGGTACGGTGAAAAGTCCCTTGGCAGGACTGGTCAAATGCGCCACCTGTGGACGGAATATGCAGCGTATGTTCTCCATTACCCATAGTGGCGAAAAAGAAGCCTACCTCTTTTGTCAGCGAAAAGGGTGTTGTGCCTCCGCCAAGTACGCGCTAGTCGAGAGCCGTATTCTTGACCATCTGCGTGACACACTGGAACGCTTGTCGTTACAACAACCCGAACATACGACCGACCTCGCGCCGTTGGAGGATGCCGTTACCGCCATTGACAAAGAGATTTCCGCTGTGATTCGCCAGAAGAATCGCCTACACGAGCTGTTGGAACTGGGCGAGTACGATATCGCCACCTACCGCGCGCGTATGTCGGCGGTTAAGGAGAAGCTGTCGGTGCTGGAGCTTCGTCACGCAGAGGCAAAGCAACGACTCTCACAGGCAAAGGATTTTCGCCCCGATTTGTTGGCATCCGATATTCGCGCAGTGTTAGAGGCTTACGATGAAAGCGATGGGCCACACAAAAATGCGCTTCTGCATACGGTCATCTCCCAGATTTATTATACCAAGCATAAGAAAACCAAACCCGCTGACTTCCATCTGGATATCATCTTTAAGAACAGGCGTTCATTTACCCAAAGTTTTTAATAGTGTTATATCATGCTCTCGGCACGAATCATAAATTTTTCTGGTATGGATGCAAACGCTCTGGCAGAACTCTCGCCCTCCGATGTCCAGAGCAGTAGTATTGATCTCAGACATAACAGACCTCCTAACACTGGTAAGTAGAGACCAAAGGGGAAGGCAACCGCCTTCACTCCATCCTATGCGCGTTTTGGGCAATGGTGCGCCTGCGGATTCGTTGAAAATTCGGTCTATACAAATCGCGTCACACAGGGTATAATGGAAACAGGATGTATATTGGAGGTACCATCATGGGACAGGTTGGTTTTATTACGGATAACTTTGAGATTAAGTTGCTCATCCTGTACATCGCTTCTCGACTGGTCGGGCCAGCCCCGTTTGAGATGCTACAGGATTTGACGATGTGCGACGATGGCGTGGACTATTTCGCCTTTTCGGAATGTCTGGCGGACTTGGTACGCACAGAGCATCTGACGCTCGACGAGGATACCCGCTACACCATCACCGAAAAGGGACGGCTCAACTGTGCGGCCTGTGAAACGATGCTCCCCTACTCCGTACGGATGCAGGTCGAGAAGAATATCGTCAGCCACAACGAAGTGATTAAACGGCGCAGTCTGGTGGGGGCGCGTATCGAACCGCGCATGAAGGGCGGATATACCGTCACGCTCTCGCTGAGTGACGAGTTGGACCCCCTGATGAAGATGGAACTGCTGATTACACGCGAGGATATGGCAAAGCAACTGCGGCGCAAATTTGAGAACAACGCCGAGGTGCTGTATAGCAAAATCCTCTCGCTCTTTTTCGATGACCAGAGCAAAGACAACTGAAAAGCGAAACCTCCGACCGAAGCCGGAGGTTTTTTTCTTATTTGGGTTCAGAATACGCCGTCAGACCATTGCGTGCAATCATATCTGCCGTAATTTTGTTGAGTTCTATGCTACGGAGTTCCTCAATAATCGCCGCGGTGGTGGGGTCTGGGAACTGCACATCGGTCGGGATTAGCACGCAGTAATAATAGGTATCGTCCTTTGCGAACACATACTGACGGCTGTAGCTGTTGCGGTAGTACTGCTCATACTCCTCCTCGGTGTAACGCTGAATCGAGAAAATCCACCCCCGTGCATCGTCCATATAGTCACAGGTATGGTACAGGGCAAAGAGCGTCTGGTCGTTCACATTGTGATTATCCCGATAGTAGGTCGGATTCATCACACTCCCGTAGCAATAATCGTGGGTCGCGTGGTACGATACACCACTTCCCATCAGATAGCGCAGGTCGGTCGGAATGGCGATAGAAATACCGTCCTTCGTGTATATGGTATGTGTTCTTGTGTTCTTCTCCTCCCTCAATAAAATTTGCTTACCTGTAAAGTGTTCAATGATAGTCGCACGGTTTTCTAACTCCGAAGAGTATTGAAACTCATCCGTGAAAAACTCATATTCCAAATCATCGTGAAACCATGCGGCGACAAAGTAGCGATGGAACTCGTACAGACAGACGCGATTTTGGTCATCTACCGTGCCATCCTGCGGCCAACCGTACCGACCAGGATTGGGGTCGTCGGTCCAAAACGCAGGGTCCCAACCATAAATTTCATAGGTATAGCCATCGTACGCAAAGTAGTGGACCAGACGCAGATAGGTAATATCAAAGCCAGTGAAGGGAGGCAGATTGTGCTCCGCACAAGTGGAATTGTGATAGTCCACCAGAAATGCGGCACGCGCCGAGAGAATCTCTCCATACTGCGCCAGCGCAGTCTGGTCCACGGGATTGTTGTCGCCATACAGCACATAGAGATAACTGTACAGCGCGACATCCTGTAACCCGATGGTATAATGCACTGAGCGATTCTGTTTGCTATCTTCCAAGCCGTAATACACTTCAATGATAGGCTCTTGCAGACTGATACCTTGCAGACTGATACTCAGATTGATGACCTCGTAATCGCCGCTTTCTTCCTGCCGATTCTCTGACAGATACAGCTTGATGATACCCACTTGCATAGGAGAGTCTTCGATGTGGAAGAAGTTCTTTGCCGCCGCATTGATGTGCGCCGCCATCTCTGCCGTGTCCACCACAAGTTCCTTTCCGCTATCGTTGCGAATAGAATCTCGTACCCCTTTGATATCGTTCGCTTGCAGGGTTTCCAGACGGCGCAGAACAAACGCAAGTTCCTCGTTCACTGGCTCGTCCGTGCTGTCATCGGGTGTTGTACCACCATCATCATTCGCTCCGCTATCCTGCTCGGTGTTCTCCCCCTTGTTCTCCTCTGTGTCCCTGTTTTCGTCCTCTGTGACAGAATCAACAGGAGGGGGCGTATCATCCTCTGTCTTGTCGTTCGCGCCAGTAAAAGTGCAACCGGCTGCAAGCGAGGCAATGAGAATGACAGCCACTAAGGTATACACCGCCATTTTCGGCCTGTGTACCAACAGCGCAATGCGCTCTTTGATACTTCTACCACTGCTTGTCATGGTGGTAGCGGTGGTCAGCATGGCGGTGCGCTTCTCGCAGGTCAGGCGCAGGAGGGTTCGGCCGTATGCCGCGCGCTCACTCTCCCCAATACGGCGGATAGTCGCCTCATCACAGGCCAACTCTGCATCATTGCGCGAGAGAACCGCCGCACACCAGACGAGGGGGTTGTACCAGTGGACAGCCAGACACACACCGCGCAAGATAGCCCAGATATGGTCCTTATGATAATAGTGTGTCAGTTCATGCTCTACCGCATGGTATCGAGTGCGCTCCTCCTCCGCAACCTCCTCTGTGAGATAGATGGCAGGGTGAAGCAATCCAAACAAGCACGGCGTATCGACCGCGTGGCTCAGATAGATGGGGAGTTTGTCGTGGTGCGTCAGCAGTGTGCGCTCCCGTTGCAAGTTGTGGCGCAAGCGCAGATTGGAGAGTACAAAACAAAGTCCCACCACGGCAATCCCACACACCCAGATGATACGCGCCACTTCCGCCAAGGACAAATCTCCATTCATCTTGTGCATAATCTCATATTCCACGGTTTCCGCGTACTGCTCTAGTGGCATTTCTTCGATTTGGATGCCCTTATCCGCATATTCTCTGGCTACTGCATCGTAGGCCGCCCGATAGCTCATCCGTGGGAGTTCCATCTCAGACAGCGCAGATACAAAACGAACGGGTTCGGTATCTGCGACTTTTTGCGTCATATGTTCCACGCTCATCGTGGAATCCCCAAACGATATCGGCAACAGCAGACGCACCAATACCAACGCCCACAGACCGTATTGCAGTCGCAGGCTTATCTTCCCCTTGAGCGCAAAACGCAACAGCATCACCACGACAATCAGGATAGACGAAGAAATCATCCACTCACACATCCTCACCCGCCCCTTCCAATTCTTTCAGCATGGTATACAGCTCTTGAATCTCATTCTTGGAAAGTGCCTTTTTCTGTGTCATGGCACTGACCATCAGACTAACACTTCCCTGATAAATGCGTTTGAGAAAGTCCTTCGTTTCGTGTAGGACGGCATCCTCGCGGTGGAGCACGGCGCGAAAGGTCTTTTTTCCACTTTCGTTGTCCGAGGCAATCGCCCCCTTTGCCTCCAGTCGAGAGAGGAGCGTCAGCGTTGTGGAGCGATTCCACCCCTCAGTTTCTGCAAGGCACTGGGTTATCTCTCGCCCTGTGCGTGGGGAATGTTCCCACAAACACTCCATGACGCGCCATTCCGCCTGTGTCAAATTACTATGTCCCTTTGTCATCGTATCACTCCTTGTCTACAGTTGTAACCAAACTATACCATGGTTGTTTACACTTGTCAACACAATTTGCTAAAAAGAACATCGGCAGTCTGCACCTGTTGTTGGTACAAACTGCCGATTCTATTATTTGATTGCTTATTCCTTATGGTCCTCTGCGATTTTACCGTGGCGATATGCCCAGAGCAGTGCCATCAAATCATCAATCTGCTCCTGCAACTGGCGACCGATATCCGTCGCCTGAATCTTCGTGCGAGATTCCAGTCGTTCAAAAATCATCGTCGTAGAGGCAATATCGCGGTTCTCCTTAATGGCGTTCTCACGACCTGCAAACGGCTCATGCGACACCAGACGCAGACATTTGGAGTTGTAAATCAGGGTGTAGCCTGCAATACCTGTTGTCTTTTGGTACGCCTTACAGAAACCACCGTCAATGACCAACAGCTTACCGCCTGCCTTAATGGGACTCTCGCCCTTCTTGGACTTCACCGGCACATGGCCATTGATAATATGGCAGTGGGGACCTGTCAGACCGAATTCCGCCAACAACATCTCACACACTTCAGGGTCGTTGTAGTGGTGATAGTAGGCGTTCTTCGGCTCTGTCCATGTCGATTCATCCAAGATGAAGCGACGCTCAAAGGTGGTCATGCGGTCGCGGCCGAAAATGGGGCTGTTGCGTCCTGCCCACAACCACCACAGGAAGTCCATACCGAACTCGCGTTCCGCAGAACCTCTGGGGCTGTAGTAGGCACGGCGCGCAATGCGGTCTGCCAAGTCGAGGAACGCCTTACCAGACAACGGTTTTCCATTCTCTACGGCAAATTCCATCAACTTGCCATCCTCGGTCATGGGGATACAGCCGTGGAACAACACATTTCCATTGTACACGCGGTACAGACTGCCCTTCGAGTACAGGAAACGCACATGACGCTGGAGCTTCTCACTGTGACGGAACGAGCGTGTCAGCTGATAGATGACTTCCTCCTCCTCCGCGCTCAGACGGTAGGGGTCCGCAGGGTCAACGGTCGGGAAGTCGGTATCCTCCATCGGATAGTCAACACCGTTGATGTTGATGGTTTTGTTCTCATAGTTCACCTTGTCCAGTTGCAGACGGTCCTCCATGCCAAACCAGGGATTGCGCAGAATCTTCTGTCCCTCCAGCTTAAAGAGAATGATGGTAATGGCTTTGTGCATCTGGGCGGCAAGCGTCTTATCTTTTTCGGAGTAGTGCAGTTCATCCTCCTTGCTCAACTTCACCGCAAACTGGTGGATATCACAGTTTTGATAGACCTCGTTGGCAAAGATAGCCAAGGGGCGCAGGGAGATACCGTAGCCAGTTTCAATAACATCCAAGTTGTTATAGCGCAGGGAGTTGGCAAGAACGGTTGCCACCAAGGTACGGGAACCAGATGCCGCACCCATCCAGAGGATGTCGTGGTTGCCCCACTGGATATCGACGCTGTGATACCCCATCAGGGCATCCATAACCATATCGGCACCGGGGCCACGGTCGTAGATATCACCGACCAAGTGCAGACGGTCGACTGCCAGTCGCTTAATCAGCTCACACAGGTGGAACAGGAAGTGCGGGGCGCGTTCAATCGTGATAATGGTAGAGATGATATTCTCGTAATAATCCCGCTTGTCGTTGTCCTCGTAGTGCGTATGAATCAGTTCGTCGATGATATAGGCGTACTCCTTGGGCATCGCTTTACGCACCTTGGAGCGTGTGTACTTGGAACTGACCAGACGGCATACTTCAATCAGACGATGGAAAGTAATGCGGTACCACTCTGGCATATCTGCCGTGTCACGCGCAACCTCCTCCAACTTCTCCTTGGGGTAGTAGATGAGTGTTGCCAACTGGTCCAAGTCGAACCGCGATACACTGGTACCAAACAGCTCGTCCAATTTCTCGCGCACGACACCAGACGCAGAATTGAGAATATGCAGAAATGCCTCGTGTTCTCCATGGACATCGGAGATGAAATGCTCCGTGCCTTTTGGCAAGTTCAAAATGGCCTGTAGGTTGATAATCTCTGTACTGGCGGCCTGTACGCTGGGGTACTGCCGTGCCAGCATCTTGAGATAGTGCAGATTTTCAGGGCGATAGGTATTTTCGTAATCCATAAGAAACCTCCGTTTCCCTCCCAAGTCGGTGTATGGAAAGTATATACTCAGTATAGTCAAACTCGCCGTGAAAAAACAGTTGGAAAAACAGAGAAAAATTGCACGAATCATTGCCACTTATCACAAAGATTTCTGTGCTTTTTGCCCACAATAGAAATACACTCTTAAAAAATTTTTTCAAAAAAGCAACCGCCTCCATCACAGAGGCGGCTGTGTACTATCCTATTTTTTCTTTTCAAATATATCCAATAAGTGACCAGACATTCCAATCATATCGGTGCGCTCACAGATAGAATAAATGTATTCTGTGTAGTGAACAAATTCCTCATCAGACAGTGAGAGCAACAATTCTCTCATTGCTCCCGATATCATTTCCGTTCCTACTAAGTGAAGGGGGTTGACATCAAATCCACTCATCAGAGCATTGATATCCTCAATGCGATAAAAGGCAAGGTGCTTTCCTTTATTTTCCTTAAATCGCCAATGGGAAGATAGGATACTTTCTCTTTCTTCCGCTTCATTGATATGCCCATTTCTGAAAAAATAGTTTATGACCGTCATCTCATTTAGTATATACGCCATAAAAACTTTTCCGTTGGGTTTCGTCACTCTGAGAGCTTCTCTTACCGCTGCTTTTCGTTCCGATTCCGCAGACAGGTGATACATGGGACCTAAATGCAAAACAATGTCATACGCATTATCTTCTACCATGCAAAGGTTCACGGCATCCCCTTGGACAATGGTTACAGTTTCATTTGGCAATGTCTTTTCTTTGAAACCAACAATGTTTCTTTCAACCAACTCCACCGCATGAACTGTGTAGCCTTTTCTCGCAAAATAGTGAGAGTATCGCCCTGTACCTGCGCCAACTTCCAATATTTTCATGCCAGGCTTTAGGTACTTCTCCACAAATCGGATAGTCGTTAAAAACTCGACTTGCCCAAAACGAGAGAGAAGTCGGTCGTCTTCGTTCCACTCACTATAATAATTTTCTAATATTTCTTTTCTGTCCATGATGTTCTCTCCAAATGTAAGGTTTGGTAGATGATACTACAATAGCATATGGAAGTCAAGCACAGTTTTTTGCCTATGCTAAGAAATTACCGACGCTGGGGGATGAGGAGGAGTTTATCGGAGGGAATATGGTGTTCGTCTTCAATCTCGTTAATCTCCAAAATGGCTTTACAGGTCGTTCGATATGCCTTCGCCACGGACCACAGCCGTTCATTCGGCCCAATTCTGCGGAGGACCAGTGACGGTGCTGTGCCATGTGCCTGTTCCTCCTCAATTTCTCCACCGTTGACGCAGACATAGGTGTGCAGACGGCTCGCCTCCACCGCACACTCTATCGGGAACCGCAGTTCAATGCCATCGGGCAGAATACTTGCCATCACATCCCCTCGATACTGGGCACAACTCTCGATTTGGACATCCTCTGCCTCCTCGGTGGGGCATTTGGCGATAAACTCCCGACGGACACTTTGTAGCGAATCGTTTTCATCCCAGTAGAGGCACCGCGCCCACACAGGAATCTCCATCATCTGCGATGCGCTGTCGATACGCACATGGCCACAGCCAATTTCCGTATCCAGTACCGCCTTCACCGCTACCCCTGTTTCCAGTGTTTCGCGCAGATTGATACGCTTGGTATACCGCTGATGCTCCTCGCGCAGTTGAAACTCCTCGGTCTGACAGCGCACCTCGGCGTTGGTACTGTAGAGGTCCGCGATGAAGCGTATCTCCTCGTTGCGCCAGACTGTGACGCGCGCACGGAGCAACAGGGAGAGCGTCAGTACATGGTTGTCGTCCGTGCCGTTCTCACACCCAATATGACAATCCGCGTTGAGAATTTGGTACATACTCTCGCAGTCCCAATTTTCACGCAACTCGGAGCCGTCCAAAATCTGCGAAAACGGCAGTTCGTTCCGCGTCAGCTCCAACGCGCCACCACTCTCACGGTACAGAACCGTCACAGCAACCACACCTTTGAGAACCAACTTTGTCCCAATCAGTTTGCAGTCCGTACCACGCACCTCGGTACGACAGGACAGAATCTCCTCCGCACCCTCTCGCCCCTGCGACAGCGGAATTTCCTCCAGATAAGTAAATTCTTTCTCACGCACCGATGCCACAAAGCGCGTCTGTCGTTGGCACGAGAGCAATTCAATCTCGCCGCACTCTGGCGCGTCCGTACACAGCGACCGCGTAACACGGCGACACAGTGTCGGGTGCAACACCAGATTCACGCGCGTCAGCACTTTGCGCGGATTGAGTAGTCTGGTATCGACCCCCTGTAACTCCGCCCGAATATCCAGAAATTCTGCCCCACTGTTCACCTGTCCATCACTGCAACACTGAAACGGCATCTGAAACCGCAGGACACAGGGACCATTCCCCTTTTCTGGTATGTATAGCACGGATACATCGACCGTTCCGCTGGCGCACAGGCGACCATCCCCACTCAATTCTCGTCCCGTGACATAGACCTGTCCTGTACTCTCCACGATTCTCGCAATATCGGCACAGCTGTCGGGGACAATATGCTCGCGCATTGTTTCACACGCCATCGGCGTGAGCGACATCGGCTCGTAGTAGTCGTAGTGTGCCGCTCCCAATTTCAATTCCATAGCTACATCCTCCCATACTGGTGTTTTTATCTCTGTCACATCAACATATGGGAGGATTCCACGGTTTATTCACGGATTCCAAACAACATCCGTAAAATGCCCTTTAAGAACTTTGGCGACTTCACAACCACAATTTTCATACGAATATCTCCTTTCCTACTTTCGCATACAGGCACAGCCACAGCCAATGAGCAAAAATGCTACCAAGAACAGGAGTGCGCCCACTGGGAAGATGGCAGAGATTAAGATACCACATCCCAGTGCCAAAGCAAACAACCCAACCAAACGACACCAGCCACAGCGCATCCCAGTTACTCCTCTCTTTCCTTTGCCTCATTGTCAGTATATACAGGATGCGCCGTTTATGTGCGTACAAGGGAGTGTTGCTCTGCACATTTCGCAACACTCCCTCGTAAAAACACTATTTCTTTTTGGTCTGTTCGCTCGGTGCATTCCAAGCGCGCAAATTTTTCAGTTCCTCGTACAGACGCAGATAGCTGGCATGACGGCTTTTGCCGATAGCCCCTGCCTTGACAGCCTCCAACACAGCACAGCCTTTCTCTTTCGTATGACTGCATCCGACATACCGACACTGTTCCAAATAGGGACGAAATTCGACAAAGCAGTGCGCCAGTTTTTCTTTCAGCTCCAACCCCAGTTCGGTACCGTCAAAGGAGCTGAATCCAGGGGTATCAATCACTTCCGCACCACACGCCAGACGGAACAGTTCGACATGGCGTGTCGTATGTTTACCGCGTCCGAGTTTCTCACTCACCGCATCGACACGGAGCGAAAATCCTGGTTCAATGGTATTGAGAATACTGGATTTTCCCACGCCAGAGTTTCCTGTAAAGGCGGACAGCTTGCCAGTTATCATCGGAATCAACTGGTCGATGCCCTCCCCTGTTTCTGCGCTGACGCAGACCGTGGGGAAGCCTGCACGGCGGTAAATATCCGCCAGTTCATCGCCGTCCGCCAAGTCCACTTTATTGACACACACGATGACATCACAGCCCTTGAGTGCCGCAATCGCGGCGACGCGGTCGATTAAGAACGGGTCGGTCACAGGAATCGCCTGTGATGCAATCACCACCAGCTGGTCCACATTGGCAACGGCAGGACGCTCAAAGGCACTGCGCCGTGGGGCAATCTCCCAGACCATGCCGTTTCCCGGTTCGGTTTCGCGGACTTCAACCCAATCCCCGACCAAGGGTGACATCCCTGCCTGTCGGAATTTTCCACGCGCACGACATTGGAGAGGCGCATCTGCGCCAACATCGACATAATAGAACCCACTAAGGGCCTTCAAAATTCTTCCTCTGCTCACCCGAATGTAATCTCTCCCTCCTGACGCAGGATGTCATCCACATAGATTCTCACCGTATGCGTACCAACTGTCGCAAACAAGGTCACATCAATCGCACCATAGTCACCAGGCAGGTCACTTTCAAACACGACGGTATCATCCAGATAGATAATCACTTTCACATCGTACTCGAAAATCGGGAGATGGTAGGTAATCTTTTTCTCAATCAATTTGAGACCCTCGCTGTAGGTGAAAGTAACCGTACTGCCCTCTGCAATTTCTGTGTTGGGGTCGACACTCTGCGACAGCACCGTGCCAACAGGGGCAGCGTCCTCGACCCCTTGGAACATAGGAACCAGATTCATAGACTGCATCTGGAGCTGTACCCACTCCATATTCTGCCCCACACAGGAAATCATCGTGCGGTAGATAATCTCAGGACCTTTGCTCAAATACAGTTTGATGGTCTCTCCCTCTTTCAAGGTCGTATCCGCAATCGGCTCGGTGCGAAGGATACAACCAGCAGGAATTTCATCGTGGTATTCGCTATCTTCGATAACCTCAATGTTGAGATTCAACTTGGTCAGTTCTTTGTTTTGGTTCAAAATCAGCTTGGCGGCACGAACTTCCTCACCAATCAGATAGGGCATCGTGCCAGAGGTTACACCACGGCTCACCGTCACCGTAATGGGAATCAACGCGCCATCGACGATTTTCTTGGAACGCCCCTCCTCTGGGGATTGGGAGATAATCGTCCCCTTGGGGTACTCATTGTTATACTCGTAGTAGGTATCTACAATCGTAAAAATCCCCTCGACCTCTGGCAAGGCCATCGCCTCCTCCAAGGTCAAGCCAATCACACGCGGTACGGCGTACTCTGTGGGGGCAGGCGGTGTAAAACTGTTGAGAACACCGTCATATAGGGTGGTCGCCGCATAATACCCCAGACCGGCAAACAGTGCCAACAGGAGCAATCCTTTCAGCCAACTCCACCAGCGCGGTGGTCCATAGTCGTCATCGTCGTCCTCCACCTGCTTCTTACGCTTGGAGGGTTTTTGTGGATTCGTATTTGCCGCCGCCACGGAAACATTGGGAATCGGTTTGGTCGGCTCCTCCTCGCCTGAACGGTCGCGCAACTGTTCCATCGAGTAGTCAAAACTCAAACTGGGGTCCTTGCGGAAGGCATCCAAGTCGGCAATCATTTCATCCGCCGTATTGTATCTCTTTTTTCTATCGGTTGCCATTGCTTTCATACAAATCTGCTCCAATGCCTCTGGGATGTCCCTGTTGAGTTCACGCGGCCGCAATGGAACGGCACTAAAATGCTGAATCGCCACGGAAACAGGATTATCCCCCTCGAACGGCAGTCGCCCTGTGAGCATCTCATAGAGTACCACACCAGCGGAATAAATATCACTGCGGTTGTCAGTATAGTCGCCCTTCGCCTGTTCTGGGGAGATATAATGCACCGACCCGATAGCCTCATTGGAGGAACTTTTTCCATTGGACAGGCAGGCAATGCCGAAATCCGTCACCTTTACTGTGCCATCTCGCAACACCATAATGTTCTGTGGCTTGATATCGCGGTGAATCAGATTACGACTGTGTGCATGGCTCAAACCGCGCATAATCTGTGTGATGAAATGGAGCGTTTCTCGCCAGTCCAACTTTCCTCTGCGCGCCGCCATATACTGCTTCAAGGTAATGCCGTCGAGCAGTTCCATGACGATATAATCCATATCGCCACCACGGGACACATCATAGACCGCCATAATATTGGGGTGCGAGAGCATAGCGACAGACTGCGACTCCTCGTGGAATTTTCTGCGAAATTCTGCATCCTGCGAGAGGTCCTTTTTCAGCATTTTGACGGCAACCAAACGGTTCAAACGATGGCATTTCGCCTTAAAAACGATTGCCATCCCTCCCGTGCCGATAATCTCTAAGATTTCGTAGCGGTGGTCCAAAGTCTTTCCTATGTATCGTTCCATAGTAAAGCTTCCTTTCTTCGTATCGTCCCGTGTCACTGTTGCTGCAACAGCACAGCGGTCACATTGTCCGCGGCACCATTGCGCTTCGCCAGTTCCAACAATCGGGTCAGGCAGGTGTTGTCATCCGTATTGCCGAGAACTTCGCGCGCAATCTCGCGAGCTGAAACGGTATCGACCAGTCCATCGGTACAGAGCAGGATATAATCCCCAGAAAATAGCTGTAAAGAATAACTGTCGCTCGGTACTTCTCGCTCTGGTCCGAGGACACGCGTTACAAAATGTCGATTGGGGTGACACCGTGCTTCCTCCTCGGTGATAGCACCGCGGTCCAACAGATTCTCTACAACGGAGTGGTCCTTGGTGATACGGCTGATAGCATCCGTTTCCCCTGCCTCCGTCCTGCGGAGCAGGTAGGCGCGACTATCGCCCACATTGCTGAACAACGCCTGATTGTCCCAGACAATCGCAGAAACCAGTGTTGTTCCCATACCATGCAGGTCTGCGTCACGCAGTCCACAGTCGTAAATCGCACGGTTGGCCGCCGCAACGGCAAACTCTGCCACCTGCTGTACCGCCTGTGTCGTCATTCCCCTCTGTAAATTGGCAAGGCAGGTATTGACAAAGGTCTGGACCGCCATCGTACTGGCTATCCGACCACCGTTGGCACCGCCCATACCATCACATACCACACAGATGAGATGTCCACTCTCGTCACTTCGTTGGACTGCGTAGGCATCCTGATTTTCCTTTCGCACAAGGCCGATATCGGTCAAACCCCATACATTCATCATCTCAGACTTCCTTCTTTCCCTCTTCCATCGCCTTCCTGCGAAGTTGCCCACAGGAAGCATCAATATCGCCACCCAGACTGCGGCGAACGGTCGCGGTAATGCCGTGACTCTCCAACCGCTGTTGAAACTGTCGGGTGCGTTTGCTCGGTTTCAATGGACTTTCTGCCACATCGTTGAGTGGGATGAGATTGACATGGCCAGGCATCCCCCGAATCTTCTGGGCAATCAAATCCGCCTGCGCGTCACTGTCATTCACGCCATCAATCATGGCATACTCGAAGCTAATGCGCCGTCCTGTCCTTTTGAAGTAGGCGTGACAGGCAGCAAACAGCTTCTCGACATCATACGCTTTGTTGACGGGCATAATCTTGGTGCGTGTTTCGTTGTCAGGCGCGTGGAGCGAAACACTCAGCGTCAACTGTAACCCCAAGTCCGCCAAACGCTCGATACCAGGCACGACACCACAAGTCGACAGACTGATATGACGCATTCCGATGTGCAACCCCTCGCTGTGGTTGACCAGTTCCAAAAACCGCAGTACATTATCCAGATTATCCATCGGCTCACCGATACCCATGAGGACAATATTAGAGATGGGTAATCCACTGTCCAGTTGGGTAAACAGCACTTGGTCGAGAATCTCGGACGGCCGTAAGTCGCGCACTTTGCCGCCAATGGTGGAGGCGCAGAATGCACAGCCCATGCGACAGCCGACCTGACTGGAGATACAGACCGTATTGCCGTGGTGGTACTGCATGAGAACGGTTTCGATGCAGTTGCCATCTGCTAGTTTCCAGAGATATTTAACCGTGCCGTCCTGCCGAGAAACCTGTTTGCGCTCCACAGTAGGGACGGTGATGTAATAGGCATCCTTCAGTTTTTCGCGCAATGCCTTGGAGAGATTGCTCATCTCGTCAAAGGAAGTTACGCCCTTATGCAGCCAAGAAAAGACCTGTTTGCCACGAAACGCACTCTCTCCGAGTCCCTTCATCGCGGCAGTAATCTCCTCCTGCGTCATGGATTTGATATCTACTTTCATACTTTCCTCATTTTGCAGAGATAGAAGCCATCTGTACCGTGACGCTGTGGCCAAAGTGTCAGACTACCATCCGTCTGCTCCTGCCCTGCCGACAAGCGGAAGGGCTCTTTCTGAAATTCTTGGTGTGCGGCGAGAAAATCTTCTACCACACGCTCATTTTCTTCGGGCAAAATGGTGCAGGTGGAATACAACAGTGTACCGCCCTGTTTGACATAGCGACAGGCATTTTCGAGAATGGCACGCTGGATACGGGGCAATCCCTGCATCGCTCTCGGGTCTTTGTAGCGGATATCTGGCTTCTTTCGGATGATACCCAACCCCGAACATGGAACATCGCAGATAACGACATCGAACTGCCCATTCCACTCCGCACGGTTTTCGCGTCCGTCCGCCAGTTGCGTCTTGACACACGAAATCCCCAGACGCTCCGCACTGCGTGCAATCAGTTCCAGTTTATGCTCGTGGATATCGCAGGAGATAATTTCTCCCTCATTTTCCATCGCCATCGCACAGGCGAAAGTTTTCCCACCAGGCGCGGCACAGACATCCAATACCGTGTCGCCGCGTTTCGCGCCACCTGCCAATGCCGCCACTTTCGCCGCGGCATCCTGTACCTGGAACCACCCCTCTTGGAAAATCGGGAGCTGTTCCAAATCGCCAGTGCCTGTGACTTCCCAACAGTCGGACAGCCAACGGTGTGCCGTTACGGTTGCCCCCACTTCCTGCAATTTTTGCACCAATTCCTCTGCGGTACATTTCAGCGGATTGCGCTGAATCGTCATGGGAACCGCCTCATTATTTAGACGCAAAAAGTCCTCGGTTTGTTCCCTATCCAAAATCGTAAGCAGTCGCTCCACCAGCCACTTGGGGTGGCTGTACCGAATGGAGAGATAGTCCCCGATATTCTCTTGAGGAATCGGGGGCAAGCCCTCTTTATTGCGACTTATCTTGCGGAGGACGGCATTGACAAATCCTGCCGCGCGCTGTCGCTTGTGTCGCTTTACCATCTCCACCGATTCACTGACCGCCGCACTGTCTGGCACACGGTCCATCAGCAGAATTTGACACGCACCGAGGCGCAGGACATCGCGCACAAACGGCTCTAATTTTTCAAAATTCTGCGTGCAGTACTGCGATAAATAAAAATCCAGCAGGGCACGATTTTGCAAAACACTGTAGGTCAGGCGCGTGGCAAAGGCCGCCTCGCGTCGGTCCAGACCTTTTACTGCGGCTTTCAAACTGCCATCTGACCAAGCATCTAACTTTCTACAGGCGGTCAGTACCTGTAGTGCGACTTCGCGCCCGTTCATCTGTCCCTCCTATTGTTGCGTCCAGCAAATACCATCACATAGCGTAACAACTGCGCCAGCGAGGCGAGGAGTGCGGCCACATAGGTCAACGCGGCGGCACGCAACACCTTTTTTGCCCCCTTCTGTTCCTCCTCGTCGAGCATCCCTGTCCCCTCAATCGTACCAATGGCACGGGCAGAGGCATCAAACTCGACTGGCAGGGTCACCAGTTGGAACAAAGTTGTCAACGCAAACAAAACAATGCCGATGGCAAACAGCGGTTGTGCGTACAGCAGTAGACCCAAGGCAATGGCAATAAAGGAAAACTTAGAGCCGAATTGGGTCACAGGCAAAATCGCCATGCGTACACGCACTGGCCCGTAGCCGACGGCATACTGCACCGCATGACCTGCCTCGTGTGCGGCAACACCGACCGCCGCCACACTCGCCGTATGATACACAGGCTCCGACAGATAAATGGTATTGTCGCGTGGGTCGTAGTGGTCGGTCAAGTTGCCGCGGCACGGACGAATCGCCACATCGGTTACACCGTGGGCGCGCAATACCTCGTAAGCCGCCTGTGCGCCTGTGATGGCACGGCGGTTGCGAACACCGCTGTATCGGTTGAAGTTGGAGCTGACCTGCATCTGTGCATACACAGACAGCAGTAGCACAGGTATGAGAACAATCCAATAAATCGTATCATAATAAAACGGCATATTGCTCTCCTTTGTGTCGAAACCAACAAATTTTGATTACAGGTGGATGGGACGACCTCTCAAATAGTCTGCTGCCGCCATACGCTTTCCGCCGTCTGGCTGAAGCTCCGTGATAACAAGGCTCTGTCCGTCACCGCAGGCCACGGCGATACCGTTTTTGTCGGCAGAGAGAATCGTGCCAGCCTGTGCCGTGGTTGCACCGCCCACATGGGCACGGAACACTTTCCAACGAACCCCAGCTACATCTGTCGTTGCACATGGCCACGGAATCAAACCACGCACCTGATTGACCAACTGCTGTGCGCCCTTGGTAAAATCCATTGCAGACATTTCACGGGAGAGCATGGACGCATACTGGTACTGTTCGCCGTAGACCTGCGGTGTGCGTGTCGCTGTACCGTCGCGCAACTGTGCCAGTGCTTCACTGGCGGCTTCACCGCCCATCTGTGCGAGGCGGTCATACAGAGAGGCGGCATCTTCGGTCGGTTCAATCGCTGTACGCTTTATCAGCAGAATGTCACCTGCGTCCAGTTCCTCGCCCATATACTGAATGGTCACGCCAGTTTCTGCATCACCGTTGAGAATCGCCCAGTTGATAGGGGCGGCACCGCGATACTGGGGCAAAATCGAGGAGTGGACATTGATAATAGCAGTTTTGGGAATCTCCAGCAGTGCCTTGGGCAGTAATTTGCCGTAGGCGGCAACCACGATGACATCGGGTTCCAAGGCACGGAGCTGTGCAAGGGTCTCCTCGTCACGGCAGGACAACGGCTGATAGACTGGGATATCCTGCTCCATGGCATACGCTTTCACAGGGGTCGGAATCAGCTTCATCCCACGATTTTTGGGCTTATCTGGCTGGGTATAGGCCGCGACCACATTCCAGTTGTCCTCGACCAGTTTGCGAAGAACGGAAACACCAAATTCTGGTGTGCCCATAAATACAACGCGCATATTTACTCCTCGTCCTCCTCCAACTCGTATCCCTGCTCCTTGTAGTACTGCTGTAACTCCTCCTCGGTGAGGAAGTGGTCGATATGCTCCACATAGAGGTGGCCGTCCAGATGCTCCAACTCGTGACAGAAGCACCGTGCGGTCAGCTCCTCGCCCTCTGCCTCGAACCAGTCGCCGAAGCGGTCCTGTGCGCGGACGCGGACAACATTGGGGCGTGTCACCATGCCAAATTTACCGGGGACGCTCAGGCATCCCTCAGGGCCAGTCTGCTCTCCCTCAGTGTGGATGATTTCGGGGTTAATCAGCTCCAAAATCTCATTCTCATCGTTGATGACCAGCACCACACGGCGCAGGACACCGACCTGCGGTGCGGCCAGACCGACACCACCAGATTCCTCCAAGGTATCCGCCATATCCTCCAACAGGTCGTGCAGTCGCTCGTTAAACTCCGTCACCGCACGGCACTTCTTGGTCAGCACTTCATCGCCCTGTGTTACAATCTTTCTGATAGCCATTATATCCTCCTTCCGTCGGTTCTAATCCGACGGTTCTCTTTTGTATTATTTTCCTGCATTGCAGTCAACAAACAAATTCATCCCGCGATTCTCTTTCTTTTCATGGAATGCGCGGATATAGTACGCGAGAATCTCGCGTGTTGCGTGGTCATTGCGCCCCACCCAGAACAGGCGGTAGCGATAGCGGTTATTCACTTTCAAAATCGGCGCAGGGGCAGGACCGAGCAATTCTGTTTGCAGATTGGCGGCCGTTGGATATTGCAATGCCTGTCGCATCCCATCGCGCAACTGTACCGCCGCGCGAAGCACCGCGCCCTCATCCTGTCCCGAGATGGTCAAAGTAAACACATCCGCAAAGGGCGGATAGCGTCTGGCACGGCGCATCCGAATCTCACTGCTATAAAACGCATTGTAGTCCTGCCGTGCCGCACTGGAAATGACCTCGTTCTCCGGGGTAAAGGTCTGAATCACGGCGCGCCCATCCTTACTACCGCGTCCGGCGCGCCCCACCACCTGCGTCAACAGGCTAAAAGTGCGCTCTGCGGCACGATAGTTGTCCACATACAGCCCCAAATCGGCCGACAACACGCCGACGAGGGTGACATTTTCAAAATCCAATCCTTTCGCCACCATCTGCGTGCCGAGCAAAATTGGAATTTTCTTCTTTTCAAATTTCTCCAACAGCTGTTCATGGTTGCCCGAAACGGTATCGGCATCCATCCGCAGTATCTCGGTATCGGGGAACAGTTCGCGCAGTTCTTCCTCGACTTTCTGCGTTCCTGTGCCGATATACTTCATCATGCCACCGCAGTCGTCACAGCTCTCCCACGCCCGTTCCGAGTGGCCACAGTAGTGGCACATCAAGCGACCGTTTGCGCTGTGGTAGGTCATGGGGACACTACAGCGCGGACATTCTGGTACCGCACCGCACTCCCCACACAACAGCATCCGACTGTTGCCACGGCGGTTGAGAAACAGGATACTCTGCTCCCCACGGCGGATATTTTCCTCCAACTCTCGGCGCAACAGACTGCTGATGGTGCCATTGTTGCCAGCACGAACTTCATCACGCATATCGGCCAGCAGGACACGGGGCAACGGTTGGCGATTGTACCGATTCCGCAGAATGGCTTTTTGGTAACTACCACGCTGTGCCTGCCAAGTACTCTCAACCGAGGGGGTTGCACTGCCGAGTACCAGCACCGCATTGTGGTGTGTACACAAAAATTTCGCCACATCACGCGCATGGTAACGGAGCGCGTGGTCGGACTGGTAGCTGTCCTCCTGCTCCTCGTCCACGATAATCATACCGATATCGTCCAGCGGGGCAAAAACGGCACTGCGTGTCCCCAGTACGACATCCACCTCGCCACGGCGCACCCGTTTCCACTGGTCATATCGCTCCGTGAGGTGCAACCCACTGTGCAACATCACCACTTTATTTCCAAAGTGTGCAGAAAACTTCGCCATCATCTGCGGTGTCAGTGCAATCTCTGGGACGAGAATCATCCCACGCTTGCCACGGCGCACCGTTTCTTTGAGCAATTCGATATAGACCGCCGTTTTTCCACTGCCAGTCACACCGTAGAGTAGCGTACAGGACGGTTGCGGTGCATCCAACTGTTGCACGATATCGTTATATACTGCGCGCTGTTCCTCGGAGAGCACGAGTGCCTCCCCATCTGTTTCACGAATTTTAGGGACACGCAGGGTTTCCTCCTCCGTTATCGTGACCAATCCACTCTTTTCCATACCGCGCAGGGTTCGCATGGAAGCCCCTGTAAAGTAGATGATATCCGTACTCAACGCACTGCCCACCGTACTCAACAGGCGTACTACTTCATAGCGGAGGGGCGAGGAGGACTTTTTCGGTGTCACAAGGGCGAGGGCTTCCTCTGGGCTAATCGACAGTGCCACACGCTTTACTTTCTTATCGGGAATCCGCTGTTTCGCACTGGTTTCTTTGGAGAGGATACCACGGCGACACAGCTCCTGTAAGACCGCTTGGACCTCCTCGCCACACGCCAATTTGATGGTATCCAACTCGGCACAGCCACCGTGGGCAACCACCGTTTCCAGTATGCGACTTTCGCGCTCCCCAACCCCAGCTTCCAACGCCGTTTCTCGCTCCACTGCGAGATGGTATATCTCACGAATACGGTACAGCAACCCTGTTGGTAGCAGTGCTTTCACCGCATCGTAGAGGGTACAGAAGTAGCGTTCGCGGAGCCACAGGGCCAGTTTAATCTGTGCAGGACCGAGTACACTCTCGTCGTCTGGTACGGAGAGAATCGTTTTCAGTTTCTCATGCCGTTTCTCGTGGTCAATGCCAAGAATCACGCCCTCACTGGGGCGATTGCCACGCCCGAAAGGAACTGTCACGCGCACACCAATCCGTGCGCGCTGTTGCAGGGATTCGGGAACAATATAGTCATATGGTTTATCAATGCTATAGGTTGCCGCGGCAACGGCAACACGCGCAATGGTGATTGATTCCATAGTTCCTCACTTCTCTTTCCGTTCATAACGGACATTCGGGGTTGCCAATTCGGAACAGCCCGAACCGACAACCCCAATTGTTATCAGCCTTCTACATTTGCAACTTCGACCTGCGCATCGGCCACAGACAGTTTTCCGTCGGCGACCTCCTGAATGGCAAGCGTAACGGACTTGACATTCATTCTCTGCTTGGCAAGCTCTGCCTCCTGTGCAATCTGACGGGCACGGCGGGCAACGACATTGACCAGCAGGTAACGGTTCGGAATCTGTGCGGTCAACTTATTCATAGCGGGATACAGCATCATAATCGTATCATTCCTTTTTCAAAAATTTTCAAAATTGTTACTGCTATTAGCGATTCAACATAGCAATACGCTCGTCAGGTCTGCAATGTTCGGCGCACATAATCGCGCTAATTTCCTCCACAGCCCTGTCCACGGTATCGTTGATGACAAAATAATCAAAATCTTTAGCAACGAGGAACTCCTCTTTGCCACGCTGTAGACGCGAACGCACTTTTTCCATATCCTCCGTACCGCGTCCAATCAATCTGCGCTCCAGTTCGTCCCAGCTGGGCGGTGCGATAAAAATACGCACGGCATCGGGTCGTTTTTGATGTACCTGTTCTGCGCCCTGAATCTCAATGTCCAAAATGACATCACGCCCCTGCTCCATCGCCTTGTCGATGAACTTGCGTGGCGTACCGTAGCGGTTGCCTACAAATTCGGCGTGTTCAAGGAACTGGTCCTCTGCCACCCACTGTGCGAACTGTTCCTGCGTCAGGAAGTGATAATGTTTGCCATCCACTTCCCCAGGGCGAGGGGCACGGGTGGTTGCCGAAACGGAAAAATACAGGGTTGGGTCACTCGCCAACAGACGCGCTACGACGGTCCCCTTTCCTACACCGGAGGGACCACAGATGATAAATGTCTTTCCCTTTCTCATATTTCCTCCTCCAAGACAGTCGGGTCAACACCAAATCGCGGTGCCAGTTTCTCCATCGGCAGGCCAGAAAGAACTACATGGTCACTGTCCATGACCAAAACAGCCGCCGTTTTTCGTCCGAAAGTCGCGTCAATCAGCATACTGCGCTCACGCGCCTCGGACACCATGCGTTTTACGGGGGCGGAATCGGGACTGACCACGGCGATTACACGCTGCGCGCTAATCATGTTGCCGTAGCCGATATTCACAAGTTCCATCACTTGCTCCTTACTCGATATTCTGCACCTGTTCCCGAATCTTTTCAATCTCTGCTTTGAGGTCTACGACATAGCGAGAGATTTCCAAATCCGTACATTTAGAACCAATTGTATTGGACTCGCGGTTGACTTCCTGAATCAAGAAATCCAACTTGCGTCCCACAGGGATATCGCTGTGTAGCATTTCACGGAGTTGGCTGAGGTGGCTACGCAGGCGCACAGTTTCCTCGTCCACTGCCACCTTATCCGCAAAAATCGCCGCCTCGGTGAGGATTCTGCTCTCCTCGATGGTGGTGCTGTGTAACACCTCCTGCATACGGGCGGTCAGCTTTTCACGGTACTCTGCCACCGTCTGTGGGGAACGCGCCTCCACCTTGGCGGTGATGGCTTCAATTGTGTCCAGACGGGAGAGGATATCCTCCGCCAGCTTGCGTCCCTCGGTTTCGCGCATGGCGACATAGTTGTGCAAGGCCTCCTGCAAAACGGCGGCAATATCGGCACTGATGGTCTCCAAGTCCTCTTCTGCCTTGGTCACAGTCAAGACATCTGGGAGCTTCGCCAAATCCGTTGCACGGTAGTCGTATGTGATAGTACCTGCGCCCAGCGTCATCAACTGACGCATGGCATCAATATACTGGCGTGCCAAAGGCTCGTTGACTTTGACCAGCGTTTCCTCCGCACCGAGGGAATCCACACTGATGAACACATCGACCTTACCACGGCTGGCGGCTTTCTGCACTGCCGTCTTGATGGTATCCTCCGCAAAGATATAGGCGCGGGGCATCTTCACGGTACAGTCGAGGTAGCGGTTGTTGACACTACGCACCTCCACGGTAATATCACGGCCGTTTCTTGTTTCTCTGGCACGGCCATAGCCAGTCATACTTTTAACCAATTCAATCCCTCACTATTCTATCAACAACAGATAAAGCGCATACCGCCAAAACTACAGGCATTGCACAGCAGATAGGTACATAGCACCTTAGAACAGATATTATCGCCACAACCTGTGGAGTACACATCGTACCCCTCTGGCCGATACCCGACATTGCCTGTTTCGATGTGGTCGAGTGCCCTGCGGTATTCCACATTGCTCGGCTCCATCTGATAGGCATTCTGATAATACCGCCTTGCCTCGTCAATCCAACCACGGCGGTAACAAATCGTCCCTTTGAGATAATTCCACTCCGCATCGTGGTTCGCAATCTGTGCGAGAAGTTGTTCTGCAGTATGGAGGTCGTTGCGGTTGATCGCCAACCGCACCTGATAAAAGAGTGCATTGCCACTACTGCTCTGCTGTCCGTACTGATAACTATGGCTCTGGTAGGTGGTCGTGTTGCCACTTCCAGCCCCACCACGACGACGCTGAATTTCCGCGTAGGCGGCATTGATTTCTTTCATCTTCTCCTGCGCCAAATCCGCAAGAGGATTATCGTGGTAATTGTCGGGGTGATACTTACGCGCCAATTCACGGTACGCTTTTTTTATTTCGTCATCGGACGCGGTAGGCGATACACCAAGTATCTGATGGGGGTCTGTCATAACTGTTCCTCGTCTCTGCCGTGCTTCTTCCTACGCACGGCGTGGAATCTTCCCTCTAACACAGCTTTTCCCACACAGAAAAGCCCTTCATAAACAACACTGCGGATAATGCCAGTCCAATCGCCAAAATCCCACAATTCAAAGGCGGTTGCCATGAGCCGAATGGAGTGGTCGAGCGACAGAATCAATTCTCGCTTTGCCTCCTGTGGCAAGGCACTATCGGTCAAGGCGAAGCGGTATACCAACGGATTATAACTGCCTGTCCGCACATCGTCCGCCAAATCGTCCACCGCGTCCACCAGATAAATCCAGCGTCCCAGATGGTAGAGCATCTGGGAGAGGACGCGCGCCTTGATGGGGTCGGTGACTTCTTGGCTGATGCCCTGCAACAGCTGGGCAAAGGTGTCCGCCGCCTCATCCATTGAGGCACAACGGGACACTTCCAAGGCATGAAGCCTGTCTAACAACTCGCGTGTTGAACGGTCAAACGCTGGGCGGTACTGCCGTGCTTTCTGGTAGGCAGATGCTAACGCCGCCGCCCCACTGCGGTATTTCGCACCGCAGAGAACACCGTGGTCGTGTATGCCATCGCGCAGTTGCCACCACGCAAGAATCACACTACAGTCGGCCGCCAACTCCAAGGCCTCATTCGGCTCGTAAAAATCCCGTCCATGAATAGGATGGGCGATACAGCCACCGTGTAACCGCTGTGGTGCTATCGGTTCGGACAGCAGGAGAGCCAAAAAGGTAAAGTCGTAATTCAGAATAAAGCGAGCGCGCAGTCCGTAGCGTGCATCCAGTGTACGACACAGACCGCAGTATACTGCGGAAAAACGACTTTTTTCCTCCTCGGACAATCGCTCCATGGATGGTCTGACATATCCAAACATAGTACACTATATCTTTCGTAGAATCTGGTGCAACACCGTACGAGAACGGCGTAGCAGGCGGTCGCAGACAACCGCCAACACGATACCAAGTACAAATCCACCCCCTGCACAGAGGTAGCGCACGGTTTCTGTCACATTCGTCGGGCAACAGTACCCGACAAAGAACAGCACCAGTGGGACGAGGTAGACCAGTGCCGCGTAACCCAACACACGGTTATCACTATACAGCTCCACCATATCCCCTAGCGCGACCGCAAAAGGGCACTGTGCGCGCACCGTAACATTCGCTGTCTGTGCGCCACACCCTGCACAGTGTTCACAGTCGTGCGCGCAGGCACTCCGCCGTACAACGGTCACTTCTACCAAGTGGGTATCGAAAATTTTTGTTATTGTACCAATCTGTTTCATCTCACATCACGATATCTTACAGGCGATAGAGTACGAACCAACGACACCAACTTGATTGAATCCGTCAATCAGCACCGTAGCTGGGACGGAGTAAGTGCCATTGAATAGATACTGCGACAAATCCACAACAATGCGGATATTCTCTGGTGCCAGCAACTCCAACAGGTGAGCCGGACCGCGCACCACCACATCCACGCTGTTTGTCACCTTGCTGAAGGTCTGATTCTCACTCAAACCCACGGCACTAATATCTGTTACCGTAAAAGCGCGGGTTTCTACATCCTTAAACTGGATGGATAGAACCGTTTCTGTCGTGCCACTGAGGTTGATACAGTTGCTCGGTAGAGGAATCGACAGGCGAAGCTCGGAGTCCGAGAGAAGATTGCTCAAGTCTACAACCTCCAAGGCAATACTGTCTTTGGTGTCCAGACTTGCCACATCTCCAGCTACTTCGATAGAATTTACCGACAGCTCCCAGTCAACATTTTGTAGAGAGGAACCAGGGGCTTCACTGAAATTTGCCACCAACGGCAGCGTTTTTACCACATAAACAGGGACAACCACCTGCACACGCTTATCGGAGCGACGAATTTCGCCGTTGGGTTCTATCGTGTTTCCATCTTTATCTCGCAAGGTATACTCCAATTCGCGCCGTATGGTGGCATTGGCATCTGTCAAATCGACTTGGATATGTGCCTCGGTGATATGGTCGATATCCTCCTCGCGTCCACGAAGCGTAATGACCGACGGCTGTGCCACTAGTTTCTCCGCCATGTAGATGTGGTTTTCGGCTACTTCACCGACAATATCCACCGTGACAGGCACCGTCTTTTCATACATCTCAATAATACGCACCGTCACTGTCGAAACAGAGCTTCTTTCCACGCTCACAGAGGAGGGATTGATGGTGTCTGGTGTCAAAATTTTGTAGTCCAGCGGATAGGTACCCACCGCAGTGATACTGCTCAAATCGACCTGAATCCCCAAATCCGAACGGCTCAAACCAGTAATGACACTACGCGGACCACGCAACTCTATATCAATGGTCATATCTCCGCCCTGTGCCAACATGAGGCCACGGCTGGGCAGGGTATCCGTTTCCCCGATAAACTCCACAGGGATGTAGTGAAACTCTTTTGTGATAGTATTTCCCTCTGCATTGTCTACATACAACCAGAAAGCAATCGCAAACAACAGCGACAGCACCATATAGAGAATCTTATTGCCCTTCTCACTCATTGTTGCCACCACCATCCTTCTTATTCTTCGGTTTGTGATTCATCCACGCAGGTTTTTTCTTATCGGCACTGTCGGCGTTCTCCTCCTCTGGCAGAAGCTCATTCTGCAAAACCTGTGACAGCGTTTCTGTCATCAGATGACGCTTGAGCATACCGCCCACCGCGACGGAAATAGAGCCTGTCTCCTCACTGACCAGCACCACCACGGCATCGGAATTTTCACTCATACCGATACCAGCGCGGTGGCGCATACCCAAGTCACGGCTGAGGTTGACATTGCGGCTCAGGGGCAACATACAGCCTGCCGCCAACAGGCGACCATTTCTGACAATAGCCGCGCCGTCGTGCATGGGTGCTTTGACAAAGAAGATATTTTTCAACAGTTCAGAGGACACCTCGGCATCCAGTCGGGTACCACTGCGCGCCTGCTCATCAAGGTTTAGTTCGCGCTCAAACACAATCAACGCGCCTGTGCGCGATTTGCTCATATCGCCACACGCACTGACCGTTTCGGCAATGGTACGCTCCATGGTCTGTCGGTCAACCTGTGGACGGGAGAAGAACCGTGCAAAACTGAGACGGCTACTGCCCATCTTCTCCAAGACATGGCGCAATTCCGGCTGAAACAGGATGAGCAATGCCAAAATTCCGATATCAACGATGTGCGTCAATAAGTAGTTCAAAGCGCGCAGACGGCCTGAGGACAGCCACAGCGCAATCAATACCAGCGCAACACCTTTGATGATACGGGAAGAATTGGTCTTTTGCACCAATTTAATCAGCTGATATGCCAGAAACGCAATCGTCAAAATATCCAGTACATCCCAAATTTCGATGGACTGGGCATACTCCAACAGGCGTTGCATCACACTGTTGACTACTTCCATGTTCTCTCCCCCACTCTGTTAAAATTCCATAGGTGAGTATATTTTAATCGAAACAGGAAAAAAAAGCAACCAAATCTATACGCTTTTTTTCGCTTATATGAAAACTTTCTGTTTCTGCCTTATGCCAGCAGATGCAGAACGCGCGCAATCTCTGCCTCTGTATTGAACACTGACGCAGAAAAACGGAGGGTGCCTGTGCGGTCCGTCCCTGCACTGCGGTGTGCCAACGGCGCACAGTGCAGGCCTGCACGGGTGGCAACGCCCTTGGCGGCCAGTCGCTCCCCTAACTCCTCTGGTGTGAGGTCACGCGGTACGACCGACAGCACCGAAGTATTTGTTCCTGCGTGGAATACGCGATACTTTCCTGTTTTTTGTAGTCCACGCGCCAACATCGCCATCAGCTCCCCCTCGTAGTGGGCAATCTTTCCGGGTACAAATTTTTGCACGAAGCGCATTCCCTCCAACAGCCCTACCGCACCGTGGACATTTTGCGTCCCTGCTTCCAGACGGTCTGGGAGAAAATCGGGCATCTCCTGTAGACGAGAAAGGCTCCCTGTTCCCCCCTGTAGCAGTGCATCGGGCAGTCGCCCCTCGGCACACAGCAACAGCCCTGTCCCCTGTGGACCATACAGACCCTTATGTCCTGGCATGGCAACATAGGCCGCCCCCCATTTCCCCAAAGTCACAGGGAGGATACCAGCCGACTGGGACGCATCCACCACCAGTGGCACACCGCGCTGTTGACAGAGCTGTGCAATATCGTCCATCGGCAGGGTATAGCCGAACACATTGGAGGTATGCGTACAGATAACCGCCTTGACCTCCCCCTGCAAGGCGCGCGCAAACCCCTCTGCCATCTGGTCTGGTTGGAACAGCTCCCCATTGACCACGCGGATGTTGACATTGGGAATCGCATGGAGAGGGCGCGTGACTGCGTTATGTTCATACCCCGAAATCACCACGGTATCCCCTGCTTTTACCATACTTTTTACCGCCAGATTCAGTGCGTGGGTGGCATTCATCGTCAATACCACGCGGTCTGGCTCGGATACATCAAATAGCTGTGCCGCCGTAGTACGCATGGCAAGCATTTTGTCCGCGGCGAGGCGCGAGGCAGGATGGTCCCCTCGCCCAGGTGTGGTCATCGTCGCAATGGCGGACGCAACTGCCGCCGAAACAGTCCTTGGTTTTTGTAAAGTAGTTGCCGCACTATCCAAATAAATCATCCGATACTCCCCTCATTTCGTCGGAAAGGGGGTATCGCACCAGACGATACCCCCCATTGATACCACTCATCGCAAAAAGATTTCGCGATACGCACCGTCATCAGACACCAGAAACACTCGCTCTGGTAGCAACTGCGCCGCCGTCAGGGCGCGCATAGCGCGCTCATAGGACGATGCACTCACGCGAACGGCATAGCTACACCCTTTCGCAGTCAGTCCTACCGGTGGACGAGTGATTCCTCCGCGCACACCGACACGCTCCAAAGTGGCACTCAGTCGCTGTGCATGTGTGATGGAGCGGCAGAGCAATACATAATAGTTTCGCAACTCAACCGCCTCCTATCAGGAGTGTATGCAGTCCCCCTCACCACTGTTCCTACCAATCCATGTTGGTCGGATTCAAGTCTACAAATTCGACTTTTTTCTTGAGGGCGTACTCCAAAGTGCGACGCGTCCCACCGTCTGAGCCGTCATACACCGCAATCACCAGAGAGCTGCGGTCCACCATATAGCGGTTTCGTCGAATCATACTGTACGGTGTATACCCCTCTTGCAACACGGTTTTCGTATCGCAGGCCTCCACCAATCGCTCCCATCGGGTGCGGTGTACCGCAGACCACGAAGCACTCTGCATGGCGCAGGGAATCGCCGCCTCCAGTGTGACATCCCCTTTTTCCTCACGCAGAGCAATGACCGCCTCCGCAAAATAAAAATCACAACCACGCGCCATGCCACAGATGAAATGCCGTTTGCCATCTGCATAGGCGACCTCGACCGCATCCTGAATTTTCTTTTTGAGAACCAGACAGCGTGGGTCGTTTTCCTCATTTCCCCACGGCAATTTTTCTGGCCTGTGCCCTGTAAAACAGCAAGTTTTTTCTCGTTCCTGTGTCATACGATTTCACCACCTCCCTTTATCATAGAACGATGGTGCTACATTGTAAAGTATTTTCCTCTTGTGTTTTTTTGTCAGGTATGTATAATGGTGTATGAGGAAAAAGGAGGGCTTTTTATGTCCACAAAAACAAAAACCCATCGGTTGACCGTCACCGCCATGCTCGGTGCTGTCGCTGTTGTTTTAATGCTATTTGAATTTTCTATTCCGTTCTTAATCCCTGACTTTGTGAAGATGGATTTCTCGGAACTGCCTGCGCTACTGGCTACTTTCAGTCTGGGGCCTGTCTATGGTATTGCGGTATGTTTCATTAAAAATGCTGTCCACGCGCTCTTTACAACGACCGCCTGTGTCGGTGAGGTGTGTAATTTTTTGCTTGGTTGTTGCTTCATGTTGCCAGCTGGGTTGCTGTACCAGCGGAAAAAATCGCGCAAAAACGCGCTCATCGGCGCAGTGGTTGGTGCGTTGGTTATGGCTATATTCAGCGTCCCCATCAACTACTTTATTTCGTATCCGTTCTACACCACACTGCTTCCGTTGGATGCCATTATCGGGATGTATCAGACGCTCATTCCTTCCGTGAACGGTCTACTCACCTGTCTGATTGTCTTTAATGCGCCGTTCACCCTGCTCAAAGGCATCTTGACCACGGTACTGGCATTCTTCATCTACAAACCCCTCTCCCCCCTGTTGCATAAATAATAGCATCCCTAACACCTGCTGTGGTTTTAATGCCATAGCAGGTGTTTTTTCCCACATTGACTTCAATCGCACTTTTCGCTATAATAGCGTTTCAGAAGCATATGAAGCATTCATTGTTATTTTTCGAGAGGCAGAGAATATGAGAAATATCGCCCTACATTTGATGTACAATGGCACTGCCTACCACGGTTGGCAGGTACAAAAAACAGAAGTCACCGTTGCAGAAACACTGGAAAAGGCTCTGGCTATGATTTGTGGCCATCCTGTCAAGCTCACAGGCTGTGGGCGCACTGATGCGGGTGTCCATGCGGAGTACTACATCGCCAACTTCCGCACCAACTGCACCATTCCTGCCGACCGCATTCCGCTGGCGGTCAATACCCGTCTACCGGACGACATCGTGGTGTGTCGCGCCTTTGAGGTGGCGGAGGACTTCAACGCCATCGGCTCGTGCATCAAGAAAGAATATACCTATCGCATTTTCAATTCGCGTATCCGCAATCCATTCTATGTGAACCGTGCCTATTTTTACCCCAAGCGTCTGGACGAGGAGAGTATGAACCGCGCCGCACGCGCTTTCGAGGGGACGCACGACTTCCGTGCGGTCCGCAGTGTGGGCACGGAAACGAGAACCACTGTCCGCACCATCCACTACTGTTATGTGACACGCAACGAAAATCTCCTAGAGCTGAAGGTCTGCGCCAACGGATTTTTGTATAATATGGTGCGCGCTATCACTGGCACGGTACTCTATGCCGCCGAGGGCAAATTGACTCCCGAGGATATCCCTCTCATTCTGGAGAGTGGCAATCGCACCCTCGCTGGTCCAACCGTTCCACCCGGTGGACTGTATCTGACAAAACTTTGGTATGAGGATGAACGACTTAATGGCGAATAAAGACAACAACCAAACCGTCCCCACCGAGGAAAAGACAAAACGCGTGAAACGAAAACCACACTTTCTCCGTCGTACCCTGCCCGTTGCGGTGGCATTGCTCCTTGTTTTGGTTATTTCTATGTTTTCTACAGGGAAGAACCACCCACAACTTGCCGCCCTGCGTCGCTACTTGATGTACGGCAACAGCGCGCAGACACAAAATCTCTATACATACGCCTCCCACCAGAACAACCTCTACGAGCGTCTGAACGACGAGCTGTTTGTGGTAAATCCACAAGGGATACAGATTCTCCATCAGGGCGGTACGGTGCTGTATGACCTCCAAACCAATATCACCACCCCTGTTATCTCGGTAGGAAACGATTTAGTGGCTGTCTGCGATGTACAGGGTAATACCGTCTATGTACTCAACAATATGGGTCTGTGCTGGACACACCAGAGTGGTGAGGGACTGCTGTGCTACTCCGCACGGTTGAATCAGACCGACCACTTGGCGATTACGGAGCAGAAAATCGGCTATAAAACCTCCGTCAGCGTATACGATAAGAAGGGAAATCTCATCTTTCACTTCGATTCCCACGACCACTATCTCAGTGATGCGGTTGTGACGCAGGACGGAAAGCACCTGTTGGTTCTCGCTCTGGGAGAAAAGAAGGGTGCCTTCACCTCCACGATGGTACTGTATGAACTCTCCACTGGCGAGCGTGTCGGTGCGTATCCCATCTCCGACGCACTGCCCCTCGATATTGCCCTCACCAAGGAACACGCAATTCTGTTGTGCGATAAACGCCTCGCGATTTTAACACTCGACGGTGCGATTCAGCTCAACTACGCCTACGGGGAACGCTATCTCCACGACTACGCCCTGACGGGCAAGGACTTCTGCGCCCTGTTGTTGGGACGCTATCAATCCAGTAATATCTGTCAGCTGACCACCTTTTCTCTGGAGGGCGAGGCCATCGCCACACGCGAGTTGACAGAAGAAGTCTTGGATATGAGTGCCGTGGGCGACCGTCTTGCGGTTCTGTACAGCGATGCACTGGTACTCTACGACCGCACCTTAAATGAAGTGGCGCGTCTGGAGGATACCGAGCGCGCAGGTTATGTGCGAATGCACCGCGACGGCACCGCATTACTGATTGCAGAAACTTCCGCTTGGCGTTTCTTGCCATAAAGAAAGGAGCATCTGTCTGTTGTCCACTTCCCTTATTATCGACGGTTGCATTGTCGCCATTCTGGGACTGTACCTGTATATCGGTTGGTCGAGAGGCGTGATGCACAGTCTGCTCGCCTTGGCTGGTACCATCCTTGCCATCACTATCGCCTCACAGGTGAGCGAGCCAGCCTCCAACCTTATCATCGAGCAAGTAATCCGCCCAGCAACCCATATCGCTGTTGAACAACATCTGACCGAGGCAGGGCTGGAAACGCTATTTTCTGCTCCCGTAAAGGAGATACAAAGTGCCATTTCCACCATCGACAACGAGTTTGTGCGAAACAAAATACTGGAACTGCTCACCTCTCTCAATGTACCTGCCAAAATTTTGACTGGTGCCGAGCTTCTGACATTCAGTTTGGGTGTTGTAGACACGGTCCTACACGGCCCCGTACAGGAGCTTCTCTCCACCGTTATTTTTGTTTTGTGCTTTGCGTTGCTCTCCCTTGCCCTGCGCCCTGTGATTTGGTTGGTCGGGCAAACCTTCAAACTGCCCATCCTGCGCCAACTGAACCAGTGGGGCGGTCTTCTCTCTGGGGCAGTCAAGGGTATCCTGTTGGTACTCATCACCGTATGGGCATTGCACCACACAGGGATTTTGCTCACCGACGAAATCATTGCCCACTCCTATTTTCTCAAACTTGCCCACCAATGTCTGACCGCGGTTGGACTTGGCGGTGCGTCTATCCTATAAAAATTTTCACGAGGTAAACCATTATGCAACCTACCCTTTGTTCCAAGTGCCATAAACGAATGGCCGTTGTCTTCATCACACGCTTGGAGAACGGTCAAAGCGTCAACAGTGGACTCTGTCTGAAATGCGCCAAAGAGCTTGGTATCCCGCAGGTCGATGATATCATGCGTCGTATGGGCATCAACGACGAGGAACTAGAGATGATTAACGAAGAAATGATGCAGGCGTTGGGCGGTGTCGAATCGCTGGAGGGCTTGATTCCCCATCCGAGCGAGGACGGCGAGGACGAGAGCGAGGAGGACGGCAAAACTGCCACTTTTCCCTTCCTCAACCGTCTGTTCGGTGGGAACACCACGCCCCCTGCCCCCAGTGCCGAACCGCCCCGCACCAGTGAGAACACCAAGGACCGCAAGGCGGATAAAGCCCCTAAGCGGAAATATCTGGATAGCTACTGCATCAACCTGACCGAGCGCGCACGCAACGGCAAGCTCGACAACCTCATCGGACGCGAGCAGGAGATTGAGCGTGTAATTCAGATTCTCAACCGCCGCCAGAAGAACAACCCCTGCTTGATTGGTGAGCCCGGTGTCGGTAAGACCGCCATTGCGGAAGGGCTGGCACAGCGCATCGCCAACGGTGAAGTTCCCTTCAAGTTGCGCGACAAGGAAGTATTCCTGTTGGATTTGACCGCACTGGTGGCAGGTACCCAGTTCCGTGGCCAGTTTGAGAGCCGTATGAAAGGTCTGATTGAGGAAATTCGGAAGTTCGGCAACATCATTCTGGTCATTGACGAGGTACACAACATCGTCGGTGCAGGCGATGCCGAGGGCAGTATGAATGCCGCCAACATCCTCAAGCCTGCCCTCTCCCGCGGTGAGATTCAGGTCATTGGTGCAACCACTTTCACCGAGTACCGCAAGCACATCGAAAAAGACACCGCACTGGAGCGTCGTTTCCAGAGCGTCACCGTCAACGAGCCCAATCTGGAGGATACCATGGAGATTTTGCGTGGTATCGCCCACTACTACGAGTCCTTCCACGGTGTCCACATCCCCGAGGGCATTTTGCGCCAGGCGGTGCTGTTGAGTGAACGCTACATCACCGACCGTTTCCTGCCCGACAAGGCCATCGACCTGATTGACGAGGCCTGTTCGGATATGAACCTCAAAGATGCCGATATCAACCGCCGTCAGGAGATTGTGCGCGAGTTGGACGACTACACCAAGGAGCGTGAACTGTTGGAGGCCGCCGAGGAGCCGAATTTTGAGCGTCTGGCAGAACTCAAGAGCCGTGAGTTGCAGTTGCAGTCCGAACTGGACGCATTGACAGCGCGCGGTACCCCTGAGTTGACGATGGAAAATCTGGCACGAGTGATTGAGCTGTGGACGAAGATTCCCGCCAGTAAGATTCGTGAGGAGGAGTTTAAGCGTCTGAGCGAGCTAGACCAGCGTTTGAAGCAGAAAATCATCGGACAGGACGAGGCCATCGCCGCCGTTTCCGCCGCTATCCGCAGAAATCGCGTGGGCATCTCCCCCAAGCACAAGCCTGTCAGCTTCATTTTTGTCGGCAGTACGGGCGTAGGTAAGACGGAACTGGTCAAACAGTTGGCGGAGGATTTGTTCAACGCCCCTGAGAGCCTCATCCGTCTGGATATGTCCGAATTTATGGAGAAGCACTCCGTTTCCCGTATCATCGGCTCCCCTCCTGGCTATGTCGGCTATGACGAGGCAGGACAGTTGACGGAAAAAATTCGTCGCAAGCCTTACAGCGTTATCCTGTTTGACGAAATTGAAAAAGCGCACCCCGATGTGCTGAATGTCCTCCTGCAAATTCTGGATGATGGTCAAGTGACGGATGCCCACGGCCGCAAGGTCAACTTTGAGAACACCGTGATTGTGATGACCTCCAACGCAGGCAGTGACCGCAAGGAGGGCAGTGTTGGCTTCAACAAGACCGTCAACGAGCAGGGCAAAGACCGCGCCATGAAAGCACTTCAGAGCTTCCTGCGCCCTGAGTTTATCAACCGCGTGGATGAAATTGTCTACTTCAACAAGCTGACCGAGGAGAACTTCAAGCCCATCGCTCGTCTGATGTTGGATGAACTCAAGGCCAGCATGAAGGAAAAGGGTCTTACTTTCTCCTACGATGACGCTCTGGTGGACTATCTGATTAAAAAATCGTATTCCGCCACCTATGGCGCACGCAATCTGCGCCGTACCATCCAGAAAGAGGTGGAGGACAGCATGGCCCTCGCCATCATCAACAGCTATGACCGCCCCATCACACAGCTGACTGTGACGGAGGAGAATGATGAGGTTGTTCTGCAAACCCTGTAAAGGAGGCACATTTTATGAGGTTATTCCGCAAAGATATCGAACCGCGCTGTGCTTACTGTAAACGAGGAAATGCCATCAACGAGCGCGAGGTCATTTGCTCACGCAAAGGCATCGTTGCGCCAGAATTTCACTGTCGGGGCTTTCGCTACGACCCTCTGCGTCGCGAACCGCCCCGCCCGATGAAGTTAGAAACGAGCAAACATACGGCAGAGGATTTTAAGATTTAACCATCCGATTGAAGAATTAAGAAAAGGAGAATCTCAGTGAATTTTGAAACCATTCGCTATATTGGTGTAAACGACCACGAAGTAGACCTGTTTGAGGGTCAGTATAAAGTTGCAAATGGTATGTCCTACAATTCCTATGCAATCATCGACGAGAAGATTGCGGTTATGGATACCGTCGATGTCCATTTTGCACACGCATGGTTGGAAAATCTGCGTCAGGAGCTTGGCGAGCGTCAGCCCGACTACCTGGTCGTACAGCACATGGAGTCTGACCACTCTGGCAGTATCTTCCACTTCGCACAGGCATACCCCCAGGCCACCATTGTTTCCTCCGCACAGGCCTTTACGATGATGAAAAATTTCTTTGGCACGGATTTTGCCGACCGCCGTGTCATTGTCACCGAGGGAGATTCTCTCCCCTTGGGTGGACACACCCTGCACTTCGTCACCGCCCCTATGGTACACTGGCCCGAGGTCATTATGACCTATGAAAGCACCGAAAAGGTGCTGTTCTCCGCCGATGGCTTCGGCAAGTTCGGCGCACTGGATGTCGAGGAAAGCGATTGGGTCACAGAGGCCCGCCGCTACTTCATCGGTATCGTGGGCAAGTACGGCGCACCTGTACAGGCGATTCTGAAAAAGGCCGCCACACTGGATATTCAGGCCATCTGCCCCCTGCACGGCCCTGTCCTCACCGAAAATTTGGGCTACTACCTCGGTCTGTACAACACTTGGTCCAGCTACCTTCCTGAGGAGGAGGGCGTAGTCGTCGCCTACACTTCCATCTACGGAAACACCAAGGCGGCCGCTGAAAAGCTGGCTGACCTCCTCAAGGCACAGGGACAGACCGTGGTTACTTACGACCTGGCACACTGTGACACCGCACAGGCAGTCGCGGATGCGTTCCGTTTCAGCAAGTTGGTGTTGGCGACCCCCACCTACAACGGCGATATCTTCCCCTATATGCGTACTTTTATCGACCATCTGACCAGCCGTAGCTTCTCCAACCGCACGGTTGCGTTCATTGAGAACGGCAGTTGGGCTCCCACTGCCGCACGCACGATGAAGGGAATGTTGGAAAAGAGCAAGAATCTGACCTTTGTGACACCCGTTGTCACAGTTCTCTCCGCCCTGAACGAGGAGAGCGAATTGAAAGTACAGCAGTTGGCGGATGCCCTGCGCGAATAATTGGTTTCCCATGGGGTTGGCGCGCGTTTGCGTCAACCCCTTCTCTTTTTGCAAGAAACCGTGCAGAAAGATAGGGAAAGGATGGGAAAGGTTAGCGGAAATGTACACCGCAAAGTATTGAATTTTTGTCGAACCTCTGCTATAATAAAATTGTCTTTGCACAAGTGTTATCTCCGGATTGCACTTGTCACTTTTGTGGGGAAACCCACAAAAATTTTAGAAGGAGGAACCGCCTAATGCCCAGCAACCTTTTCGTCGTTCTCATGGGTCTTGGCACCGTGTTCTTCGGTCTGATTTGCATTATCCTTCTCAGCACAGTGATGAGCAAAGTCTGTCAGCTCTTCCAAAAAAAAGAGCCGATTGCCATTGTGCCAGAGGAGGAAACGCCCGCTGTGGCGATGCCCCCTGCGGAGGCATCTGCAACCCAGACCGCCGTACCCGCTGCCATTCCCGACCGTCAGGCGATGGTCGCCGCCATTTCCGCCGCCATTGCGGAGGACCTTGGCACGGACATCTCTGGCATCCGCATCCACTCCCTGCGCTATGTTGGCGGTGCTGCCCCTGCTACAGCACCTGTCGCTGACCGTCAGGCGATGATTGCGGCCATCTCCGCCGCGATTGCGGAGGACCTTGGTACCGATGTTTCTGGTATCCGTATCAAGTCCCTGAAACAGGTCGGCGGCACTGCCCCTGTTGCCGTCCCCACCGCAGAGCGTCAGGCCATGATTGCGGCTGTTTCCGCCGCGATTGCAGAGGACCTCGGCGCAGATATCTCCAGCATCCGCATCCGTTCGTTCAAGCGCGTTGCTTAATTTTGCCATCGCGTTGAACTGGGAGAAATTCTCCCACCGTATCCTTGTCCCCAAAATATTTTGAAAAATCAGAGGAGAAAAGAAACATGAAAAAGTACAGAGTTAATGTCAATGGTGCTATCTACGAGGTCGAAATCGAGCTGATTGATGGTGCCGCCGCTCCCGCTCCCGTTGCTGTTGCTGCCCCTGCCCCCGTTGCCGCAGCTCCTGCACCTGCTCCCGCTCCTGCTCCTGCTGCTAAGCCCGCTCCCGTTGCCGCAAACGGCGAGAAGGTCACTGCTCCCATGCCCGGTACCATCCTCGATGTCAAGGTGCAGAACGGTGATTCCGTGAAGAAGGGTCAGGTCCTGTTCATTCTGGAGGCCATGAAGATGGAGAACGAGATTATGGCTCCCTGCTCTGGTACCATCCTGTCCGTCAACACCTCCAAGGGCTCCTCTGTGGAATCCGGCTCTCTGCTGTGCGTCATCGGCTAAGGCCGCTGCACTGGAGGATTCACCCATGGAAGCTATCCTGAATTTTATTCAGCAGACCGGCTTCTATATGATTGCCAACGGCGATGTGAAAGTCCTGATTATGTTGGGCGTTTCCTTCGTTCTGATGTATTTGGCGATTGTCAAGAAATTTGAGCCGCTTCTGCTCCTCCCTATCGCGTTCGGTATGTTGGTCACGAACTTACCTGGCGCGGAAATGTACCACGAAATCCTGTTCGCCGGCGGCCATGTCAACTGGGAGCTGTTCGGCGGTGCGCCTGTCACGGCGGAATTTTTGGCCGAACTGGAAGCCCTCAGTGTCAGCGAAGCCGTCCGCAACACCGTCGAAGTTGGTCAGACCATCTCCCTCGGTCTGATTGATATTCTGTATCTGGGTGTCAAGCTGGGTATCTACCCCTGCCTTATCTTCATGGGCGTGGGTGCGATGACCGATTTTGGTCCCCTGATTGCTAACCCCAAGAGCTTGCTGTTGGGTGCGGCCGCACAGCTCGGTATCTTTATGACCTTTGTTGGCTGCCGTCTGTCTGGCCTGTTCAACGAGGTACAGGCCGCCTCTATCGGCATCATCGGCGGTGCAGATGGCCCCACCGCCATCTTCGTCACCAGTAAGCTTGCCCCCGAGTTGCTGGGTCCCATCGCCGTCGCCGCCTACAGTTACATGGCACTCGTCCCCGTCATTCAGCCCCCCATTATGAAGCTGTTGACCACCGAGGCCGAGCGCAAAATTGTGATGAAGCCCCTGCGTACCGTTTCCCGTACCGAGAAGATTGTCTTCCCCGTCATGGTTACGGTGTTTGTTGCGCTGTTGGTTCCCTCCGCAGCTCCCCTGATTGCCTGCCTGATGCTGGGTAATCTGGCGAAGGAGAGTGGCGTGGTGGAGCGTCTGCAGAAGACCATGCAGAACGAGTTGATGAATATTGTCACCATTTTCCTCGGTCTGTCTGTCGGTGCTACCGCTACTGCCACTACCTTCCTGTCCGCACAGACCCTTGCCATCATGTGCATGGGTATTGTCGCTTTCGGTTGCGGTACCGCTGGTGGTGTCCTGCTGGCAAAGTTTATGAACCTGTTCCTCAAGGAAAAAATCAATCCTCTCATCGGTTCCGCCGGTGTTTCCGCTGTGCCTATGGCCGCCCGTGTTTCTCAGGTGGTCGGCCAGCAGTACAATCCCTCTAACTTCCTGCTGATGCACGCTATGGGTCCCAATGTGGCCGGCGTTATCGGCTCTGCAATCGCCGCCGGCGTGCTGATGGCACTGTTCGGTTAATGTAAGGAGGACAAAACTGTATGGAATTTCTTTCCAATAAGCCCCTGTTAATCACGGATACCATCCTCCGTGACGCACACCAGTCCCAAGCCGCCACCCGTATGACCATCGACGATATGCTCCCCGCCTGTGAGATTCTGGACTCCATCGGCTACTACTCCTTGGAGTGCTGGGGCGGTGCCACTTTCGATGTCTGTATGCGCTTCCTCAATGAGGACCCGTGGGACCGTCTGCGTAAACTGCGTAAGGCTCTGCCCAACACCAAGTTGCAGATGTTGTTCCGCGGTCAGAACATTCTGGGTTACAAGCACTACGCCGACGATGTCGTCGATGCGTTCTGCCGTAAGTCCATCGAGAATGGTATCGACATCATCCGTATCTTCGACGCACTGAACGATGTCCGTAACCTCGAACAGGCTATCAAGTCCACCAAGAAGTACGGCGGTACAGTCGAGGCTACCCTGTCCTACACCATCTCCCCCATCCACAACGAGGACTACTTCGTGAAGATGGCGAAAGAGTTAGAGCAGATGGGTGCTGATACCCTGTGCATCAAGGACATGGCAAACCTGCTGTTGCCTATGGATGCGTACTCTCTGGTCAAGCGTCTGAAGGAGAGCGTGGATATGCCCATCCATCTGCATACCCACAACACCACCGGTACTGGCGACATGGTCTATCTGATGGCTGCTATGGCAGGTGTCGATATCGTTGACACTGCACTCAGCCCCCTCGCCAACGGTACGGCACAGCCCTCCACCGAATCTCTGGTCGCCACTCTGATGGGTAGCGCACGCGACACTGGCTTGGATTTGAACAAGATGAGCGAGGCCGCTGTCCACTTCCGCAAGGTTGCACAGCGTCTGAAGGACACCGGTTCCCTCGACCCCAAGGTGCTGAATGTTGACACCAATACCCTGCTCTATCAGGTTCCTGGTGGTATGCTCTCCAATCTCATCAGCCAGCTGAAGCAGGCTGGCAAGGAGGACAAGTACTACGAGGTTCTTGCCGAAATTCCCCGTGTCCGTGAGGACTACGGCTATCCCCCTCTGGTCACGCCCTCCTCTCAGATTGTCGGTACGCAGGCCGTGATGAATGTTATTATGGGCGATCGTTACAAGACCTTCACCAAGGAGTCCCGCGCCGTCCTGAAGGGCGAATACGGCTCTCTGCCCGGCAAGGTCAACGAGAAGGTGCGTGCCAAGGCTGGCATCGCTCCCGACGAGGTGATTACCTGCCGACCTGCCGACCTGCTGGAGCCTGAGCTGGAGAAGTACAAAGAGGAGTTCAAGGATTTGGCAAAGAGCGAAGAAGATGTGCTCAGCCTCGCCCTGTTCCCCCAGGTTGCACCCAAGTTCCTCGCATGGCGCGACGGTCCTCGTACCCCCGCCCCTGCTCCCGCACCTGTTGCAACACCAGCTCCCCAGAACACCACTTCTGGTGCCGTCCGCGAGCTGTTCGTTGACGACAAGAGCTTCTAATTCCTAATAAACAACGAAACCGACATAGCCGAAAAGCTGTGTACATCTGTCAAGTCAAAGTAGACACCTAAAAACGGTATATTTTTAGAAGCCCAGTTCGGTCTTATACTGAACTGGGCTTCTATCGTCCAGAGCAACCACAGGCTGCCTGTTATTTGGCATTTTTCGTACACTTCTCTTTCCACACTTTGCACAAAATGAAATGGGAGCTGTCGCAGAAAAGAAAAGTTCTGCGACAGCTTTTTTTGGACTTAAGCTGCGGCACGGGACAAAAAATGTGGAAAACTTTTCAAATTATCTGTGTTTAGGGTACAGTAAACCAGGCCCTACTCAAAACGCAGTGCC
>JAZOVU010000030.1:0-13689 GCA_045658885.1 Candidatus Pelethomonas sp. | reverse complement strand
TTTCGTCGTTTTCTCACCCGCGGAAAGAAAAATGTCCGAACGGAATTGTTCTTTCTCGCAATGGCATTTAACCTGAAAAAGCTCTGGATGAAGCAGGAAAACGGACGACTAAAAACGCATCTTTCTAAAATTCAGGTCGCTTAACAACTTCAAAAATGATTATTCCTTATTTTGGCACTGCGTTTTGAGTAGGGCCTGGTTTACTGTACCCTAAACACAGATAATTTGAAAAGTTTTCCACATTTTTTGTCCCGTGCCGCAGCTTAAGTCCAAAAAAAGCTGTCGCAGAAATTTTCTTTTCTGCGACAGCTCCTTTTGTTGGTATGCCTGACTGGATTCGAACCAGCGACCTTTGGAGTCGGAGTCCAACACTCTATCCAACTGAGCTACAGGCACATATATGGGAAACACTCGCACAGCAAGCTTTTCCGTTTTTCTGATTTGGTAGTCAAACAGTAGTCAACCACCGGAGATTTTTTCGCCTCTGCCGCCTGCAAACCAGACGCTCCAAGGCTTTGCGCCATATCGCTCCTGAATCGGTCTGAAACGTCGGAGTCCAACGCTCTATCCAACTGAGCTACGGGCACATAGACAGTTGTTTGGTACCGTGTTAGTATAGCAGAAAGCAACCTCTTTGTAAAGAGGGAGTGTGTCGAAAAGATTGTTAAAAAAACAAACAACTTGGTTGACAAATCCCTGCGCTCTGCAATATAATGACAACATCTATAAATTTGGATAGAGCAAGGATATGCACATATGAAGAAAAAAAATGTTTCCGATGCCGTCATTCGACGGTTGCCACGCTACTATCGCTATCTGGATGACCTATATACCAAGGGGGTTGTTCGTATCTCCTCCAACTCTTTGGGAAATCGAATGGGTATCACCGCCTCTCAGATTCGGCAGGACCTAAGCTGTTTTGGCGAGTTTGGGCAACAGGGCTATGGATATAATGTCGAGGAGTTGCGCGCAGAGGTAGGTAGTATCCTCGGTGTCAACAATCAACACCGCATTATTGTCGTCGGTGTCGGTAATTTGGGACACGCCCTCATGCAGAATTTTCACTTTATGGATAGTGGTTTCACCCTACACACCGCATTTGATATCTCCCCTGCACTGATTGGCAGTGAGATTGCTGGGGTTCCTGTGCGCTCGATGGACGATATTGAATCCTATCTCAAGGAGTACCCCGTGGATGTCGCAGTTCTGACCGTACCACGCGCCGTTGCTCAAGCAACTGCTGACCGTCTGATTGCGGCAGGTGTCCGCGGTTTCTGGAATTTCACCAATGTGGAACTGTCCAGCGAGGTGAGTGGTGTCCAATTTGAAGATGTTCACTTCGCGGACAGCTTGCTCACGCTGAACTATCGTATTACCGAGAGCCGACGCATGGAATAAGAATTGCTATGAAAAAAGTTTTCACGATTCCCTCGCTTTTACTATCCCTCGCCCTCTGTCTGGTGGTCGCGGTTGCGGCAGGTGGCGATGCCAATGACCCGTTACTCTCCCTCTCCTATCTGGAGGGTATTTTCCGCCCAGAAGTGAACCGCACCATTGACACGGCTCTGGATACTGCCGACCAGGAAATCTTGCAAGACACGCAGGCCTCTCTTCAACAGATGGCAAATGACATCCAAGTGCGCAAAGAGAATTTTGCTACCGTTGCCCAGCAGGTTACGCTCAACGAGCGCGATACACTGTCTGGTGCGACTGGTCTGTGCGTCACGGCACACGCTGGTAACATTGTAGTCCAAGTTACATCTGGCACGGTTGTCGATGTTACCCTGGGGCAAGAGATTGCCTCTGGTACAACGCTGACCGCCAATCACCGCTATGTTGTTGCCGAAGATTCCACTGCCATCTTTGTTTCCACCAGTCCCACGGCAGTTCTCTCCTATCAAGGCGCATATACCCACACAACCGACGATACTACGATAGATTACTACGGTATCGCCCTTGCACTCCGCGAATTGGGACTGTTCCGTGGTAGTGGTAGTGGCATTGGCGAGGGCTTTGACCTACACTTAGCTCCCACCCGTGCGGAAGCTCTGGTCATGTTTATCCGTATGCTCGGTGAGGAGGACGAGGCACTCGCTTGTACCTATGAGCATCCCTTTACGGATGTCCCCAAATGGCTCGACCGCTATGCGGCGTGGGCTTGGCACCACGGGTACTCCAATGGCATTGGTAACAATACATTTGGTGCGGCCTCACCTGTATCTGTCGTACAATATCAAGAATTTATCCTGCGTGCCTTGGGATACAGTGTCGCTGGTGTGGACAACTATCTGACCTCTCTGGAGCGCGCCCGTACCTATGGCGCACTGACAGACGCAGAGTATACATTCCTGTCCAACAGCACTTTTCTCCGCGCCCATGTCGTCTATCTCTCCTACTACAATTTGGACACTACGGTATCTGGTACCTATTTGACATTGGGACAACAGCTCCAGCAACAGCGCGTCTTTTCTTTCCAACAGTTGATACGAGCCAAGGAATTGGTCTCCTCTACCCGTATGAAATGACACCTCCTGTCTCTTAGCGCATATGATGTACTAAAGACGGCTCACCGTCTTACATCTCACAGGAGGTATCCTATATGTGTAATAATAACGGTTTCAGCAGTTGTTGGATTATCATTCTGATTCTCATTCTGTTCTTCTGCTGTGGTAGCGGTAGCACCTTTAGCGGTGGTGGTTGCGGCTGTGGCAGTACCTTTAGCGGTGGTGGCTGCGGTGGCTGTGGCAATAGCTGTGGCGATAACTGCGGTTGCTGCTAACCTATCTGTTCTGACTGCGCGTGGGGTGTCGTATTTTGCGACACCCCGTTCGTTTTTCTGTTCTCTTTTTCTGTTGAAAAACAAAATAATGCAGGGGCTTCTTGTCTATTTCGTCAATTGACAGCGTAGCCATATCGGTATACTATATATGAGCTGTATTTTTTCCAACAAGCACAACATATTGTGTGTTATAGTGCAAATTTGTGGAAATGAACAATATATATAGATAGGAGAATTTTAGGCAATGACCGTGATTAACAAACTGAAAAAACGCGATGGCCGCCTGGTAGACTTCGACAAAGATAAAATCGTCGTTGCCATTCGTAAATCCTTTGAAGCCACCTACAAAATCGGACAGGATGAAACCATCGCACAGTTGGCAGATGAAGTTGTGGACATTCTCGAAAAAGAGGGCGACTATGCTCCCGATGTCGAGCATGTGCAGGACTTGGTAGAGCGCGTCTTGATGGACAACGGCTACATCCAGACCGCCAAGAGCTACATTCTCTACCGCAACGAGCGTAGTCGTGTGCGTGAGATGAACACCCGTTTGATGAAGGTCTACGAGGATATTACTTTCTCTGACGCGGTGGACTCCGATGTCAAGCGTGAAAACGCCAACATCAACGGCGATACCTCGATGGGTGCAATGCTGAAATACGGCAGTGAGGGTGCCAAGCAGTTCTATCAGATGTTTGTGTTGAAACCCGAACACGCCAAGGCACATCAGGAAGGCGATATCCACATTCACGACTTGGATTTCTACACGCTGACCACTACCTGCTGCCAAATCGATATCAAGAAGCTGTTCAAAAACGGTTTTTCCACAGGGCACGGCTATCTGCGTGAGCCCAATGACATTGCCTCCTACTCTGCACTGGCTTGTATCGCCATCCAGTCCAACCAGAACGACCAGCACGGTGGACAGGCTATCGCCAACTTTGACTACGGCATGGCCGATGGTGTTACCAAGTCTTTCAAACGGTACTACAGTCGCAATCTCGCCAAGGCACTGATGCTGTGGCTCGATATCAGCGACCCCGAGGACGAGCTGAAAGCTCTGCGCGAGAAGATTGAGGTAGAAACAGGTCTGTACCCCAGATTGGAAACTTTTCAGTCGTATCTGGATACCGAACTCCCCTATCTGGTGGAGAAATTTGGGGACAAGGCAAGTATGATTCGCGCCCAGAAGCAGGCTATCCACTTTGCTGAAAAAGAAACCGACCGCGCTACTTTCCAAGCGATGGAGGCATTTATCCACAACCTCAACACCATGCACTCCCGTGCAGGCGCACAGGTTCCCTTCTCCTCCATCAACTACGGCTTGGACACCTCCCCAGAGGGGCGCATGGTTATGCGTAATCTGATGCTCACCACGGAGCAGGGCTTGGGTAACGGCGAAACCCCCATCTTCCCCATCCAGATTTTCCGCGTGAAAGAGGGGGTCAACTACAACCCCGGCGAACCCAACTACGACCTGTTCAAGCTGGCCTGCCGTTGCAGTGCCAAGCGTCTGTTCCCCAACTTCTCCTTTGTTGACGCACCGTTCAATCTGCAATACTATGACCCCACTCGTCCCGAAACGGAAGTGGCCTATATGGGTTGCCGTACCCGTGTTGTGGCGAATGTCCACGATGCCACCCGTGAGCAGTGCAACCAGCGCGGTAATCTGAGCTTCACCTCCATCAATCTGCCCCGCATCGCCATCCGCGCCAAGGGGGACATTGATGTATTCTTCGACGACCTCGACCGCAAGATGGACTTGTGTATCGACCAGCTGTTAGAGCGTTTTGAGATTCAGTGCCGTAAGAAAGTCTACAACTATCCCTTCCTCATGGGACAGGGTGTATGGTTGGACAGCGACAAGCTCAAGTGGACGGACGAGGTGCGCGAGGTGCTCAAGCACGGTACTCTGTCGGTCGGCTTCATTGGTCTGGCAGAAACCCTGGTGGCACTCACTGGTGAACACCACGCACAGAGCGAGCGCAGTCAGCGTCTGGGTCTGGAAATCATCGCACGGATGCGCTCCCGTATGGATGAGGAGGCACAGCGCACTGGCTTGAACTTCTCTCTGCTGGCAACCCCTGCCGAGGGCTTGTCTGGTCGCTTTGTCCGTATTGACCGCAAGAAATTCGGTACAATCCCCGGTGTCACCGACCGCGAATACTACACCAACAGCTTCCATGTCCCCGTATACCACAAAATCAGTGCCTTTGACAAGATTCGACTGGAAGCTCCCTACCATGCCCTGACCAACGCAGGCCATATCAGCTACATCGAGATGGACGGCGACCCCCTGAAGAATCTCGATGCCTTTGAGAAAGTGGTGCGTTGCATGAAGGAAGCTGGTATCGGCTACGGCAGTGTCAACCATCCTGTTGACCGCGACCCCATCTGTGGTTACACGGGTATCATCGACGATATCTGCCCCGGTTGTGGACGGCGCGAGGGCGAGGGGCAAGTTCCCTTTGACCGCATCCGCCGTATTACTGGCTATCTCGTCGGCACCATGGACCGTTGGAACGATGCCAAGACCGCCGAGGAGCGCGACCGCACCAAGCACGGCATTTAATCTAATTTTCCTGCTCTCATTCGGGCGCGTTGTGATTGGCAACGCGCCCTTTCTTGGAGGTTACGATGAAAATTTACGGTTTAGTACAGGATTCTATTGTCGATGGCCCTGGGTTTCGTTTTGTCTGCTTTACACAGGGATGTCCGCACCACTGCATCGGCTGTCACAACCCCGACAGCCACGACCCCTGCGGTGGTACGGAGATGACAACGGACGAAGTCATTGCACAAATGCGCTCCAATCCGCTGACAGACGGTCTAACCCTCTCTGGCGGTGAGCCATTCCTACAGGCGGAGGACTGCCTGACACTGGCACGCGCCGCCCACGAAAGCGGTCTGAATGTCTGGGCATACAGCGGTTGGACTTTCGAGGAACTTGCCGAACACGGCACAACCGCACAACAGGCACTGCTGCACGAGGTGGATGTGTTGGTCGATGGTCGGTATCGACAGGAGGAACGCTCTCTCACGCTCAACTGGCGCGGTAGTAAAAATCAGCGTGTGATTGATGTACAGGCGACGCTTGCGACGCACGACATCGTGCTATTTTGTGATTGAAACGCATTGCAATTTTGAAACTTTCGCGGTATACTGATTGGCAGATATCCTTTTCAAAACAACACGGAGGAATAAGATATGAGAGCTTACGAACGCTTCCTGAAGTATGTACGCATTAACACGGAGTCCGCCGAAGGCACTGGTACCAGCCCCAGCACGGCACGCCAGTGGGATTTGGCAAATGTTCTGATGGACGAGCTGAAAGAACTCGGCCTACAGGATGTCAAGGCAAGTGAGTTTGGTGTCGTGACTGCGGTTCTGCCTGCCACCGCTGGCTATGAGGACGCACCTGCTTTGGGTCTGCTGGCACACATGGACACCGCCCCTGCCTTCTCTGGTGCAGATGTCAACCCCATTCTGCATGAGAACTACGACGACAACGACATTGTTCTGCCCAAGGAGGGCCGTGTTCTGCGCGTTGCCGACTTCCCTGTTCTCGCACAGCTCAAGGGGCGCACCCTCATCACCGCCGACGGTTCTACCCTGCTGGGCGCGGACGACAAAGCAGGTATTGCAGAGATTATGACCCTGTGCGAGCAGGTAATTGCCGAGAACATCCCCCACGGCAAGCTGTGCATTTCCTTTACCCCCGACGAGGAAATTGGCGAGGGTACCGACCACTTCGACACCGCTTCTTTTGGTGCGAAGTACGCCTACACCATCGATGGCGGTCCCGAGGGTGAGATTGAGTACGAGAACTTCAATGCCGCCAATGCCAAAATCAATATCACGGGTGTTTCCGTCCATCCTGGCAGTGCCAAGGATGCCATGGAGAACGCTCTGCTGATTGCGATGGAGATTAACCATGCACTGCCTGCGGAGATGATTCCTGCCAAGACCGACGGCTACGAGGGTTTCTTCCACCTTGACGAGCTGAACGGCAGTGTAGCCGAGGCACAGATGTTCTACATCATCCGCGACCACGACATGGACAAGTTCACCGCGAAGAAGGCACTGTTGGAGGAGGCTGTCCGCACGGTACAGGCCGCCCATCCCAAGGCAGAGATTGTGCTGGATTTGAAGGACAGCTACTACAACATGGCAGGTCAGTTGCAGGATTGTATGCACCTGATTGAGAACGCACGCACTGCCATCCGTGCAACAGGTCTGGAGCCTATCACCCAGCCCATCCGCGGTGGTACAGACGGCGCACGCCTGTCCTTTATGGGGCTGCCCTGCCCCAACCTCGGCACTGGCGGATTCAATTTCCACGGTCCTTATGAGTTCATCACCGTGGAGGGCATGGACAAGTCTGTGGAGATTCTGCACCACATTGTTGCCCTGTACCGCGACCACAAGTAATCCGAAACGCTATCACGAGGGTGTTGCAGATTGCGGTTTGCAACACCCTTTTTCTCTGCAAAAAAAATTTTCAAAAATTTTCAAAAAATGTGTTGACAAATTCGGAATTGTGTGTATAATAATATTTGTTCGTCAGGAACGACGACAAATAGCGGGATTGTGTAAAGGTAGCACAGCGGACTCTGACTCCGTATGTGAGGGTTCGAATCCTTCTCCCGCTGCCACGAAAAAGGGTTGTTGCATTACGCAGCAACCTTTTCTTTTTTTATGACTTTTCCTTGCAAACAACGAGCAAAGTAACGCAATATCTTTTTAGGCTCCCCTTATGGTAAGGGGAGCTGGCACGGCGTAAGCCGTGACTGAGGGGTCATCTATCACCGAATTGCCTACGCACGACCCCTCCGCCCCTTCGGGGCACCTCCCCTGTAAACAGGGGAGGCGATTATTTAAGAAAGAGGTATTTTTTATGCTACAATCACTCATCGGAGACAGAGTATTCTATCGGCGGATTTTCCGCCTCATGTTGCCCATTATGGTGCAAAACGGTATTACCAACTTTGTCAATATGTTAGACAACATTATGATTGGTGCGGTCGGCACGGCGCAGATGACAGGTGTTGCGCTGACCAATCAGCTGATTTTTGTCTTTAACCTGTGTATCTTCGGTGCGGTATCGGGTGCAGGCATTTTTGCTACCCAGTTCTTTGGTAGTGGCGACCACGAGGGCGTACGGCACACCTTCCGTTTCAAGCTGTTGTTCTGTGGTCTGATTACGGCATTTGGCATCGCACTTCTCGCGCTACAGGGCGAACCGCTGTTACGGCTCTATATGCAGGGGGACGGCGGTGTGACAGACGCGGTACAGACGCTCCACCACGCGAAAGGCTACCTTGCCATTATGTTGTTTGGACTGATTCCCTTTACCGCGGTGCAGTGCTATGCCAGTACCCTGCGCGAGAGTGGCAACCCCACGCCCCCGATGATAGCAGGTGTGGTTGCGGTGCTGGTCAACCTAGCCGGCAACTACATTCTGATTTTTGGTAAATTTGGCGCACCTGCGCTGGGTGTCAACGGTGCGGCGATTGCCACTGTCCTATCTCGCTTCGTAGAACTGGCTGTATTGGCCGTCTGGGCGCACGGTGATAGAAAGACCTTCCCCTTTATGCAGGGGGTCTATAAGAGCCTGTACATCCCCCGTAAGCTGGCAGGTCAACTCTTTATCAAGGGACTGCCCTTGATGGTCAACGAAACGCTGTGGGCCTCTGGTATCGCGGTTGTCAACCAGTGCTACTCGACACGCGGTTTGGATGGTGTGGCGGCGAATAACATTTCGCAGACTTTCTGGAATGTGTTTGCCATTGCGTACATGGCGGTTGGTAATGCGATTGGTATTCTGATTGGACAGATGCTCGGTGGTGGCAAGCTGAAAGAGGCGAAAGACTCTGCGAACAAGATGATTGCCTTCTCGTTTGTGATTGCCGTGGCTGTCGGTATCATCTACAGTATCTTTGCAGAATTTATCCCGATGGTCTACAACACCGAGCCAGAAATCCGCCACCTCGCCACACGCTTGATGCAGATTACCGCCATTGTCATGCCGTTTGAAGCACTGACCCACGCATCGTACTTTACCCTCCGTTCGGGCGGCAAGATGGCAATTACCCTTGTCTTTGACAGTGGTTTCATGTGGTGTATCAATGTTCTGCTGGCGGTTGTGTTAAGTCGATTTACTTCCATCCCGTTTATCTGGTTGTTTACGGTGATTCAAATGACTACCATCATTAAATCTGTATTTGGTATCCTGCTCGTCCGCCGTGGCGACTGGGTGCGGAATATCACAGCGGTATAACCTACAAAGCCTCCCCTGCGTGCAAAGGAAAGTAGGCACAAAAAAGCCTCCCCTGTTTACAGGGGAGGTGGCATTTGCGAAGCAAATGGCAGAGGGGTCGGCGCAAGCGCCGCAGTGATAATGACCCCTCAGTCACGGCTCCGCCGTGCCAGCTCCCCTTATGATAAGGGGAGCCTTCCTATCACACCACACAGCGCAAAATCCCCCGCCCTTACGGACGGGGGATTCATTATGGGATTACTTTCCGTTAGAACCTAGAACCTAAAATTAGGCCTCGATGGTAACGGTGAAGGTAACCTTGTGAGCAACGGTCATCATGGGATCCACATCATCAATGGGAGTGAAGCTCATGAACAGCTCAACATTGCCCTCTGCATCGACCTCAGCAACAGCGTACAGGTCGTAGATTTCCTTCAGGAAGGAAACAGTAGCACTGTTCTCGATAGCTTCCTTAGCAACCTCAATGGACTCGTAAGTCTTGCCAGCGACATCAGCGAAGTCAGCAGCAGTCAGGCTACGCAGCATGACAGGCAGGGCAGCGGGGGTAGCATCGGTGATGAACACGGTCTTAGCCAAAGTACCCTTGTGGATAACATAGACAGCCTTGCCATCCAGAGCAGCCTCGGTCAGGTCAACAACGGAACCAATCTCGCCATCGTTGATGATGGTGGTGATGTTGTTGACATTCAGAGCAGTGCCGTTACCCAGCAGCAGAACACCGGACTCGTCGGTGAAGCGGAAGGTGTCAGCGTACAGAGCCTTGTCCAGCTTGTATGCGGTAGCATCCAGGCCAGTCACGAAGTTGACGGGAGTGATGTCGGTGACAACACCGTACTTGGTGGTGACCAGGCACAGGGTATCCTGATACTGATGCATCAGCTCCATCAGCATAGCCTTGGTCTGAGCCTTGGTGCCGTACATGGTCTGGCTGAAGTACAGGGGATCCAGGTTGCCCTGAGCGTCGACAACGCCGTACAGAGCGAAGGTCTTTGCGGTCTCATAGAAGTTCATCATGTCGCCGGTGAAGTAGATGAACTCGTAAGAGGGCTTGGTGTTATCAATGGGAGCACCAATCATGTAGACAACAGAAGCGAAGCCTCTTGTATCACACAGAACATCGACATAGTATGCCTCGTAGTCTGCGGGCAGGTTGTCGTAACCAACAACATCAATGTAACCACCAGCACCGTAGTTCATGGTGATGTCGAAGATGATGTACTGGGTGAAGTTATCGGTCAGGAAGGAACCGTTGTCGGTGTCGATACCAGGCAGGTTGGTGTAGTTGACGCGGGAAACACCATCCTCGAAGGTAGCATTCTCGTAGTGAGAAGGAACCTGAGTCAGAGCGTAGTAACCGTCGCCCATGTCCTCCACCAGGTACAGGTGCTTGTTGGTATCGGTGTTGTACTGCCAAGTGGTGTAGACATAGCCATCTTCGAAGGTGTACTCATCGTTGATGGTGTTAGCATACTTGACCTCTTCGTCGTCGATGTATGCAATCTTAACAGTCTCCTCGGTACCATCCAGGTAGCGCAGGTTTGCCTGAGCGTAACCGTAGGTGCCAATGCCGTTAATCCACTGTGCGCCAGTGACAACAGCGTAGGTCTTGGGAGTGCTGATAGCAACGTTACCAATCACATTGTTGTACTGGTCGAGGAACCAGACATAGTTGCTGTTGGTATCGTACTTAGCAGCGTCGATGCTGAAGTTCTCGTTGTCGTTGTAATCAACCTTGTCCAGGCTGTGCTTCTCAGCGTTCCACCAGATAGTGGTCTGCGCAGCAGTCAGAGTGGTAGCATAGTCGACAACTTCCAGCTCATAATACTGGTTGCTTCCATAAAGTTTGATGAGCTCATCGTTCTCATTGTAGTGAACCAGCAGGTAGTCGCCAGTAGCATAGTCGTTACCGTCCATGGTGAAGGTCCAGGAAGGAATCTCGTCAGCGCCACCGTAGATGATGATCTCGTTGGTTGCCTTAACCTTGACATGGCCAGCCTTATCGGTAACCTGCTTGACAGTATCGCTGACACAGGCCAGATAGGTCTCAATCATAACGATTCTATCGTCTGCATTGGTGCGGGGGTCACACTCGTAGGTCTCCAGGATGGTACCCTGACCGCCGACCAGATGACCCTTGACATTGACATGCTCGTGGACGGGGTTGATAGGAATGGTACCCTTAACACCGTTGGTCCAGACAGTGGTGTTGATGTCGTTCTTGCCATTGTAGAGCAGGTCGACAGCAACCTCACACTCGGTGGTAGCGACAGTGTACTGGTTCACATAAGCCTCAGGATAAACCACGAGAGCGTAGGGGAAGCCATAATCATCGCCACAATACCAGTAGTAACCAGGGCGGCCCCAGTTGTCAACGGTGACATAGTCAGCAGAACGAGCCAGCTCGAACATCTCCTCACCGATGGTGGGGTTCAGCTTGGAGTTCTCGTCAACCAGGGTGGACTGATACTGGTTGTAGCCCAGAGCCAGAGTGTAGGTGACCTGGGGAGCCTCAGTGATGGTGCGGAACAGCAGCTCAGCAATCAGCTCACGGCTAGCAGCAGCACCCAGAGTGTTAGCCTTGACAGTATCGGTGATGCCCAGGTCCTTAGCGCACTTGGCAACCTCGATCTGCCAAGTGGAGCCAGTGAACTCGTCGTTGCGGTCGTAACCGACAGCACGCAGAATCATAGCCAGAGCCTGATAACCGGTAACCTTACCATTGGGGTCAAAGGTGGTGCTGCTCATGCCCTTGACATACTTTGCGTTAGCGCAGTAGTTGACATAGCCAGCGTACCAAGCATTCTTGTTGACATCCTCGAACATACCGTAGTCGGAGTAGATGGCGACCTGCTCGTCGTCAACATCACCAGTGTCGATACGGTAGATGATGGCAGCAACTTCAGCGCGGGTGATGGAACCCTGAGGATTGAAGTTACCCTTGTCGTCGCCCTGGAACACGCCCAGAGCACTCAGGACATCGACAGCTTCGCTATAGTTAGCGGTAATCTTGTCGGCATCCTCGAAGTCAGCACTAGCAACGGACATAACGGAAAAGCTCATGACCATAGCCAGCACCAGTGCGAGAATCTTCTTAAGATTTCTCATAGTGGATATTCCTCCTTTTTTTATTTTGGGCTGATAGCCCGTTTTGTAAACACTTGGAGATTGTCGGCTGAAACATCCACACCGGAGCACATACCGTGGCTAGCCGGTCCCGTATCTGTCCCGGGGAGTTTGTTCAAGCGTCCCCTCTCCTCCTATTTACAGACGCAGTCTACCACGCTTTCTCTGCCCTGTCAACGCACTCCGCCGTTTTGTAACATAACTGTAAAATTACACAAGAAAAAGCCCCTCGATTTCAAAAAAGCAGAGCACCATTTTTTAAGACTCCCCTACCATAAGGGGAGGCAAAAAAGAAAGGCTCCCCTGTTTACAGGGGAGCTGTCAGCGAAGCTGACTGAGGGGTATTTACACCGCACTGCCTATACACAACCCCTCCGCCCCTTCGGGGCACCTCCCCTGCCAGCAGGGGAGGCTTTTTACACCGCGCGCTTTCTCAAGGCTCCCCTGTTTACAGGGGAGCTGTCAGCGTAGCTGACTGAGGGGTATTTACACCGCACTGCCTACACACGACCCCTCCGCCCCTTCGGGGCCCCTCCCCTGCCAGCAGGGGAGGCTTTTTACACCGCGCGCTTTCTCAAGACTCCCCTGTTTACAGGGGAGCTGTCAGCGTAGCTGACTGAGGGGTCATCCAAGAAATGGATTAAAATAGTACCGAATCTACTATAAGATGGTAGAAACAGAAAGCGAGGTATTATGAGTATGCCCTGGAGATATAATAAAAGGCTGATACCAGTAGCGCGAGAGCTACGAAACAATATGACCAAAGAGGAACGACATCTTTGGTACGATTTTCTTAAGAATTACCCAGTTCCTTTCAAACGACAAAGAATCATTGGAAGATTTATTGCAGATTTTTATTGTGCACAAGCTCGCCTTGTTATAGAACTGGACGGTTCTCAGCACTATAACGAATACGGTCTGGCGAAAGATGCTGAACGGACGGCTATTTTAAGGTCGTACAATCTCACAGTGATACGAATTCCAAACAATGAAGTCAATCATAATTTTGAGGGAGTATGTCGCTATATTGATGATGCGGTAAAACAAGCCTTACATCAAACCTGATGTTTCGCACAACAAATAGCCTCCCCTGTTTACAGGGGAGGTGGGTGAGCGTAGCGAACCCGGAGGGGTCAGCGCAAACTCTGCGATGATAATGACCCCTCAGTCACGGCTTCGCCGTGCCAGCTCCCCTTGTGGCAAGGGGAGCCTTTTTTCGTGTTCCTTGCCTGTTGCAAGGAGAAAAGCAATGCACCATTCCTTGCCTCCCCTGCGTGCAGGGGAGGTGGGTGAGCGTAGCGAACCCGGAGGGGTCAGCGCAAACTCTGCGATGATAATGACCCCTCAGTCACGGCTTCGCCGTGCCAGGGAGCGTTGCAAAATAGCGTGAAGTAAAAAAGGCGAGTAGGAACCCGAAAAAGGGTTTTCTTACTGGCCTTTTTGCTTTAATATGAATTTGTGAAGAAACAACTAAAGCAAGACCAGTGTACTGTATATGAGCGAAATG
>JAZOVU010000029.1:0-144768 GCA_045658885.1 Candidatus Pelethomonas sp. | reverse complement strand
AAGAATATTCCACTTTCTCACCTCACAATCTCATATATTGTTTGATTTTCTATGGGTATAGTATAGCATTTTTCGCTATCTATTGCAACTTGTTACCCTCTTTTACGAGGGAATTAGGTGTGCCTTATATCCCCATGTCTAAAGCCAGGGGCTTTACGGCACGGATGGTAAATTCAAATCGCTGAATCACACCGTCACGGATAACGGTAGAGGTCGGGAAGCGTGCCATGTCCGCTAATGCCTCTGTCAGACGCGCAGTGGCTTTACAAAAGTTTTCACATTTCAGCAACATAGAGTGTCACTCCTTCACGGTCGATATTTTCCAAAAGGGCAGGGGATGTGCGTTCATCCACGCAGACCAAATCAAAGGATAGCAGGGTAGGGAGGTCCTCCAGTGCCTGCCGAAACCGACTGGCCAGATGGGGGGACATACCAAATACCGCTAAGTCGATATCGCTTCGCTCGTGGTTGTCGCCCCGCGCGCGAGAGCCAAACAGCACAACGCGCTCGACCGCCAACTGACGACCGATAGTGGCAATTTGCCGATACAATTCGTTTAGGTCTTTGCCCATAAAATCCCTCCTGCGTGAGTGGTGTTAGCACTCCCTACGGTTTACAGGTGCCACAGGGCTGATAGCCAGCCGCCACAGCTTCCTCCTCGGTGTCAAAGTGTATGAGGTTTTCGTCGTTAATCTTATCCGTCCATCGACAGGTCGGCTTGTGGTACTTGTCGCTCTGGCTACTGCCAACATAGTTGTACTCTAACAGCTTGTCACGGGAAGTCTGCGCAGTGTCCACCTCTGGCTCTGGTTCGCTTTCCGTTTCGGGTTCGGATTCGACTTCTGGCTCTGCGTCTTTCTTATGTAGTCAAAGGGACGCATGATACATCAAACTTTGCGTGCAACTTGCACCAATTTTCCAATCAGTTGTTCGTCCAACCCTCTCCAATACGCGTAGTCACAAACGATAATCAGCCGTTTTTTTGCCCGACTAACCGCAGTATTGATGACAGCTTTCCCCCGTGATTCTCGGCATTTTGAATTGGTGAACCATTTGTCGGTGGTGTCGACAACGCTTAAAAATACGGTATCCCATTCGCGTCCCTGTGAGGCGTGGACGGTTAAAATATCATTTTCTCCTAAATGACTGAGGAGCAGGGACCGCTGTGCCCGATACGGGGTCAGAACAGCGTAATCGTCCATTGGATACTTTAGCAAAAAATTACGAATGGCGGTCAGTTCCTCCTCGCTTTGTCGCGCAGATACATTGCGACGGTGGGGGGCATCCAGAACCAAAAGCTCGGTACCCTGCGGTGTGGCACTATGAAACGCACAAGTATACACCATATCTGCGAGGATTGCAGATAGCTGTCCCCCAAAACGGAAAGTACAGTCCAGAGGAAACAGTTGCATCTGCAAAAAGGGAGCAGTTTCTCCGCATAGGTACTCGTGACACAGCTGTTGCATGGTGTGCGTAAAAATACACTCTGCGTGTAGGGCCGACTGCGCCCATAGGCAAACACTTTGATGAATGTCTTTCTGGAACTCCTGGTCATCCATTTCACAAATGGGTGGCAACTGCATATGGTCGCCCAGAAAAGTCAAGGGAACCCCCATGCTGCATACGGGAACACTCTTTATCAACGATATATAGCCAGCTTCGTCCAGAAATACATGGTGAGGGGAGTACATTGTAACAGATGGGTCCTGTGCCAGATATTTGTCAATGGTACAAGCCAGTATTTTCACATGTTTCAGGCGTTCCTCTGAGGAGCTGGCTTGCAGAATGGCAAGGCGTTGTGTTTGCTTCTCCAAGAGGCTTTGCAGTTCAACTTCCGATGTATTCTGAAATTTCGCATATGCCCCTTCCTTTTCTGCAACAGTCTGCTCTACACGATGCAGCTCATCCATGATGGCCGTCTGGACGGAATCGACGGCATCAATGGTAAGAACCGTCGCACATTTTTGGAGGGGGGACCAGAAGTTCGTTGCCGCGAGCAGGTCATTCCGTCTGGCTGAAAAACCGTCACGGACTTTGGTCAGTCGGATTTCCAGCTTTTTTTGCTCCGCCTCCGCCTGTGCCAACCGTTCTTGTATCTCATACAACATGGCGTTGCGCCGTTTCAAATCCTCTGTTTTATTGGCATAGTGATTTTTTTCTTGCACAAACCAATGGTGGCGGAAGAATTTTTTGAATATTCCTGCTTGTTCGATGTTTTTCTTATGTTTCTCCAGTTCGACTATGAGTTGCTCGATGTCCTGACACAGCAAAAATTGCTTGCTACGCAGGGGGGCATTGGCGAATTGGGTACGCTCGGAAGATTGCTTACTATCATGGTACAGGGTAGCGAGCGTTTGTAACTTGCGGAGCAAAACGGGAATACGGCTTTGGGCAAGTTCCATTTGTTTCTGGAAGGCGCGGTAGTGCAAGGCTTTCTGGAGCCGTTCGATGGTTGCCGTTGTGCTTTTGATGCGCGCCTCTACTTCAAAGCCCTCGCAGACGAGGGGGTACTTTTGAAAAAAGTCGCTGGAAGCTGTACCAACGCGCAGAATCTGACTTTGCGGAATGTTGCATTGCTCGCAAATGGGAATCACAGCGCGCAACATCTGTTCCAGCGCATTGTTCGTCGGCGCAAGCAACAGCACGCGCCGATTGGATAATACCAGTGAAAGGACACAACTGGACAAAACAACGCGGGTTTTCCCTGTTCCGGGCGCACCCCAAATATAGGAAAACGGTGCGGATAACGCACCTTGAATCGCTTCTTGTTGCTGTAGAGAAATATCTATCCCATGCGGAAAGACGATGGGAGGAATCTCTGGGCGAGTACGCGGAATGGATACCCGATGCCCATACATCTGATACCAGTTTTGCACCCGTTTCACCAAAAATTTCAGGTCAGCAATCAGGTGCAAATCATCTGGGGTTACTGCGGAAAATCTGGCAAGATACTCCTGTTTGGGGCGTACTACCAGAATATTGGTATCACGGTGATAGCGAATGGGGCAGATTTCTTCCGAGGTGTGCCAACGGCCGTCAAACGCATACAGTAGCATATCGATGTCTGAGCCTTCTGACAGCTTGGTACAGAGTAGCAGGTGAAAGGTATCCTCTTCTTGCGTAATCTTTTTGATTGCCATTCGCACAACACCGCGCCCAGTCCGTTCCAGATACCGATAGTATTTTCCTGCGCTGTCCATGGCAAGTTCGCGAAACTCTGCTACATTCATCGTCGGAAGTCCCCCTATGTGTCCAGGTTGGACACAATTTTTTTATCTCTCACGCCTGTTTATCAGCCAGGCGAAGTTGATTACTTTTTTTGTAATTACCCGTAGCGGCCAAATCGGACGCATAACTGAGCAATTTTTCTTGTCCTTCGGTGTTTAAATTGCGGTAACAACCAATCAAATCACGCTCGGAAGGGGTAGGCTCATCGCCAACGGCGATGGGCGTTTCTTTATGTCCTACGAGGTATCCTACTGAAACTCCGTAAAAATCAGCAAGACGGATCAAAGTTGATATATCGGGTTCGCTTCTTCCAGTTTCATAGTGATTATAACGCTTATAATCCAAGCACAATTCAAGAGCGATTTCTTTTTGCGATTTGCCAACGGATTCCCGTAAATTTCTCAATATTGTAGCAACCATAAAATGTCCCCCCTTATCACAAAAGAATAATCTACATTTTGTAGAAAGTCAACAAAATCTCAAAAGAGTAGATATCTCTGTTGACAATCTCTGGAATGTAGATTATTATAGGCACATAATCTACGAAATTGAGATAATTAAAGGGGGAGCATTTTTGAGTTGGCTGAAGAAGTTGAGAAAAGAAGCTGGAATGAGCGGAGGAGAGGTAAGCAATCGTGCAGGCATTTCTGTTCAGCACTACAATTTCATTGAAAATGGAAAACGGCGTCCTTCTGTGGATGTCGCCAAACGGATCGCAACTACGATGGGGTTCGAGTGGACGAGGTTCTTTGAGGAACAGGGATGAATGCAAAAACCTGCCCAGTCCCGAGGGGCGAGCAGGAGAGAGGAAGAGAAAAATGACTATTAGAAAAAGTGCTATGCAGTGGTTTGAGCAGTTAGAGGCGAAGTATGCGTCACTATCTGAGGGGGAACAAAGTAGTTGGTTGACCACTACGCCAGAGGGAAGTTGCTATATGACCATTATGAACGCGAGCTGGCGCGAGAACTGGGAGGATATCATCGAGGAAGTGTATCGAGAGCAGTTCGGCGCATAGGACAACGGTGGGGGCAGTAAGCTGTCAGAAAGGAGTGTGAGTAGCATGGCACGAAAACAGCAGGAAATCAAGACCGTTTCGCAGGTGCGCGTAGGGGACCAGTTGGTGAAAGTCAGTGACCTCGACGATGATAAAAAGGAACGGTTGGCAATTAGCTTGCAGGTTACTTATCTGAACGAGTTATTCAGAGGGCAGGTGGTGTTTTATCCGCCGCCTGGGTTTGAGGTCATCCGAGATGCGGCGGGTAATATTACCTGCAATCGCATCCCCATCGAACCGAATGCAACCAGGGGGGAATTAACCTATGTCAGCAAGCATTGTCTGAGAAAATCGTGAGGAAAAAATACTTTACATAGGAGAACTATCATGGGAAAGAAAGAGATTACACCCCTCAAGTGGATGGGGAACACCGTGCAACAGGAGCACATCCTGCGCTATCTCGACAGGGAGAACCCAGTGGGCGAGATTATTGGGGTTGAGCCGTTCGGCAAGCGCGGTCTGACGGTGCGCGATGCCTACTGTATGGACCATACCTTCATCTGTGAACCAGACGGCAGAGTTCGCCGCCTTGGTGAGGAGGTGACACCATGAGTATGACGCGCAACCAACGGAAACGCGATAACAATTTTTTCGAGAAAATAGTCTGGGTCCTACTGTTGATGTTCCTGCTCCTGCTGGTGCGAAACACCCTGCAAGAGTGCAAACACAATAACTATCTGCAACAGCAACGGCACGGGAGCATCATTGTGGGATATAAGGATGGATTCCTACCCGATGATTTTGACCCCGAGGCATACAAGGACGCATTACGGCGATACGACGAGGAACACGGCACGCAGATTCTCTCGGCGCAAAAAGAAAATGCCCCGGAGTTGGCAGACTCCAGGGCGGAAGATGCAAAAAGGGCATCTTGAAAGCACTTTCATGTTACCACATCTTGAAAGCAAATGCAAGGGGGATTTTTATGGAACAGGGAAAGCAGATTGAAGTCCGTCGGAGCAAATCTCCTTACACCAATGTCCAGAATAAGCTCATTTGGGATGAGAAGCTACGCCCTCAGACAAGGTGGTTGCTCATCGCCATGCTCAGTCTGCCCGATGATTGGGATTACTCCATTCGTGGTCTGTCCATCAAGACGGGACTGGCAAAGGAAACCATCTCGAAAATGTTGGTCGAGTTGACCAACGCTGGGTATCTCATGCGAAAACCACAGAGCCACGGCGAGGGTGGCAGGTTCGCAGGAACGCAGTACATCCTCACCGATGTCGCAGGGGAGTTCGGAGAAGTCGAGGACGAACAGGGCGAATTGTGCCCACCGTGTCCTAGTTTACCGTGTACGGTAACACCGTGTACCGTAAACTCGCCACAACAAAATAAAGATATACAAACTAAAGAACAAATAACCCCTATAGTCCCCACAGGGGACACGATGTCCCTGTTTGCTCAGTTCTGGGAAGCCTATCCCAAGAAGAAGGGCAAGGAGAAAGCACGGCGCGCTTGGAAACGCCTGAAGCCAGATGCACAACTGTGTCAGCGGATGGCCATTGCTTTGGAACTGGACAAGCAGTCGGAAGATTGGCACAGGGAGAACGGTCAGTTTATCCCACACCCTGCCACTTGGCTGAACGGCCATCGGTGGGAGGATGAACACCAGACACCAACCCCACAGGCGGACGCACCCCTGCGTGGTGAGGGTGTGCGGTACTTGTAGCAACCCCTCAGTCACGGCTTCGCCGTGCCAGCTCCCCTTGCACAGGGGAGCCAAGAACAGAAAGGAGCGGAAATATGGACACGAAACAAGGATTGCTGATGGAAGAAGTGCTGACCAGTGCGGTGGGTGTACTCGGTGCAATGCTCATTGATGAACGAGCGGTAGGGCCGATGCTGATGGCAGTCAGTGAGGACGATTTCCTACTGCCTGAGCAGAAAAGCGTGTTCCGTGCCATCCGAGAGTTGTACGCCGAGGGTAGTAAGGTGGATGGTATCCTCGTCAATGAGCGTCTGGGTGGACAGTACAACGCGTATCTCGCCGACATTATGAACGCAACCCCGACCGCCGCCAATGCGGACGAGTATGCTAAGAGCCTACGAAACAAAAGCCGTAGGTGGCAACTGCGCGAATTGGGGATGCAGATTTCCGAGGCGGACGAAGATGAGCAGATGCGTGAACTGTTTGACAAGGGCAATCTCCTGCTGTGCGAACGGCACGATGTCCGCAGGGTGACGATGGAACAGGCATTTCGTTCGTTCCTCTCACGCAAGGACGGTGGAAAAGAGGAGAAGTATCTGCGGTTCGGCTTCCCGAAACTGGACGAGCAGTTACATATCGGCAAGGGTGATATGGTGGTGGTCGGTGGCTATCCGTCCGCAGGTAAGACCGCATTTGCCTTGCAGGTAGCGTTCCATATCGCACAGGAGAAGCGTGTCGGGTTCTTCAGCTACGAAACAGGCGCGGACAAGCTCTACGACCGTGCGGTTGCCTGTCAGACGCAGACGAGCTTCGCGCGGATTATGAAGAACAGGCTGAATGACAAAGATTATAAGAGAATTTGGGGGATGCGTCAGTATATGACCGCACCGCAACTGGAGTTTCTCGAAACAAGCGGTATGACGGTCAGCGGTATCGGCGCGTATGCGATGGCACAGCACTACGATGTTATCGTGATTGACTACCTCCAGAAAATCCCCGGGGTGAAAGCCACAGACGAATTTCAGCGCGTCAGCCAAGTGAGCAACGACCTGCAACAGTTGGGACGGCGCACAGGGAAAACCATTATCGCACTGAGCCAACTGAGCCGTGCCAGAGATGGCAGTAACAATGCCCCGACCATGAGCAGTCTGCGCCAGAGTGGTCAGATTGAACAGGATGCCGATGCCGTACTTCTGCTGTACAAGGAAAACCCAAAGGACTACTGCTCTCGGCGTGTCCTCGATATCGCAAAGAATAAGGACGGTATCGCAGGTGTGGGGATGTTGCTGGACTTCGATGGTGATAAGCAGTTCTTCACGCAGGAAAAAAAGCAAGTATCGAAAACGGAAACGACCAGTAAAAACTGGAATACTGAGCGGTACTACGAGGAGATTGCAAGACAGGCAAAGACACTTGACAACCCATCAGCCAGCCATACGGCTGACAATCTCCCTAGCATAGGGGAGTCTTGAAAAACGGAAGGAGCATTTTGAAAGCATGAAAACAACAGCAATGATGAACCTGAAGGGCGGGGTAGCCAAGACTATCACCGCTGTCAACATGGCGGCTATCCTTGCCACAAAGCATGGCAAGCGTGTCCTGCTGATTGATGCGGACCATCAGGGGAACAGTAGTTCGTTCTTCTCCACGGATACGGACTGTACTACACTGCGAGAAATTCTCACAGGAGAACAGGAACCGTATTGGGCGGACAATGTACAGGGCAGTGGTATCGAGGGATTGGATATCATTCCGTCCGATATGACACTGGCGGACTTGGATATGGGGGGAGCCGATACCCTCTCGGAACAAAATCGGTGGTTGTATCGTCTGCGTGATTTCCTGCTCTGTGTAGCAGAGGATGATGCCTATGACCATGTGATTATCGACCTGCCACCCAGCTTCTCCACGGCGGCAAAAGCGTCCTTACTTGCGGCAGATGAAGTGATTGTACCGATGAAGATAGATGCGTTCTCGCTGAGTGGTCTGCTGGAATTGCTCAAACAAATCGGCAATATGCGAAAAATCAACCCTGCACTGCGTCTGGTGGGGGCCTTGGTCACGATGTACCGCAATGCACAGAATACCAACGAGGCGGTGGAGTTTTTACGCAAGAGCAAAATCCCTGTATTTCAGCAGACCATCCGCTGGACGGACCGACTGGTTGACGAGAGTACCTTTGCCCATCATCCGCTTTATCTCCACAGCCCCAGATGTGCGGCAGCGAGGGACTATGCGAAGTTTGTCATCGAGTATCTGGAGGGAAACAGCCATGGCGAAAAAACCATTTGATTTGGCGGCCGCTATCAGTGGCATTGTGTCCGACTTGGACACAAATACACCAGAGGTCAAAATGATTCCTCTCACGGACATCATCCCAAACCCCATGAACTTTTATACCATTGACAGAGAAGCACTGGAACCACTGATGCACTCCATCGCAATGGATGGGTTGCACCACTATCCGCTGGTGACGAAGCACCCAGAGCAGGAGGGGAAGTGGCAATTGATTGACGGTGAACGGCGATATACCGCTTGTCTGGAACTGGTCAAAGAGGGGGACACACGATTCCAGAGCATTCCGTGTACGGTGCGAACATACGAAAGCTCGGCTCTGGCGGAATTGCAGTTAATCCTCTCAAACTCTACCAACCGCGTACTTAGTAGTGCAGAGATTGCAAAACAGGCGGAAAAAACGGAACTGCTGTTTTATCGGCTCAAGGAGGAGGGGTATGAATTTCCTGGACGGATGCGCGATTTGGTTGCGGCGGCGTGTAAGGTCAGCGCGTCCAAACTGGCACGGTTGAAAGTCATTCGCGAGAAGCTCTACTGCGAGTTCCTGTGCCTCTTTGAACAGAATAAACTCCCAGAGCAGACAGCCTATGCGTTGGCGCGTTTGCCTGTGGAACTACAGCACAGAATTAGTACCGTTATGGGAACCAATATACCGCGCAGTGATACTATCGAGAGCCTGCTAAAACAGTACGAACAGGGGTGGCGATGGGACGCAAAAGACCTTCAATGTCCAGACGGAACAAGTTGCCCCGATGGGGACCGCTTCCTCCGTCACGACTTAGAAAATCGTTGGAGTATGTGCGGTGGCAACCGATGTTGTCTAACCTGTGGACCAGCCGAGCGAAACTATGCTCCCTGCGAGAGAATGTGCAGTCACGCAAAAGCGGTGCAGGCGGCGAAAAAGGCGGAGACAGAGGAACACCTACAGGCTGAACGACGAGAGCGAGAAAGCCTGTATCGGCAGAAAACACAGGAATGTGCCAAACGACTGTTACGAGCAATTGATGCGGCAGGTTTGGCGGATGATGTGACAATCCAGTGGGAACGGTGGAACAAGTATAGCGTTGAAAGTATCCGTAGATGGGCGCAGGGGGATTTCCAAAAATCTGGAAGTTGGTACAAAGAGAAACTGACCCCAGAAACATTGGAGTGTCCTGCGCAGGTGTGCAAGCTACTGCGCTGTAGCGCAGATTATCTCCTCGGTCTGACGGATGAGATACACGGTGGGGTAATCCCTGCATCCAAGTGGAGAGAGCTGGAGGAGGTGTATGATGGTTAAGTTAGGCGATAGAAAGCAATTTATCCCTGCTGGGTTTGCGACACACGCGAAACTGATTGACCCACAGACAAAGCAACAGGTCGCCAGTTGTGTCGTTGGTCGGGTGGTCTATATCCACCCGACCAGGCGGTATTATACCGTGGAGGTGGCGATGAACGGCACAGCCTTTCGGGAATCGTTCCAAATGAGTTGACAGGGGGCGAAGGAGGATGTGTCCGACTTGGACACAAATGCAGACACCATATAGCAGTGGGAGGAGGAAACGAATGCGGATTAGAAACATGGTGTATCAGCTCTATTGGAAGCTGTTTCCACCGAGAACGGTGCTCGACCAGATTAGAACGAAAAATGACACGGCATTGATTGCATTTCTGCGCCAAATCCATACGGGTGAGGAAATATGGGCAGATTTTACCGACCGTTTCTGTCGAAACTGTGAGGGAATCGATACTATCAACACAGAGGGAGAAACGGTGCGCCTGCATCCGTGTGACGATGTAGGGCGCGGTTGCCCGTATGGAGATACTTTCGCTTGGTGGTTACAACAGGGGGGTGCCAATGAAAAACTGTGATTGTTGTGATAATTACTTCTGTAGACCAACGCCATCCAGTCCGTGCAGACTGTGCCTGACGCAGAAAGGGTACAAGGGGTTCAAAAGGGCAGGTTTACTCGTGCAAATCAGAATATGGCTCCATCAGATGTACCTCGTGATGCGAGGTGAGAAATGAAAGCGATAAAGCATATCCGAGCTGGCTTGCTCCATATTGAGGTTATCGGTACCATTCCAGACGGTAGCCAGAAAAAACGAAGTAGAGGGGCACGAACCAAAACAACCTCTGCCGCCATGCAGTTTTATAACAATAAATGCAGTTGGCAGGAGCTGGAGCTTATCATTGCCAACAATTTCGGCAAAGGGGATACGGTCGTGACACTGACCTATGACGATACGCACCTGCCAGACAACAAAAACATGGCGAAACAACAGATTCGCAAGTTCTTGCGAAAACTGCGCGAGGTACGAAAGCGACGGGGCGAGGCACTGCGTTACATCTATGTCACTGAGGGATTCCATAGGGCAGAGGATAGTGCGCCGTTTGGACAAGATACCAGTTGGGAACATGGACGGCTCCATCACCACATGGTCGTCAACAGCCGAGAGGTCGAGGAGCTACGCAGTCTGTGGGAGTGCGGAGAGATTCGGGCGGAGCCTGTGGATATCCATTATTACCGCGAGCTTGCCAAGTATCTCACCAAGGAGGCGCGAGAATTTGGACGCGCCAAGCCAGGAGAGCGTACCTGGTGCTGTAGCAGAAGTGTAGACCGCAGGATTGCCGTTGCGTACATCGAGTTGCCGTTAGACGGTATCACGCTGACTGCACCAGAGGGAGCGATTGATTACATCCAGTTCCATGAGAAGAACCCATACGGCTTCGCAGACTGTATTGGAGCAAGGTATCTGCTCTATCCTGTGGAGATACGGCCGACACCGTGCTATGCTATAGGACGAAAACCGCAAATAGCATCTTGGTTTTAGTCTTGAAACCAGTCTTAATAATAGAACGGACTAAGAGAAAGAAGGGGAAATCTATTGAACATATCTCACAATAATGGTACAATGGTCACAGTGAAAGACGGATACCCCGTTTGCCCAGTCTGTAGGGGAAAAATGACCCCGAAAGTCTTGGCAACCACAAGTGGCAGGAACATCCCAGCGTTTTGCCGAAAATGCAAAAACGAGATGTTGCTAGATATCGACAGAGGCCAGTGCTCCAGAAGCCCGAGCCCATGATTGACGCAGAAAGTGTGAAAATCGTGGGTTCGGGCTTTTTGCTTTGTCCAGAGGTGATAGCCTGGTGCGGAGCAAAGGGGCACGGATTTTGCGGCGGACAGCGCACGCACTGGGGGGAGCGCATGATGCGCGTGGGGGCGCGCCTGTAGCGAGGCGCAGGAGGGAGAGGCATGGGCAGAAACAGAGCCTATACGACGACCGCAGAATTGAGCCAAGCGGTGAATCACTATTTCGACACCATCTCACGGATGGAGGATGTCACAGAGCAGGTGCCGACGGGAGCCAAGGACCAGTACGGGCATACCGTCTACCAGCAGATTCCCGTCAAAAATGCGCTGGGCGAGATAATTCGGCGGAGAGTATTTTACATTCCGCCAGATATCTACGGGTTGTGTGAGCATCTGGGTATCCACAAGACCACTTGGGAGCGATACTGCCAGCTGGAAATCTTCCGCGAGGTGACACAGGAGGCGGAGGAACGGATGTTGGGCTGGAAAAGCAGACAGCTACTGGAGCGTGAGAATAAGCGCATCAACGGTCTAACCTATGAGCTGGAACGCAACCACAAAGGATTGGCAAAGCCCAGTACCAGCGCAGAGCCTGTGGCCCCGATGGAGGAGCTGTCGGATGCACAGCTTCTGGCGATGGCAGACCAGATGGGAGCGTGAGGCATGTGCTGACGAGGAGCGATATCCATACGGAGCTGGCAAGGCGTGAACTGGCCAGACGGCACTTTATCCACTACCTGCGCTATGTCAACAAACGGTGGCGCAACACGCGCTTTGCAGAATATCTGGCAGCAGAGATTCAGAGCTTCGTGGAGAACACGACGGGCAATGCATACGATATCCTCATTCTCGAAACGCCACCACAGCACGGAAAGAGTATGACCGTCACAGAGGCACTGCCTGGGTGGGTGTTAGGACGGCATCCAGACTGGCGTGTGATTCTGGCGAGCTACAACGATGAGAGTGCAGAGCGTTTCGCACGGCGTAACAAGGAGAAAGTGGCGCAATACGGGAAAATCCTGTTCGGTGTCGAGATTGCAGGTGTCAACCGCGCCAGAGAATTTGAACTGAAAAATGCCTACGGAACCACCCATGGACAGCTACTGAGCCGTGGTATTCGCTCTGGCATTACAGGCAACCCTGCCAACTTACTTATCATCGACGACCCGATTAAAAACCGTGTCGAGGCGGACAGTCCAACCTACCGCAGTCAGCTGTGGAATGAGTGGCTGAACTCGCTCAAATCCCGTTTGCAAGCCAGCGCAAAGGTGATTGTGATTATGACACCTTGGCACGAGGACGACTTGGCGGCGCGACTGTTGCAATTCGAGGACAATGTGCGTCTGGTGCGTCTGCCAGTAGAGGCAGAGGAGAACGACCCGTTGGGGCGCGCTGTAGGGGAGGCACTTTGCCCAGAACTGGGAAAGGATAAGCGATGGCTGGAACAGTTCAAAAAGAGCTATTTGGCCAGTGCGGAGGGCGGAGCACGCGCATGGTCGGCACTGTACCAGTGTGCGCCCCGTGTGGAGGGTGGCAATCTCGTCAAGCGTGCATGGTGGCGGTATTACGATGCGAAAAATCACCCTCTCTTTGCAACGAGTGTTGTTTCTGTAGATGCCACCTTTAAGGGCAATACCGAAAACGACTTCGTGGCCATCGAGGTGTGGAGCAAAATCGGCAACGACTACTACCTGCGCTACTGCCTGAATCAACACATGGATTTCCCACAGACGCTGGAGGCCATCCGTACCGTGAAGCAACTCTATCCAGACGCTATGACGGTGCTTATCGAGGATAAGGCGAACGGAAGTGCCATCATCCAAATGCTCCAAAAAGAGATGTTCTGTGTGCCAGTACAGCCGAAAGGCGGCAAAGAGGCGCGTGTCAATGCCATTGCACCAGCGATTGAATCGGGTCATGTATTCTTGCCGCAGGGCGAAGAATGGCTTGCCGCGTTCGTAGACCAATTCACCGCATTTCCCGCTGGAAAGCATGACGATATGGTGGACAGTGCATCACAGGCCATCAGCTATCTCCTGTATGCGTCTGGCGCACTGCCAGACAGGACAGCACGGCAATCTATCGGCAACGGTTACGACGACCTCGCCAATGCCACACTGGATAATCAGACTTTGTACGATACCTATTCACAAACTTATTACTAAATCAGGGAGGATTCCAAAATGGACAATGAAAAGATGGAGAACACCGCAGTTGTTCCCGATGAAGATGCCGCTATTCTGCCAGACGGCTACCAGGAGGGGGATGACCTGTTCCAGCCAGAGAGCTGGAGTGGTACCACACAGGAGAACACGGGAAGGCAGTCCGAGGAAGTACAGACGGACAGTGAAACGGCGGATAAGGCCGCTCAAGATACCGAGGAGAAGCCCAGCGAGGAGCAGACGCAGCGTGACGCAGAGGAGAAAAGAAACACCACCCCCACACAAAATCACGAGCAGGAAGTGGTGCAGCTGCGTAGGCGCGTACAGCAGTTAGAGGGTGTCGTGAGTGGGTACGATGCTCTGAGCAAAAAGATGGGCTTCGAAAACGCACAGGTGATGATGGACAAGGCCAGAGAGAATTACCGCGAGGCAGAAATCAAGCGTCTGGTAGAGGACCCAGAGCATCCTGTACACCCCGAAGTTGCCCGTGAGATTGTGGAACGCAGAATGTCCGCCGCAACCCAGCAGACACCCCCTGTACAGCAGAAGCAGGCCGCCCGTAATTTTTTGATGGAGTTGCACGACCTGACCGCCGACCGCCCTGCGTTGCGACAACAGCTTGCCAACGGGGGGACACTGCCACAGGAGGTCGTATCCGAGGCCGTAAGGCGCAATATCCCTCTGCGCGTAGCCTATGCCGAACACGAGGCGAAGCAGGCACGGGCAGAAAACGAGAAGCTACGCCGCGACTTAGAAATCGCAAAGCAGAACGCAGTGTCTGCCGCGAAAGGTCCCGTGAAAAGCGCAACCGCTGGTGGAAAAACCAATACCAAGGCGGATGACCCCTTCCTCAGAGGGTTTTATTCTGATGATTAACAGGAATTAACAAGGAAAAGGAGAAACAGGAACAATGTCTATGATTAACCTCGCAAGCAAATATTCCAAAGATGTGGACGAGCGATTCCACAGAGAAAGTCAGGCTATCCTGGCATTGAACGATGACTACAAGTTTACTGGCGTGCAGACGGTCAAGGTGTTCTCGATTCCCGTCGTACCGATGGGCGACTACCAGCGCAGTGGCGCGAACCGCTACGGTAGTGCCAGCGACCTGACCCGCAATGTGCAGGAGCTGACCGTCAGGCGCGACCGTGCGTTCACTTTTATCATCGACCGCGGCGATAAAATCCAGAGCGAGATGGTGAGTGATGCAGGTAAGGCTCTGAGCCGTCAGACACGCGAGGTGTGCATCCCAGAGTTTGATACTTATGTATTCAAAACGATGGCCTCTGCCGCCACCAGACACGGTGCGTATTCCACCAGAGCGATTACCAAGGAAAATGCCTATGAAGCGTTTCTGAGCGGTATGGAGTATCTGGGGAACCACAATGTTCCCGATAAGGGGCGCGTGTGTTTTTGTTCCTATCAGTTCGTGAACTTTCTGAAGCAGGACAGCGCGTTTGTCAACTACGGCGACCAGCGACAGGCGATGTTGGAAAAAGGTGTCATCGGTGAGGTGGACGGTTGCAAGATTGTGAAGGTTCCCTCCAATCGTTTGCCTGCTGGCGCAGCTTTCTTGATTGCACATAAGATGGCCGCCACCGCGCCCAAGCAGTTGACCGACTATAAAATTCACGACAATCCTCCTGGTATCTCTGGCTGGTTGGTCGAGGGACGCATGATGTATGACTGCTTTGTTCTCGATGAGAAAGCGTCTGCTATCTACTATCACGGCAGTCAGGCTGTCTTGAAAAATCTGATTGTCGGAACAGCGGCAACTACCGCTGGTAAGTCCACCATTATTGTCACTAGCGAAAAGGAGGGTACTACGCGCTACTATGTTACTGCTAAGGAACAGGGCAGTCTGCCTGCTGTTACTTATGGCACGGCACTGACTGTTTCCGAATGGACGGCTCTGAGCTCCAATCGTCTGGAAATCAAGCCAGCCAGTGGCCATACGGCGGTTCGCGTCGTGGAAGTCGATGCGGACAATATGCCAATTGCCATCGGAGATGCCATCCTGCATATCGGTTGATACACAAGTAGAACGGACTAGAGGAGGGGATTGCGGTCTGCCCATCCCCTCCGTCAGCTCCCCTTGGGAACAAGGGGAGCCTTTAGAATATATCCAGAATAGGGAGAAACAGATATGATGTATCTGATATACGGTGCCGTTGGGATGTTGGCTGTACTCGTACTGCTTGCCTGCGGCTTTTTTGCAGGATGGTATGCTAACCATGCTTTCGTGCGGTACAGCCGCAAGCATCAGGTAGAAATGGCGACACATGAGGAGCAGATGCAGCTCATGGCCCAACAGAGAGCGTTTGAAAGTATGCTCAACTACAACCAGGACACGGCATATGGAATCAATCGTACAGAGGGAGATGATAGATTTTGAAAGAAAAAGTAACAAAGGCGTGGCAGTGGTATGAGCAGGGACGCGAGTATAATTCTCGCCTCACCCCAAACCAGTATGACCTTGTGAATACGAACATCGAGTTTTTTGCTGGAAACCAGTGGTTGCACCTGCCGCAGACAAGTGCGATGGCCAAACTACCCAAGCCGACTTTCAACATCATCAAGCGTGTGGTCAGCCTATTTGTGGCCTCGCTCACCAGTAGCTCATCCTCTATCAGCTTTGACGAGTTGAGTTACTACAGCGGAGAAGCCAGTGGTGCGCCTGCGGACCGCAATGTTGCCGCTATTGCTACGGCAGAAGTGCAAAATCTTCTGGAAAAGTTTAAGATGGATTACCGCATCCGCGAAGCACTCTTTGATGGCGCGCAGACGGGTGACTATTGCGCGCATTTTTATTGGGATGCCAATGCCATCCCCTACGGCGGTGCGTTCGGGGACTACCGTGGTGAGATTCAGATGGAGATGGTGGATGGTATCAATGTCATGTTCGGCAATCCCAATGTCGCCAATGTGGAGAAACAACCGTATATCCTCATTGTAGGTCGTGATACGGTTGCCAATCTGGAGGAAGAACGCAAGGCATACGCCGATGATGTGTCCAGCGGAGAGATTGGTTCGGACAGCGAGTTCTTTGATATGGCTGGTAGCGGTGGCAAGACGGAACTTGCGGCAGATGGCGAGAATGGAAAAGCACTGTTCCTGTATCTGTATGAAAAGAAAAATGGTACCGTCTATGTTACCAAGGCGACCAAATCCTGTGTGATTTATGAAGATGTGAACACAGGGTTGAGCCGTTATCCTATCGCGTGGGGAAACTGGGAGAAACAGAAAAATCAGTACCACGGGCGCGCCCTCGTCACGGGGATTATCCCTAATCAAATCTTTATCAACACCATGTTTGCGATGGTGATGCGTCACCTACAGCTGATGGGATTCCCCAAGACGGTATACAACGCAGACCTCATCAGCCAGTGGAGTAACGAGGTCGGACAGGCCATCGGGGTGCGCGGTCTGATGCCTGGGCAGAATATTTCTCAGGTGGCATATAACCTACAACCAGCGGATATGTCCAATCAGATTATTATGGCTATCGATAAGGCGGTGGGGTATACAAAGGACTGTCTTGGCGCAACGGACGCACAGTTGGGTAATGTCAAACCCGATAACACCAGTGCGCTGATGGTGCTACAGTCCAGTGCGGAAGTACCGTTGGAAAATACCAGAGCTGGACTGTATGAGTGGCTGGAAGATGTCGGCGGTATCCTGCTAGATATGATTGGTACTTATTATGGCAAGCGTCCGCTTGCACACGATAGAACACTGGAGGAACCGCAGTTAGATGCTGCTGGTATGCCCATCATCGACCAAACGACAGGCTTGTTGCAAACGAATAAAGTGACGCGCCGAGTGTTGGAGCCTTATGATTTCGCACAGTTTAAGAATCTTTGGTTCAATGTTCGTGTGAATGCTGGTGCAACTACCTACTACAGCGAAATCGCGATGGTACAAACCTTGGATAATCTGCGTCGCGACGGTACTTTGGAAATTGTCGATTATCTGGAGCGTATTCCTGATAAGCTCATCCCCCGCAAGGCTGAGTTGATTGCTGGGATTAAAAAGCGAATTGCGGAGGGGGGTGCCTCCGCTACCAACGCGGCGAAGTCTGGTGGTGCGGTTGCCATGAGTGCAGGACAAAATTCTGTCATTGGCGGCCCTATCAGTGAGGATAAGGCAATTGCGAATCTCCCCATCAATATGCAGATGCAGTACAGCAAGATGCCGCCCAGTGCACAGTCTGCACTCAGGCGTATCGGGGCTATGGGAAAGTGAGGGAACGGAAATGACGAGAGAGGAACAGCGCAGACCAAAACTGATTGAGAAGATTGGTACGATACGACCACTTCCCAGACCGCCTAGAAAAGGGGATGTGGAATTGCCCGTACAGCGACCAAGCTATGATGTGCAGATTATGGGTAACTCTGCAACACAACCAAAGACCACCAACGACACGGCTAACACGACATCAACTACAACATCGACGACACAGAACTCGGCGGACGAGTACACCAGCCTGAATCAACAGATATGGGGTGAGGGTGGTAGTGGCCAGCAGGGATATGACCAACAGCTTGCACAGGAAAAGCAGTACCAGAGCCAAAATGCTAGTAGTAGCAATGCCTACACCACCGAGCAACTAAGACAACAGCTGATTGCTGCAGGGATTGACCCGGCTTTGCTGGATGAATACTCCCAAAAAGGTGGCTATACGCAGGATAGAGATACTGCCATCGCTGGGGGTGGCAGTGGCGACCCAGTAGAAGGGGTTTATGAGGACGGCGTGTGGTATTACTACGATGGGACGGCCAGACCAGTGGCACAAGGAGCATCTGGTGCGGATGAGGCGCATTTGAGCGACGGTGCCTACGCCTATATTCAGTACTGCAAGGAGATGTATGCCAAGGCAACCACTGCGGAGGATAAGGCTTACTGGCACAACGAGGCCGAAAAAACACGCGCCCGTGCTGGTTACTCTGGCGGAACAGATGGCTCAATGTATATCCCATTAGCACAGTTGGGAATCGAACAGGCAACGGATGCGTGGCGCAACCAATATGGAACGACAGAGGGGTATACCAATTATCCAATTGCAGACGAGAGCAGTGCCGTTTTTGATAACATTCGCAAAACTTTGCAAGAACTGGCGGCCAGCGCATCCCAGGAACAGCTCAGTTATTTGCAGAAAGAGCAGTTGCTTTCCCTGTTGGAGCAGTGGAAAACCGCTACACAGGAACAGATAAATGGCCAGATTGACAATGCGACACAACAGGCCGTCCTTGGATTGGAACGAGCTTTGCAGGACGCACAGACACAGTTTAAGGGGCAGGCAGAGAGTGTTGCCATTGATGAACGACGGGCGATGGACAATGCCGCACTATATGCCCAGCTTCGCGGTGACAACGGTGGTATCGGACAGGAACAATATACCTCTGTCCAGAATACGGCCGCCCAAAATCGGCTTGCTGTGCAACAGGCGCAGACCAAACTCTCCACCGATACGGCACGACAGATTGAGGACCTCCGCGCGCAAGGTGAGTTTGAGAAAGCGGATAAGGCATTGGACATCACCCAGAACTATCTCGCACAGCTTCTCTCTCTGGAGCAGTGGGCGGCGGAATATAACCTCAGTGTGGACCAGTTCAATGCACAGCTCAAGCAGTGGGAGCAGGAATATAAACTGGCTTTACAGCAGGTGGAACTCTCTGCTTCGCAGTGGGAACAGGAGTTTGGGCTTTCCAAGGCACAGTTTGCCGCGTCTTTGGAACAGTGGGCGAAGGAGTTTGCGTTCCAGCAGGGGCGCGCCAATGCTTCCGATAGCCAGTGGCAACAGGAATTTAATGCCGCTTTGGAGCAGTGGGCCAAGGAGTTCGGGTTTAACCAACAGCAGGCCGATATTGCCAACGACCAGTGGACACAAAAGTTTCAGGCGGCATTGGACCAATGGAATCAAGAATTTGGCTTCAATCAGCAACAGGCCAATATTAAGAATAACCAGTGGGAACAGGAGTTTCAGGCAGCACTGGACCAGTGGAATCAAGAATTTGCCCTGCAACAGGAGAAATATCGCGATTCACAGGTTGGTTCTGGTGGCTCACAGGGCGGTACTGCTGGCGGTGTTGGTAGCAGTGCGGGCTATGATGATGTTGTTTCCGTGGCTAAGAAGAAGGGTTCCGCAGACCTGACCGACAAGTATCTGGGTGAGATGGTGGAATCTGGTGTGATTACATTGGAAGAAGCGGATTGGATTTTCCGTGTCCTCTGTGGCTACAGCTATAGTCAGCTCACAGGCAACAAATACATTACAGAGGACAATAATGGTTTAGGGATTTCGGCAGAGCCTATCCATTATGGGAGCGGAGAATACAGCCCCGTACAGCTTGGGTAAGGGGGAGCGAAGATGACAACGCTTTCGGAATTGATACGCAGGCAAAATGATACGCATGATACCACCGTCGGCTCCTCGCAGTCGGCGGTCGGTCAGAGCAGAACATTGTCAGAGCTGATGGGAAACACGAAGCGTCAGGTTGATACCGTCGCACAGCGCAACCAACACCGGCAGGCGAGAGAGGAACAGCAGCGCAATGTAGCGCGTACGGCCGCATGGGTGGAAAACAGACAGAAAGAAGCTTTTCGTACTCGACCCAGGCCATCCAAGGTAGATGATACTTCTCTGGCTCACCAGATGCTGAAAGACCGGGCAGAAACTGAGAAAATGCAACAATCTCGACCTCTTTCTCAGCGTTTGCAGGTGCTGGCCTCAGATGTCAATACCAAGCAGCTATCGCAATATGCAGATGCGGTGAAGTCCTTTATCGGTACGCCGGCACAAGATGCGTATGAGGAGTATCGGAAGCAACATACGGATTATTCTGCCTATCTCCAAGCTCCAGATTTTGAGCAATACAGCCATCAGGGGGCGAATATTCAAAATCCATCCTTTGCGGATGCACAGGGGAAGATGAATTTGTTCGGGTGGCGACCCAGTGCAGAGCAGGTTGGGAATATCGTGACTTTCTCGCGGGACAACAGCGAGGAAATTACCAGACGGCTGGAATCCGACGATAAATCTCAGTTTGTTGGTGATGCACTTTACACCTATATGACGGATGACGAGGTTAGCATCTATAACTATCTGCTGGCGAAAGAGGGAAATCCATCTGCACAGCGATATCTGGATTCGATTACGGAACAGCTCCGTGCCAGATATGGAAAGCACATAGCAGAGGATGTTGAGAAAACCAAGGGCACCGTGTTGCATCCGCTTGCGGTGGCAGGTGTAGCAACCAGTACAGGTCTGGACCGCTATGCACAAGACATCAAACAGCTCGGTGAGGAGTATCGTCTGCCAACCAGCACGATACAGTTCGCTGGACAGGAGGTCCGTGACGACCAGGGATTCCTCGGACGCGCCGCCTACGATGTGGTCCATCAGGTATCCCATCAGGCTCCCTCTATCCTGGTCGGCTCGATAGCTGGTGCGCTCGGTGCGCCTGCTGTGCTGTCCCAATCGCTTGCAGCAGGCTCCGTGGGTCTGGCTTCCGCAGGAGGTACTTACCAGCAGGCCCTTGCGGAGGGGCGGAGCAAAGAGGAAGCAAAAACGGTTGCTACTCTGGTCGGCACCAGCGAGGCAGTTTTGAGTAAACTGCTGTCGGGTATTGGTGCGTACGGAGGAGTATCTGCTGAAAAGCTACTGCCGAAAGTGGCAGCAATCGAAAATGCCGCATGGCGCGTGTTGGGCGCAACTGGGGTGAAGCTTGGTGGCGAGGTCGTTGAGGAGGAAATGCAGAATTTTCTGGAACCTCTGTTTCGCACCATTGTATATGGCGACCAATACGATGCGCCTACCAGTGAGGAGCTGGCATATACGGCATTTATCACTGCGCTGTCTACAGGACTTTTGGAGGGCGGAGAGATTGCCCAGTATCGCACATCGGATGGCGCGCGCCGCGCCGTTGGTACAACTGTGACTGACGCAGATAGCGAGGAACAGAGCGTAACTTCGGAGAGGGAACAGGGAAAGGCGCAGGGGAACGCAGATGCGCCTGTGGACGAGAAAGCGAAGCGAGAGAGCTTGTTTTTTGACGCGCTCTTTGGGCGAAACAAGAAAACGGTGTCCGCGTTGAACACAGAAAAAGAAACACAGTCAGAAAAAACAAACACCACAGACAGCATGCAACCAGGATTTTATACTAGCGACAGGTTTCATGGTTCGACTGAGGATGCAGCATATTTGGATCGTCTGGCAAAAGCGGTGGGTGTAAGCATCGAAATGGCTGCAGCAAGCGAAAATAGTAACGGATGGATTGTAAATGGACGAGTCTATATCAGTGAGAATGCGGATGACCCCGTGAAAATCGTTGCTAAACACGAGATTACGCACCATCTGAAGGATGTCGCAGGTGAAACATACAATCAGTACAGAAAGTATGTTGCGCAGATCTATCAGAATCGCGGCACACTAGAGCAACGGATTGAGCAGATCATACAACTATATGAACGAGAAGGTCAGAATCTCACCAGAGAACAGGCAATGGACGAACTTGCAGCGGACTTTGCTGGAAATCTGCTGGACAATGAGGTGCTGATTCGCAAATTGGCTGGAGAAGATAGAACACTTGCAAAGAATATCTTCGATGCGATCCAGGATGTAATACGGCGCATTAAGACGATGCTGAGTGGCAGAGAGGTTCAGCAACTGGACCGTGCAGCACGACTATGGGAAAGTGCGTTGGAAGAGGCTAATTCAGGGAAGAATCGTGATACTACAAGCAGTAAGATTCGGTACAGTTTTAAGGACACTAACATTGATCGAATGTTTCTGGAGTATAACGATGTGGAGACAACGGCAGATGCCATAGCTGATACAGCCAGTGATATACGCAGAGATGGTGCCTCCGTGAGTATTCGCTGGGAAGATGTGGAGAGATATGCGAGCGAGCTAGACTGGAGCCAAAGTAATCAACGAGCCGCCCGCAAATTCATCCAAAAAATCTTAACTGATGTGCTTGGCGACGATTCTGTTACTTTCAGCATTAAGAACGGAACTGTTGTTGCCCATCTCACAGGAAAAGGAAAGGACCATTATACAGGCTATGCCACACCGCAAAAGGCAGCAGTAGCGAAAACAGTTCGTGAGTTGCTTGGCACTGCTCGATATGCGTATAGTACGCGCCACGATGAACACAGCAAAATCGGTAGCTCCCCAACTGGTCAACCAGGATGGGATAATTTTGTTGCAGTGGTACAGATCACAGGTGGACCATATCATGGGGAAACAGTTCCGTTCGTAATTGCAACACGAGAAATCGAAAGCGACCAGCGTGCGCAAATTTATGATATGCAAATAAAAACAGAGATGGCCACCTCCCGCGAGGGCGTACCTGCGGACGCAGGCAGCCGTTCGAGTTACGGAGGGTTTACCATCTCTGCCGAGAATATAACACGAAATGCGCATAACATCAAGGACTTTTTTGAACATGCAGAGAGCGAAGAACGGAAAAGTGTCAAGGGAGTTCGAGACCTACAGAAACAGATTGATGCACTCGAGCGTCAAAACCAGCGTTTGAAGGAACAGATGAAGCGAACGGATGCACCGAAACAGAACCGCGAGGCGGTTAGGTTGGTAGCAGCAGCTCTGCGTCAAGAGTTCGGTTCCAAGATTGACGAGAAAGAGCTTACCGACCGACTAGATGTTTTGTATCAGAGCATACACGCAAAAGGTGGCAACGCGTATGGTCAATTAAACAAAAAGAACAAGCCACTTGACGAAATCCGAGCAGAGGCACACAGTATTGCCTTTGATATTCTTGACCAAAGTATCGCTGATGCAGGAACCTTAAGCAATGATTATCGGGAACTGCGAAGCAAAATCAAAAAAGAAGAAATTACTATTGCTGAGAAGAACCGGGCAGAGTTGCAATACTTCGGTTACCGCGGATATGAAGACTTCAAGAATCGCAATTCCAGACGGTTGACATTGGTCGAGGACGGACGCTCTGTAGAAAGTCTTTATCAGGAGCTGAGTGAGGATTATCCGGATCTATTCCCAGATGATATGCTTAGCGCAGGCCAACAACTGACCAGAATTAGCGATGTTCTGCAGGACCTTGAAATGGTGGCTGAAAATCCAAAAGCGTACAACCGAAAAAATCTCTTGATAGATCGTCTTGCGGGAGAAATATTGGAGCGGTTTTATCAAACTCCGCGGAAAAATCCGACTTGGGCGGACAGGGAATACCAAAAGCGGCAAAAGCAACGAGTAAAGGACCTCAAAATTCTGCGGGCAGAAATCAAGGCGCATGCTACACAGCATGAATACGATATTGAGAAACTGCACGAAAGATACGCAGAACGCAACCGCCTACGCATCGAAAAACAAAACGCAGCGCAGCGTCGGGAAACTATCTACCGCCATGCGTTTCGTCTGGGTAAAAAATTTTTGCGCCCCACAAATAAGCAACATATACCAGAAGAACTACGGGGAGCTGTGTTGCATCTGTTGCGATATATCAATCTTGAAAGTGGATTTGAGTATGAATTTGCGCAAGATGCCATGTATCGACGGGTGATACCGGGAAGTGTGTTGGGAGCAGAAAAAACCAACCGAACCATAGCGGCGATTGCGTTGCGTGAGCAGTTGGAGCAGGTAGCACAGCGAGAAATTTTGTGTATTGATCCAGAGTTAAATGACCGCTTGCAAGCCATTGCCGGCATGGGTGAAAAGACACTCAAGGAGATGAACCGCGAAGAGTTGGATATGGTGTGGGAGGTTCTTGCAACAATCGAGAAAACCATCGTTCAGGCGGATAAATTGCACAATGAGGGTCGCTACAAAACTGTAAGCGCAATGGCGGATGCGATTGCCAGGGATAACAAAGGAAAGACAGACAGAGTCATATTCAGCGATAAAGGGTTGGGAAAAACAATCGGTGCAGCAGATCAGTTGCTTAACTTTGATATGCTCACACCAGAAACATTCTTGCATAAGCTGGGAGATACAGGAGATGAACTATTCCGGATGATGCGACAGGCGGAAGATCGGCAGATTGCCATTCTGAGCGAGGGTGTTGAAAAAGCCAAAAAGCTGGTTGAGGAAACTGGCGTGGATTTCTCCAAGCTAGATAAAGAATTGCACACTTTTGATTTTGATGGAGGCTCTTTGACACTCTCCACCAGTCAAATCATGGAGCTTTATGCGCTGACAAATCGTGAACAGGCATTGCCGCATATCTTCATTGGTGGCTTGAACAGCATTGGCGCGACGAAAGGAATTCTGGACAAGGGGAATGTTCAACCGGTTCAAGTGAGCGAGCATGATTTGACTGAGATTATCAGCACGCTGACCAATTCGCAGAAAAAGCTAATGGATGGTTTGCAAAAGTATTTCAGCACTACGCTGGCAGCGCACGGTAATGCGGAAACTATGAAAGTCTATGGGTACAAAAAGTTTAAGGAGGAATACTACTGGCCGATTAAGGTCACAAAAACCGAAAACAAAAGTGACCCTACCAGCAAAGTCAGAGAAAAGACGATTCCAGGGTACGGTATGACAAAGCTGACACAGCCAGACGCAGCAAACCCCGTTGAACTGCGCAGCGCAATGGACAGTTTTACCGCACATTTGAACCAGATGTCTACCTACGCCGCATGGTTGGGAACAAACGAGGATATTACGCGACTGCTGAATTTCCAGTATCTTGATGAGAGCAATAACGCAGAAAGCGATAAAGCTCCTACGGTCAAAGACACCGTGAAACGCATCTTAAAATCTGTATACGGCAACAACGGTGAGGCATATCTGGAGCATCTGCTAGGTGACATTGCACAGGGAACAAAGGCCGGACAGGAAAAAGCGGTTACCGAAGTTATGACAGGCAACTGGAAGATGGCAAAGGTTGGCAGTAATCTGCGCGTTATCATACAACAGCCGACGGCAATCATTCGCGCAGCTGCTATGCTTGACCCGAAATACTTCCTCACTGGCAACAACCCGCAAAAGGGATGGGAAAAAGCAAAAAAGTATTCACCAATCGCACAATGGAAGGACTGGGGATATTTTGAGCTTGACACTGGACGGAGCCTCAGGGCACTGATTGCAGGCGAAAGCAAGATCGACAAGATTAAAAACCGCTTCATGTGGGCAGCTGGAGTAGCTGACAACATAACATGGGGGCATCTTTGGAATGCGGTGGAGAAGGAAACCGCTGACAAGCATCCGGAACTTGAAAAAGGTAGCACCGCGTTTTATCAGATGGTTGCGAAGCGGTTTGGTGAGATTGTTGACCGGACACAAGTTGTGGACAGTGTGTTGCACCGGACGCAGATCATGCGCAGTGGAAATGCACTGAATAAAATGGCTACCAGCTTCATGAGTGAGCCAAGCAAAGTGTACAACATGGTGCTGCGGGATGTATCGGATCTGATTGATGCAAAAGACAATGTCGCGAAGAAACGAGCATGGAATGCCACCGCTAGAAGCACTGCTGCGCTGATTATTTCCTTCGGGGTAAACGCAATCATGCAGTCTTTGGTGGACGCACTACGAGACGATGACCGAGAAAAAGGATACTGGGAGAAGTTCTGGGAAAGCTATTTCGGTTTCACCGGAGAGGAAACAACTTTCGGAGATTACCATGCCAGCTTCTGGGAGGGAAATTTTCAACAGAATTTCAATCCGTTCGGCTATATTCCGTACATCAAGGACGGAATGGCTGCGATTCAAGGCTACAGCGTAGACCGAGCTGACATGACATCTGTAACCGAGCTAATCGATGCCACAAGGCGGCTTGCAACATCCCTCAGCGGAGAAGGAGAGAAAACCATACTTGCTACAGGATTGGAGGCAGCTTGCAAGCTGGGAGACCTATTTGGTCTTCCGGTTAGCAATCTCAAACAAAATGCGACTTCGATTGTGAGCACGATTCTCAGCGAGAATGATCTGTTCGAGCTACAATATGAACTAGACAAGCTTACCTACAATGAGGACACCGCTTCGGGTGTGTTCTATGACAATATCTACCGCGCTATGAATGCCGATTTGGATACATACCAGGATATTTATGAGGACTTCTATGAGGGGTTGCTCCAGAGATGTGTTGACGGAGGTGTTGATGAAGAAGAAGCGGTAGAAGAAGCAGTTGGAAAAATCAAGAAGGCTATGGAGGATAGGATGAAGGCACAGATTGGTGTGAAAAGTAATGGAAGTCTGCCTGTACGCTGGGTTCCTCCAACGGAAAGTGATTCACTTGATGAAAAAGCTAAAAAGTTTTTGCAACTCCTATCTTTGGGTGAAAAAACAGGAGGATGGGCAAGCCAACTCCCGAAAGGTACTATTGAAGTAGCACATGAAGTTGATGCTGTCAGAGATGGAACAAATCTCGAAAAATACATAGTAGTGGCAAACGGCGCATATGACGAAGTAATCAAAGAGTTGATGCTGTCTAACATCATGGGTGACAATGCGTATCAACGGTACATGATAGCCAGAAGACAGAAAGTGTCGACAAAGGACTATATTGCGGTGCTTGCAAGAGCCGAAGCGAATGCAAAAAGGAGAGATTCAGAGAATGTCAGCAAGGCGGATATAGAGGCTGCACTGATGGCAAGTAGATTAACCGCCAAGCAGAAGCGCGCTATCTGGGATAGCTACGGTTGGAAAACGAAAAGTCCGTGGTAAAGTGTCCAAGTTGGACACAAAGCAAAAAATCCCCCAGTCCTGACTTTTGGGACTGGGGGCATTGCTATGCTAGATTTTCACATATCGCTGATTCCGGCTGTTAGGTTTCTCTGGAATCGTCATACAGATAAGATTCCTCTCTATCGCCGGACGCAGGTAGTTTTTACGGAATCCCTCTTTCGATTTTAGTCCCAATTTTTCCATCAAAGTTTTGCTGGTATAAGGAATATCGTATTCCATCACATGGAGCAACCGCGTAATGGATTCCGAAAGTTGCTCCGTATCCTCGCGAATTTGTACAGCGATATCCTCTAAAATCTTATCAATTTGCGATAGCATAAACGCAATGAAGATGGTAGATTCTCCCTCTACATGGCATTTGGCAATAGCATCATAGTATTCCTCTTGAAACTTCGCAATCTGGCTCTCAATAGGAATATATTCAAATATCGGTTTCCATTGAGAGAGGAGAGCGGTATGCCACAACCGCGCCATTCTGCCATTCCCATCAGAGAATGGATGGATAAAGACAAATTCATAGTGAAATACGCTACTTACAACGAGCGGATGCACACCATGTTTCGCTTCCTGCATCCAAGAAAACAAGTCATCCATCAACTGTGGAACCAATCGTGCAGGCGGTGCCATGAAAATACACTGTTCACCGTTAAAAACACCCTCTTCACCGCGACGGAAATCACCAGATTCTGTAACAAGATATCTCGTCATAATGCCGTGGTATGTTTTCAAATCGTTGATACTGTATGGATTGAGTTCAGAAAGACGCTCATATGCGGCATAGGCATTTTTTACTTCTTGGATTTCCTTTTGCTCGCCAAGAACAGTCTTTCCATTGATGACATCCCGCACTTGTCCCAAAGAAAGGGAATTCGCTTCAATCTGCAAAGAGGAATGGATAGACTTGATACGGTTATTTTTTCTTAGGTGTGGTTTTGATTCCAAGTTGCTGGTTGCCGTAATCCGACCTATTTTTTCTGAAATAGAAGATACATAGAATAAAATTTGATTTGTGATGGTAAATGGTGGTTTGTAATTTCCCATGAAAACACCTCTCGATAACTTGCGTATTAACTTACGCATTTTCTTCCTCTATTATACGACAGCTAGAACATTTTGCAATACCTGTGCAAAGAAATCCGCGATTTGGATTCGGGGTCTATTAGTTGGTTGTATCCTATTGATATAAGCACCACCATATTGACTGATAATTACGGCGGCGAGTTTTGGATTACAATTTTTAATCTTTACGGGATACTGCAATTTCTTCTCATAGACAAACATTATTTTCGCCCTCCTTCGTATTCCCACGGCCACGGACTATCAATCCAGTTCCAACCGTTTTGGTCGTCCCCAGCATGTTTCTGCATCAGTGGGCCATACACCGCCTCGTAGCGTTTTCTTCCATCTTCCGCCATTGCGACATACTCGCGATACAGGCGCAGGGCCTCGCGGTCGTTCTTGTGGGTATCCAGATATAAGCCCAGTTCTGTAATGGCAAAACTCAGTGCCATCAATTCACACAGGGCGCGGTTGTCACAGTTCATACGGGAGCGAATCGCCTTAAAAAACGGCAGATTCAGCCCGGGGAACAAAGTGCCAGTCGCCAGCCCTTCCTGTGCATCGTAGCGTTCAGGACTTTCGCCCTGCATCGGGACATACGGAAAGACCATACTGGCACACTGGCCAGGTAGACTGCCCTCCATCGTCGGACAGCCGTTTGGTTTCATCGTTTCCAATGGAAAACTCCTCCTCAAAGACAGGCTCAGACGCGTTTCTGCGTCCGCATTCCATCGTATGCGGTATGGGTGCGCATGGTCACTGGCTGGCTTGACCGCTGACGGCATTGTAGATTTCAATTCGCGCCCCCGCAGGGGGGGCGACCTGCGACAGTCAGTACCACATACAGGATGTCGTTATTTCAATTCGCGCCCCCGCAGGGGGGGCGACGGTTTTCACCTCGCACTTGCTGATGGCGTTGGCATTTCAATTCGCGCCCCCGCAGGGGGGGCGACCTGAATCCGCAGGGTATCCATATACGGCAGGGACGATTTCAATTCGCGCCCCCGCAGGGGGGGCGACATCCAACACCTTAGGGAAATTGTTCGGCTTTATGATTTCAATTCGCGCCCCCGCAGGGGGGGCGACCTGGTCTTTTGGAAACTGTTGTAAAGGCACTAAATATTTCAATTCGCGCCCCCGCAGGGGGGCGACCAATAGCAGTTTGAATTTCAGCGCAGGAACAATTATTTCAATTCGCGCCCCCGCAGGGGGGGCGACAAGGCGGTGCTGGACGGAAAACCCAATCTATTTATATTTCAATTCGCGCCCCCGCAGGGGGGGCGACCAGAGGTTCATGAAGTACGCGATTTCCTGATCCGTATTTCAATTCGCGCCCCCGCAGGGGGGGCGACGTACACGGATGGCCAGTTGACGGAGAAGCTGAAAATTTCAATTCGCGCCCCCGCAGGGGGGGCGACTTAAATATTCGCCGTACAAGAACGGCCATGTAATATTTCAATTCGCGCCCCCGCAGGGGGGGCGACACTTCTGCGCCACAAACTCCTCAAGGTATGTACCATTTCAATTCGCGCCCCCGCAGGGGGGGCGACGGCACAAATGCACAAAAAATGTCATCGTACCGCATAAGTAACAGCAATATTTTGTGTGCTATATACAAAATGGAAAGATATCAATTCGCAGTCCAATGCTGAAAAGATGTTATTTTCTGCGCCGATCTCCCAGAGTTTTGTGGTTGGGGAATATCTGCGCAGTCAGAGGATTATAGAACCACCGGTTTGAATCAGCGGTACACGACCCATCGTTTCGATTTTGTGTTCATAAGAATTGCCCAGACGATAGAGTCTGACGGAATCCTCATCTTCATCGATCAGTTCTGACAGCTTCGCTTTCAGTTTCACAAGCTGCGCTCCATCCACCAGCACCTCAAAAACAGAATTTTGGACACGAATTCCATATTTTTCACAGAGCTTCGCCACTTGGCGAAGTCTTTTGGCTCCGGCAGGCGTGGTAGTATTGACATCATATGTTACAAGCATCAGCATACCCTCACCTCCACACAAAGGGAGGATACAGATCCAGATCCCCACGCAGAACCCGGGCAAAGAGCATCGCCTGTGTATAGGGAATCAAGCCAATCTGTATCTTCTCCTTGAAGAACGGATGCGTGATTTCCTCCCGCTTGCGTTCCCGCCACGCAGAAAGAACAGTTCGTCGTCCTTTTTCATTGAGCCAGACTGCATCACCCTCGCTGTTGAAATCCTTCTTGGATAGCTGTCCTTTATGAAGGAGACTGATGACGAACCTGTCACACAGGGGCGAACGCAATTCTTCCATCATATCCAATGCAAAGGAGGCGCGTCCAGGCCGGAGTGTATGCAGATATCCTGCTGCGGGGTCCAAGCCTACCGTCTCCAATGCAGAGACGCAATCGTGGGTCATCAGCGTGTATACAAAAGACAGAACTGCATTGACTTCATTTCTGGGAGGTCGTTTGCTTCTTGTGTCAAAGACAAAGCCGTTCTTTCCATCAATCATATTGTCAAATACAGAGAAATAGGCGTTGGCTGCAGCACCCTCGATGCCGCGCATAATATCCACATTATCCGTCTCAGACAGCATCTTTGCCATACCGCCGAGCTTTTCTGCTGCAGCATACAGCACATCGGCATTCTTGGATTTCGCTGCGTTGCGAGCATACCGCAAGAGAACATCTTTACCGTTTCGGATTTTACCATAAAGAATATTCCGAACCGTTGTAGATACAAATTTGGTATCATGCAAGCTCTCATATTGTTTTTTGCGAAGGAGTACATTTCCGCTGACCGGGCCGCAGACCCGTCCGCAGAACTCTCCGTGTATGCCGATAAAGCTCAGGGTAATATCATGCTTGCCGCAAAAGGCCATCAGTGCGGTAGATACGGTATTTTTTCCGATGAACACGATGGAATCCACCTGAGATGCCGGGACAGATGCCCGCTCTTCACCGCCAACTTCTACGCAGATATTTTCGTTGCGCAAAAAAGCATAGCTATCCGGTGTAGTGATGTACATGGTTTCCAGAAGCTTTTTCACAGAGCATCCACCCCCATCGCTTCATTTGCGAGTTTGTCGCAGTATTTTTTTGCGGATTGGGCGGCATCTGGAAGGCAAAGCTCGCGGAGGGAGCAACGCTTACATTTCGGGCCGGAAACTGCTGGCGGAATGGAATAGTTGCGGCGAATGTCCTCCAGTTTCTGTACAGTATCACGAACCTGCTCACGCAACTCGTCCGTAAATTCTACCGTTTTTCTACGGTGGGAACTGATATAAAAAATGGCACCTTCCGGGATAGTCGTGTCATACATTTCTTCCAGACACATGGCTTGCGCGCAGAGCTGAAGTTCGTACTCCTCTTCGTCCCGAAGCTTTCCGTTTTTGTATTCTACAGGATACAAACGCACTGCAAACTCTGCCGACGGGATAAAGCAACCTGCGTCATCCCTTGTTGCCTCAATACAGTCACATTTTCCACCGATGTTCAGTTTCTTGGAAAAAACATCGTATTCAAAAAGCTGCAGATGCTCGCCGCGCCGCTCGATCCTGTTGGTATGGACCCGTTTATGAGCCTCCCGTCCCTTTGCGGTATCGGCATTTTCTTGCCAAAGCTGTTCATTGGTCAGCAGGGCTGCCCGACGCAGGCAGTAGCCTGCGTGGGCAAGCCGTGACAGAGGGAGCGATTCCCAATCATCCATGGTTGAACCACTTCTCTCCCGTGGGAAGCCTATTCCAGGTGATGCAGCTGAAGGCATCGGTCTGGAAGCCGATTTCCACACCTGCAGGGATGTGCTCCAGATCCACAGTTGCAACATAGTCATGGTAGCTTCTGGGATAAGCCACATCAGCTTTCTTTTCCACTTTAACCAAATCGAACAGTCGATGGGCAGGGGCGCAGCCCAATTTTGCCTGGCGGATGCGCTGCTTTTCATCGGAATCGGTGCCGACATGCTTGAAGATGATGAGGGGAGAAACAACAGCCATCTCGCCCTTACTGGCGGAGTGGTCATGCTCGTACATATTCAGGATTGCTTCAAAAAGAACCTTCAGGTCGTTGTCATCGAAGCCGGTCTCTCCAGCCAGATTGGCGCTGATAAAGCCACGGACTTCGTACAAGCCAAAGGGGATAATCTGCTTGCGACCCATGGTACGCAGCTTATCCTCAGAGGCATTTGCCTCCTGCTCCAGATAATCTTCCAGCGTATCATTACCTGCTTTTTCAGCGGTTGCAACACGGGTGATGGAGATATCAAGGGGCAGGATGGGGTCCAGGCTCTTGCCAAAGGCGATCTGGACGGGACCACGAACCTGACCGGCATTGGGACCGGTGGACATGACGGCACCAAATGTACGCACATCATAGAACAGCTCACAGGCCTTCCGACGGCCGGCATAGACAGCATCCGTACCCTTGGCGCAATCCTCAAAGCCCGCTTCGCGCTTGGCCCGGGCGATATGGCGGTTGATGTTGGTGGACTGCTGAATGATGATCTCCATACCGTCTTCGTCTCCGTAGGCGGTCTGGACATAATTGCGGATACGCCGCTTGGTGGAAACATCGGTCAGATAGCCATGCATGGTCTGGGGATCGATGCGGGGCGTGTTGCCCATATCCGGGTCGCCGTTGGGATTGCAGTTGGTGCAGGCGACATAGTACATGAATTCGTAGCGGTTCTTGATAGCCATTTATGCATCCTCCTGTGCGTTCTTTTTATTGGCAGCTTCGATGCGGTCCTGACGCATCTTCGCATACATCTGGTAGTAACCCAGAGCGAAATAGGACTGTTTCTCCAGGTTCAAAGTCGTGGGGACCATGGGGCCAATCGCAGTATGTACCTGCTCCAGCAACTTCTGATAGAGGTCCTGGTAGAATTTATTCTCAATCTTTGCAAGATGATGGATACTCATGTGGCTCAATCGACCTAGCACCAGAGCGGGTGTCTGGATACAGGATGCATAAAAGCGTTGGGCCATGTTCACATTCACTTCCGGCATAGCTTTATGCTGAATTTCGCCGTAGACTGCCATAGCTGCGCCGCAGTGGTATGCAGGCTCCGGGTGATTGGGATTGTAATATTCGTTCAAGTGTTCCTCGCTCCTTTCATGGTTACGCAGCAGCCAGACCTTCAGCCATTGGCAAGCCCAGCCGTCCAGATTATCGTTATTCTGTTCTTCATCATCGGAAAGCATCTTTGAGCGAATATACGACAACGCCCGTATAGCAACCGCATCCGGCAACCTTCCGCCACCCAAAATTGCGGTCAGAACCGCAGGCGTAATGCCGGACAGTTCTTTTCCCAGTCGCTCAAAAATTTTTCGGTCATTCTTCTGATATTTCAGCAAGCGAATCAGCCGCCCGGTCAGCTTCAGTGGTTTGCAGAGCCCCTGCGCATAGGGATGTACCAGTGCCAGATCACGATTCCACTTATCCAGATTTTTTTGGAGGGTCTCGTATTCACCCATCTCATACCGGCGAACCATCACGCGTCCTCCTACACCTGACAGCAGCAGAATGTGATAGATAGCATCCAGTGTTCCCGCCGTTGTTCCGGTCTTGACGGACGCAATCACCTGATCAGCCCGGATCCGTGCAGCAATTTCCCTTTCGGCTGTATCGTTATCATCCGCCTCCTCATCCTCGTCGTCCTTCTGGTCTGGATTGCCAAGACCAAAAAAATTCACATCGAAGAATGGGTCATTTTCCGTTTCGATATCCTGGTCGTACCAATGGACAAATTTCATACCACAGAGGATAGGGGCATCAGAGATCAGCTCGTCCAGAGCAGCCTTCACCGCACCCATTGCCGTTTCCGAAACAGGAGCATTAGCCGCTTGTTTCTGTCCATAGGAGCAGAAAGCGGGCTTATCAAAGCAGATCAGCGCATCGCCGCTGGCGTGACCGCCAACCACACGCAGTCCCTTGACCGAGGGAGCCGTTGCCATAGGTGTGGTCAGCTCGCCGGTGATCAGACAGGGAGCCAGATCGCCCTTTTTCGGTGGCATAATCCCTTGTCTCCATTTTTTCCACCATTCCAGCAGATGAGGACTGTTATGGAGCTTGCGTCCGTCTACCATAAACGATACACGGTTAGTGGGCTTGACATCCAGTCTCTTCCGGATTTGCTCCAAAATGTCTGCGTTGGACAACTTTTCTGCACAAAGCGCAGCATCCGGCTCCACTTGTCCAAACTCCACCAGAGCATTGCGAAAAAAGATGCTTTTCGCATTTTCTTCGTCAGGGATTACGACACTCCGCTTTTCTACAATGATATTGCTTTTCTCTTTTCCGTTGGCGAGACTTCCAATATCCGGGCAGGGAATTTCCCAATCATCGCCCTTGTGAATCCCCACATAGTCATCCGCGTGACTGGAAAAAGAGATATATACTGCCACGGTCTTTTTTGCGTAGCCATCAGGCAGGGACAGTTCATGACGCACGGCATAATCGTACAGTGCATTCAGCATTTTGCGTCCCCTCCCTTCACGACCTCCGGACTGTCATAGGGGGGTACATCAATGACACCGTGTTCCATGACCGCATGGTACAGCGATAGCTTTGGCTTGGCCTTTTTGCTGACGGAAAAATCATGCAGATCAAATACATCGTAAACCATCCAGCCTATATCCATACTCACATCAATGGGCTGGCGGGACCCATCGCTCTCCTCAAAATAGGCTACAAATTCCTTGCAGCCCAAACTTGGCTGCAGGAAACACTTACCTGTACGAATGCGCCGCATAGCCTGCTCATAGAGCTGCTTGACACTCCCATCAAAGCCCTTCCGGGGAATGATTTGTGCCGTGATGCGATAGCGGACATCCTTCAGGGCAACGGTCTGCCGCTGGGTCCGTTCCTCATCCGTGTAGATGGGGGTATCCGATACTTTCACCTTCACTTCGTTACGCTTGAAGGAGATATACTGGATGGGATTTAGGACTTCGATGCGGCATACCTGCCAATAAAATTCGTTCGGTTTCGAGTAAATTGACGAAAGAATACCTCTTGCCGCCGATGGCGTAGGAAATGGATAGGTCATTCTTTCCACTTTGCTTTGTGGGGGACTGTAACACGCAAAATCGCCCCACACTTCAATTGTAACTTCCAAACTGTCACCTCCGATTCTATTTGCGCCCCCATGTATCTCACAGGGGCAAAAATAATCAATACTTTTCAATCCCCGCCCAACAAGCGTATCAGCGTACTGGGCGCACAAGAAATTTTTCTTGTGTCATATTTATTATATTTAGCGCACAACGATTTGTCAATAGATGAAATCAAAATAAGCTGCTTGCTCCTCTGGTAGCTTAAATCCACCGTCCTCTGTATAGCACTTCTCGTATTGTGCCCGCAAAATCCAATAGCCGCTTGGAACGCATTCTTGGTTCCTATTTTTCCTGAAATACACCGGCTCCGCAAAATCCTTCAAATTCCCCCGGTCGAAGACAGTAATAGTAAAAGGGGCTGCCGCCTTCATCAATCCTGGCGTGATACCATGTTCTTTCAATTCTGTACAAACAGAACGGTATTCCACGAGCATCCCTGCATAAGGAACGATTAGCTTCTCTCCCTCGGCAGAAATCAGGCGGTAGAGATGATCCACCTGTGCATAGTCTCGTTCCCGGATGGCTTTTGTCAACTGTTTCGCATCTCTGGTATCCTGAAACAGCTCGCTGTAATATTCTTGAATGTGTTTTGGGTCGTTGATGTCAATCTCCTGCTCCAGCGACAATCGCTTCACCAGCTCCGCGGCGTTGCAATACCAGTCATCGGGATATTGCCGCCTGTCATCTGGCTCAAACACAATGACCCGCCCCAACTGTTTTCCGTTCCGGTTACATCGTCCCGCCGCCTGAATGATGGCATCCAACGGAGCCAATGCCCGATAGAGAACCTCAAAATCCAGGTCCACACCGGCCTCGATACATTGGGTCGCGGCAACCCGACAGGACTTACCTTCTGCAAGACGCTTGCGAATCTGTTCAACAATCTGAAGTCGATGTGCTGGGCACAGGTCCGTGGAAATCAGGAATGTCGATTCTGGATCACGCGCATATAGCTTATCAAAAACCTCCCGCGCATGGCGGCGCAGATTGAAAATACCGCAGACACTGGTCTGCTCCAGCATCTCCTCTGCAATGGCCGTCAGAGGGGTTCTGTTTCGGAGCCGCCAATCCACCGCTACCCGGCGGAGATTGTTATAATACATCCCATGATTCGGCAGGATTTCTCTCGGTTTCCAGCTCATGTCAGGGATCGCGTCAAAATTCGGCTGCGTCGCTGTAGAGAACACCATACTCACCTGATATCGCTCACACAGTTCGTTTATCGTCTTTACTGTCGCACAGGTCAGATGTGGCGGCAGACTGTGGGCTTCATCGAAAATCACAACACTTTGCGCCAGATTATGGAGTTTTCGGCAATCTGTTGGTTTGCTGGCAAAGAGAGATTCAAAGAACTTCACGGAAGTGGTGATGATAAAAGGCATATTCCACTTGGACGCAAACTCCTGCATTTCCTCGCCCAAGCGACTCTGGCTGTGATCCTCCAGAACCGAGGGCATGATTTTTTCATAAACCGCCGCATTTTGCTCTGCGAGAGTAAGGAAGGGCAGCACGATAATAATCCGCCGTTTCCCTGTGGCGCGGGCATGGCGAAGGGCAAAATGAAGCAGTGCCAAAGTCTTGCCGGTTCCCGTAGGTGCTGTCAGTGTAAACAATCCACCAGGCTCCCGCTCGCCGCAATCGCCGCAGACTTCAAACACCTGATTTCTGATTGCATTCACACTGGCATTTGCCTTGGAATTTCTGCGAATCCCGTCGCAATAGGCATACAGCGCATCCAACCCAGCCACTGTATCCAGTTCCGGTGATTTGGTGGCATCAAAGTAAGTCTTATCATCCTCCCAAGCCGATATGCTGTAATCTGCATCTACCAGACAGGAAAACAGCATCCGCGTGCAAAGCATGGACTCCAGGTTTTCCTTCTGAACATCCCATTTTGGTACTTTCAAGTTTTCAATGAGGTGTGTCTCCATAAAATACGAAACTGCTTTTTGGTATTCCTCTCTACCATGCAGAGACGGTGTTTTTCCCTCTTCGGTAGTCAGGGATTGCTGCTGTCCTTTCACCGTTTCAAAGTTTCTCAGCCCATCGTGATGACCGTTTACAGCCTCGATCACAGTGCGCTGCGCCGCATGGGGTGACTTTCCGAAAATCCTGTAGAGGATTATTGCGCTGCTGACGGCATGGTCGATATTTTGCAGTTCATGCTTTAAGACTTTCTGGAACCGTTCACCGCACTTTCCTAAATCGTGTCCAAGCCCGGCGACCCGTGCCTGCTCCCTCATTCCGACCTCATCGCCGTACAACGCAGCCTGTGCTGATACAGCATCCAGATGTTCTTCCACGGTAGGCTGAGATCCGTCCTGTCGCTTTGATTTTGCGTAATACACTTGTTTCGTTCCTCCTGTTCTCTTGGTTTTATAATAATATCACAGGATTTTATCTATTCCAACACGCGAACGCGTAGGCTGAGAGAAAAGTTTCCCATTATCAGCCAACTGGTTGGCTGACAGACAATAGCCGCAGTCTACTCAACATGCAGGCTATCAATCAATATGTATACGCCCGGACGGGTACATAGTGAATGGGACGAGATGACAAGGAGGTAGTGTCAAAACATAATCGTGGGGGGCATCGCATAGAGTAGAGGGGGGTGATGGTTTGTTTATTACATTTCGGAAATGGACGATATATTATGTACTGTGCCTTGTGGCATTGCTTGTGACATTTGCGCTCATTACACGACAAGGGGAATCTGTCCAGACAGCGGCAGATGTTTTCGTGGACGAGAATGTGCCGATATTGATTATCGACCCTGGGCATGGGGGCGAAGATGGGGGAGCCGTCGCCACGGATGGCACGATTGAATCCCATATCAATCTCGCAGTTTCGTCGACCGTGACAGAGATAGCGCGGTTGCTCGGTTGGGAGGTTGTGATGACCCGACAGGAGGATATCTCCATTCACGACGATACCGCACAGACGATACGCGAAAAGAAAGTTTCTGATTTGAAAAACAGAGTAGAGCTGTGCAACGCGGTTGAGCATGGGATTCTCGTCAGCATTCATCAAAACAGTATGCCAGCCGCCAAGAGTGTCCGTGGTGCACAGGTCTTTTATAATGAGAATAGCGGAAGTCCTGAACTGGCACAGGCCATGCAGATGGTGTTGAATCAGACGGTGAATGTAGGGCGACCGAAAGAGAGTAAACCAATCGGGGGGAGCAGTTATCTGATGAAATCGGTGACGATACCTGCCGTGTTAATCGAATGTGGCTTTCTCTCCAACGAAGCGGATACCCAATTATTGAAAACGGCGGAATATCAACGGAAACTCTCTGTGTGTATTGTCAGTGCGATAACCGACTACCTGCGCGTTGGGGAAAATACGGCTGTTCAGCAGACCACAAATGTGTTATAATGGGGGAAAACCAATCACAAGGAGAACGGCAGATGGCAAAAGCAAAGAGTGTTTTTTACTGCACAGAATGTGGCAATGAAACGGCAAAGTGGGCAGGCAGATGCCCTGCCTGTGGCGCGTGGAATACGGTGGTAGAACAGGAACATCCTGTCCAACTTGGTCATTCCCGTGTTTCTGGTAGGACGGCTTCGCCGTTTTATACTGTGAAGGCGATTTCCTTGCCAGAGATTACGGCAGAAGAAGAAACGAGATTTTCCACTGGCATGGGAGAGCTGGACCGTGTATTGGGCGGTGGGGCTGTCAAGGGGTCGTTGGTGTTGGTCGGTGGTGCGCCAGGTATCGGCAAATCTACGCTGATGCTACAGATTTGTCAGAGCCTATGTGCCTTCTCGAAAGTCCTCTATGTGTCGGGCGAGGAGTCCGTCAGCCAACTGAAATTGCGCGCCCAACGGTTAGGTGTACGGAGTGAACGGCTGTTCGTTTTGTCGGAGAGTAATCTGGGCGATGTCCTACAGTCTGTGGAACAGGAGAAGCCCGATATTTTGATTGTGGACTCGATCCAGACCTTGTACCAAGTGGAGTTGGACAGCACCCCTGGCAGTATCGGACAGGTCAAAAATGCTACGATGACGCTCATGCAACTGGCGAAGGGGAAAAATATTACGGTGTTTGTCATCGGCCATATCAACAAGGAGGGCTCAATTGCTGGTCCGAAAGTGTTGGAACATATGGTGGACTGTGTGCTGTACTTTGAGGGCGACCAGCATATGTCCTACCGCATTTTAAGAGCTGCAAAAAATCGTTTTGGTGCAACCAATGAGATTGGTGTCTTTGAAATGATGGCGGACGGACTGGCGGAGGTAGAGAATCCCTCGCAGATGCTGTTGGCAGGTCGTCCCGACAACACCCCGGGGACCTGTGTTACCTGCGTGATGGAGGGCGTGCGCCCTGTCTTGGCAGAGGTGCAAGCTCTGCTTGCGCCATCCGCCTACGGCACTTCCCGACGCTCCAGTAACGGTTTTGACTACAACCGCGCCGCCATGTTGTTGGCGGTGTTGGAGAAGCGGGGGGGCTTGCAGGTGTCGCAGTGTGATGCCTACCTCAATATTATCGGCGGTCTGACCTTGGACGAACCTGCTGCGGACCTCTCCGCTGTCCTTGCGATGGCATCGAGCTATCTGGATACAGCGATTCCCAGTGATGTGGTCGCCATCGGAGAAGTCGGTTTGACGGGGGAATTACGCAGTGTCAACCATTTGGAACAGCGGTTGGCTGAGGTGCATCGGCTGGGTTTCCAACGCTGTGTGATTCCGAAATGCCGTGGAAACCAGCAACCGATGGTGGAGGGATTGACGATTCTCGAAGCAGGCAATATCGGGGAGGCCATCCGCGCTGTCATGGGAAAACAGGCGAAGAAATGAAAAAAATCCGTGAGTCGTACAAACTCACGGATTTCTCGTTGTTGGTTCGGTTACAGCAGTTCCAGAATTTCTTCCTTGGTGTCGGGACCGACGCTACGAGCGACTTCCTCGCCGTTCTTGAAAACCAGAATGGTGGGGATAGCCATGACCTTGAACTGACGGGCAAGGTCCTTGTTGTCGTCGATGTTGATTTTGCCAACCTTGATATCGGTACGCTCGGCGGCAATCTCGTCAATCACGGGGGCGAGGTTGCAGCAGGGACCACACCAGGGAGCCCAGAAATCAACCAAAACGGTCTTTTCGCACGCAGTCACTTCCTGCTCGAAATTCTCAACGGTAACAGTTGTAATGCTCATATTTGACCTCCTGTTTTCGTGGATATACCACGGTAGTATACCCTTTCTACAGGAATTTTATCATAATCCGTCGGATATTTCAACCACATACCCAAAACATTTTTATAAAGTTTTATAAAGTGTTGTCTTGGAAGCGACAGTACAGAATCACTTGCTTGTCGGCGGTCAGCGCGATTTTCTCAAACATCTGCGAGAGAAATTCCCGATTCTGGGAGAGGGTCGAAAGAAACTGCTCGGTCATAGCGGTAGCTTCGGCATCTAAGTTTTGCGGTTCGGTCATTGGTTGCGGTAAGGTGGAGAGAGCGTCCTTTGCTATCGGGAGAAGATGGGCAAGGGAGAGTTCTGCATGGCATACTTCCGCTAACTTCTCTGTAACAACGGCTGTAATCGTATCCACCTTTACACAGTGGGCGGTACATGGATGGGACTTTATTCCCCGTTGATAGGTACGACAGACGAAGTAGAGGGTATCCTTTCCCGTGCGTGTCCGACGATTGATGACCCCAAGGGGATGTCCACACTCGTGGCAGAACACCAACCCTTTCAGGGGAAAATCATAGGTTCTGTGGCGTGTGTGTCTGCGACTGTGCAATAGACGCTGTACGGCATCAAAGGTGGGGCGGTCAATAATGGCCTCGTGCGTCTGTGCCACCACGACCCAATTCTCCCGTTTCTGGCGCAGACTTTTCTTCGACTTATAGCTTATCTTCACCCTGCGCCCCTGTACCATATTGCCGAGGTAGGTTTCGTTTTGTAACATCTCGCTGATACGCTCCCCACGCCACTGCCCAACCGTTGCTTGCCCTGCGTACACCGCTGGCGATGGTATGCCGTTCTCTGTCAGTGTCTTGGCAATCTGACGACAGCTTATCCCAGCCAATGCCATCGAGAAAATCTGGCGCACGGTCGTAGCGGCTACTTCATCAATAACGATGCAGTTTTTCTCGGTGGGGTGCATTTGGTAGCCATATACTGGCTTTCCCCCAATAAACTGTCCGCGTCGCTGTTTCTCGCGCTTGACACTGGTGATTTTTCGGGAGATATCTTTCGCGTACATATCGTTCAGCAGGGCGCGAAATGGGGTGAAGTCGTTGGCAGGGGAGTTGCTCTGGGTATCGATGCCATCCAACAGCGATATATAGCGCACCCCATGCTCGGGAAAATACCGTTCGATATAGTGCCCCGTGAGGATATAGTCGCGCCCCAGTCGGCTGAGGTCCTTCGTAATCACCATGTTGACCTTGCCAGATTCGATGTCGGTTAAGAGCCGTTGAAACTGGGGGCGGTCGAAGTGACAGCCAGAAAATCCGTCGTCAATATAGGTGTCATAGACCGGAATATGGTTGTCGTGGGTGTAGCGTTCCAACATGGTGCGCTGGTTGGTGACACTCTGCGAGGGTCCGTCATACGCATCTTCCTTGGATAATCGGATGTACAGTGCCGCACTTATGGTCTGTTGCATCTGAGCAAGCGGTGCAAATAGCATAAAAATGACTGTTTGATAAGGGCTTGTGCGCTGTCCTGTTTTCCATATACGCAGACAACCGTGATATCCTGTTTCGGCATACACATTCCTCCTCGTGGGATTGGTTGGTATATGCTATGCACAGAAAGATAGAAAAAGACGAGGTTGCCAGTATATGTTCGCTTTCTACCGATGGTAGAAGTTTTCTCAACCAATGCGTTATTTGCTTTCGAGGAATACCATGATACCATAGTGTCATGCAGTCATGCACCAAAAGGAGGACGAACTATGGGGATGCAATTGGGACGGAAAATTCGTGAATTAAGAAAGGCGCGCAATATCTCGCAGGAGGTGTTGGCACAATTTTTAGGTGTCAGCTTTCAGGCGGTCAGCAAATGGGAAAATGAAACGGCGATGCCAGATATTACCCTTATCCCTGCTATCGCGTCGTTTTTTGATATTGCAACCGATGATTTGTTTGACTACAATCGGTTGGAGATGGAGCGCAGAGTATTTGAAATCTGTAATGCCGCGTATGTGTTCCGCTTCAGTAATCCCGCAAAATCGGAGGCGATTCTCCGCGAGGGTCTGAAGCAGTATCCTGGCAATGATATCATTCTTAACAATATTCTCTGTGTGTTGGAGCCAGCGGAGCGAAGCGAGGAGATTATCACCATCTGCAAAACGCTCATCGAGGGGACGCGTGATGACGAGGTAAAGTACGATGCGTTGCGTATTTTGGCGGACACCTACCATCAGACAGGACAGCAGGCATTGGTAGAACCGACACTGGAACAAATCCCAGAGATTTACTTCACCAAGTTGCAACAGATGGCCTTTCTGTTGGAGGGAGATAAATCGTTGGACGCGGCACGAAAACAGATGGGGTTATCCCTGGATGAAACCGTGGATATGTTGTGCATCATGCGTGACCGCCTGCGCGAAAAGGGCGAGAATACCGAAGCCGACAAATATGCACGGATTGCCAAGGGAATTTTGGAGGTGTTCCAACGGGAAGAAGGAGAAATTTTTGAAACCAGTAACTTCTACTGTTATGATAAGGAGATGCTCGAAAAATTATGAAATTCGATACCAGAGAACTGTTAGATATATTACACTATTTTGGTTTGACCTTTCAGAAAGTCACCAAGTGGTATGATACCTCGCACGGCGCAGAGGATGAACGATTCCACTACATTTTGGATGACCGCTATGTTTTGAAAATCTGTTCCGTCTGTGCCATGTGGGAGAGTAGACTGCAAGAAATCAATCGCCTACTCGACCGCTATCGTGCGATTGGTGTGTATTGTCCTGCGTTACTTCCGACTGAAACGGGCGCATTGTCGTGCAGTTGGAAAAAGGAGGGCAGGGACTACACCTGTTTTGTCGAAGAGTTTGCAAAATATCCGCTGTGTGACGCAGAGAATCTTGACCGACGAGAGGTGGTAGAGCATTTGGGCGTTTTGGCTTCCAGATATTCCAACACAGACCTCTCCGATACACGCTGTATGTGGAGTATCATAGACCTCGCACCGTTGGATACCAATGTGGATGAAAAGCAGGAAAATGCCAATGTACTGGTGAAGGCACTCCATGAACACGGCTATGCACAGTTGGGACAACAAGTGGAACAACTGAATGACAGACTGCGCGAGAGGATTATGACAGTTTTCGATGCACTACCGCGCTGTGTATTCCAAGGGGATTTGAATACCTCCAATCTACTGCACGACCAGAATCACTTTGTTGGTCTGATTGATTTTAATTGCAGTGGGACGGATGTAAACATCAATGTATTTTTGAACGAAACGAACTGGTTTCCGTGGGAGGAAGAATTTGCGCGTCTATCGGTGGCGGAGATACTGGAAAAGATGGATAGGGAACAGGAAGAACTTCTTTCCGTGATTTTTCGGCACTACACCATGAATGCGGTGGAACGCTACGCCTTTCCGTATTACAAGGGAATTGTGGATTTGTTCCAATATCCCGATGTATGCCTGATGGTGAAATGGTTGGGAGAGGAATCCCATCGGGACAAATGTGTACAGCTTATCGAAGCGTTGGTGCAGAAAATTTTGTACCAGACAGAGGAAATCCAAATAGTGTTGTGATAGAGAGAAACGAGAGTGCTACCATGCGTAACACTCTCGCTTTTATTATCTTCTTATTTACTGGAAGAACTTCACAGCACTGCGGAACATACCGATATCGAAGTTGCCGGGGATGTTGCGATACAGGTTTGCGCCGATACGCTCACTGTGACCCATCTTACCAAAGACACGACCATCGGGGGAGGTGATACCCTCGATAGCGTACAGGGAGCCGTTGGGGTTGAAGGCAGTATCCATCGTAGGCTCGCCGTTGAAGTCGACATACTGCGTTGCAATCTGTCCATTCTCTGCGAGCTGGGCAATCAGTGCCTCGGGTGCGATGAAGCGACCCTCACCGTGGGAGATAGGCACGGAGTAGATGTTGCCCACCTCGGTTTCAGCCAGCCACGGGGACTTATTGCTACACACACGGGTGCGAACAATACTGCTCTGGTGACGACCGATGGTGTTGTAGGTCAGCGTGGGGCAGTTTTCGTCGGTGTCGATAATCTTGCCGTAGGGAACCAGACCCAGCTTAATCAAGGCTTGGAAGCCGTTGCAGATACCAGCCATCAGACCACCGCGCTCATCGAGCAACTTGGTGACTTCCTCACGGACAGCACCGTTACGCAGGAAGCTGGTGATGAACTTACCAGAGCCATCGGGCTCGTCACCGCCAGAGAAACCGCCGGGAATGACAATCATCTGGCTGGTGGCAATCGCTTTGGCGAAACGCTCGGCACTCTCTGCGACCTGGTCGGCAGTCAGATTGCGGATAACCATAATCTCTGCCTCACCACCTGCGGCGATAACGGCGCGTGCGGTGTCGTATTCGCAGTTGGTACCGGGGAACACAGGAATCAAAGCCTTAGGCTTGGCGGACTTGATAACAGGGGCGGCGGTGCAACCTACGGTGTAGCTGAACTTCTCCAGCTTGCTCTCGGCCTTGGCCTTGGTGGAGTAGACACCCTCCAGAACACCGTCATTGATATCCAGCAGTTCGGCAATGGTGGCCTTGTCGGTCAGCAGGTCGATAACAGGCTCGGCGGTGGTGACACCAATCTTGGTAGCACCAGACACTGCGACATCCTCGGTCAGCTCTGCGACGATAGTACCGCAGAGGGGAGTGTACCACAGGGAGTCTGCAGGAGTAGTTACACAGAAACCGATGTTGTTACCGAAGCTCATCTTCATGACTGCCTCAGCAAGACCATTTTCGACAGCCCATGCAGCCTTGACCTTGCCTTCGGTATGCAGAGCATGGAATACTTCCCAAGCTTCCTTTACGCCCTTTTCATCTTTGCCAAAGACATAGACAGGATGACCAGCTTCCTTGAACTCAGGGGAGAGAACCTGGTCGGCCTTGATGGGGGCAATCGCAAAGGAAATCAGTGTGGGGGGAACATCCAAATCCATGAAAGAACCACTCATGGAGTCCTTACCACCGATGGCGGCGGCACCCAGTTCCATCTGTGCGTCCAGCGCACCGAGCAGTGCGGCAAACGGCTTGCCCCAGCGGTGGGGCTCCTGACGGAGCTTCTCAAAGAACTCCTGCAAAGTGAGATAGGCATTCTTGTAGTCTGCACCAGCGGCAACCAACTTTGCCATAGAGGCGTAGACAGAATCCTTTGCACCAAAATAGGGGTCGATGGACATATAGTCTGGGTCGAAGCCCCATGCCATCACGCTGGCCTGGTCGGTGGTCTGGCCAGGTTCGACAGGGAACAGGGCGGCCATTGCCTGTGCAGGGGTGCGTTGGGTCTGACCGCCAAACGGCATCAGAACGCTACCCGTACCGATAGAACCGTCAAAACGCTCAGTCAGACCACGGCGGCTGGCGGTTTTCAGGCTACCTGCCATCTCCTTGAGGGAGGTGAACAGGGGAGCGTTGACAGCGGTGCGGTCAATCTTCGCAACGGAAACGGCGGCACGCTTGGCGGCACCGTTGGTATTCAGGAAGTCACGGCTCAAATCAGCGATTTTCTCACCGCGCCAGTGCATCACCATGCGCTTCTCCTCGGTGACGGTAGCGACACGGTAGGCTTCGAGGTTCTCTTTCTCGGCGGCGGCGATGAACGCATCGACATCCTCGGCGGCAACGACCACTGCCATACGCTCCTGACTCTCGGAGATAGCCAGCTCGGTGCCGTCCAGACCGTCGTACTTCTTACGAACGGCATCCAATTCGATGGTCAGACCATCCGCCAACTCACCGATAGCGACGGAAACACCGCCTGCACCGAAGTCGTTGCAACGCTTAATCAGGCGCGTCACATCGCCGTTGCGGAACAGACGCTGAATCTTGCGCTCCTCGGGGGCATTGCCCTTCTGGACCTCGGAGGCCATCGTGGTGAGGGACTTCATATTGTGGCTCTTGGAGGAGCCAGTTGCACCGCCGATACCGTCGCGACCAGTACGGCCACCCAGCAGGATGACAACATCACCGGGGGCAGGGACTTCACGGCGGACATGGTCGGCAGGAGCTGCACCCACAACGGCACCGCACTCCAGACGCTTGGCGATGTAGCCGTCGTGGTACACTTCAGCGACATGGCCAGTCGCCAGACCGATTTGGTTGCCGTAGGAGCTGTAACCTGCGGCGGCGGTCGTAGCCAACTTACGCTGGGGCAACTTGCCAGGGGTGGTGTCGGCAAAGGAAACACGGGGGTCGCCACCGCCAGTGACACGCATTGCTTGGTGGACATAGACACGACCACTCAGGGGGTCACGGATGCAACCGCCGATACAGGTAGCGGCACCGCCGAACGGCTCAATCTCGGTGGGGTGGTTGTGGGTTTCGTTCTTGAACATCAGCAACCAATCCTGCTCCTGTCCGTCAACGGTGGCAGGAACATGGATGGAACAGGCGTTGATTTCTTCGCTCTCGTCCAGCTCGGGCAGCATATTACGCTTCTTCAGCGTCTTGGTGCCGATGGTAGCGATGTCCATGAGGGTTTGGGGACGCACAGCGGCCTTCTCCTCACCGTACACCTCGACACGGGCGGCGAGGTAACGCGCATAGGCTTCCTTCACTGCCTCGTCGGTGATGTCGATATCGGTCAGATGGGTGGAGAAAGTAGTGTGACGGCAGTGGTCGGACCAGTAGGTATCGACCAGACGAACCTCGGTGATGGTGGGGTCACGCTTCTCGTCGTCACGGAAATAGGTCTGCAGGAACTTGAGGTCGTCGAGGTCCATTGCCAGACCGCGCTCATCCAAGAAATTCTGCAATGCACTCTCGTCCATCGTCGTAAAGCCCGTCAGGATTTCGACCATAGGGGGAACGGCGTGCTCCTGTGCGAGAGTTTCGGGTTTCTCCAAGCTGGCCTCACGGCACTCGACAGGGTTAATCAGATAGCCACGCATCTTCTCCAGTTCTTCATTGGTGAACTTACCTTCGAGGATGTAGACCTTGGCGTTACGAACCAGAGGACGCTCCACACCAGCCATCAGCTGAATACACTGGGCGCAGGAGTCGCTTCTCTGGTCAAACTGACCAGGCAGTGCTTCCACAGCCAAAGTGGTGTGGAAAGTGCGGGGCTCGGGGAAAGTTTCGTCATAGGTCACATCGACCTGTGGCTCGGAGAACACGGTATTCTTAGCGGCGGCATAGACCTCGGGGGCGATGTTTTCCACATCGTAGCGATTCAGAATACGGACACCTTCCAGGGCGTTGATGCCGAGGAAGGAGCGCAGGTCATGCAGTAAATTTTCGCTCTCGGGGGAGAGACCAGGACGCTTTTCAACAAAAATACGATAAACCATTGGTTAATGACCTCCCAAAGCCTTCAGAGCGCGCTGACCAATGTCACGGCGGCAGAAGGCGTTATCGAAGTGAATACGATTAGCAAGATTGTAGGAACAGGCAATAGCGGATTCGAGCGTAGGCGCAACCGCCGTTGCACCGAGAACACGACCACCACTGGTGACGAGGACACCGTCTTTCTGTGTCGCACCAGCGATGTAAATGCGCTCATTCTCCGCGGTAGCAGGCAGGGTAATGGGGAACCCTTTTTCGTAGCTCTCGGGATAGCCACGGCTCGCCAGAATGACGCAGGCGGCGGATTTATCAGAGAATTTAACCTCTGTTTCCGCCAGTGTGCCGCTGGCGGTGGCGAGCATAATCTCCAACAGACTGCTCTCCAACAGGGGGAGAACGACCTGCGTTTCGGGGTCGCCAAAGCGACAGTTGTACTCAATGACCTTGGGACCATCGGCGGTCAGCATCAGTCCGAAGTACAGACAGCCAGTGAACGGACGACCCTCCTCGCGCATGGCATGGATGGTGGGCAGGAAAATCTCCTGCATACAGCGGTCTGCCACCTCTGTGGTGTAGTAGGGGTTGGGGGCAATGGTACCCATACCGCCAGTGTTCAAACCTTCATCGTTGTCAAAGGCGCGCTTATGGTCCATCGAGGAGACCATCGGCTTCACCACTTTACCGTCGGTGAAAGCGAGAACAGAGATTTCAGGACCAGTGAGAAATTCCTCGATGACGACGGTAGTACCACTCTTGCCGAATTTACCACCCTCCATCATCTCAGAAACGGCATTCTTGGCCTCCTCACGGGTCTGGGCGATGATAACACCCTTGCCCAGTGCCAGACCATCTGCCTTGACAACGGTGGGAATCGGTGCGGTGTCCAAATAGGCGAGAGCCTTGTCCAGCTCGGTGAAAATCTCATACTGTGCTGTGGGAATCCCGTGACGCTTCATCAAGTCCTTGGAGAATGCCTTACTACCCTCGATGATGGCGGCGTTGGCTTTCGGGCCAAAGCAGGGGACACCGATTGCGTTGAGGGCATCGACCGCACCGAGCACGAGAGGGTCATCGGGGGCGACAACGGCGAAGTCAATCGCATTATTTTTCGCAAACTCCACTATGCCGTCGATATCGGTTGCTTTGATATCGACACACTGTGCATCGGCGGCAATACCGCCGTTGCCGGGCAGGGCGAAGATGACCTCCGCACGGGAATCTTCTTTGATTTTTTGGATAATGGCGTGTTCGCGGCCGCCACCGCCAATCACCATAATTCTCATACTTTTTATTACCTCAAATATAGACTGGAAGCGGCCGAGGGTCTGCCCCTTGGTGTTGGGACAGCCCACGGTCGCTGATACTATTAGTGATGGAACAGACGCATTCCCGTGAATGCCATAGCCATGCCGTACTCGTCGGCCTGTGCGATGACCAAATCATCGCGGATGGAACCGCCGGGCTCGGCAATATACTTGACACTGCTCTTGCGTGCGCGCTTGATATTGTCGGGGAAGGGGAAGAACGCATCACTGCCCAGTGCAACATTGGCGAAGTTTGCCAGCCACTCCACACGCTCGGCGGCGGTGATATGCTCAGGCTGTACGGTGAAGTAGTTCTGCCAGATACCATCGGCACAGACATCTTCCTCGTTGCCGTTGATGTAGCTGTCAATCACATTGTCGCGCTCGGGACGACCCAGAGAGGGCAGGAAAGGCAGAGCCAGCGTCTTGGGGTGCTGACGCAACATCCAAGTATCTGCCTTGGTACCAGCCAGTCTGGTGCAGTGGACACGGCTCTGCTGACCAGCACCGACACCGATAGCCTGACCGTCAACTGCATAGCAGACGGAGTTGGACTGGGTGTACTTGAGCGTGATGAGAGCCACAATCAAATCGCGCTTGGCACTCTCGGGCAGGTCCTTGTTGGCGGTGACCACATTGCCCAACAGCTCTGCGTCAATCTTGAAGTTGTTGCGACCCTGCTCAAAGGTGATGCCGAAGATGTCCTTGTTCTCCTGCTGGGCAGGGACATAGTTCTCATCAATCTGGACGATGTTGTAACCGCCCTTGCGCTTGCTCTTGAGAATCTCCAGAGCCTCCTCGGTGTAACCGGGAGCGATGACACCGTCGGAAACCTCCTGCTTGATGAGGGAGGCGGTCATGGCATCGCAGACATCGCTGAGAGCCACCCAGTCACCGAAGGAGCACAGACGGTCGGTACCGCGGGCGCGGACATAGGCGCAGGCGAGGGGATTCTCGTCCAGACCCTCCACATCCTCGACGAAGCAGGCCTTCTTCAGCTCGGGGCTGAGGGGAAGACCGACAGCGGCGGAGGTGGGGGAAACATGCTTGAAGGAGGTGGCGGCAGGCATACCCAGAGCGGCCTTCAACTCCTTGACCAACTGCCAAGAGTTAAACGCGTCCATGAAGTTGATATAGCCGGGTTTTCCGTTGAGCACGGTGATGGGCAGGTCAGAGCCGTCCTTCATAAAGATGCGAGCAGGCTTCTGGTTGGGGTTACAACCGTATTTCAGTTCCAGTTCGTTCATTCTTTTGTACTCTCCTTCTTACTGATGCTTGTTGATAATGGTGACTTTCTCCTCACCAGTGGTCGGATTGACCCAGTTGGTGTACAGAGAAATCTTGTTGTCAGCGTTGAGGTTTTCCCAGATGTTTTTGGTGAACTCCTCGGCGCAGTTGCCGATGGCGACGCGCTCAGGCTCACCTTGGAAAGTGGGAATGGGGTTGCCGTCGGTCACATAGGTATGGATAAAGTGACCCAGACCGTTGAGAGCCGCATAGTCGTAGGTGAAGCGGTTGCAAGCACTACCCTCGGCATCGGCACTCTTGAGGATGGACATACTGTAGTCAAAACCGCCCTCGGTGAAGTTCACCAGACCGCTGATACGGGGGGTCCAGTTGGGGCCATCGGGCTCGAAGCAACGGCTGACAAGGGACTGGGAGAAGGTCTTACCCTCCTGCAAACCGTCACGGATGGTGTCGGTCTGGTCGCCGTTGGTGACAATCAGCTGATTGCCCAGACGACGGACGGGGTGGTAGATGATAAGGCTGGGGTCCTCCAGCTTGCTCTCGTCGTAAGCCTTGGTGCGGATACCGTCCTCGGTGGTTTCAAAGATGCGGTTACGGCTGTTGACACTGCGCCCCATGATAAAGTAGGCGATAGCGGCGTGGGTGCCGTCCGCGCTCTTGCCGATGACGATACCACGGCCAGGATAGGGATTCTCCGCGAGCAACTTGTTCAAATCATTGACAGCATAGATATCCATAGTTGTTCCTCTTTCTATCGTTTAAGTATGGGAAACGAGCGTAGCGGCCACGATTTCAGCCGCTTGGGGCAGGAGCAACCATTCTGCCTGCTCCATTACGCGCTTTTGTAAGATTTCAGGGGTGTCATCGGGCAGGATGTCCACCGCTTTCTGGGCGATAATCTGTCCACCGTCGGGGATTTCGTTGACGAAATGGACGGTTGCACCAGTGACTTTGACACCGTACTGGAGTGCCGCCTCGTGTACACGCAGTCCATAGAACCCTTCGCCACAGAAGGAGGGAATCAGAGAGGGATGGACATTGATGATACGCTGGGGGTAGCGGTCGGTGAAATTTTTGGTGAGGATGGACATAAAGCCAGCCAGAATAATCATGTCGATGTGATACGACTCCAGCACAGCAAGCAACTGTGCTTCAAACGCATCTTGACTGCCAGCATCCTTCTTGGACACAACCACACTGGGGATATTGGCTTTCGCGGCACGCTCCAGTGCATACACACCTGCTTTACTGGATACGACGACAGCCAATTCACCGTGGGGAATACCACCCTCGGTGGCCTTGTCGATAATCGCCTGTAAATTGGTGCCGCCGCCAGAAACAAAGACGGCAATTCTCGCTTTGTTCATACCGCTTACTCCAGAATGACCTGCTCCTCGGAGGCGACAATCTCGCCCAGCAGGTAAGCAGTTTCGCCGTTTGCGCGGAGAATTTCCAGAGCAGTGTCTACATCCTCTGCGGCGACGGTGATGGTCATGCCGACACCCATATTGTAGGTGTTGAACATATCGCGCTCGGGGATATTGCCAGTCTTAGCAATCAAATCAAAGATGGGCAGAACCTTGACATCGGCCTTATTGATTTTCGCACCCAGTCCCTTGGGGATGGAACGGGGAATATTCTCATAGAAACCACCGCCTGTGATGTGGCTGATGCCCTTGACGGTGACTTTCTCCAGCAGAGCCAGAACGCTCTTGACATAGATACGGGTGGGAGTCAGCAGGGTTTCACCGATAGTGGCACCGCCCAGCTCCTCACGGGGCTGATACAGCATGGCATCATTGTTGTCGATATTGAACACCTTACGGCACAGGGAGAAGCCGTTGGAGTGAATACCAGTGGAGGCGAGGGCAATGATTTTGTCGCCCACAGCGGTCTTGCTGTTGTCAATCATCTTTTTCTTGTCGACAATACCCACAGCAAAGCCAGCCAAGTCGTACTCCTCGACAGGCATCATACCGGGGTGCTCGGCGGTTTCACCACCGATGAGTGCTGCGCCAGACTGGACGCAACCCTCGGCAACACCGCCTACAATTTCAGCGATTTTTTCGGGGATATTCTTGCCACAGGCGATATAGTCAAGGAAGAACAGGGGCTTTGCGCCACAGCAGATGATGTCGTTGACGCACATAGCGACCGCATCAACACCAATGGTGTCGTGCTTGTCCAGCAGAATGGCCATCTTGACCTTGGTGCCACAGCCGTCGGTACCAGAAACCAGAACAGGCTCCTCCATACCAGCCAGAGGCAGACCAAAGCAACCACCGAAACCGCCTACATCATCCAGACAGCCCTCGTTCTTGGTGCGTGCGATGTGCTTTTTCATCAACTCAACCGCCTTATAGCCTGCGGTGATATCAACGCCAGCGGCGGCGTAGGAAGCGGAATAACTACTCTCGCTCATCTCTTGTTCTCGCTTTCTTTCAATTTTATTCTTTTCCAGTCCAGCAGTAGGTGCAGACCTTTTCGGGGTCGATGCCGATGGCTTCCAAAACGCCCTCCAGCGACTGATACCCGAGGGAGTCGAAGCCGAGCTTCTTGCAAATTGCATTGAGGAGGCACTGGCCGCGCTCGGTGTTGCAATCCGCATACTCATCCAGATGGTTGTGTCCCTCGTCACCCTCCAGCTCCTGCACGGTACGACGGGCAATCAGCTCCATATCGGACTTACTGCTGGAGAAGTTCAAGTACTTACAGCCGAACATAATCGGCGGACAGGCGGAGCGCATATGGACTTCCTCTGCACCAGAACTGTAGAGGAACTCAACAGTCTCCTGCAACTGGGTACCGCGCACGATGGAGTCGTCCACGAACAACAGCTTCTTGCCCTCAATCAATTCGGGGACAGGAATCTGTTTCATCTCAGCCACCTGTTTCCGCAAAGTCTGGTTGGTGGGCATAAAGGAGCGTGCCCAAGTGGGAGTGTACTTGACAAAGGGACGGGCAAAGTATTTACCACTGCGGTTTGCGTAGCCAATCGCATGGGGGATACCAGAGTCTGGCACACCAGCGACATAGTCCACCTTGGGCAGAGAACCGCGCAACACCTCGTCACGCGCCATAATCTCACCGTTGCGGTAGCGCATCAACTCGACATTTCGACCCTCGTAGGTGGAGTTGGGGTAGCCGTAGTAGGTCCACAGGAAACCGCAAATCTTCATCTTGTCCCCAGCAGGGGCGAGGGTTTTCCAACCGTCGGCAGTGATTTCTACGACCTCGTTGGGGCCAAGCTCATAGGCATTGGAATATCCTAATTTCTGATAGGCGAAAGACTCAAACGAAACACAGCAACCGTCGTCTTTCTTACCGATGAGGACGGGTAAACGACCAACTTTGTCGCGTGCGGCGATGATGCTTTCGCTGGTCAAGATGAGGATGGAGGAGGAGCCACTGATGACCTCCTGCGCATGGCGGATACCTTCTATCAGTGTATCCTTCTGGTTAATCAGTGCCGCTGTCAGCTCGGTCGTATTGACCTTGCCAGAGCCCATCGCCATAAACTGATGACCACGGTCGGAGAAGTGGGTGCTAATTAACTCCTCGGCGTTGTTGATGCGACCGACGGTGCAGATGGCGAACAGACCGAGGTGGGAGCGCACCAACAGGGGCTGGGGGTCGGTATCGCTAATACAACCGATACCGCTACAGCCGTGAAAGTCGCTGATGTCTTTCTCGAACTTGGTTCGGAAAGGGGTGTTTTGAATGTTATGGATTTGGCGTTGGAAACCCTCTTTGTTATCGTACATGGCAATACCGCCACGCAGCGTACCGAGGTGAGAGTGGTAGTCCGTGCCGAAAAAGATATCAAGGACGCAATCTCTCTTGGAGATTGCACCAAAAAATCCTCCCATGAGGTTCCTCCTGTTTTATAGATTACATCCGTTCCCAAGGGAGAGGGATTATGCGAAGAACAGCTTGTTCAGAGTCATGGGGTCGATGTACTGGCCGTCCTTATACACGCGCATATTGCCAGAAGCGACCTCGTCGATGAGCATAACGGAACCGTCGGGAGCGTAGCCGAACTCGAACTTGATGTCGTACAGCTCCAGACCCTTCTCGGCCAAATCGTCAGCAACAATCTTGGTGATAGCCTGGGTCTGTGCCTTCAGGGAGTCGTACTGCTCGGCGGTCATTACGCCCAGGTCAACCAGACCGTCCTTGGTCACGAGGGGGTCACCCAGTGCATCGTTCTTGAAGGTGGTCTCCACATAGTAGGGCAGGTCCTGACCCTCGGTGCAGTAGTCGTTATAGCGACGGAAGAAGGAGCCGACAGCCTTGCGGCGGCAGATGACTTCCAGACCCTTGCCGAACACCTTGGCAGGCAGAACCTCCATGGTGGTGTCCTCCAGATTTGCGTTGACGAAGTGGGTACGGATACCAGCGGCATTGATTTTCTCAAAGTAGTAGATGGACATACGCAGGTTCACATCGCCCACGCCCTCGATGGTCAGACCGACGGCGTTCTCACCGGGGTCAAACACACCGTCCTTGCCAGTGCAGTCGTCCTTGAACAGCAACAGGCAGTTGCCGTTCTCGAGTTCGTAGACATTCTTGGTCTTGCCAGTATAGATAAGCTTCTTTTCCATGGTGTTTTTCCTCCGTTACAATATCAATTTGAATTAGTGATTAAACTTTGCTTCGATAGTGGCATTCTTCTCCAAAACCTTTTTGGTGTCGGCATCACGCTTGGCCTGGAGCTTTTCTGCGAGGGTGGCATCCTCGATGGCGAGCATCTGGATAGACAACAAGGCGGCATTGACACTACCATCAATCGCAACAGTAGCTACCGGAATACCAGAGGGCATCTGAACGGTTGACAGCAGGGCATCAACGCCGTCAAGATTCGAGCTTTTGACAGGAATACCAATCACGGGGATGGTGGTAGCGGCGGCGATAGCACCAGCCAGATGGGCGGCCTTGCCAGCGGCGGCAATAATCGCACCAAATCCGTTTGCACGGGCGTTCAGTGCAAACTGGCGTGCCTCCTCCGGGGTACGATGGGCGGAAAAAATATGCACTTCATACGGAACATCAAATTCCTGTAAGGTGTTGATGGCTTTTTCCACGATAGGGAGGTCGCTGTCACTCCCCATAATAATGCCAATCTTTCTCATGTGTATCTCCTTCACAATTTTATACAACCTAAAAAGGGCAGACCCACCCCGAACTAATGGAATAGGACTGCCCAGACGGTCGACACGAAATATAACGCACTGCTCCCATGTGGTACTCCACTTTCCGTCAGTTACAGATGCGCCTATCCTTTCATACAACAATATAGTACCATTATATATACAAAAAAGCAAGCTGTCAAAGTATATAAGATTTATGTCGAAAATTTATAGTTGGTTTGGTGCTTCTTCGATTCTGTTATTTTTTCACGAGATTCTCTCTTGCTTTTGTTGCTTTAGTGTGCTACAATGGTATCTGTGAAATTGTACGGAGAAAACTGCTACCTGTAAATTTTTCCTGTCCGCCTTGCATAATTTTGTGTTTTCTTGTAAAATGGGGCGCGAAAAAGCGGAACAGGCGCAATTTTTCCGTGATGACTACTTAGAGGATGTGAAGCGAATGCACGAAATTGGAAAACAAAAAATCTTGATTGTGGATGATTCCGAGATGAATCGTTTTATCCTGACGCAGATGTTGCGGGAGGAGTACGATATTTTGGAGGCGGGTGACGGTTTACGAGCCATTGAGATTTTGGAGCAACAGGCGCATGAGATCTCGCTGGTGTTGTTGGATATTATTATGCCAAAGTTGGATGGGTTCGGCGTATTGGACCGCATGAACGACGAGAACTGGATTGCAGATATCCCTGTTATCATCATCTCGTCGGACCGTTCTCCCGTTGCGGTTGAACGCGCCTATGAACTGCGCGTAGCGGATTTTATCAATCGCCCGTTTGACGCGGCCATTGTTCGGCACCGTGTCGTCAATACGATTCTGCTGTACGCCAGACAGAAACGACTGATTTCTATGGTGGAGCGTCAGGTCTACGAAAAAGAACGACAGAGTGGGTTGATGATTGATATTCTGAGCCACATTGTAGAATTTCGCAACGGAGAAAGTGGGCTTCATGTCGTACATATCCGCGCATTGACGGAAATTCTCTTGAAGCGACTGGTCAAGAAAACCACGAAATATCGGCTGACCCACAAGGATATCACGCTGATTAGTACGGCATCTGCCCTACATGATATCGGCAAGATTGTCATCCCAGAGCAGATTCTCAATAAACCGGGGCGGTTGACCGAGGAAGAATTTGCGATTATGAAAACGCATGCCAAGAAGGGCGCGGATATGCTCGGTGGCGTGTTCTATTTAGAGCGTGAACCACTGTTGGAGTATGCGTGTAGTATTGCACACTGGCACCATGAGCGATATGATGGACGGGGCTACCCCGATGGCCTGAAAGGGGACGATATCCCCATCTGCGCCCAAGTCACCGCTATGGCCGATGTGTATGATGCGCTGACCAGTGAGCGTGTCTATAAGAAGGCATTCTCGCATGAAACCGCCATCAACATGATTAAAAACGGAGAGTGCGGTGCGTTCAATCCAATTCTGCTCGATTGCCTGTTGGATATCGAGGGGACGCTCCGTGAGGAGTTGCGTAGTCGGGCGCAGAGGTATATTGACAAGCAGTTGGTTCGCGATATGACCAACGAGCTCATCTGTTAAGAAACAAGCGAAACAATGGGAAAGTAGGTCATGGGACAGAACGCGGGGTAGGTATAAGAAGAGAGGTGTCTTGAAGATGTTCCAGATAGGGGACAAGGTGGTGCATCCCATGCATGGCGCAGGTGTGATTGACGGCATTGTGACAGAGAAAGTAGGAACGGCCAGACAGGACTACTATGTGTTCAAGATGCCTGTTGGAGGGTTGGTGTTGAAAATTCCAGTCGCAACCAGTCAAATCGTGGGTCTGCGTGATATCGTGACGGCGGAGGAAGCCCATGCGTTGCTAGACGATATCGGTTCTATGCAGGTGGATATGACAAGCAACTGGAACCACCGCTATCGTGAAAACATGGAACTTCTCAAGAGTGGTAATCTGCGTTCGGTGGCCCATGTCATCAAGGGATTGACACGCCGCGACAGTGAACGGGGTCTCTCCAATGGAGAGCGAAAGATGCTCCACACTGCGAAACAGATTCTCATTTCGGAACTGGTTCTTTCGATGGGGGTGGATTCCCGCGAAGTCGAAAGTCGAATCAATGATGCCATGTTGGGAGATAAAGCTGGATGAAATGGATTGACAAGTTGCTGGGACGCGCCCAGGAGGAACGCCCCATCTGTAGCGCGATTGTGCCTGCCGCTGGAAGTGCCAGTAGAATGGGACAAAATAAGATGTTGCTTCCGCTGGATGGGATTCCCGTGTTGGCGCGTACCTTGCTTGCCCTCGACGATGCGGAACTGGTCGATGAGATTGTCGTTGCCACGCGGAGCGAGGATATTTTGACCGTCGGGGACCTCTGCAAGACTTATGGCATCCGAAAGAATGTCAAAATCGTCTGTGGCGGTGCCAGTCGGTTGGAATCCGTCTTACAGGCGACTTTGGAGTGTCGCAAGGACGCAAACTTCTATGCAGTACACGACGGTGCGCGCCCCTTGGCAGATGGAGCTTTTATTGACAGTGTCATTCGTCGTGCGTATCAGACCAATGCCGCCGCACCTGCGGTACCTGTCAAAGACACCATCAAGATTGCACAGGACGGTGTGGTGCAGAGTACCCCCAATCGTGCAACCCTGTTTGCTGTCCAGACACCGCAGGTATTCGATGCCGCGTTGCTTGCCGCCGCACTACAGTCTGCACGCGACGAGGGTGCAGAGATTACGGATGATTGCAGTGCCGTAGAGCGACTGGGAAAGACCGTCTATTTGACAGATGGCTCGTATGAAAATATTAAGATAACAACGCCAGAGGATATCGCACTCGCTACAGCGATTCTACAGCGTCGGGAGGAATGCCTATGAAGGTACCACGGATTGGCCACGGATATGATGTACACCGCCTCACAGAGGGACGGAAGTTGATATTGGGCGGTGTGGAAATTCCGTATGAAAGAGGGTTGCTCGGTCATTCAGATGCGGATGTGCTGCTACACGCGCTGATGGATGCCCTACTCGGTGCGGCTGCACTGGGGGATATCGGAAAGCTGTTCCCAGACACGGACGAGCAGTATCGCGGTGCGGACAGCAGAGTTCTCCTGCGCGAAGTCGCCAGACGCTTACAGGCAGAGGGATATACCCTCGGCAATGTCGATGTTACCCTGATTGCCCAGCGTCCCAAGGTTGCGCCGTATATTCCGCAGATGCGACAAAATATTGCGGAGGATATTGCGGTGGAGCTGTCACAGGTCAATGTAAAGGCGACCACGGAGGAACACCTTGGTTTTACAGGAAGCGGTGAGGGAATGGCGGCACACGCGGTCGCTTTAATTCTCTAATTGTTTATTTTTATTGTATATAAAATTTCTTGGGGCTGTTGCAACTGCGGTTTGTAACAGCCCCGTTGTAGCCACTAGGGGAGAAAATACCATGGCAAGAATGAATCTTTTAATCGGTCGTGCGAATACAGGAAAGACACAGCGCATCTTTGCCCAGATGCAGGAGCGAGGAAACATCAGAAAACAAATTTTATTGGTGCCAGAGCATATTTCACACCAGACGGAAGTGGATTTGGTGCGACAGTGCGGTGCGAGCGTTTCGCGCTACGCGGAAGTGTTGAGTCCGCGTCTGTTGGCAAACCGTGTGTTGACCTTGACAGGGGGATTGACAGACGGAACACTGGACGCAGGTGGTAAGCTGTTGATGATGCAACTGGCACTCCAAGAAACGGCATCTGTTCTGAAAGTCTATGCGCGTCCGTCGCGCAGGGCGAGTTTTTTGGCAGAACTGGTGACACTGTGCGATGAATTGCAGAGTTGTCGTGTCCTTCCAGAAACATTGGGCGATGTTTCGCAGATTTTGGAGGGGATGTCGGGGGACAAACTGCGCGATGTCAGTCTGATTTATGCCGCGTACCTGTCCAAATTACAGGGAGAGCATGGTGACCGCCGTGATTTGATGACGAAGCTATTGGAGCGATTGGAGGAATCTGGTTATGCAGACGGAAAGGATTTCTACTTGGACGGATTCTCCTACTTTACCGCGCAGGAAGAACAGCTGATTGCGATGCTCCTGCACCGCTGTGAGAGTGTCAGTATCACGCTGTTGGGGGAGCAAGGCAGTACGCTCGAAATTTTCCACCAAAGTCTGCGGACGAGAGATAGACTGCTTCGCCTCTGTTCTAGGGATAGTATCCCCTGTCATGTGGTGTATCGAGAGAGTAAACAGCCGACCAACGCCCTGCAACATCTGGAGGCAAATTTTTTCGGCGGAAATGGTGCATGGCAGGGCGACTGCTCTGCGGTGCGTCTGTACCGTGCCAATGGAATGTTCTCAGAAGTGGAATATGTTGCCTCTGAAATTTTGCGCCTTGTCCGAGAGAAAGGCTGTCGGTTTCGTGATATTGCTGTGGTCGCCCGTAACATTGACGACTATGCCGCCACGATGGAAAATGTCTTTGAACGATATGGGATTCCATTTTACCTCAGTCGGCGCAGTGACATTCTCGAAAAACCTGTCATCAGCCTGCTCACGGGGGTGTTGGACAGTGTGGCAGGTGGCTATGAGTACGAGGATATGTTCCGCTGGCTGAAAACAGGACTGGCAGGTTTGAATGACGAGGAGTGCGACATTCTCGAGAACTATGTCATTCTGTGGGACATCCACGGCTCGATGTGGGTGCGTGAGGAGAATTGGAGTGCGAACCCCGACGGTTGGTGCGACGGCTTTTCGGAGGAACAGGAGGAAAAGCTGGCGTATATCAATACCCTGCGTAGCCGTGTGAGCGACCCTCTGCGCCGTCTGGCACAGGGATATAAGGCAGAGGAGGGAGCAACAGGAAAACTCAAAGTTTTGTGGCAGTTCTTGGAGGATATCGGTCTGGCGGCACAGCTGTCAGAGCGAACGGAACAGTTGGAACAGTTGGGAGAACTACAGCGCGCCAGCGAGTACAGCCAGCTGTGGGAATTGCTGTGCAGTGTCATGGACCAGTTTGCACAGACATTGGGTGATATGCCCATGGACCACGAGGAATTTGGCAGACTGATGAAACTCATTCTGACCCAGTACGACATTGGTACGATTCCTGCCTCCCTCGACCAGGTACAGGTGTCGCAGATTACCAGAAATGAACGGCGACAGAGCAGATATGTATTTCTGATAGGGTGTAACGACCATGTTCTGCCTGCGGTGCAGATGCACACAGGGTTGCTCAATCGGGAGGACCGTTCGCTGTTGTCAGAGCGTGGCATTGAACTTGCCCCCAGTGGATTGGATTTGCTGGATATTGAACTACAAAACCTCTATGCCACCCTTGCACAGCCGTATGAGGGGCTGTGTGTCACATGGCCAACGGCGGATTTACTGGGCAATCCGTTGCGCCCGTCGTTTGTGGTGGGGCGTATCCGCGCGCTGTTGGAAGGTGTTGAGATACAGGCGGAAGATAGCAACCATGCCTACCGTCTGCGCGCAGGGATTCCTGCCTTGGAGATGGCAGGTGGAAATTGTGGTAGTCCTCTATGGGACTATTTCGCGACTAATGACCAATATGCGCCGAAGCTTACCGCAATGCAACGCGCCGCAGGTATGACACGCGGTCGGTTATCCGAACAGGCGGTAGAAGCCCTGTATGGCCGTAATTACCGCCTGTCGGCCAGTAAAATTGATAAAATCAATTCCTGCCACTTCGCCTACTTTATGCAGTACGGACTGCGTGCCAAGGAGCGCAGTGGAGCAAAATTCGATGCCACGCAGATTGGCACCTTTATGCACTATGTACTGGAACATGTCACGCGCAAGGTCATGGCGTGTGGTGGTTTTTCTGCCCTTGGGGAAGGGGAGTTGCAGACATTCATTGATGAAGTGATTCAAGGGTATATGGAAACTTCTTTGCCAGGTTTTACGGAAAAAGAAGCGCGTTTTCAATATCTGTTTCGGCGGTTGGGTAAGACGGTCACAACGATTGTGGAGAATGCGGCGGAGGAACTACAGAAGTCCGACTTCGTCCCCCTGTATTTTGAGTTGGATTTTAGCGAGCATGGAACAGTACCTGCTATTTCCATGCGTACCGATGAAACAGCATTGACAGTCGTTGGTAAGGTGGACCGTGTGGACGGATGGCTCAAAGATGGCAAACTATATCTCCGCGTGGTCGACTACAAATCTGGTAAAAAGGCGTTTGATTTGAGCGATGTGCGCCACGGCTTAAACATCCAGATGTTGCTCTATCTCTTTGCTCTACAAAAACAGGGCAAGCACCTGTTTCAGGGGCAGGAGGTCGTGCCTGCTGGTATTCTGTACTTCCCAGCGCGTGATGTACTCATCCATGCGCCGCGCGGTGTGGCGGAACAAAAACTGCGCGATGCCATGGACAAGGAACTGCGCCGCAGTGGTATGGTGTTGGCAGAACCTGCCGTATTGGAGGCGATGGAACACGGTGCATTGGAGAATCCACGGTTTTTGCCTCTGTCGATTGGAAAAGATGGCAGTATTACCAAAGGCGTGGCAACTGCCGAGGAACTGGGAAAACTCAGTCGATATGTGGACACCTTGCTAAAACGGATTGCCACGGAACTGCATGGGGGAAATATTGATGCGGACCCCTGTGGACACAACGAGAACGATAACGCCTGTACTTACTGCGAATTTGCCTCCGCGTGTCATTTTATGGATATGGACGAGAACGACCATATGAAATTGATTCGTCCCATCCGTACCGAGGACTTTTGGAACTATATCGATGAGAGCAATCAGAAGGAGAGTGAGAAAGCATGAAGATTCAGCTCACACCGAGCCAACAGGCAGTCGTCGAGAACCAAGGGGGAAGTCTGTTGGTCAGTGCAGCCGCTGGTAGTGGTAAAACGCGCGTTTTGGTGGAACGACTGTTTCGGCGGATTCTCGGCGAAGAACAGGCAAACATTGATGATTTCCTCATCATCACTTATACCCGCGCCGCCGCCGCTGAACTGCGCGAGCGCATCGCACAGGAGTTGAGCGAGTACCTAGCCGATGACCCCAGTAATCGCCATCTACAGCGACAGCTACTGCTGGTCTATCAGGCGGATATTAAGACGATTGACGCATTTTGCACGGGTCTGTTGCGCGAAAATGTCCATCTGTTGCATACGGCGGAGGGACGCAGTTTAACGGCAGATTTCCGCGTACTCGATGAGAGTGAGGCAGACCTGTTGCGCCGCCGTGTATTGCCCCGTGTGTTGGAATCCTTCTATGCGAACTTGACGCACGGCGGAGCGATGTTGGCGGATGCCTTCGGATTTGGTCGAGATGACCGTGGTTTGGAAACATTAGTATTGGAGCTATATGCCAAAATACAGAGCCACGCCTACCCCGAGAAATGGTTGGAAGAACAAAAAGCAAGCTGGCGGTCGTTGCCAGACGATGTCAGCCAGACGGTATTCGGACAGGAGCTGCTTTCCGCACTCAAACGAAAGGTACACCACTGGATTTCGATATTTAGGGACTGTGTTGCCCAGATGGATGGCGATGAAGAACTGAAAAAAGGCTATGGGAAAGCCTTTCTACTTGACATCACCATGTTAGAACATCTGGCGCGAAAGATAGACGAGGGTTGGGATGTCGCTGGTTCCTATCCATTGGACTGGGTGACACTGTCTGGTTCTCGCAAAAGTACGGCGGTCGAACTGAAAGAAAAGCTAAAGAGTATCCGTGCCAAGTGCAAAAAGGAACTGGCGAGCGCACTGGGGATTCTCTCCGTCCGCGCGGAGGATGCTACGCTCGATTTGCGGAACTGCGCGGCGGCGATGGAGGCACTGTTACAGCTCTGCATGGATTTCTCCGATGCCTACCGCAAAGAAAAACTGCGCCGTAATGTGACCGACTTCTCCGACCAGGAACACTACGCCATCTCTCTGCTCTTAGACGAGAACGGAGAACGCACGCCGTTGGCGCATCTGGTTGCCCAACGATATTGTGAAGTGATGGTGGACGAGTATCAAGACACCAACCAAGTACAGAATTGTATTTTCTCCGCCATTTCTCAGAATGGTCAAAATCTCTTTACGGTGGGAGATATGAAGCAGTCCATTTACCGCTTCCGTCTGGCCGACCCCACCATCTTTCTGGAGAAGTATCTCCAGTATCCCTACGCACAGGATGCCGTATCGGGGGAAGCGAGAAAGATTTTGCTCTCCCAGAATTTCCGTTCCCGACAACCCGTGTTGGACGCGACCAACTTTGTATTCCGTGCGATTATGTCCCAGGAAATGGGCGAGATGGACTACGGCGACGAGGAACAGCTGAATTTTGGCGCAACTTATCTGCCAGAGCGCGCAGATGACGCGCCAGAGTTCCATCTGCTTGGGGTGCCGTTCGGCGGGGAGGAGCGCGTGAGCCGTGCCCTGCTCGAAGCGCGTTTTGTTGCCCAGCGGATTCGTACGCTGTTGGATGAGGGCTATCCTGTGGCAGACGGCGATGGGTTCCGCCCCTGTTGTGCGGAGGATATCGTGATACTGATGCGTTCCCCAGGACCTCGCTTGCACCACTATATCCGCGCCTTGGCGGAGCAAAATATCCGCTGTTCCGTGCAGGAAAACGACAATTTTTTTGCGACGATGGAGGTAGCGGTTGTTTTCGCTTTCTTGCAGGTATTAGATAATCCTCGACAGGATGTGCCACTCATTTCTGTTTTGCGTTCGCCTGTTTTCGGATTCAGCCCTGACCGACTGGCGCTTATCCGCGGACAACACGCAGAGGGGAATTTTTACGATGCCCTGGTCGCCTGTACCGATGCGGACTGTACCCAATTCCTTGCACAGTTGGCGGAGCTTCGCACACGCGCCAAGGATATGAGTGTACACCGTCTGCTCTGGCACCTATACAATACCTTTCATATCTTGGGTGTGTTCGGCGCGATGTCGCACGGAGAGGACCGCCGGGAAAATCTCATTGCGCTGTACGAACACGCGAAAAACTTTGAAACTGCTGGGTACAAGGGACTGTTTTCCTTTGTCAGCCATCTGCGTTTTCTGTTGGAGCACGGCGACCAGCCGACAGGTGTTTCTACCAGCACCAACAACGGGGTACAGATTATGAGTATCCACAAGTCGAAGGGCTTGGAATTTCCCATCGTTATTTTAGCTGACCTCAACAAGTCGTTCAATCAGGTGGATTTGCAGACACCTGTTCTCGTGCATCCTAAGTTGGGGTTGGGTCCTATGTACATCGACCTGCAACGACACATCCGCTATCCGACTGTTGCCCGTGATGCGATTGCGGCGCGTATCAGTCGGGAGATGCGTGCCGAGGAGATGCGTGTGCTGTATGTCGGCATGACCCGTGCCAGAGAAAAGCTCATTATGGTTGCCTCGATGCAGTCGGCGGCGAAAAAACTTGCTGACCTGATGGCGGTGTCGTCCCTGCCTGTTCCACCAGAAACCGTGGACAGCGCGAAATCCATGGCGGAGTGGATTCTGTTGCCCCTGTTGCAACGGCGCGAATCTCTGGAACTGCGTGTGATTGCCAACATGGACGAGGGCAGATATGCACTGACCGAGGATACCGCATGGCGCGTCCAATTCCATGATGGGATGGATTTTGCCCACGCGCAGGTCTGTGATACGGAAGGGGAGGGAGAACTGGCGCAACCGACCGCGTTGCCGTTTGACCGTGCGGTATTGGACTATGTCTATCCACACAGCAATGCCTGTTTCACCCCAACCAAACTCACTGCAACCCAGATGAAAGGGCGCGGAAAGGACGAGGAGATTACAGAAAACACTGCGCGCCCGTATTACCGCTGTAGTTTTGACGCACCGCGGTTTCTCTCTGGCGAAGTGCCGTTGACCGCAGACCAGCGCGGTACGGCGACCCATCTGGTGATGCAGTATCTTCCGTTGGATGGCAAGGTATCGGACACCATACAACAGCTGATAGAACGGCGGTTACTCACGGAACAACAGGCGAAAGCGGTGAATCGGCGCGCCATCGAACGCTTTCTTACCTCGCCACTCGCGGATGAACTGCGTGCGGCAAAGACGGTGGAGCGAGAATATCGCTTTAGCTTGTTGGTCGATGCACAGGCGTACTACGATGGGGTGTCCCCTGACGACCAAGTGCTGTTACAGGGTGTTGTGGACTTGTTTGCGGAAACGGACGATGGTATTATTGTCGTGGACTTCAAAACCGACTATGTGACGCAGGAGAATCTGGCAGAAAAAGTACAGCACTACCGCCCACAGGTACAGGCATATAGCACAGCCTTGGAGCAAATTTTTGAAAAACCAGTCATCCGTAGGGTATTGTATTTCCTCGGCACAGGGGAAACGATTACCCTATAACGCAACAAAAAAGCACCGCCGTGACAAACAACAGCGGTGCTTTTCGTATGCAGTTTGGGTTATTCCTTCACCGTGCCGTCTGCGTTAAAGACAGGCAGGGGAGCGAGGTAAGTGATATCCTCACGGGTCAGTGCATCGCCCTCGGCGAGAATCGCGGCACGACCGGTGACGATACCGCCTGCGGTCTTGACCAATTCTTCCAGTGCGTGCAGGCTCTCGCCAGTGGAAATCACATCGTCGACAATCAGAATACGCTTGCCCTTGATGAGCGCGCAGTCGTCACTGCCGAGGAACAAATCCTGCTGACGCAGTGTGGTGATGGAGCGAACGGAAACATGGATGGGGTCGGGCATATAGACTTTGGAGCCCTTGCGTGCGATGAAGTATTTCTTCGCACCACTCTGGCGCGCCATCTCGTGAATGAGGGGAATGCTCTTAGCTTCGGCGGTGAGCATATAGTCGTAGCTGTCCGCCGGGATGCGCTTGAGCAGTTCTTCCGCACAGGCTACCGTCAGTTCAGCATCACCGAAGATAATAAATGCGCCGATATAGAGGTCGTCGGAAACCTTGCAGAGAGGCAGTTCGCGCTCCAGACCAGCAACTTTCATGGTGTAAGTCATATTGAAAATCCTCCATTAAAAATAGTGTGACTGTTTGGATGGTTATGGTAAGTATCAAGCATTGATGCGCTTTTTATTCAGACGGCCAATGAGTACGAATGCGACTGCGGCAAGCAGTGCAGTAACCGCACCCATAATAAAGGTGCTAGTGTAGTTGCCACTGGCGGCATAGAGTGCGTTGGAAATGGCGTTAAAGGTCAGGGACGACAGACCGAGGGACAGCATAATCACGCCGTAATTGGTAGCGGAGTACTTGGGACCGAAGAAATCGGTAGAGGTAGCAGGACTAATGGCGGCCTGTGCGCCGAATGCAAATGCAGTAACCAGAACAACAATCAGGTAAAGAGGGCCGTTGACAAAAATCAGCAACAGTGCGCTTACCAGTGTCATGGCGCAGAGGAGGGTCAGTGTCTTAACGCGTCCCAACTTATCGGAGAGAGCAGACATCAACAGACGGCCTGCGGCATTGGTGATACCAGTGAGAGAAACACACATAACGGCGGCAGTTTCGCTCAAGCCACGCTCAACACCCAGACCTTTGATGAGGGGCGTGAGCATATTCCAAGTACCGTTGTACAGGAATGCACCTGCGAACAGCAACCAGAACGGCAACATACGAATGGCCTGAGAGAGCGTTTTGGATTCTGTAGCAGAAGCAGTGGTGGTGGGGAGATGCAAGCTATCCAGATATGCCTTATCGGGCAGAGAAATCTGGGTACAAGCCCCCAGACCCAGTACCAGAAAGACCGCAGCGAGGGTACGCAGTGTCATCGGCAGGGACATACGGGTGAGCAGGGCACTGATGACAGGGGAGAATACCACGGTGGACAGACCAAATGCGGATACTGCCAGACCAGTGGCGAAACCGCGTCTGTGGGGGAACCACTTCTGGATACAGGAGAGCACTGCGCCATAGGCGAAACCAGTACCCATACCAGCCAGCAGGCAGTAGGTCAGATAAAAGAGTGCAATGGGTGCGGTGGCAGGCAGGAAGGAGGAGGCGAGGATACCAGTACCAAACAGGGCAACGCCAGCGATACAGACAGGCTTAGAGCCGATGCGGTCCTGTAAAATACCACCGACCAGTCCGCCAAGGCAGAACGAGAGGAGCATATACGAGGCCACGAGGTTGACTGCGCCGTTTTCCCAACCGAAGTGGGTCATTGCGGATTGCTTGAACACACTCCACAGATAGAGGATACCGACGCACAGCTGTACGACAAGACATCCTGCGACAGCGCGCAGGAGTTTGCCACGGGAGGTTACTTTCATGTTTTTTCTTCCTTTCTCATTGTTTCTTTCTAAAATGCAGCGGTATGGACGGTATACTTATATCACAGATATTGGGTTTTATTCAAGTGGTTCTCTGACAGTTTTCGCTCAGATTTCGCTATCTAAGCACCAATAATCAAAATACACAAAAAAACGGGAGAAAGTTCCACATTTTGTACAGGGAAAAAGAGGGCTATTTTAGTTGAGTTTTCCAGCGATTAGTGTTAAGATGGACAAGAAGGAGAAAAAGGGTGGGAAGTTTCCTGCTCGCTCTTTTTGTTAAAATTTAAGGAGGATGATTCCAATGAACAAGTATGTCGAGAGCGTAATCGAATACGTCAAGAAGAAGCATGCCGACGAGCCTGAGTTCTGCCAGACCGTCGAAGAGGTTTTCAGCTCCATTTCCCCCGTTATTGATGCACATCCTGAGTACGAGAAGGCTGACCTGCTGACCCGCATGGTCGAGCCCGAGCGTATGTTTACTTTCCGTGTTGTGTGGTGCGACGACGCTGGTCAGTGGCACACCAACATCGGCTATCGTTGCCAGTTCAACGGTGCTATCGGCCCCTACAAGGGCGGTCTGCGTTTCCAGGCTAATGTTACCCCCAGCGTCATCAAGTTCCTGGGCTTCGAGCAGACCTTCAAGAACAGCCTGACTGGTCTGCCCATGGGCGGCGGTAAGGGCGGTTCCGACTTCGATCCCGCTGGTAAGTCCGACGCTGAAGTTATGCGCTTCTGCCAGAGCTTCATGACTGCTCTGTATCGTTACATCGGACCCGATGTCGATGTTCCCGCTGGTGACATGGGTGTTGGCGGCCGCGAGATTGGCTACCTGTACGGTCAGTATCGTCGCCTGAAGGGCGTTTGGGAGAACGGCGTTCTCACCGGTAAGGGCTTCACCTACGGTGGTTCCCTGATTCGTCCCGAGGCTACTGGTTACGGTGCTGTCTACTACCTGCAGGAAGTTCTGGCTCACGAGAACGACACCATCGAGGGCAAGCGCATCGCTATCTCCGGCTACGGCAATGTCGGCTGGGGTATCATGAAGAAGGCTGCTGAGCTGGGTGCTAAGGTTACCTACTTCGCAGGTCCCGACGGTTACATCCACGATCCCGATGGTGTTACTGGCGAGAAGCTGGACTACATCCTCGAGATGCGTGCTAAGGACCCCATGCACTGCCAGCCCTATGCTGAGAAGTACAACTGCGAGTTCGTTCCCGGTGCTAAGTGCTGGGGCGTGAAGGATGTCGATGTCTACATGCCCGCCGCTACCCAGAACGATGTCCGCATGGATTCCGCTGAGAAGATTGCTGCTTCCGGTGTCAAGTACTACATCGAAGTTGCTAACATGCCCACCACCAACGATGCTCTGGAGTTCCTGCGTGAGCAGAAGCACATGATTGTTGCTCCTTCCAAGGCTGTTAATGCCGGTGGCGTTGCTGTTTCCGGTCTGGAGATGAGCCAGAACAGCGAGCGTCTGGTTTGGACCGCTGAGGAGGTCGACGAGAAGCTGAAGGGCATCATGAAGGTCATTCACGCTATGTCCGTTGAGGCTGCTGAGGAGTACGGCCTGGGTTACGACCTGGTTGCTGGTGCTAACATCGCTGGCTTCAAGAAGGTTGCTACCGCTATGATGGAGCAGGGCTGCTTCTAATCGGAAGTAACTCTTTTGTTCGATTAGGCGTAACAAAAAAATTAGCTGGGAACGCTGTACGGCGTTCCCAGTTTTTTCTGCTTTATGCACTTATTTTGGCAAGAGTTCTGCCACAATATCTTCTGATATCGCAAAATCCCTTGTGCCAAATAGAAAATGTCGTCCGTCTTTGGTCTGAAGCAGTAGGAACGGTGGACACTGTGGGTCGAGGCAGAGGGTTATATGACCCATCTCTGGGGAACGAAACCGCCCCTTTTGGAGATTGTCCATCCCAGTTCCGCTGACACGGTGCAAACCTTTGGGCAAAGTATCAAGCAGGGTCATGGTGTCGATATCCTCCAAAGCCACTTCATACCGACTGTTGCCGTGGGATGCCACAATGGCGGTTGCATGGATGTCCAATGCCAACGGTTGCTTGCTGATACTGTCGATAAAAATGCCTAAGAACGGAATCGAGAGCATCAAAAGTATGGTAAATGCTAGCAACGCTTTTCCTGCGGGTCGTGCCAGATTAAAGGTGTGGTTAATTCCCACGCGCGTGTTGATAAGCGTACGGGTGTCATGGGGATTGTAGTAAAAGATACCAAAAATCCACTTGTCATCTTCGTCTACATACCACTCTTTTCCGCTTTCTGCCGTCAACTTCTCCTGCACACGGCGCGTCAGAAATTCAATGCGAACAGCGGCACAGAGGAATAGGACACTGAAAAACAGGATAAGTGTCAGAGCAACGATTGTTTCCTGTACGACGAGCCAAGTGGCGAGATTGATAGCCGCCAACGAGTACGCACAGTACAGCCAAACTTTACCCCAATTTCTTCGGCGGATATGGGTGAGTACCTGCGACAAATCTGTATTTGCGTCCACTATCTCAGCGCGGTTGCGGTAGAGATAACGATACCCCAGCCAACAGCCAAAAGTGCTGACAGCATTGATAACATATACCACCATCCATTCTATATCCCAGAGAATAGGTAACAGACACAAGACCACCGCAGGCATAAACAGCCATGGGGAATACCACTTTTCCTTAGGCAGCGCGGCGGTGTCCACCCATCGCACCGTATTTGGTTGGTGGCTCCATCCGTTTCTGTGTTTGATTTCGCGCAAATCTCGATGACATCTCGCATAGGGGATGTTGGGGAGTACAATGGCTAACAAAATCCATACGCCCCAAGCAAACATCATCATGCCAAGTGAGGGAATCCAACAACAGGGCAGGATAATAGCCGACAAAAAGAGAAACACACGGTTCAATTCCCGGCGATACTGGTCCAAACGCTGTTGGACATCTGCGTTCCTCTGTGCCTCATACGGCAAAGTAACACCCACGACAATATTCTTTTTGCGCTTACTCTCGTCACGCAGTAAGAAGTACTCGATAGGTAGGATAGGAAACACAGAACCCCATAGGAATAGATTGGTCATCCAATGTATTTTCATCGTTCTCCCTCCTCATAGAGTTGTCGACATAGGGCAACCACTTCCTCACAACTGGCACCTGCCAGTCGCAGTTCACTCACGCATAGGCGCAATGCGTGTAAACTGTCTGGACTGATGGTGTGTTCTCCTGCGCGCTGTTTGACCACCGTACCGCTACGGCGGTCTGTGGTAATATACCCCTCCTGTTTTAAGAGCTGATAGGCTTTACTGACGGTCATCATATTGATACCACTTTCTTCTGCCAGCGTGCGGATGGTCGGTAGTTGTTCCCCTGGTGCCAACTTTCCCTCCGCGATGGCGATGACCACCTGATTCCGCAACTGTAGATAGATAGGAATATTGCTCTCAAAATCAAACCGTAACAGCATTGTGTCACCTCCTTTTGTATTATTTATTATAATGCAAATAATGCAAATTGTCAAGCCGGACAAAAGAGAAAGGTAGCTTGCTCCACAGACGGGATACAAGCTACCCATTCGTATTTTACGGTGGGGGAGGAATTTATTCTCCCTCCAGAACTGCGAGCATCAAGATACCCACAATGATGATGCCAATAAACAGATATTGCTTCTTGGTCAGTTTTTCTTTCAAGAAAATGCGGGACAACAGCAGGGATACGACACATACACTCGAAAGAATCGGGGCGGCGATAGCACCGTTTCCACTCATCGCATAGACATAGGTCAGCTGTCCAGCTGTTTCACACACGGCGGCAATCGCCTTATCTTTCTGCTTGGGTAATTCAAATTTCACGCGCTTCCATTGCATGAACGCAAACAGGAGCAAACCACAGATAGCAAATGTCAACTCATAGGAGATATTCGCTACCAATTCGATATTTTCTTCCGTGATACCGATGAGTGGGCTTGTCTCCATTTCCAGAAAGAAGATATCCAGAAAACTACCCAGAGCATCAATGATGGCATAACAAAACGGCATGGTAAAGGCAATAACAGCCAATCTTTTGCCCAGTTTTTTCTCTCTGTTGACCTCGCCACTGCGTTCTGTCTGGGTGACACCGATGATACCGACCACAATAATGGCAATTGCCACCCACACGGCAGGCGCAATACTTTCGCCTAAAAATAGCACACAGAGGAGTGAACACATTGCGCCAGCGGTGTTTTCAATCGGGTCCGCCAAGGATTCCTCAATGAATCGGATGCCGAAGAAGGAACACGCCATGGATACGATGTAGCACAGGGAAACGGGTAAGTACGCAATCAGATTCATGGGATTATACGAAATATCGGAAGTCAGCAGTGTAAAAATCGCGTGAATCCCCATCACAGCACCAACCAGAACGCATACGCGCAAATGGTCGTATTTCTGTTCCTCGTGCGACCCTTTTTTATAGAAAAGCTCTGCCGCGCCCCACAACAAAGTCGTTGCAAGGGTAAAGAACAACCACATAAAAAACCCTCCTATTTACACAACAACATGGTGCTTACAGCGTCACCAAGCCAGCATCGACCATTTTCTGGAGGCTCATCAAGATGCCGAGCTTGGCGTGTTGCCAAGTGAGTCCACCTTGGAAGTAGACCGCATACGGGGGACGAATTGGACCATCTGCCGAGAGCTCAATACTGCTACCCTGTACGAACGCACCAGCCGCCATAATCACCTTACTGTCGTAACCGGGCATATCGCCGGGGACGGGCGTAGCAAAGCTGTCAACAGGGGCGGCGGCCTGAATCCCCTTGCAGAACGCAATCATACCCTCTTCACTGCCCAGTTCAACGGCTTGAATAATGTCGTTGCGCTGTTCTGTTGCATTGGGGATACAGCGGAAGCCCAGACCCTCGTAGAGGTTGGCGGCGAAAATAGCACCCTTGAGCGCACCAGCGGTGACCGTGGGTGCGAGGAAAAAGCCCTGATAGAACGCAGGGAGGATACCCAAGTTTGCGCCGACTTCCTGTCCCAAGCCGGGGGCAGACAGACGGTAGGCACAGCGGTCCACACATTTCTGCGTACCTGCGATATAGCCACCGATGGGGGCGAGTCCACCGCCAGGATTCTTAATCAGACTGCCGACAATCATATCGGCACCGACATCGCTCGGCTCGACCACATCGACAAACTCACCGTAGCAGTTGTCCACCATGCAGATAACATCGGGCTTGATGTTCTTGCAGAACGCGATGAGCTCGCCAATCTGCTGGACGGAGAAAGTAGGCCGCATGGCATAGCCCTTACTGCGCTGAATAGTAATGAGCTTTGTCTTTTCATTGATGGCGGCGCGGATGGCATCGTAGTCAAAACTGCCGTCCTCTTTCAAATCAGCCTGTGCGTAGGTCACGCCGTACTCGGCAAGGGAGCAGGGGGAGGGACGAATACCGATAACCTCCTGCAAGGTGTCATACGGCAGACCGACAGGGGAGAGAACCTCGTCACCGGGCAACAGGTTCGCGCTCAATGCTACGGTCAGTGCGTGTGTACCACAGGTAATCTGTGGGCGGACAAGGGCGGCCTCCGTGTGGAAGGTGCTGGCATAGACGCGCTCCAGACGCTCGCGGCCATCGTCGTCGTAACCGTAGCCTGTAGTGGCGGCAAAGTGGTTTGCGCCAATCTTGTGTTCCTGCATAGCGGCCAGAACCTTGGCTTGGTTGTACTCCGCCACGGCATCAATCTGACGAAATCGCTCTTGCAGGTGGCTGAGGACTTCCTCGCCGCGCTCGTACACCGCACGGCTCAGTCCGAGGGATTGATACATTGCAAATAGTTCCATAACGCACTCCTTAATTGGCATAAAGTTGCTTTTTGCAGTGTACCACGGACCTTTCCAAATTGCAACAAAATTTTTCCTCCGATGTATAGACACCGCACATTGGTCGCACATTATACGAAGTTTTCCCCACAAATATACAGGGGACTGTTTGACACTCCCCATGCCTAAAGGCAGGGGATTCTCGGTTCGCTGACCGTAGCCTGCACTTGCGAAGTCTTACATGGTCTCCCCGAGCGTATCGGTTCGGGTGTGTCCCACCCTACCATATTATTCTAGCTACGCTAACAGGCGCAGTCCTTCGGTAAAAGAGGTGTTGCGGAAGACTTTCCTTAAAATCACAGAGTGAAACTGATGTACCGTTTTTTAGGCTCCCCTGCACGCAGGGGAGGCTTTTTGCTGTGCGTTCTCTTAGGCTCCCCTGTTTACAGGGGAGCTGGCACGGCGTAGCCGTGACTGAGGGGTCATCTAGCATCGCACTGCCTACACATAACCCCTCTGGGTTCGCTTTGCTCACCCACCTCCCCTGCACGCAGGGGAGGCTTTTGATTTGCTTTGTCTGTGTTAGAAAACAGACCGTAGCCGGCAAGCGACCACGGTCTGCAAAAGACACAACTTGGGGGGATAAAATCAGCGCTTGCTGAACTGAGGTGCGCGACGAGCGGCCTTCAGACCGTACTTCTTACGCTCCTTCATACGAGGATCGCGGGTGAGGAAGCCGGCCTTCTTGAGGATAGCGCGGTTCTCATCAGCAGCCAACAGCAGAGCGCGAGCGATGCCGTGGCGCAGTGCGCCAGCCTGACCGGAGAAACCGCCGCCCTTGACAGTAGCGACGATATCGACCTTACCCTCGTTAGCGGTAGCAACCAGGGGCTGACGGACAACCATCTTCATGGTCTCCAGACCGAAGTACTCATCGATGCTACGGCCGTTGACGGTGATGGAGCCAGTGCCGTTGGGATAAACATGGACGCGGGCAACAGAGGACTTTCTGCGGCCGGTGCCGTACAGATAGGGCTTCTTAGACTGATACATTCTTTTCGTCCTCCTTACTTAACTTCCCACAGCTCGGGCTTCTGTGCCTGATGCTCATGGGTATCGCCGGCGTAGATGTGCAGACGCTTCAGAGAATCCTTGCTGACGGTGTTGCGGGGCATCATGCCACGCACTGCGACACGCATAGCCAGCTCGGGCTTCTTCTCCATCATATCCTTGTACTTGATTTCCTTCAGGCCGCCAACCCAACCAGAGTGGGTGCGGTACATCTTCTGCTCCAGCTTCTTGCCGGTCAGAACAGCCTTAGCGGCATTGATGACGATGACATTGTCACCGCAATCAGCATGGGGGGTGTAGGTAGGCTTAACCTTGCCACGCAGCAGGTCAGCGACAACAACGGCGGTCTGGCCGAGGGTCTTGCCGGCAGCATCAACAACATACCACTTGCGGACGATGTTGCTCTTATTAGCCATAAAAGTGGACATAGTGCGTACTCCTTCTTTTCACTCCTTCGATAACGAACACATGGGACAACAGGAACCTGCGTCCTACACATTCGTCATCGAAGGAAGTCTTGTTTTTTTGCTCAAAATCGGGTATGATTTGCGAGCAGGTAACACTATAGCACAGCCGTTTTCCCTTGTCAACAACCATTTTAATTTAGCGACATAAATGCTCTTGGAATCTCTCGTTTTCTTCGATTTTCTCTTGTTTTCTTATTTTCAACTTTTCAAATTGCAGGAGGCAAGCACATATGCAACACATTTTAGCCTTAGTTCGGCGGTGTGTGGACGACTACCACATGATAGCAGAGGGGGATACCATTGCCGTCGGTGTCAGCGGTGGCAAGGATTCCGTGCTACTGCTCGCGGCACTCGCCCATCTCCGTCGCTTCTATCCCAAGCGGTTCAATCTGGTGGCAATCACCATCGATTCTGGTGTACCAGGCATGGACTTCTCCCCCATCCAACAGCTCTGTACCGCGTTAGATGTCCCCTACCACATTGTCCTCGTCCCCACCTATGAGATCGTCTTTTTAAGTCGTAAAGAGAAAAATCCCTGTTCCCTATGCGCCAAGATGCGCCGTGGCGCACTCAGTACGGAATTAAACCGCTTGGGCATCCAAAAAATCGCGTTAGGCCATCACTACGACGACGCAGTAGAAACCTTGATGATGAATCTGCTCATGGAAGGACGCATCGGCTGTTTCCAGCCTGTCACCTATCTGGACCGCACCAATGTGACACAGCTCCGTCCTCTGCTCTATGTCGAGGAGCGCGATGTCAGAAACACCGTCAACCGTCTGGGATTGCCTGTGGTGGCGAACCCCTGCCCTGCCAACGGCTCGACCAAGCGCGAGGAAGTCAAAGAACTGTTGGTGGAACTAGAGAAACGCTACCCCAATCTCCGCACCAAACTATTTGGTGCCATCCAACGCTATCCCCTCTACGGCTGGAGCCTCGACGAAACACAGACATAAAGAAGAAAAGCTCCCCTCGTTCCCAAGGGGAGCCTTTATCGTATTATGGGATATTATGCAAGAATCTGACGGATTTCAGCGAGCTTTTCGCCACAGCCATCCAACTGGGGCTGACCGCCGACCACGCAGATATTTTCGCTCTTGGCGATTTCCTCCAAGGTATCGCACAGGTTCAAGATATCGTCATAGCTCGTATGCAGGAGTTCGCGGTGGGTGCGCTCCACTTCCTCGTGGGTGATACCCTTGAAGTAACGGCTCTCTGCGAGGGAGATTTTGCCGTCTGCGCTCAGGGGCAGGTCGCTTGCGCTCACAGCACCGAGGATAAACTTATCCAGCTGACCACCGTTCTTGCAATAGTCGCGGATAACCTGTGCGGACGCATCGAAGCAACCCAGAGAACGACCGGGATTCGGGTCGCGATAGGTGTGGAACAGCATCTCGCCGTATCCACCGCCAGAGAAACCTGCGCCGTATGCGCCACCCTGCACGCGGATAGCATTCCACAGGTATTCCAGACCCAGCATCTTTGCCAGAACCGCGACACTACCGACATACTCCTTGCCGTAGTTCTTCAGATGTGCGCCCTTGACAGCAAAACCGACACCGGCAGGAATCAGAATACCCTCACGGCAAGCAGGCAACAGTTCACAGGAAGCCGTCTTAGGTGCGCCCTCGCCCTCTGCAAACACGGTCGCCAGCTTCTCCGTCAGCGCATCGCCAACATTGTCGGACACACTAACGGTCAAGCGGTTACGGCAGAACACCTTCTTAGCGAGTTCGGCCATCTTACCCAACAGTGCTTCCAGCGCGACATCATCGTACTCACAGCACGCATTCACCCAGCTGATGTACTCACAGCCACGCAGATACTCGGTTGCCGCACCATATGCGCTCGTGCGTGCATTCACACGACCAATCGCGTAGCGGTTGCCACCAGAGATAAGGCTCATCTGCAAGTTCGTCTTCTGCTGGCGCAGGATATCCAACAGCAGGGACTTATTTTCAAACACCGTTTCGGTCATCATTTCGACAATCAAATCGGCGGCATCATCCTTGTAGTTTTCCAGACACACGGCATTTGCCCCCATGTTGACAATGCACTTGTCCAGACAATCCATGACAGGATACACTTCTGTACCAAAGGAGATTTTACCAATCTTCTGCTTCACAACCGTCTGCAAGGTGGCACTGTCATGCTTAGCGGTGGGCAGTTTGCCCAGCATCGCGGCCATCAGGCTCGCGACAGGCAGTTCTTCCTTGGTGAGGTCGTTCGCATTAAACAGCAGGTTCAGCGTAACCAGCTTACTGCCCGTGGTATGGCGCAGAACGGTCACATCCTTGACGGTATCCTCCACGACGGACAGCTTCTTGACAGTTTCGGGGATATCGCTGACCTTCAGGACAGGGATGGTAGCAAGAGCCTCCTCGCTATCAGGAGTCTGCTGCCATAGGCGAATCTTCTGGCACAGCTCATCAGTTTCCTTCTTCTGTGCATCGCTCATGGCATCCCACTCTGCATCCACGCGGTTCTTCTCGCGCTCCAGCTTCTCCGCGCCCAGCTTCTGAGAGGGCTTCATAATCACAAGAACACCCGTTGCATCGTCCATCAGCCATGCGCGAATCTTCTCCTCGAAGTAGCCCGTTGCAATTTTCTCACGCAGGCCATCGAGGACGGCACGGAAAGCAAAATTCTGGGCAGGGTCGCCACCGTACAGCCAACTCTCGTATACGGTCAGCATTTCGACCAGACCACGGGGCCAGCCCATACCATCACGGTCCATCTGATGGAACGCAAGGTTTGCACAGCAGGCCTCCAGACGCTCACGGTCCAGACCCTTTTCCACCATGTCACCGAGGGTCTTACGAACAAATGCCTTAATCTCAGGCACTTTTTCCACATCGGTATTCCAGACCTGCCAATTCATCCAAGCCTGCTGGATACCATCGTGACTGCTCACCTTAACATCGGTACCTAGACCAGCATCGAGGATAGCGCGCTTGAGGGGGCCTTCACTGCCACCTGCCAGATAATCTGCCAAGATAGAAGCGGCAAAGATATCCTCCTGGTCAGCATAAGTAGCAAACAGACGACCATAGGACACGATAGTACGACCCTCAGTAGCCTCATTTTCACCGATTTCGTACTCGACCACAGCCTCCTCATAGGGCAGAATCTCCTGCATGGGGATGGGGAACTCCAAAGTCTGACGCTCATAGGGGGCGAGGTAGCTATCCAACAGAGGCAGAACCTCGTCCAAGTTCACCTGACCATCGAGGAAGATGAGGGAGTTAGAGGGGTGGTAGTACTTGCTGTGTGCCTCACAGAACTGCTCATAGGTCAAATCGGGGATGCACACAGGATTACCGCCGGAGTCGTGGCGATAGCAGTTTGAGGGGAACAGACGCTGGTCCATCGCCTCGCCCATGACATCACGGACATCTGCATACGCACCCTTCATCTCGTTGTACACAACACCTTGGAAGAAGGGCTTGCCATCCTCGCCCATCTCATAACGCCAACCCTCCTGACGGAAGATTTCGCTCTTGGTGACAGCGGCGGGATGCAGGACAGCATCCATGTAGACATTGATGAGGTTGAGGAAATCCTGACGGTTACGGCTGGAAACGGGGTATACCGTCTTGTCGTTGAAGGTCATGGCGTTGAGGAAGGTCTGCAAGGAGCTCTTGAGCAGTTCAACGAACGGCTCCTTGACGGGGTACTTATCACTTCCGCACAGGACAGAGTGCTCCAAAATGTGGAACACACCGGTGGAGTCGGTGGGGATGGTCTTAAAACCGATGGCGAAAGTCATGTTTTCGTCATTGCGCTCCAACCAAGCGAGCTTTGCGCCAGTCTTGGCGTGTTCCATCTCCCACAGCTTGCTGTCCACATCAGGCATCTCACGCACCTGACGGAAGATAAAGTGGTGCTTTTCAATTACATTCTGCATAGGAAGATTCCTCCTTTATTTTTCGTTTGGGTCAATTCTACCAAACCTTCTCAAAAAAAGCAACCGGAACAAGTGCGATTTGCACCTATTCCGGCAAAATATTGTATCACGATTGTGTTGCTGTTATGGCAGTCGGGATTATTTTTCTTTCCGTTGTAAAATCTTATCGATTGCGACACCAATCCCCACACCGAGAATCCCGACCAAGCCACCACCCAAGACGACCCACAAGAAGAACTTCATACCGCAACACCTCCGCTATCAGCACCATATGCTTGCGGAGGATATATTATTTTTGATGTGCTTCTACAATAGCAGAACAATATTTCTGCAAAGCAGGAATATCATCTACAATAATTTCCCAAGTAGTTTCTGGGTCAACAGAACCATAACTATGCGCCACAATATTCCGCATCGCCTTAATCTGTCGCCATGGTATCGTCGGGTGCTGTACCTTAAAATCATCGGACAGCTTACCCACCAACTCGCCAATTTGCAAAATACAAAGTGCGGTGGCATTTCGATAGATGTAATCGGTAGCAAATACCTCATAATCATCTCCAAAACGCCGAATGGTTTCGGCAATCTGGTCACAGTAGGAGATAATATGCTCTAAGATACTGATATCACGGTCAAGATGCTTCATACAGTAACACCTCATCATTTTTAATGGACGCTAGGAAGTGTTCATCCAAGCTATTGGTGGGAATCAGGTCCACAGAAAGTCCCAACGCATCCTCCAAGTCCACCAACAAGCCAGCGAGAGCCAATCCTCGAATTGCGCCTTTATCAATTCTTAAGTCAACATCACTGGTGGTTGTCATATCTCCACGCGCATAGGAGCCAAAGAGATAGACGCGTTGCGCACCATATTGCTCCGCCAGTTTAGAAACAATCGTTTTAATTTCAGATACTGTATACTTTGCACACATCGCACTCCCTCCTTTGCTCTATTCGGTAAGAGTATATCACATTTCTTTGTATTTTACAACATAACAAGAATAGTTTGGCATAAATCCGTGTCTTACAAACGAAAAAATCCCCCAAAGCCGAACGGCTCTAGGGGATTTGTGGTGGAGACTGCTGGACTCGAACCAGTGACCTCCTGCGTGTGAAGCAGGCGCTCTAACCAGCTGAGCTAAGCCTCCATAGACGGGAAATTCCGTCTGGTGACGCGTACGGGAATCGAACCCGTGTTACCGCCGTGAAAGGGCGGTGTCTTGACCGCTTGACCAACGCGCCAAGGGTAAAAACTCCCTCCCTTTTGGGAGGGAGTTTGGTAGCGGCGACTGGATTCGAACCGGTGACACTTCGGGTATGAACCGAATGCTCTGGCCAACTGAGCTACGCCGCCATATTTTGTTCTGTCGAACAGGCACGATTAACTATACAAGAAAACTTTCCATTTGTCAATAGGTTTTTCAAAAATTTTTACAATTATTTTTTCAGGGGTTGTCGCACGACACGACAACCCCATCGTGCTGTGTCATTCGTCCTCGAGGACAATATTCTCATTCGCAGGATTCGGTGGCTTGACCACATTGGGATTCCGCAACATTTCGAGGATATGCGCGCCCTGCTGAATGGAGTCATCCGCGACAAACTGCAACTCGGGGGTATAGCGCAATTTCAGCGCAGACCCCAGTTCACGGCGCAGGTAGCCTGCGGCGGATTTCAGTCCCTTGAGCATCTCCTTCTCCTGGCTCTTATCCAGTGCGCTCACGAAGATACGAGAATAGCGCAAATCAGGGGTTGTGTCCACATGGGTAATGGTCAACAGTCCATTCTGTAGACGAGGGTCCTTCAGGGAACGCATCAGACTGCTCAACTCGCGCTGAATTTCGTCATTGATACGCCCAATTCTATTACTTGCCATATTGATTTCCTCCTTTGCACTGAGGGAAAAACACGGGCGAGCGTTTTCCCCGCCCGTGTGATAGTTTGGTACATCGCTACGGAATTATTCAGGCTGAATCTGCTCCATGGTGAAGCACTCGATGATATCGCCGTCCTTGATATCGTTGAACTTCTCGATACTCATACCGCACTCATAGCCAGATGCCACTTCCTTGACGGAGTCTTTGAAACGCTGGAGAGATGCCAGATTGCCCTCGTGGATAACAATACCATCGCGGACAATACGCACCTGACAGTTACGCAGAATTTTACCATCCTGCACATAGCAACCAGCAATCGTGCCGACACCAGACACCTTGTAGGTCTGACGCACCTCGGCATGGCCCAGCAGAGCCTCGCGGAATCTGGGGGCAAGCATACCCTTGATAGCGGCCTCGACCTCGTTGATGGCATCGTAGATAACGCGGTACATACGCATATCGACATTGCTACGGGAGGCACTGTCACGGGCGGACGCATCGGGACGGACATTAAAGCCAATGATAATCGCCTTGGAAGTAGAAGCCAGCATCACATCGCTGTCATTGATGGCACCGACACCGCTGTGGATAACACGCACGCGCACTTCCTCGTTGGTCAACTTCTCCAAGCTGGCTTTAACCGCCTCGGCACTACCCTGTACATCGGCCTTGACAATCAGGTTCAAGTCCTTCATCTCACCAGCCTGAATCTGGCTAAACAGGTCCTCCAGAGAAACCTTCTGGATGGGTGCATTGGCTCTCGCCTTCTCCTCGGCCTTGCGCTGTTCGACCAATTCACGCGCCAGACGCTCATCTGCAACCGCGTTAAAGGTGCTACCTGCACCGGGCACTTCGCCCAGACCCGTAATCTCGACAGGCACAGAGGGACCTGCCTCGTTCAGGCGGTTGCCCTTATCGTCCACCATCGCACGGACACGACCCACGGCGGTGCCAGCGATGATAATATCGCCCTGACGGAGCGTACCGTTCTGCACCAGCAGAGTAGCGACAGGACCACGGCCCTTATCCAGACGCGCCTCGACAACCGTACCCTGTGCGGCGCGGTTGGGGTTGGCTTTCAGCTCTGCCATTTCAGCGGTCAGTGTGACCATTTCGAGCAGGTTGTCAATACCCATACCAGTCTTGGCAGAGATGGGACAGATGATGGTATCACCGCCCCATTCCTCGCTCACCAGACCGTGCTCGGTCAGCTGTTGCTGAATACGGTCGGGGTTTGCAGTGGGCTTATCCATCTTGTTAATCGCAACGACAACAGGGATTCCTGCGGCCTTTGCGTGGTTGATAGACTCAATGGTCTGGGGCATAATACCGTCGTCGGCGGCAACCACCAGAATGGCGATGTCCGTAACCATCGCACCACGGGCACGCATGGAAGTAAACGCCTCGTGGCCAGGGGTATCGAGGAAGGTAATCGGCTTACCGTTAATCTGTACCTGATAGGCACCGATATGCTGGGTAATACCGCCAGCCTCGCCAGAAGCAACGCTCGCATTACGGACGCAGTCCAGCAGACTGGTCTTACCGTGGTCGACATGGCCCATAACGACAACGACAGGGGCGCGGGGTACCAAATCCTCCTCGCGGTCCTCGGCGGTGTCAATCAGCTTCTCCTCGATGGTGACAACGACTTCTTTCTCCACCTTACAGCCGAGTTCTTCGGCAATAATAGCGGCAGTATCAAAGTCAATCAGCTGGCTCAGAGATGCCATAATGCCGTTCTTCATCAAGCACTTGACGACCTCAGCACCCGTCTTTTTCATACGGCTTGCCAGTTCACCGACAGAGATTTCATCGGGAATTTTGACGGTGAGGGGGGTCTTTTTGGCAATTTCCAACTGCAACTTCCGCAGTTTTTCCTGCTCCTCCTGCTTGCGCTTGTTGGAGAAGTTCATCTGCTGTTGCTTCTTCTTACCACCAGCGTTGCGGAACTTTTCCTTGTTCTGTTCCATGTTACCGCGCTTACCGCGGTCGCTGGTCTCCGCCATATCCTGCAACTTTTCGTCGTACTTATCCAGATTGATATTGGTGGCCTTACGGGTATCTACCACCTTTGTCTTGGGGACGCGGGAGGCATTGGACTGCTCGCCAGCCGTATCGGCAGGGGCATCCTGTTTCGCGTTTTGCTGCTTTGCTGCGGGGGCAGAAGGATTTGCCTTGCTGTGCTTTCCTCTCTCCTCACCCTTTGCCTGCTCTGCGGCTTCCGCAAAGATTACCTCGATATTAGACACCTGATGGTGTTGTGTCATATACTCCAAAATCAGGTTCACTTCCTCTTCTTCGAGATTCTGGCCGGACTTCTTCGGTGCGTCGGAGTACTTGTTCAGCACTTCCACGATATCCTTGGTCTGCAGACCCAAATCCTTTGCCAGTTCATTCACTTTATACTTGATATTGCCCAATGTGGCCACCTCCAATAAGTGATTGGTTGATTCACCATAATACACCCATAGCCACCCCTCTAGGGGTATCCTACGGTGGACCGTATGATGTTATTGTTTGACCGTGCGCTTTTTACCGCCCATGCGGACATTTTTCTCATGGGATTGCTGTTCTTTTCTCCGCTGTGCGGCGCGCTGTGCCTTCACCGCCAATTGTTCTGCGGTGCGTGTATACTTTTCTGGGTCGACGGCGGCGAGTTTTTTCGCAATCGCCTCGGCAAATCCCACATCTGTGACCGCCATCATCGCACAGGAGGTGCGTCCGACGGCACCACCAAGCTCCTCTTTGGTATACGGCACAGAAATCCACAGACACTGTCCTGCATCGGCGAAGTGGCGCACACGGCGGTAGGAATTATCCGCCGCATCTCGTGCCACGAGAATCAGTCGACAGTCACGCGCACGGCACACTGCGCCGACAGGCTCCTCGCCCACTTCCAGTCGCCCTGCGCGCAGGGCCAGACCGAGCATATGCAAAATATTGTTATTGACCATACTCTTCCCCCATTTGACGCTCCAGCAGTTCATAGACCTCGGTTGGAATGGTGGTTTCCAGTGCGCGTTCTAAGGCGTGCGCCTTTCTTGCTCTCACCAGACAGGCTTTGTCTGGGCAGACATACGCACCGCGTCCGGGGAGTTTTCCCTTTCCATCGAGGGAAATTTCTCCCTCTGGCGAACGCACCACACGAATCAAATCGGTTTTATTTTTCATTTCCCGGCAGCCAAGGCACTGGCGTTGGGGGATTTTTTTCACTTTTTGCAATGCAACGACCGCCTCTCTGTATTATTCTTCTTCCTTGTAACTCTGGGGCTTAATATCAATCTTGTAGCCTGTCAGACGGGCGGCAAGGCGCGCATTCTGGCCCTCCTTACCGATAGCGAGGGACAGTTGGTCGTCGGGCACAACAACACGGCAGGCCTTACCCTCATCGCTCAGGCGCACACTCAACACATTAGCAGGTGCGAGTGCGGCGGCGATAAAGGTCGCGGGGTCCTCGCTGTACTTGATAATATCAATCTTCTCACCGCGCAGTTCGTTCACGATACTGCCTACGCGCTGTCCAGCAGGGCCGACACATGCGCCGATGGGGTCAACGGCCTCGTCGTTGCTCCAGACTGCCATCTTGGTACGGCTACCAGCTTCACGGGCGATGGACTTAATCTCCACCGTGCCGTCAAAGATTTCGGGTACTTCCAGTTCAAACAGACGCTTCACCAGACCGGGATGGGTACGGGAGATAATAACCTGTGCGCCACGGTTGCCACGGCGCACCTCCACAACATAAATCTTGATATGCTGTCCCTCGGTCAGGGTTTCGCCCTTAATCTGCTCACCGCTGGCCAGACGCGCCTCGGTACTCTCGTTACCGTTGCCGATACGCAGGAGGACATCACCAGTATTGTCAATACGGCTGACGATACCCGTCAAAATCTCATGCTGTTTGGAGTTAAACTCATTGTACACCATACCGCGCTCTGCCTCGCGCAAGCCCTGAATAATCACCTGCTTACCGTTACCAGCGGCAATACGGCCAAATTCCACGGTATCCACGGGGATATTGACCACATCGCCCACGGTGGCATTTCTAAACTTTGCGCGTGCCTCGGCAAAGGAAATCTGGGTACCGGGGTACATCACTTCCTCGACGACCTGCTTCTGCACGAACATTTTGAGGTCACGCTTGGTTTCATCCACCTCCACGATGACATTTTCCACGCCATCATGGTCGCGCTTATAAGCGGTGGTCAAAGCCTGCACGATTTTATCCATCATAAAGCTCTGGGAGATACCGCGTTCTTTTTCCAACAATGCCAGCGCGGCAAAGATTTCATCACACTTCATTTTCCTACACCCCTATAATTGTCTTAAAATTCGATTCTCAATCTACAAAGTGCTACTTCGTCCTTACCAAAAGTCAAGGACTGCTTGCCAACGGTCACCGTAATCTCGCCATCGGCATAGCCTGTGAGGTGGCCAGAGAACTCTTTCCGACCATCTCTATTTTTATAGAGTTTTACGAACACAGGACTGCCCATAAAACGCTCAAAATCAGCGGGACGCTTCAGGACACGCTCCGCACCAGCGGAGGACACCTCAAAGGTATAGCTTCCCTCGATGGGGTCAGCCTCGTCGAGCAGGTCACTCACAACACGACTGACATTTTCGCAGTCGATGATATCCACACCGCCCTCTTTATCCAAATACAGGCGCAGAAACCAGATACCTGCCTCGCGCACATATTCCACATCCCACAACTCACAACCTGCCGCAGCTACGGCAGGGGCAGCCAGTTCAGCCACGATTTCCGTCACTTTTGCCATTCGTACTTCCTCCTGAAAAAGTCAAGAAAAAAAGCGGACTGCTACAGTCCACTCTACCTAAACAACTCTCACCGATACGATGATACCATACGAGCCTTAGAAACGCAAGTCTTTTCTTGCATTTCACAAAAAAATCATCCGCAAAATGCAAGAAAAAGGACTTGGATTCTGGTATTGTTGTCGTCGTTCGTCCAAAATCAGGACAAAACTTCTCCCAATAGCACACCGTTTTCCACACCAACAATACGGGTCGGTAGCACTTCATTGTGCTGTGCGCTGTCGGTCGGAACGGCTACGCTCGCATAATTCGGCGCGTGTCCGCAATAGCGTCCCTCACGCTCCTGCTCGTACAGCACAGGGAACACCTGTCCCACACACGCGTTGAGATACGCCACCTGCATCTCCTTTGCCACAGCCGCCGCTTGGGATGCACGCTGGTCTTTCACAGGACCATGCACCTGTTCCATCGTAGCCGCTGGGGTTCCTGTACGGATGGAGTACGGGAAAATGTGCATCTCCGCAAAACGGCACTGGCGAATAAAGTCGAGTGTCTGTGCAAATTCCTCCTCGGTTTCCCCGGGGAATCCCACAATCAAATCCGTCGTAATGGCAGGGTGGGTAAAATATTGGCGCAGTAATTCCACGCTTTGCCGATACCGTGCCGTGTCATATTTCCGATTCATGCGCCGTAGGGTAGCATCGCACCCCGACTGCATCGACAGATGGAAATGGGGGCACAAGTTTGGCAACTGCGCCGCACGGCGACAAAATTCCTCAGTGATGGTGCGCGGTTCCAGAGAACCCAGACGCAACCGCATCTCCCCTGCCGCCTCGCTCACTGCTTCCAGCAGGTCAATCAACGAAGTACCATTGCGGAAATCCTGTCCCCACGAGGAAATCTCAATACCAGTAATGACAATCTCGCGGTATCCCTCCTCCTTCAGCTGTCGGGTCTGCTCCACCGCCACCGCCAACGGCAACGAGCGCACAGGGCCGCGCGCGTATGGAATAATACAGTACGAACAGAAATTTACGCATCCATCTTCGACTTTTAGCATCGCTCTGGTGCGCGCCGCCATGCCACCTGCTGGTAACACTTCAAACACGCGTCTACGCAGAGCCTCATCCACTGCCAGCACTGGCTCTTTTTCGCGCACCGCATTTTCCAGCAAATCAAGGAACTTCATGCGGTCACCTGTACCGCTGACGAGGTCCACGCCCAGTGTGGCGACTTCCTCTGGCTTTGTCTGGGCATAACAGCCACACACCGCCACAATCGCATTGGGATTTTCTTTTCTGGCACGGCGAATCATCTGACGGGATTTTTTATCACTCACCGCCGTGACGGTACAGGTGTTAATAATATACGCATCGGCAGATTCCTCGAAAGGAAGCAGTGTATGGCCGCGCCCTGTCAATTCCTGCTCGATTGCTTGTGTTTCATACTGATTGACCTTGCAACCCAAGGTGTATATTGCAATTTTCATGTTTGCCCCCTTGCAAATTTTTTCGACAAACGATATAATAAATGGTTAGTAGATTTTAACGGATAATTGTCCGTATTTCCCCACTTTCGCGGATTTTTTATTATATGACACAATGTTTCGGTTGGCAAGTGAAAATTTCCCCTGTCATCCATAGAGGAGAGTTATATGCATTATCTTGATTATGCCGCCACCACCCCTGTTTCTTCCGCCGTCGCCACCGCTATGGTCGACGCTTTGACGAAAAATTATGGCAATCCCTCCGCCCAATACAGTGTCGGCCGCACGGCGAAAGCACTGGTAGACGAGGGGCGTACTACCATCGCCAAGGCACTCGGCTGTCAGAGTAACCAGTTATTTTTTACTTCCTGTGGCACAGAAAGTGACAACTGGGCCATCCGCGCCGCCCTCCACCAGAACCGCCGTGTCGGTAAACACATTATCACCACTGCCGTAGAACACAGTGCCATTATTCAACTGATGAAAGCACTGGAACAGGAGGGATACGAGGTCACTTATCTCAAACCCGACCGCGCTGGTACCATTACAACGCAACAGGTGGCAGATGCTCTGCGCGAGGACACCGCACTGGTCAGCATGATGTTGGTCAACAATGAAACAGGTGTCTGCTATCCCGTCAGTGAGGTAGCCGCCCTATTGCGTATCCGCCAGTCCCATGCCCTCTTACACACCGATGCGGTACAGGGCTTTTTGAAAATTCCGTTCACTGCCAAAGACCTCGGCGCAGATTTCATCAGCATCTCCGCACACAAAATCGGCGGTCCCAAAGGCATCGGCGCGCTGTATATCGGCAACAAGGTCAAGAATCCACGCCCCATGTTTTTCGGCGGTGGGCAGGAGTTCGGTCTGCGCGCTGGCACAGAGCCTGTCGCACAGATTGTCGGCTTTGCCAAGGCAGTTGAGTACCGTGTCCAAAATTTAGATGCCATTCTCTCCCACACTGGTTCTATTCGCAACTATGCGCTGGACCGTCTGGCGGCTATTCCCGATTTGGAAGTTGTCGGACGCGGTGACGCGCCCCATATCCTCGCCATTTCTCTCCCTGGCTATCCCAGTCAAAATATCGTATCCGAGTTGGACGCACGCGGTATCTATGTCAGCGCAGGTTCCGCCTGTCATCAGGGCAAGGCAAGCCATGTCTTGACTGCTATGGGGTTGGATAAGCGCACCGCCGCAGGAACTATCCGTATCAGCTTTGGTGAGGACACCACACGCGGTAACATTGATGCCCTCTATGTCGCCCTGCTACTGCACAAAACCACACGCTACCCCATGCTGTAAGCCAATTTTTGCAACAAAAACCTCCCCTTGCACGCACAAGGGGAGGCATTTTTTATTCATATATCCCTACTTCGGTATCGGTATAGTACCACAGGAGGATATCCCGATAGGACATTCCGCCGTTGGCGAGGATATTCGCCCCGTACTGGCTCATCCCTACGCCGTGACCGTACCCTGTCACATAGAATACCACACTTTCCCCCTCGAAGGCGAGGGTAAAACACGCACTCCGCAGACCGAGAATCGTCCGCAACTGGTTGCCACTCACCTCCACACCGCCGACCTCCAGTGCTATGACGGTACCATTCGTCTGTTGGCGCATATTGGTAAACCAGTTAGACGCATTCCCCGACAACTGCGCCTGTGGCAGTGCCTCCAACAGCATACTCCGCAACTGGGTAGCAGGAAAGGCGGCGCGTGAGTGGAACCCTGGCACAGTTTCCTCTGTTTCTGGCGAACTCACACTCACCAGATACGGCACGGCACTGCTCCACACATCCTGTGCATCCATCGTCTGCCCGGCCGAGGAGGAGTGAAATACCGTCAGTGCAGGCACACCGCCGTATAGAACACACTCACCATCGGTCTGTGTCACCGCCGTCCGAATTTTTTCCTCGTATTCCGCCGCCTGTTCTCCCCACAGCACGGCACTCTCTGCCTCGCTCCGATACGCTTTACAACAAGTGATATCGGTACAGGTATCGGCATCTGGGTGGCGGTTGCTCCCACCGTTCTCCATTTTATGTAGGGTATAGGTACGCGCCGCCACAGCCTGTGCCTTAAGTGCTTCCAGTGCAAAGGATGCAGGCATCTCTGCACGCACCACGCCCACTAGATAGCTCCCCAAATCCATCTCTACTATCTGTCCATCGAGTAATACGGTGATACTCCGTGCGCTGTCACGCGCACCCGTCGGCACAACCTCTACCGACGGAGGGGACAATTCCTGTGTATCACTCTGCCCCTCATTTTCTTGGGGTGGCGGTTCGGTTTCCAATGTAGTCGGTGGAATGTGCTCGCCCCCCAACCACGGAATCAAAAACACCATCGCCAATAAAATCAGCGATGTTACGATATATTTTCTCACAGCAGTCGACCCCCTCACCCTACAGTTTATGAATCGCTTGTCCAAAAAATGATGACAAACCTTTCTCCGCGTGGTATACTGCGTTTGTTGCGATGTACTCTGTACTATTTTCTGCAAGAAAGGTTGTTGTTACCATGACTTCGTTTAAGCGTTTAGGCATTTCCTGGGGGTTGGGTGTTGGAATGTTCCTCCTCCGCTTCAGTCAAAATCGGTTTGCATTCGACCCCGAAACAGGGTTATATACACGCGGTACGGTTGGCATAGCACTGGGGATACTGGTTGCGGTTTCGCTCGTGCTGTCGTTTCTGTTTTCTTGGTTTGGTAATCAAGAGCGTCCCTCGTTCTCCGAACACTTCTCCGCCCCCGACCGTTCCACGCTCCTCTTAGTTTCCTCCGCCTTTCTCTTTGTCGGTGGGGGCATATTCATCGGTATGGACGCACCGTCTGCGACAATGCGTGTTGCTCCACTTGTGACAGCCTCCCTTGCTATTCTCAGCGGTGTTACCGTATTACTTTTCACACGACAACTGCGAAACGGGGGAACACCGTCTATTCTGATGACACTCCCTCTCCTGTTCTTTGTCGCGTTCTGGACACTCACACTGTATCTCCCTGCCGCCAGCGACCCCATCCTCGCACGATACTATCTGCCCATTCTGGCCGCCGCGGTCAGTGCCTACGCCATCGCCCAGTTTTCTGGATTCTTCCGAAGGGAAACCCGTGTGCGTATGTTCCGCTTCACCGCGTCGTATGCGGTTACACTCTGTATCGCATCTGTTGCCGAGTGCAATGGACACAGCCTACTGTTTCTTGCCTGTGCCCTGTTCCTGTCGGTGTTTTTGGGATTAGAAAACAATACAACAAAATAAAAAAACACAAAAGCGGGTGGGAGGAAAACCACTCGCTTTTTGTGTTAGGAAGATTTGATGAAAAGAAGTTATTGTCTCTTGCAGGATTGATAGTACACGATGGTTGTTACAAAAAACAGCAAACTTTGTTACAAAAGTATTAAATCCATCAGGTATCGACTTTTTTTTCTGCCTCGCGTCGGATGTCCCGAAAAAACTCCTCCAAAATTTTGCGACAATCCTCCGCTAAAATTCCGCCGACCAGTGCAGGACGGTTCGGGAAGTCCTCCATAAACAGATTCAGCACACCGCCACACGCCCCCATGACGCGGTCCCGCGCGCCATAAAACACCCGTGGGATTCTGGCATTGAGAATTGCCCCTGCACACATCGGGCACGGTTCCAGTGTGACATACAGGGTACAGTCCTCCAACCGCCAACTGTGCAATACGGCATTGGCCTGTGCAATCGCCTCGGTTTCCGCATGGGAGAGGGTGCTCTGCTTTTCCTCACGGCGGTTGCGTCCGCGCGCAATAACCTCGCCATTGTGTACAATGACACAGCCGACGGGCACTTCCCCCTCTTTGCGCGCCTCCTCAGCCTGTAGGAGTGCCTGTCGCATATATTCCTCGTGCAAAATTCCAATCTCCCTTCATAGATTTGGTATATCTGTCCATACTGGTAATAGGATAGCAAATAAGGAGGTTATTTCCATGAAACGAATGTTCGCCACTCGCACCAATGCACAGGGTACCTGCGCGTTGACGGAGCTCAAACAGAGCCTACAAGCAACCAAGACCGAATTGGCACAGGCATATTCTGCCTTTGACTATGCCAGTGACCCCGATTTGACGGACTCCTGCATCTACAAAATTCGTTCCCTACAGTCGCACATGGACTATCTGGTAAAGCAGATTAAGGAGTTGGAGGCGTGCGCCGCCGCCGTTGTTCCGCAGAGGAAAGCGCGATGGATATAAGGCTCACGCTGTGGATTACTGCGGTTGCGATTGTACTTCTGTTTTTGATGGCAAAACTACTCTCTGCGCCACTGCCGATTGCCGTTCGCGCCGCACTCAATACGCTGTTGGGAGTTGGTACTCTGCTACTGGTGGAATCCACCAGTGGTATCACAGGTCTGTCCCTCGGTATTACGCTGCTTCACGCCATTGTGGTCGGCATCCTCGGCATCCCCGGGGTGGGACTGCTCTTTCTGGCGCAGTGGGTGTTATAGGTTCCCTCTTATGACTGGTTGCCTGTGATGTCAATATCGTTTTCCAGAAGCTGATAGTAGGTACTGGCTGCCTGTGCCGCATATTCCCGCGCTGAAACTTCCACCGTCTGATAGTAATACCCCGACGCATTTTCATCGGCGTGAATATAATCCGAAAACTCTGCAATGTACTCATCCACATCCCGAAATACCATCATATTGCGATATTCCTCTGGGGTTTCATAGTACAGCTCTATCATCTGGCACTGGTAGCTGTGGTAGCACTCGTGGCAGATGCTCGTCAGCACGCGTTCCGCAGGGACAGATTGCAAATGTTCCATATCAATCACAATCTCATGCTTCGCGTTGTCATAATAGGCGGCAACCTCCCCCTCTAAGACTGCACTCCGCAGGTGTATGGGGTGATTCAACCCTAGACGGTGAATTTCTATGTTGATAATCACGCTTAGGACATCCATTTTTTCCTGTGTACTCAGCGTGGTCCACTTCTCTGGACGCAACAGGCGGATGGTATCCATATGATTCTGCACCGCCCACGCCTCTTTCTCTGTGGTCGTTTCGTTCTGCATCGGTGGGGTTTCCGTGGTAATGGATTCCCCAAACAGCAGGCGTACGCCCAGCGGAATGAGCAGACACAGCAGACAGACCGCCACAATGGTTCTCGCACCGAGCAGACCATGTCGCAAGCGTTGCTCAAAGGTGATTTTACTCGGCTCCTTGTCGGGCCAAATCGCCAGGACAAAAAACAGTGTGGACAGCAGAACACTGCCCAACACCGTTCCCCATACCAAGCGTGGAAAATACGCGCGATAGGCGAACACTGTGTAAATTTCGTAGGGGAACAGAACATTCACCAAGAGACTGACCGCATTACTGCGCTTTTGTAGTGTAATCGTCCATCCCCATAGTGTTAAAAAGATAACACCCATCCACAGCAGTGCTTTTGACCACGCAATCGTACACCCTGGCAGTGCGATGAAGAAAATATTCCGATACCAAATCATCGCCACAATGGTCCAGAGTAGTGTCTTGCCCAGATATTCCAACGGTTCCATTGTATTTCTATTTCTCATATCGTTGTTATCCTTAAGCGAGGCGCACGACAACCGTGCGCCTCATCGCGCATTAAAACCGCAGTCGTTGGTTCAGTTTCCGCACACGCGCCACATCGACTTTACATACTTTACGGTCGTAGGTCAGCAGACCATTGACTTCATCCTCGACATCGCTCACCTGTGTATACACCGTGGCGGATAGGGACTCTTTCTCCAGACAGGGGATAATTTCTTTCTCAAACAGTGTACAATAGGCATCCATAAATGCCTCTCTGTCGTGGTAGATACGGTACCCAAACTCCTTCTCCCCTGCCATATGCCCGGACAGGGGCATACTATAGCCACCGAACTCTGTCAGTGCGAGGACACGATTCTTGTCATGGCGAATCCGCACAGGCTTATAATACACATGGAAGCTGTTCAAGTCGCCGCCGTCTTGGTCGTGCCAACCACTTGCGTGGTCGACCAGTCGGGTATCGTCCAACTCCCATAGCGTCTGCGTCACTTGTAAACTGTCAAACTGTCCCCAGCCCTCGTTAAACGGCACCCACAGTGCCAGCGAGGTGGTATTATACAGCAGTTCCACCATGTCATACAAATCCTGCATAAACTGGTCGCGCCCTGCCTTGTCACTGCGTCCAAAGATGTGATATTTGGTATCGCGCAGGTGTACCCCTAGGAACGGCAACACCTGAATGACCATCGGGTTATACGGTTGTTCTCCACCGCTGACGGCATCCTGCCACACTAATATTCCCAGTCGGTCGCAGTGGTAGTACCAGCGCAACGGCTCAACCTTGATGTGCTTTCGCAACATATTGAACCCCAAGTCTTTCATCGTCTGGATATCATAGATGAGAGCTTCATCGTCGGGGGCGGTATACAGACCGTCACTCCAATAGCCTTGGTCGAGGACACCGTTCATAAAAATCGGCTTGTTGTTCAGGGCAAGCACCTTTTTGCGTTTGACGGTGGTCGTACCAAATTTTCGCATCCCGAAGTAACTCTCTACGCTATCACCACCCGACAGGTTTACGGTCACATCATACAGGAACGGGTCATCGGGGGACCACGCACGGAAATGCTCGTCGCGAATCCGCAGTAGGGCTACACCGTCCTTGTCCGCGTTCTCCTCTGCAATCACCACGCCGTCCTTGCGTACCAGCACAGTCGCGTCTGTCGTGTCGTTGGCGCGAATTGCAATCCGCACTTTCTTTTCGTCAAACAGGGGGGTAATCCGCAGGGATTCGACATAGTTCTCTACCACGGACTCCATCCATACGGTCTGCCAGATACCACTTTGGGGGGTATACCAGATACCGCCACGCTTGAAACTCTGCTTTCCGTAGGCATGGCAACTCGCGCTCGTGCAGTCGGTAACAATGACCACCAGCGTATTTTCGCCATCACTCAAGCTGTCGGTGATATCGCAGGTAAACGGCAGATAACCGCCCTTGTGTGCGCCCACCAACTCCCCGTTGACGAGTACCTCGCACTCTTGGTCAACTGCCCCGAAGTGCAACAGCACCTTGTCACGACGGAATCCATCTGGTAGGACAAAAGTACGGCGATACCACAGCTTGTCCCCAGGCATCACCTGTCTACCGACACCAGACAGCAAACTTTCGGGAGAAAACGGCACAATAATCTCTCCGTCATAGGTATCGGGTCCTTTGCCGTCCTTGCGGATGGCGTACTCCCAACGGCCATTCAAGTTGTAATAACTTTCACGGCGCAGTTGCGGACGGGGGTACTCTGGGAGAGGATTGTCCCGATTCAATGTTTCCCCCCACGGGGTAAACAGCGGACGCAGTTTGCTGACGCTCGTTTTTTTCGTCCGCAGATGCAGAAGAAACAGGGGCAGTACAATCACCAACAGCACAATGCCAGAGAACAGGAAGATTTCGGGGGTTGGCACTTGCTTCACGGTACCCAGTTCCTCGTAGGTCTGCCCACTATTTTTGATTACTTTTGCCCCGATATATGGTCCTGTCACCGCTGGCAACAGCACTTGAAACAGAATCCGAATCCCCTGAAATTGTCCCGACTTCTGGGGCGGTGTATAGTCGCGAATCAGACCGTGCAGGCAGGCGGTCAGCACCATGCTCGCGCCCATTATCACAATACCAGAAACAATGACAGTCCACATCGAACGGCTCAAAAACATGAGCATCACACCATTAAACACCACAGCAACAGTCGGCATAGCAACGACCAATTTTCCCTTTTTGTCGATAATTTTACCCATCAAAACGCTGATGATACTACCAAGCACCAACACCAAAGCCAACACGAGGGCATAGTCTGCAATCCCCAAGTACCGCTGAATATAGATAATCAAATACGGCATATACACCTGTTGACTGGCGCAGAAAATCGCCAGTGCCAACAGGGAGAGGTATAGTTCGGGATTGGTAACGATTACATCGGGACGCAGACCGTAGAGAATCGCTGTGGCTTTCTTGTCCTTGGACGACTGTAACCCCTCTGGTTCGCGGATTAACAACTGCCCCAACGCGCCACCTGCCAGCGTCAGACCACCGACAATGAGGAAAAACTTCGCCCACTGCCCTGTCGCCGTCAGACCATCCAAGGCACCAAACACCAACAGCATCGCGACCATCGGCATAATCGCGAGGACGGTTTCCACACGCCCTCGATTCTTCTCCGTGGTGACATCTGTGACCCACGCATTAAACGCCGCATCATTCGCACTTGAACCGAAGAAAGTCATCACGCAGTCCAGTACAATCACGAGAATGGCGGCTGTCTGCATCGCGGCGGCGGCTGGCATTAACTTTTCCAACCCTGCTACGGACACCAGCGCAAACGCCATGACGCTCAGGCCCCACAGCAGATAGCCACCGACCATTAAACTTTTTCGTTTGCCGTGTTTGTCCGACCATGCACCGACTACCAGTGTTGTCACCGTCGCCACAACACTACTGGCGGCGACCATCGTTGCAATCATATCAGCATTTCCTGTGATGGTGTTGTAGAGAAAGACATTGAAGTACATATTCTCCACTACCCAAGCCACCTGTCCAATCAGACCAAAGACCAACAGAGCAAGCCAAGTACGCAAGCCTAGTGTATTCTCTTTGTGTTTCTTCATACCACTCTCTCCTTTTCCAAGAGGGCAATGATATCGGCAATCGCGCCATCCTGACAATGTCCAACGACATGGGCTTCGGCGCGCACTTCATCCACTGCGTTGGACGGGCAGAACGCGTGGTCAGCGACACGAAGCATCGAGAGGTCGTTCATATGGTCGCCTGCACACACCAACACCGTACACCCCACACGCGCCTGTAAGCGTTTCGCCATATCGCCCTTCGTCGCGCCTTTGGCGGTCAGTTCCAACAGATTGTCATTCGAGAAAATCACCTCATACTGGTCGTGCCACGGTTGCGCCGCAATAAATGTGGCAACCTGTCGCAGTGGCTCCGCCTCACCCACAAACAGGGCCTTACTCAACGGCATCTCCACCGACTCTGGCGAGAGGTCTTGTACCACCTCGTAGCCCATGCCCGTCAACTCGCTGTGTTTCTTGTTCCACAGGCTTTCCCGATATACCTGCAAGAATGTGCCTGCGTGGAACATCTCCAGTGACACGGTGGGGTTGGCATCCACAATCGTTTGGATATGGGGGCGCGCACTCTCGCCCAAAAACACGGTTTCGACATATTCCTCTGTCCCATAGTCGTAAATTCCTGCACCATTGTTGACCACGGCAGGTACATTGGTGGGTACAAGGGACGCATATGGGGCAAACGCCGCCATCGCGCGCCCTGTTGCCACACCGAACCGGCCACCCTCGGCCATAAAATATTCCAGTGCTTCGCGGTTGCGTGGATTCATTTCAGGGCACACACCGCCCTTTTTTAATGCCTCTGCGGTATACACAAGAGTGTTATCAAAATCGCTCAAAAATAGAATCCCATCAAACTTTCCCATCGTTCTTTTCTCCTTTTTGCACATAAGATATCAATTGTATTATATACCCTTTTTACAACCACCGCAATGGTTGCACACGGAAATTTCGCATAAACGGGACAAGCCGTGCATACAGTGGGACAAAACTGTGAAAGGATTGATTCCATGACGATACCGCGCCGTTTTCAGCGGATACGACGGCTCCTTGCACTGGTGGTGGTGATTCTATGGTTGGTCGGTGTCACCGCCGCGAGCCACAGTGCTGCGTCTGCGCTCTCCGCTATCACCTCACAGGCTGATTTTGCCGTGCGCCTGTTGCGCGCCCAATTTGGTGGACATGAAGTAGCGGATGACCTCCCTGCCGCCACGGTATTGGCTCTGTCCCAAAGTCCTCTGTTATATTCGGCGCGTGATGCGATTGTGGAACTGCGTCGCAGTGAGGAACATGAGGACGACATCACTGTACCACAGCCCCCCACGGACGACCAGACCACCACGATTCCCGAAGAAATCACGGAGCCAGACACGCCACTGGTTATCGTGGACAATGGGGTGAGCGCGCGGACGCTCGTACCTGTGTCCCCCGATGGCTATATCGTCACGGGGGATGTCTACATCGACAACCGTTCCGACCGTTCTTTTGACGCTTCTCTCTTTACGACACCGCCCTCGGTTCAGCTCCATGCGGACAGTCCACCGCAGGTATTGATTGTCCACACCCACGGCAGTGAGGCGTATACCATGCCCCCCGGCGAGGCGTATGTCGCCTCTGGCGACTGTCGCACCACGGATGAGAACTATTCTGTGGTGCGTGTGGGGGCAGAGATTGCCACGGTACTGGAGGCCGCAGGGATTCGCGTTTTACACGACAAGACGCTACACGACTACCCCAGCTACAGCGGTGCCTACAACCGTTCTCTGACCACGGTAGAACAGTACTTAGAGCGATATCCCTCCATTGTGTTGGTCTTAGATGTCCACCGCGACGCGATTTCAGACAGCGCAGGCAATATGTACAAGGTGGTCAGCGGTGTATTTGGGGTCAATGCGGCACAGATGTCCTTTGTCATCGGCACGGACGGCGGTGGGCTCTCTCACCCCGACTGGCGTGAAAATCTGAAAGTTGCCACCGCAATACAGCAGACCCTCTGCGCCGACTTTCCGACTTTGATGCGCCCCATCACGGTACGCAACTCGCGCTACAACCAACACACCACGACAGGCTCTCTGTTGGTGGAGATGGGCGCGGCAGGCAATTCTCTGGATGAGGCACTGCTCTCGGCGCGACTGCTGGGGGAAGCCATTGTCAGTACCCTATTTGTATCTGATGCCCCCCCTGTCGCGGAGGCGGTCACACGGTAAAAATTTGTAAAAAGCCTTGTCCAATCACATCGAATACAGTATAATAAACAAAATCCCCCTTTTTTTGCCTCTCCATGTGGGGACGATGGGGATAGAATGAACAAGTACCAGAGAACACAATGGAGCGAATGATAAGCTATGGAAGAAATTGTTGAATATAGCACGACCCCGGAGGAGCGTGCTGCCCGCCGTGCGGAGCGCACCGCCGCCCGTCTAAAGCGACAGCGGGAACGGCGGATTCGCCTACTCAAGCGGATAGCGATGGGGGGCAGTGTGTGTGTCGGTCTAGCCCTCTGCATTTTTTTAGGGGCAAAAACCTTACAGGGTTTCTCTGACCCACAGGCACGCACAAACCCCAATCTCTCCGACATTACGGCACAGAAGCCCGAACTTCCCAATCAGCAAGCGGAATCCCCCACAGAGGACACCGTTCTCCCGCCCCTGCCTTTTGCAGTGGTGGCAGGCGAGAACACCGTCACCATCGGAGAGGAGCTGTCGAGCAAGCACGCCATTGTCATTGACTTGACAGGCAAGACGATTCTGGCGCAGAAGTCCGCCAACACGGTGGTCAGTCCTGCGTCCATGACCAAGATTCTAACGCTGTTGGTCGCCGCGGAACACCTCGAAACCGCCGCACAGTTGGACGACACCTACACCATTGACCTGTCCATCACGGATTACTGCTATGTGAACGAGTGCAGTGTGGCAGGGTTTAACCGTGACGAGGCAGTGACGGTACGCAATCTGATGTATGGCACGATTCTGCCCTCTGGCGCGGAGGCGGCACTGGGACTGGCGAACTACATTGCAGGCTCCCATGAGGCATTTGTCGATTTGATGAACGAGAAAGTAGCGGAGTTGGGTCTGTCGGACACGGCACACTTCACCAACTGTGTCGGCTTGTACGACAAGCGGAATGTCTGCACGGTCTACGACATTGCGATGATTCTGCGTGCGGCGATGGAAAACGACCTGTGCCGCGAGATATTGACGACGAAAATTTATCAGATTCCTGCCAGCGACGAACATCCCGACGGCATGATGCTCTCCAACTGGTTCCTACGCCGTATCGAGGACTATGTGCCCGATGGGATGCGCGTGATTGGTGCCAAGACGGGCTATGTGTCGCAGGCTGGCAACTGTGCGGCGAGCATCGCCCAGACCACGGACGGCGACTACTACATCTGTGTCACCGCCAACACCACCAGTAGCAAGCAGTGCATACAGGACCATGTCCAGTTGTACACCACCTATATGGGCTATTAAAAACAATAACAGGGGCTACCGCAGGATGAAAACTCTTGCAGTAGCCCCATATTTTTTTGAGATGGTGTCATTCAGATAGCGATTATTACTCTGTCTTATCGTTTTTACTCAACTGTTTTTGAATAATGGCGGTTGCCGTAGCTATCGCAAAAATGTTTCCGAGATAGCCTTCCATGTTCAACATTGCCCCACCATATAGCCCCACAAGGCCAACACCGACAATAATCAGAAAACTTTTCATAGTGTAACTCCTATATGAATCTCTGTGTTATTTAGACATCGAAGAAAAAATATCCACAAAGACGGAGAAATGTTCTTCCATCTCTTGCAAAGACTTCTCCCCGTTTGCCGAGCAAGCGATAACAGGTCGCGCATCATCCCCGATGTAGACGAGCAACATCTGTTCCTCCGCGTCGAAAGCATACCAGGCAGTCGCCATTCTGTCTTGGGACACATCATAGAACGCGCAACTTGACATGATGTACGGTGTTCCATGTTTCTCGTCCAGTCGGGAATCGGGCGTTGAGGATTCCGCGAACATCCAGTTCTCGATACCTGTTGACTGGAAACGGAGGGCAACCTCTTTCTCGTTCAGAATCGTTCCCTGCACGGTCATCGAGATGTTCTCCGCCACGACCGCACCGTTCTGCAACAGCATTCCCGTCATGTTCACTTCCACCTCCGTCGACCCAGACCGCAACAGCAACAGTGCGGCAACGATGCCAAGCAGCACAACGGAAATGATAATAATGGGAATTCGTTTGGATTGTTTCATAGAAGCCTCCTTTTTATCTAGTTCTCTACTGTGCGAAAACTCTCCGTCACTTATGATACCATAGGGGGAAACGGAAAGCAAGAACAAAACGCGATATACCACAAAGATAAGACTCCCCTTGGGAGCAAGGGGAGTCTTTGGTTACGAGGCGGTACCCGCGTATGCGACGGGTTCCATCTCGTACACCTTGGTAAACTGTTTCTTGCGCTCGTCGGACAGATGGTGACTGATAAGGATGAGTGTCAAGTCGGGGTTGTTGAGCAGACTTTGCTCGACGATATCGGCGTTCTTCTGGTCGAGCGCACTGGTACCCTCATCGACCAACAGGATAGAACGGTTGTGGAGTAGGGCGCGCGCAATTGCCACACGCTGTTTTTGACCGCCAGAGAGGTTGCTACCGTCCTCGCCCACAGGGGTATCCAAACCGAGGGGCATATTGGCGAGGTCGTGGTCCAAAGCACTGCCCTTGATGGCGCGTGCAATCATGGCATCGGAGTAATTTTCACCGAGGGTAATGTTGTCGCGGATAGTGGTGTTGAACAGGAACACATCCTGCTCGATATAGCTCATCTGCTGTTGGAGCTGTTCGGAGGTAAAGTTTTTTGCGTTCTGACCGTCGAAAGTAATCTTGCCCGTATATTCGGGGAGCCAACCCAACAGGAGTTTGAGCAGAGTAGACTTACCACAGCCAGAGGGACCCGTCAGCGCGTACTTACCACCCTTTTCAAAGCGCATATTGGTGTCCATGAGAATGGGCTTTTCTCCATAGCGGAAGCCGAGGTGTTCCACAGCGATTCCCTTGTGCAGAGGAGCCATCTCGCGCTCCTGTCTGCCCATATCCTCATCCGCGTGTACGGTAATCTTATCAAAGTAGGGCTTGGCGGAATGGAGTGACAGACGATACTGGCTGAAAGATGCCAAACCGCTATAGATTGTTCCGCAGAGATTGCCACCACCCAATAGGGCAGACTGGATAATTACGCCCTTAATTGAGAGAATACCAATCATTGCATTGACAGCCATTTGGCAAATCATGTTGACCACATTGATTCCCTCGCCAATAAACGCCTGTGTACAATTGCGTTTGTGAACAGGGCGTTCCAACTGTTCGCTGGCTTCGCGGTTGCCATCAATAAAGCGTTTGGTGCGACCGAAAAAGCGCAGAACATCAAAACCAGCCAACAAATCTTTCAGCTTGCTCATCGCCTGTGCCTGTTCGTTCGCGCACACTCCGCTGAGTGTTTCCATTTTTTTATCAAAAATCTTGGGAACATTGATAATGACCACAGCAACAACCAGTGAAACCGCCATCAGTGACCAGTGCATCTGCGCCAGTGCCACAATACTGAAAATGATTTTTGCACCAATCGATATAAACGAATAAACAGAGTTCCATGCAAGCCCTGCAATTTGGTTTACATCGTTGGTAAACCACGAGAGGTATTCACCACTCTGTTGGGCGTGAAACTCCTGGTGATTCTTTCTTAACATGGTTGCCACAATGTCGGCACGCACATGGTTGTTCATAATCATTGTTGCCTTAGACTTTGCCCAAGTTCTTATACCATCCAAGAGGCAAAATACAACCCATAAGCCAGTCTGAACTGCCAACCAAAAAACAAACTGTTTCAAATTGAGGTCAATGACACTCTGTCCAATCTGAATCATTGCTAAGTTTGTCAGAACACTTACTCCTGCCCACGCGATTTGCAAAATTGCAATCAAAAGATTGATACCCCAATGCTTCTTCAAATAATAAATCATAATACTTCCTCCTTGACTGCTTCCCAGATTGCCTTGAATCCGGGAAGATCCTCATCAGTAAATAAATCTAATTTTTCAAGCCAGTCCATAATCGGCTGACCCGTCCAGATATTTGCATAGTGCGGAAGTTCTTGTATATGCATGATGGTGTTGATGACGGGAAGCTTGATGTCCTCCAGAGCAGCGGCATCGAAGCGAACAGCTTTTTGTAGCATTCTCTTCAAATAGTAGTGTGTATTCTCGAAATCGCCACCATCGCAGGAATAAAGAGCAGCACTCAAGTCCAGACGAATGTCGTATCTGTCCAGCTCGGTGATATCATCCTCAAGCTGAATGCCTTGCATTAACTTTCTCGCCCATTCCAAGCAGGCAATGGCGTTTTTACAATCATTCCGTCGACTGCAAATATCAGCAAAACCTGCAATGACACAATCCATATCCCGCAGCGCGGTGGTGTAAGCCTTGGACAGATACGCCTCTGCTTGTGCGAGATCATGGAGATAGCCGACATACATGTGTCCGATTTTTGCATCGTTGATACCGCAGACATTGCTCTCCTTTAGAACATCAATGGCCCGGTAGATATACGTACAGAATTCATGGAACTCCGAGAACTGTCTGGAAAGAGATATGTGATTGATTTCCGGGTCCTTGTTTTGGGGCAGCAGCTCCAAAGCGTGCTTAAATACTTCCTCGCCACGGGTATGCGCTGTTTTCTGCCAGTCTTTCATGCCGCCGTTCATATCAAAGGTGTGACTCCATTCCAGATAAGCCATTGCGCCCTGATAGACGATTTCAAAAATATTGGGAAATTTTCGCATGGCATTTTCCGCTTCAGCCACGGCATCCTCAAAGTTCTTTTCCTGAATCAGCTGCTGAACCTTTTGCACAGAATCTCTGACGCTACTGTTTTGCCATTGATAGCCCAACAGGAAATCTGTAGAAGTGGCAAACAAATCAGCCATGGCAAAGATAAGGCTTAAATCAGGTGTAGATAATTCCTTCTCCCACTTGTGGACGGCACCGACGGTAACGCCAAGTGCTTCAGCAAGCTGTTCCTGCGTCATCTTTCGTTCCTTGCGAAAGGCTTTTATATTTTCAGCAAGTTTAATCTTCATAAATTGCCTCCTATTTGTGTTGCAACAAAAAATTACCACATTGAGAGAGCAAATTGAATACACAATCCGTATAATTGGTAGAATTTATTTTCTACTATTCGTACTGTTTTATAAAAAACCTGTGCCAATAAAAATCAGCACAGGCGAAAACTTAATGAAGAAGATGATTACCGTCTTAGGGATAATCTCGAACATCGGGACAATAAAAAGGCACTGCCGTGGTAGCAGTGCCCTTTTTCATGGTCAGCCTTTGTGCAACAGGTAGTTTCTCACGAGGATTTGCAGTAACTCATCCCTGTCAACCTTACGAATCAAAGTTCTGGCATTATTATGATTTGTGATGTAGGTGGGGTCCTCAGAGAGGATATAGCCTACAATCTGGTTGATGGGGTTGTACCCCTTCTCCTCCAGTGCGCGATAGACCTCTACCATGATACGGCGGATTTCCGCGTCCTGTTCGTTGGTAAAATTAAACTTGCGTGTGTAATCGTCCACTTACATCACCTCTTTCGCATATTGCACCCAGTATACGAAATTTTCCCCCTACTGTAAAGAGAAAATTCAGGAATGTTACAGAGATGTAATATTCGACACGATTTGTCTTAGCGCAGGACTGCGCCCAGTTCGGTTTTCAGTGCGTCCAGAATGGTCTGCACTTCCTCGTCGGCTTCGGCGGCGACGATATTGCGCTCATCGGAGCGGATGGTCAGGCTGAATGCGACACTCTTGCTGTCCTCTGCAATGCCCTTGCCCTGATAGATGTCAAACAGCTCCACACCGCGCAACAGCTTGCCACCGGCCTTACGGATGCAGGCGGTCAGCGCGCCGACGGTAATCTCACGCTTGCAGACAACTGCAATATCGCGTGTCACAGCGGGATACTTGGGCAGGGGGATATAGCGTGCCTCTGCACCACAGGCGCGGAGCAGTGCGTTCATATCCAGTTCTGCACAGTACAGTTCACAGTCCACATCGTAGTTGCGTGCCACACGGGGATGAATCTGACCCACAACGCCCAACAGCTCGCCGTTGGCGTGTACTGTTGCACAGCGTCCAGGGTGGTAGGAGGGGTCGGTCGTGCAGGGGGCAAATTCCACATTCTCAGCACGGATATCCTTCAGAATGGCCTCAACTGCGCCCTTGATGGCAAAGAAGTCCATCTTCTCGCCGTACGCACCCAAGGTCAACATACGGCTCTCGTGCGCCAGACCGTCCTCACCGCCGGGGAGATAGATTTTGCCAATCTCATACAGGCGGATATTCTGGTTGCGGTAGTTGTAGTTGCGTGTCAGAATCTCCAACATGGAGGGCAGGGTCGTGGTACGCATGATGGAGGTATCCTCGCCCAGCGGATTGAGAATCTTTAGGCTCTCACGCAGGGGTTCATCCTTTGCCCAACCGATTTTATCGTAGTAGGTGGGAGAAATGAAGGAGTAGGTGATAATCTCGCTGTAGCCACAGGTGCGGCACAGCTGACCAAGTCGATTCTCCAACTTCTGCTCGGTGGTATAACCGCCACGGGTGGTTTCACCGCGCTGTAAGGTGGTGGGGATATTGTCGTAGCCGTAGAAACGGGCAACTTCCTCCGCCAAATCGCTGTAGTGCTTCACATCGGCACGCCAAGAGGGAACGGTGATGGTTTCGCCGTCCACACCAAAGCCGAGCTTCTGGAGAATCTCCTGCATCTGGGGGACAGAAACATCCGTACCCAACAGGGCATTCACTTTCTCAGGGCGCAGTTCCAACACGGTGGGATGAGGCACATGGTTGAGAATATCAATCACGCCATCCACGACCTCACCTGCGCCGAGCAGTTCGACCAGCTCACAGGCGCGGTCAACGGCGGGCAGGGTATTCATGGGGTCCAGACCCTTTTCAAACTTCGCACTCGCCTCGGTACGCATACCCAGTGCAAGTGCGGTCTTACGGATACAAGTACCGTCAAAAGTGGCGGACTCAAACACGACATCCGTGGTGTCGTCCACAATTTCGCTGTTCTCGCCACCCATAATACCAGCCAGACCGACAGCACGGTGTTCGTCTGCGATAACCAGCATATTGGGGGTCAGCTTACGCACCACACCGTCGAGCGTGGTCAGTTCCTCGCCCTCTTGGGCACGGCGCACGATAATCTTACCGCCCTTGACATAGCGGTAGTCGAACGCGTGCATGGGCTGGCCGTATTCGAGCATGACATAGTTGGTAATATCGACAATGTTGTTAATCGGGCGCACACCCATGGCGCGCAGACGCTCACGCATCCACTTGGGAGAGGGGCCAATCTTGACATTCCGCACCATTCTGGCACTGTAACGGGGGCAGAGGTCTGCATCAGGAGTTTCGACATCGAGCAACTCCACGAGGTCGCCCTCTGCGCCGCCCTTGACCACAGGGGTATGCAGGGTCAGTTCTTTGCCGAAAGTGGCGGCGGCTTCACGCGCCAGACCAATCATGCTCAGGCAGTCGGGGCGGTTGGGGGTAATTTCAAACTCTACCACATGGTCGTCAAGGCCTGCGACGGTACGCATATCGTCGCCCACTTGGCAACCTGCCAGTTCGGGGTCATCGGACAGAATCCAGATGCCGTCCTCATAGGCGGCAGGGAAATCGCGCTGGTCCAGACCCAGCTCTTTGAAAGAGCAGAGCATACCGTTGGACACCTCGCCACGCAGTTTGCCCTTTTCAATCTTCACGCCACCGGGCAAAGTGGACTTATGCTTGGCGACGGGGACGAGGTCGCCTTCTTTAACATTCTGTGCGCCCGTGACAATCTGGGTCGGCTCGCCGTCACCGCAGTCAATCTGGCAGACCCACATATGGTCACTATTCTCGTGACGCTTCATGGATAGCACCTTACCGACCACGACATTGGAGATTTCCTCGCCCTGCACCTCGGTCACTTCGACCTTAGAGCCAGAGAGGGTCATAGCCTCGGCAAATTCTTTATCATTCGCATCAATCTGAACAAATTCGTTCAGCCATTTTCTGCTTACATTCATTATTTGTTTCCTCCACCCTTAAAACTGCTCCAAGAAGCGCATATCGTTCTCGAAAATCAAGCGCAGGTCAGCGATTTTGAAGCGGCGCATGGCGATACGCTCCAGACCCAGACCGAATGCCCAACCGGTATACACCTCGCTGTCGATACCACTCATCTCCAGCACCTTGGGGTGAATCATACCGGCACCCAGCACCTCAATCCAGCCCTCGCCCTTACAGGTGGGGCAACCGACACCGCCACACTTGTGGCACTGCACATCCATCTCGCAGGAAGGCTCGGTAAAGGGGAAATGGTGGGGGCGGAAACGGGTCTTGGTACCCTTGCCGTACAGTTCTTCCACGAGGGTATTCAGCGTACCCTTGAGGTCTGCCATCGTCACGCCCTTGTCGATGACCATACCCTCGACCTGATGGAACATGGGGGAATGGGTGGCATCCACTTCGTCCTTGCGGTACACGCGGCCGGGGGCGATGATACGGATGGGCAGGGAACGGGTTTCCATCGCACGGACCTGCATGGGGCTGGTCTGGCTACGCAACATCACACGGCTGTCCTCGTCGAAGTAGAAGGTATCGGACCAGTCACGGGAGGGGTGACCCTCCTCGGCGTTCAGGCGGTCGAAGTTATAGCTTGCCAGCTCGACCTCAGGGCCGTCCAGCACATCGAAGCCCATGCCAATAAATACCTCTTTAATCTCGTCGAGGGCAATATACATCGGGTGGCGATGGCCGACAGAGATACTCTGTCCGGGGATGGTGACATCAATCGCCTCATCCAGCAGACGCTGTTCCAGTGCGGCATTTTCCAGTGCAACGGTACGCTCCTCCAGTGCGCTCTCCAGTGCAGCGCGCACATCGTTGGCGAGCTGTCCCATGACAGGACGCTCCTCGGGGGTGAGCTTGCCCATCATCTTCAAAACGCCAGTCAATTCTCCCTTTTTACCCAGATACTGCACGCGCAGTGCGTCCAGTGCTGTGAGGTCAGATGCACTTGCGAAGGCGGTCAATGCCTCCGAGCGAATCTTCGCCAGTTGTTCTCTCATATGGTTTAACTCCTTTTTCAATATAAACTTCACAAAGGTTTCTTTATACAAAGAAAGCGAAGCAAAGTACCATGTTCTCAAGGCTCCCCTGTTTACAGGGGAGCTGGCACGGCGGAACCGTGACTGAGGGGTCATCTATCACCGTACTACCTACACACGACCCCTCCGGGTTCGCTTCGCTCACCCACCTCCCCTACACGCAGGGGAGGCTTTTTGCTGTGCAGTTCTCAAGGCTCCCCTGTTTACAGGGGAGCTGGCACGGCGAAGCCGTGACTGAGGGGTCATCTATCACCGTACTGCCTACACACGACCCCTCCGGGTTCGCTTCGCTCACCCACCTCCCCTGCACGCAGGGGAGGCTTTTTGCTGTGCAGTTCTCAAGGCTCCCCTGTTTACAGGGGAGCTGGCACGGCGGAACCGTGACTGAGGGGTCATTTATCACCGCACTGCCTACACACGACCCCTCCGGGTTCGCTTCGCTCACCCACCTCCCCTGCACGCAGGGGAGGCTTTTTTGAATAAAAAATGCCCCTCATCCCAAGTTGTTGGGACGAAAGGCAAACCTTCCGCGGTACCACCCGCATTTACGCAGACCAATTGCGTACACTTTTCCCCCGATAACGGTGGGGCTGAAACCGTTCTGCTCTCACAGACCACTCCTGGGCGAACCAAGCGACACGCATCGGGGCGACTTGCAGCCGATGACCGCCCCTCTCTTGGACACGCAAACACGCTATTTTCCCATTCAACGCATTTATCAGTTAAGAAGAATTTATATCACATTTTCCTGTATTTTGCAAGTGAAAAATTGCGTCAACTTCTCGACCGTTTCTGCGGGGATACAAAGGCATCCTGCGGATTTTTATATTTATTACTGAAAAGTAGGTGTCTATGTGTTGCCAATAACTTTTCAAATCAAATCTTTGGTGCTATTGTAGTGTTCTATAGAGTGCAACAGCAGACTATACACACTTTATACTTACAATCCCATATAAATTTTGAGAGGTAATTCCTATGATAACAAGCAATCATGTGCGTTTCGCGCTCCGTATCCAGAAACACCTACTGCTGAAAATAGAGTATATTGCCAAGTTTGACGGACGAAGCACAAGCGAGGAAATTGAGCAAATGCTCCGCGAATGGATTAGAGCCTTTGAAGAATCCGAGGGTGAAATTTTAATCACAAAATGAAAAAAGACCCGCCGCTACGCGGCAGGCCCACAGACTTCGCACGCATCCCACTCCGGCTAGTTAATGAAATGCACTGCATCTGTTCTGGGGTCAGTATACCATAGGTTTGCCCAAAGAGCAACAGCAAATTTTTGTAAAAGTCAACAAAATGGACCGCCTCGTACCCAAGCCTCCCCTTGTGCCCCAGAGAGCAACAAAAAAGCTCCCCTTACACAGGGGAGCCTTTCTATTTCGCTGTATTAGCTGTTACTCCAGCTATCGATAACTTGTTGCGACACTGCGCCGATGGAAATGAGTGCGCGGAGGGTATGCGTCATGGTCGGCTGGAGGTCGATGGAGATACCGCCATATTTGTGGGGCGAACTGAAGCTCGTTTCGTTGCCCTCTGTGGCGCGGTACTGCACATAGAGGTGCGCACCGTGTTCAAACTGCTCCACTTGCACCGCGCCTTCTTTGTACATCTCCTCCCAGAAGTGGGAATCCATGACGAAATTTCCCTCTCTGGCATCTCGTTGCAGGGCCTCATAGACCACATCCCAATCTGCCTTGTCGATATCCTTCATCTCATACACATAGTCTTTATTCTCGGCTGGATTGTAGTACTCCACATAGCCGTACACCATCTCACAGCCCTCGGGCAACAGCACCCTTGCCAACAGCACATCGGGGTGGTGCGACACTGCGACAAACTTGCCGTCATAGGTGGTGGTATCCTGTAGACGCTTCTGTGACAGTGGCAAATAGTAATATCGCTCGACTTCAGAGCCATTTTTCATCTGGTAAATAAAGCGGATGCTTCTCCAGTGAATCTCCTCATCCTCGCCCCATCTTCCATCGTGGGTGCGGATATAGTCCTTGTCCTCGACAATCGCCGTATGCAGTTCCAGAATATCCTCGCACAAGTTGGGGAATCGCTCTGTGTCACAGTTGAGGATATCCAGATAGCCACTGATTTGTACGGTTTCAATATCCTCCATCTTGGGGACATATCGCTCTAAGCCAAAGATATCCAAGGTAACGGATACGCACAGCAGAGCAACGGCGGCGCACACGATGCCGACCCCTTTCAGACTGCCCTTAAACACGCGCAGGGACTTTTCGAGGAACATACTGGCGGCGTAGTAGCCCACGACAGCACCGACCATCATGCAGATGGCCATGGGAAGCATATCCTCGTAGCGACCCTCTTGGAACAGGGAAACCCAGAAGACTTCATACAGACCAAAGCCCAGCGTCAACGCACTGACCAGTGCGATACCGAAGCGGAACACGGGGCGCAACCACACGAATGCGACCACATCGCCCGCGCTTTCACTGCGTCTGTTGTGGTACAGCAGATAGCTCAGTGCCAACATCGCGATACCGACAACGCCGTACAGCACAATGAACCCATACCCCTGTATCTCAGAGTACATCTCCCTTACGATATTTTCTGCATCGGGATAGACTAACCGAACCTTGTCATACAGGGCAATCAGCGGAGAGAACCAGATAGACCACTCACTCGTTCCGCTAGTAATACCGAATAAAAACTGCGTAGCGAGCATATTGACCAGTGCATCCAGCGCAGGGACGGCGAAGTTCAGCACCGCATAGTACACCGCAGTTGCAATGACATTGCCTGTCACCATAGCGCACAGCGTTCCCATGCCGAAAAACAGCAGATTTTCCAACAGTACCGCGGCGATGGTCGTCAGGACAGCACCGAGGTGCATCGCACCACAGCAGGTGGCAATGACAATCATCAGTCCACCGACAATCACATAGGGAATCAACAGCATGGCAAGGCCGGAGAGCGTATTGGTGACAAACAGACCTTTTCGGTCAATCGCGAGGGCGTGTATCATGCCGACCGCGCGCGCATTATGCAGGTAACTCCAAACGAACATCGCCACAAGGATGGCGTAGCCAGCGGTGAACGCAGGCAGGAAATATGCGACCGCACCATACAGCAACTCTACAAAGTCGTCTTTCCTCAAGATAAGCATGGCGTGTTCTTGATTCAATGCCAACAACAGATACAGGGGTATCAGTGCGCCGACTGCCGAAATACCGCCCCACAGTGGCCACGAACGGCTTAAATTTTTCCGAAACAGTGTGGGATTAAAGAATGATGTCTTTAACTGCATACTGTTCACCTCCCAGTTCATAGATAAAGATTTCTTCTAGGCTCAACGGCAGGGCCTCCATCATCAGGGGTTGTTCCCGACCGAGTTGCTCGGTCACGCTCTGTGCATTACCACGCACGATGTAGGTATACACACGGCCGACATGGGAGGTATGCAGTACCGCCAGTTCCGCAGGTAGCGTGGGTGGCTCGCCCTGCCAGACGACCTGCAACTTGATGATATTCTCCTGCAAGTCGGACAGACTGCGCTCCAGCAGGACCTTACCCTTGTTCATAATACCCACATGGTCACAGACATCTTCCAACTCACGCAGGTTATGACTGGACACGAGGACGGTTGTGCCGTACTCCGCGACATCGTTCATCATCAAGCTCCACACCTGACGGCGCATGACGGGGTCAAGGCCGTCCACAGGCTCATCGAGTACGAGGTACTTTGCCCGACAGCACATCGTCAGCCAGAAAGCGACCTGTTTCTGCATACCCTTACTCAGACGGCGGATATTGGACTTCTCCGAAATGTTAAACACTTCTTTGAATTTTTCATACCGTTCCATGTCAAAGTGAGGATAAAAGCCACGATAGAACTGCATCATATCTTTGACCGTTGCGGCAGGGAAATAGTACCAGTCGTCGGGGATGGCGGCAATCAGTGCTTTCTTCTCAGCGTTCTCATACACTGGCACGCCGTCCACCAGCACCTCACCGCTGTCCTGTCGATAAATACCCGTAATATGGCGGATAATCGTGGATTTTCCAGCACCGTTTGGGCCGACCAATCCATATACCCCACCGTCTGGGACGGTCATGGTCGCACCGTCCAGCGCATGAAATCCGCCGAATGTTTTGACCACTTGGTTGACTGCAATCATGTTGTTGTACCTCCTTTGATGCGTGCAACGATTTCCTCATTGGTCACTTGCAGGTCGTGCAACTCCGCTACCAATGCGTCCAACTGCCCCCATAATTCTTCTTTTCGCGCCGTAGCCGCCTGTTGGTGTGGGGTGGCAAAGCTTCCCTTGCCTGCTACGGAGTACACCACACCCTCACTCTCCAGTTCTGCATACGCGCGCTGTATCGTATTCGGATTGATAGCCAAGTCCATCGCCAGAGCGCGCACCGACGGCAGTTTTTCATCTGGTGCAATCGCCCCTGTTAGAATTAACTTGCGTAAGCCGTCCTTAATCTGCAAGTAAATGGGTCTGGAATCACGATAATTCAATGTCAACATCTCAGTTCCTCCTTCTCTCTATCGCCGTATCAGAAAGACGACGGATAAAATACCGAGGAATAGCAAGATGGGGACGAGCAATCCCACAAGACTAAATACCATACGCTCACCTCCATGATGACAACTGTACTATCCAGATTAGTACAGTTAGTACAGTCATCATACCCTCTCTCCTCGATTTTGTCAAGGTCTTTCTTTTTTGCTTCTCTACAGGGACACCGTTCGGAATAACATTCGTTCTCTAACTATAACTCTATCTCTTTCTCTATCTTATTCTCTATCTCTATCTCTTTCTTGCTTCCGCTTTGCTTTTGATTTGCTTCGTGTTTGCTTGCTTACCCGAGGTAAAAAAAGAGTGCGCTACGATGCTCCGCAGCGCACTCTCGGTATTGACAATACTTACTTGAGCAGTTCTTCCAGTTCGCCAATCAGCTCACCGAACAGGGCGAGTGCATCGTTGACGGGCTGGGGCGTGCTCATATCCACGCCAGCAATCTTCAGCAGGGACACGGGGTCGGTGGAGCAACCACCGCTGAGGAACTTGAGGTAATCCTTGACCGCTTCCTCGCCGCCCTCCAGAATACGCTTGGACAGAGCCATGGCGGCGGAGAAGCCAGTAGCGTACTGGTAGACATAGAAGTGGCGATAGAAGTGGGGGATGCGTGCCCACTCGATAGCGATTTCCTTATCGACAACAACATCCTCGCCGTAGTAGGTCTTGTTGAGGTCGTAGTAAATCTGCTCCATACGGTCAGCGGTCAGAGGCTCGCCAGTTTCAGCGACACGGCTAATCTCCAGCTCGAACTCAGCGAACATGGTCTGACGGTACAGAGTGGTGCGGAACTGCTCCAGGAAGTAGTTAATCAGCACGGCACGCTGTTTCTTATCAGTGGTGCGCTTGAGCAGGTACTGCATCAGCAGAGCCTCGTTGCAGGTGGAAGCAACTTCCGCCACGAACAGCACATAGTTGGAATACACACCGGGCTGATACTTGTGGCTCAGATAGGAGTGCATCGCGTGACCCATCTCGTGCGCCAGCGTGAACTCGCTGTTCAGGGTGTTCTTGTGGTTCAGCAGGACATAGGGATGGACAGGGGCACCGATGGAATATGCACCAGAACGCTTGCCCTCGTTCTCATAGACATCCATCCAACGCTGTTCAAAACTGCTCTTGAGAACCTCATGGTACTCCTCGCCCAAAACCTTGGTGGCTTCGAGAACCTCGTCGCGCGCCTGCTCGAAGCTAATCTCGTTCTCGGCATCGGGCAACATGGAGGTGTAGATATCGTACATATGCAGCTCATCCACACCCATGGTCTTCTTACGCAGGCTCATGTAGCGATGCAGTTTGTCCATGTTCTGGTGGACGGCCTCAATCAGATTGTGATAGACAGCGGTGGGGACTTCCACAGGTTGCAGGGCACTCTCCAAGCTGTTCTCATACTTGCGTGCCTTGGCGTAGAAGATATCCTTGCGGACCTGTGCATTCAGCATGGATGCCAAGGTGTTACGGAAACCGCCGTAGACACTGTACAGACCCTTGAACGCATTCTCACGCAGGACGCGGTCCTCGCTCTGCACCAGAGAGATGTAAGAACCGTTGGTCAGGTTGTGCTCCTTACCGTCCTTGTCGGTGACCTTGGGGAACTTCATGTCCGCATCGGCAAAAGTGCGGAAGATGTTACCAGCGGCCTGAGAAACCTCGCTGACGGAAGCCATCAGGTTCTCCTCCTCGGGGGAGAGAATGTGGGGCTTATTCAGACGAGCTTTGGTCAGATAACGGCGATACTTCTCCAGTTCGGGCTTCTCAGCATAGAACTTGTCGAGGGTTTCGTCGCTGATGGCGACCAGCTCAGGGCCTGCGAAAGCACCAGCACGGCCCAACTGTACCATGAAGTTGGAGCAACGACCCTTCATGGTCTGATAGTCGCTGTTGGTGGTATCCTCATCCAGACGGATGAACGCATAGATGTTCAGATTGCTCAGGCGGTCGTCAATGGACTCCTCAAAAGCGAGGTACTCGTATAGGGTTTCTGCGCTCTCGCCCAGACGACCCTTGTAGGATGCAATTTTTTCGGGCAGGTCAGCGCAAGCCTCCAGCTCAGCGTACCATGCCTCATCATTGGCATACAGGTCAGCGGTGTTCCAGCAATAGGCGGGGTCCATCTCACTTCTCTTGAGAATCTTAATTTCCTTAGCCATGTAATAAAAATCCTCCATTATGTATTTGGCGCAGTGTGCGCCTTGTCTACCATGATATAGCATACCACAAATCCCAGTGTGGGGCAATGTTATCCACACAAACTAACGGAATTTCAGCGAAGTATCTTGAAACGGCGGTGCATTTTTGTCACATTTCACTTCCCCATTCCTCTCAATTCCGTGGTATGATGGGAACAAATTCTGACACGGAGAAATTGCTATGAAATTGATTGTCCCCCACTACTACCCACAATTCCGCTGTATTGCCGAACGCTGTCGCCACAGCTGTTGCATCGGTTGGGAGATTGATGTGGACGAGGAGAGTCTGGCGAAGTATGCGACGCTCCCCGACACGCTGGGCGCAGAAATTCGCGCCAACCTTGTCACCGAGGACAACTGCACCCATTTTCGTCTGACAGAACACGAACGCTGTCCGTTTCTGAACGAGCAAGGGTTGTGCCGTATGATTCTCGGCTTCGGTGAGGAGGTACTCTGCCAGATTTGTCGCGACCACCCCCGTTTTGTCAACGAATTTTCCGACCGCACCGAGATGGGGTTGGGCCTGTGCTGTGAGGCGGCGGCGCAATTACTGCTGTCGCAAGACGAACCGTTCTATCTCATTCCCATCGAGGACAACGGGATAGACGAACCACAGGATGCGTACGAGCAGTATCTTCTGGGGTTGCGTGGGCAACTGTTGGGGCTATTGGAGGACGACAGTTGGACATTCGAGGAGCGTTTGACCAACCTGCTCGACCTCGTCGGCACGGCACTGCCCGAAAAAAGCATGGCGGAGTGGGCGGATATCTACCGTGGCTTGGAGCGATTAGACAGCGCGTGGGATACCGTTTTGGACACTCTGCCCCAATTGGGACAGCCACTCGATAGTGAATGGGACCGCCCTTTTATCAATCTGACCGCCTATTTCCTCTACCGCCATCTCCCTGCCACGCTCTATGACGGCGATGTGGCAGAATACACGGCGTTCTGTGTGTTAAGTGTGCAACTATTGCGCCATCTCTTTGCCGTTGCACCGCAACAGGATATGGACACTCTCGTGGAACTGGCACGGCTCTATTCCTCAGAAATTGAGTATTCCACAGAGAATACCGACACGCTGTTGGCACTGTGCCGTATCTAATGCTATTATTTTCTCTTGGCAACTGCCGAAATAGCAAGTAGGAACATCACTTGTTCCCCAGTTATCCACGAAAGGAGCGCGCAGATATGAATTTGAATATTGCAAGTGCAGGCGCAGTTCCCTCCGGCACGAGCCTTGCCAATGTCGCACATGGTCTGAGTTTGACTGTGATGAAGAAGGGCATGGAAACCGAGGAACAACTCGCCACCCAGATGATTCAACAGATGATGCCCTCCACTCCTGGCAAAGGGCAGTACATCGACCTGTATGTTTGATGGCAAACACAGTGGGGCTACCGCAGGATGAAAAGTCTTGCAGTAGCCCCATCGTTTTTTTATTTATTTTCTATTGTCTGTTGTTTTTTCTTCAGCACTTCATTCAATCGATTGGTTCTCCTCTTGATGATGGCATAAATCACCGCCCAGATTGCGAAATAGGTTAGGACGAAAACAGCCGAAAATACCAAAATCGGCGTTGTACCCCAGTCCAGCCAACCGTTTAGCAGATAAGTGCCCAAATAGCACCCATACAGCACACCGCCGTGTATGAAAATCGCCACCATCAGAGGCAACCGTTCCATTTGATAGATGACATTCATCCCGCCTGCTACAAAAGCCAGTGCAGACAGCGAAACAATCCCAAGACAGACCTCATGCACCGTCAGGGTTTCCACTACTCCTTGGTGTTGCAAAATCAGATACAATACCGCCAACACCAGCGGGCCAAAACCACAGGCCATCAGACCACGGCGAAAAAACGCAAAAACCACCTGTTTCATACCCTATCATACCTCTTTCTGATGTCTGCGAAGCACCGTCTGGACACATACTCCCGATACCCACATTGAAACACCGCATCCACCCCACCGCTGAATACCGCGTCAAACCGCAGAATCCGATGTTCATTCGCAAGGGTTGATTTGTTGATGCGGATAAAATACGAGGGCAAAATCTCCTCCAAATCGCGGAGTCTGTCCTGTACCCGATAATGGTTGCCACGGGTATCAATGGCAATCACTTTTCTGTCGAGGACGGTAATGCACTCAATCTCTGGAAAGGCCAACTTCCGTATCTCATCCTCTCGGTATCCCATGATACAGTCCGCCCCCGAAAAGCTACACACCAAATTTTCTATCTGCTGTGTCAGAGAGGACGGTGCATGGACAACCGCAATAATTTCCTCCTCTGCATCTTTGTCGATAATCAGCTTGTATTTCATCGCCTCAAATCCTTACTGTTTGTTCATCTGTCCGAGGAAACACCACACCGCCACCACCGTGACACCGACACTGTACAGGAGAATCGGCAAAATGTGCGAACTGGCAACGGTAAAGTTTCCACTACATAAGGCTCTTTCCAGTTCAACCGCGTGGACAAAGGGGAGCGCGTGAGCTATTTTCTCGAAAGATCCCCCTACCAGTTGTAAATCAAACCATACACCTGAAAGCCATGCGGAGAGATTCGTCAGCAACGCACCGCAGATACCCCCCACCTGCTTTACCCCAAAAATACTACCGCACAAAAGTCCCAGTGCAATATTGAACACAGCCATCGGGATAATTCCGACGATGGCATACACAAGATTGACGCTCACCGTCAGTCCTAACGGAATCGCAAACAGATAGCAAATCACGGTTTGTCCGAAGGCAATCGGCAACAGGGGAAGCATATACCCGATTATGCAGTCAACCCCTGTCAACGGTGTCGTATACAACCGCTGTAACAGGGCACTTTCGCGGTCTTTGGCAACCAGCGTCGCGGAAAACAGGGTCAGAAACGACAACCCAAACACGGAAATTCCCGGGGTCAGTGTGTCAATGGCAAACAGACTGACAGGAATATTCGCCTGCATCGCGCTCAGAAGCAACAGCAGAACCAGCGGAAACCCCAGCCCAAACACCAGATTGATGGGGTCGCGCAAAATCTCCTTGCCACACCGTTTTGCAAAGGTCATCATTCGCATACAGTTCCCTCCTTCACAATCGAAACAAACGCCGTTTCAAAGTCGTCTGTCCCAGCTCTCTGCTTCAATTCTTTGACTGTCCCCACCGCCAACAGACGACCTGCTTTCATAATCCCGATGCGGTCGGAAAGCTCCTCCGCCTCCTCCATGTAATGTGTCGTCAAAATAATCGTTATCTTCCCTTTTAACAGGCAAATTACTTCCCATAAATCGTGCCGTGCCATCACATCCAAGCCTAAGGTCGGTTCATCTAGGAATAAAATCTGCGGTTCGCTAATCAGTGCCATGGCAATACTTACACGGCGTTGCCAACCGCCCGACAACTTCCCTGCTTTTCTCTGCAACACGGTATCGAGAGCCAGTTGTGCGGACAGCTCTCTGATTTTTGTCTGTGTTTTTTCTTTGGAAAATCCGTGAATCCCACAGATGAGTTCCAGGTTTTCTTTTACAGACAGGTTCGGCGCAACGGCAGTTTCCTGAGGGGACACGCCAATCAGTCGCTTTACCTGTTCTGCTTCCTTGCTAATGCTGTAGCCGCCCACAACGGCATCCCCGTCTGTGGGTTTTGTCAGGCAGGTTAGCATTTTTATCGTAGTCGTCTTGCCTGCGCCATTCACCCCCAACAGCGAAAACAATTCCCCCTGTTGGATTTCTAAATCCAGTCTATCCACGGCAGTGATAGTTTTGTACCGCTTGACAAGGCCCGTGGTTTTGATTGCTTGCATCTGTGATATCCTCCCTCTTGTTTGGTCTGTGTATCCCATCATAGCAGACAAAGAGGGGGAAATGTTGCTTTTTGTCTGTTCGGTCGTTTCTGCTGTTTGATCGGCAAAAGAATAGAACAGGCGATACCCAGTCCCGCAGACCAAGTATCGCCCATTTTTTGTTGTATGCCGTATGGCAACGATTATTCCGTTCGCAATGCCACCACAGGGTCTTTCTTTGCGGCGACACGCGAGGGAATCAAACCAGCCACAAGGGTCAACACAGCACTAATAGCAATCAAGCTCACACCGCCCACCATCGGGAGTGCGGCTTTCAAGCCCTCAATTCCTGTGAAGTGCAACAGAATCGCATTGATGGGGATAATCAGGAGCAATGTCGTACCAATACCAACCAAACCTGCGCACAGACCGACAATCATCGTTTCGGCGTTGAACACACGGCTGACATCGCGCTTACTCGCACCCACGGCGCGCAGAATACCAATCTCCTTAGTACGCTCCTGCACACTGATAAGGGTAATGACACCAATCATAATCGAGGAAACCACCAGCGAGATAGACACAAACGCAATCAACAGGTAGCTAATACCGCTGATGATATCGGTGATGGAGCTCATCAACATCGCGACATAGTCGGTATAGGTGATTTTATCCTCCTCTGCTACCCCTTCGTTGTACGCCTCAATCAGCGCGGCAATCTCATCCTTCTCGGCGAAGGTGGACGCATAAATGCTGATGGTGGCAGGGCTTTCGCTGTCCACATACCCCAGACGGTCCATATTTTCCTCCCAAGTGGCTTCACTGACCACAGGGGGCATATAGTTGTCATACAGGTAGACCGCCTGCTCCTCAGTCATCGGGGTCATGCCCATATACTGCAAAGTCGAGGTATCCCCTGCTAACAGCAAATCCATCGCCTGTGCCAACTGCTCAATGGTCATACTGCTCATCTGTTGTACCACAGTGGCGGCGTACTGCTCGCGCACGGCGTTGGTCATCGCCTTCTCCACTTGTGCCATCAGCTGTTCGTCGCTCATCTCTGCGATATAGCCTGCGATGGTTTCGGCATCTACGCCCATCTCGCCAGCATACTGCTGCACAATCATCTGCTCGACACTTTCACGGGTCATACCCTCCATCTGCTGTGCGACAACCCCTGCCACATACTCATCACTGGGTTGGCTCATCATATCGATGTAGGCATCCGCTTTCTCCTGTGCAGAACGGTCTGCGAGATAGGCGGTAATCTTCTCCGTTTTTTCCTGTGCAGACGGTTCTACATAGTCCTCGGTGCGGAACGGCAGATTCAAAAAGATATCCTGCGTACGGTCGGCCATCTGCTGTTCCACAATCTCCTGCTTCTCTGTTTCCGCAATGGCATAGGCGGTCAGCGCACTGGTATAGCCAATCGCACCCGTCGTCATACCGCCGTTGGAATCGGTGCTGGGACGCGCAATGCCGACCACTTTCAGCTTCGTACCAATATCACTGCTGTTATACAGGTAATCCATACCTGTACTGGTGGCGGTCATATCCGTATACCCGCCTGTGACAGCATCATACTGGTAATACTCGGCAGGCAAAATCAGCTTAAAGTTGGTTTCGCACAGTTCCTCATAGCTCCAGCTCATCGACTCGGCATTGATGGTTTCCCCGTTCATCATCTTGGTCAACACCTCGTTCATATCGTCACTGGCGATATAGCCGAGCGCGTACAGCATCAGGTCACTCATCTCGTTGTTGGCACTGATAAACAGCACCACTTCGTCATAGTTCTGGGGCCAACTGCCGTGTACCAAGTCATACTGGTTTTTGACCTGTTCGGAAATCAACGCGCCCTGTTCGCCGGGTAACAGTTCCTGCCACACATCCATTGACTCGTACATACTGCCCATCGTACTAAAATAGGAGGAGTAATCTCCGCCATACATCGCGCCCATCGCCTGTTCCATGAGGGTCATCACATCGCTCTTGACAATCGCGCCGTCGGTGTCGTCGGTGTAGATATCGAAGGCGAGGTCATAGCCATAGCGGATGGTAGCGAGTTCTGCGACGGGGTTTCCCGTTTCATCCAGCCACTTCTTAAAATCTTTGAGGTTGTTCGTCTTGGTTTCCGCGTTCATCATCGCATCCATCATGTCAAACATGACGGTTGAGGAGTACACGCGCCCCTCCTCACGCTGTTCATTCTCCAGTTTCTCCTGTCGTGTCCCCATGAACGAGAGCATCATACTGCTCATATCCATACTTTCCGCCTCGATGGTGATGGGGTAACTGGACAGCGTATCCTCCTGCACCTGATTGATATAGCTGTTGATACCATTGGACAGCGACAGAATCAGCGCAATACCGATAATACCGATAGAACCTGCAAAACTGGTCAGGATAGTACGACCTTTCTTGGTCATCAGGTTGTTCAGGGATAGCGAAAAGGCGGTAAAGAACGACATCCCTGTTTTCTTCTGTCGCTTCGTGGTCTGGACGGGCTGTTCCTCCCCCCCATCAAATGGCGCAGTATCGTCCACAATCGCGCCGTCTTTCAGTCGCACAATGCGCGTAGCATAGTGGTCCGCCAGTTCGGGGTTGTGCGTAACCATGATGACCAATTTCTCTTTGGCAATTTCTGCGAGCAAATCCATGACCTGCACACTGGTTTCACTGTCCAGTGCGCCAGTCGGCTCGTCAGCCAACAGAATATCGGGGTCGTTGACCAGCGCACGCGCAATCGCCACGCGTTGCATTTGTCCGCCAGAGAGCTGATTGGGACGCTTGCGGATTTGATTTGCCAGTCCCACCTTGGTCAACGCATCGACTGCACGACGGCGACGCTCCGCTTTACTAACACCAGACAGCGTCAACGCCAGTTCTACATTGGCGAGAACCGTCTGGTGGGGAATCAGATTGTAGCTCTGGAACACGAAGCCGATGGAGTGGTTGCGGTAACTGTCCCAGTCGCTGTCACGGTAGGACTTCGTGGAGCGTCCGTTGATAATCAAATCACCGCTGGTGTACTGGTCCAGACCGCCGATGATATTGAGCATCGTGGTTTTACCACAGCCAGAGTGCCCCAGAATGGCAACAAATTCATTTTCCCGAAAACTGAGGTCAATGCCACGCAGAGCCGTGACCGTTTCACCGCCCGTCTGATAGACCTTGACGATGTTTTCCAGTTTCAGCATAAAGTTCCTCCTCGAGAAAACCAAATAATTATTCATTATCCTTTATACGGCAAGCGGTGCGCAAAGTCAAGGTGGGAAAAATCGAATTTACAAAATGTTTACGGGGAAAGGGGAGTGCTACGATAAATTTATGTTCATAGATTATTATTCCTCCGCAGGACTAAATCGTGCGGAGGAATTTTTATGGGTAACCACAAAGCGTGGCAAGAGGTATACTCTTATATGTAGCAAAGCAACGCGGAATAGTTTAACAGAATCTATACAGAAAGTACTATGGATTTTTAGGTGGGTATCGGTTAATTTTAAGGAAGTTGAAATTTCCCTTTTTGTTCCTTCAATAATCTGTAAACATCAACGCCGGTCTGTTGATATAAGTAGTTAAAAGCTTCATGGCCCATCACCACAGTCCAGCCGCTATGAATACACGCTGTGACCGCCGCGGATAAATTATCCTCCCGAAGGAAAAGCAACACAGGGCGATACCCACAGTCACGAAGTAACTGCCCGTACTGTTTAAATTTTTTCAATGTTCCTGAATCGCCTGATCCAACACGATACTTTGTATCAATGGCATCTTTCCCTAAAATCAAGTCGCATGGTTCATCATTTCCAAGTCTTAATGCAGGTTTAAAGTTGGGACAGTTTTTCCTGCAAATTTCTGTGACAATCAACTGCCACATCATTCCCAACTCTCGTCCCCAGTACTGTCTGTTTTCTCTTTTTTGGGTAGGGGTAATCCCATAGATATCCATAAGAACATCAGTATCATTGTTTTCTGCTGAATAAGTTTTCTCTCTGAACGACAGATAGTATCTTTCTAAAATTGGTTTAATATAGCCTGTGTTTTCGCATCTTTTTCTCTCATCCATTTTCTTCATCTCCAAATTGAAATAGCATATGAGGTGAAATTTGCAATGCAAGGGAAATTTTTTCGATGTTTTTAAGTGAAATACTTCTAGCACCTCTTTCAACTGCACTAATATAGGTTCTGTGCAATTCAGATAATTCGGCTAATTTTTCTTGTGAAATTCCTTTTTCGGTACGATATTTATGTACATTTCTACCGAATTTTTTGCAAATATCCATTCAGACCACCTCTATACTATTATAAAACGCTAATACAATAAATCTACAGACAATAAGTTACTATAGAAATGAAAGAACAGAGCTTGTCGCAAAATATGGTTTTCAGACCTAAGAGAGAATTAGCGCATTAAAAAAGTTAGTGAGAACCACTATTTAGATGGTTCTCACTAACTTTTTGTTTATATTTATTCTAAAAAGTCTATTTTGAAACGGCCCGCTTATTAGCTGTTTAGTCTTTTTTGGGCGATTTCGACATAGGAAGGATTGATTTCTATGCCTATGTAGTCAATACCCTTGTTTTTAGCGGCTAAAAGTGTAGTTCCTGATCCCGCAAAAGGATCTAAAATGATGTTTCCGTAGCCTTTAGGAACAGTAAGATGAATCAACTTTTCCATTAAATCCAAGGGCTTTACCGTAGGGTGAGTATTGAAATCGTCAAGTACTCCTCTCCTGATATCTTCAATAATATTTGACTGGAAACCAGCATCGTTTTCGGCATTAAATAGACCTACATGGTACTTATCAAGCGTCTGAATATAATTATTAACCAAAGGCTTCTGCACAATTACAATTGCTTCCCATTCATTTCGCAAGCAACTGTGCCAACCTACCCAATTTTGAGCATTTTCGTCGCCCATCTTCTCAAGTTTTTTTGCAATGTTAATGCCTTTTGGGATACCACTGTTTCTTCGCCATACTAAAATATCACGAGCATAGAAACCAGCATTCTCAAGAGCAACTTGAATGTGGGCCGCTGTTCTAGTACTGTTAAACACCAGAACCAATCCACCTGGTTTTACAGCACGATACAGTTCCTTACCCCATTCTTCAACCCATGCTTGATATTCCAAAATGTTCTGCCTGTTTTTTTCGTACCATCTGGCATTTCGTACGCCTCCTGCCAAGCCACTGCCGTACGGAATGTTCTTTACAAGAGTAGAAGCAGATTCTTTTGCTCTATTTAATCTGCGATTGATTTCCGTTTCATCCCATGATTTCCCTACAAACTCATAATTATAAGGGGGATCTGTGATACAGCAAGCGATACTGTCGCTTTCCATTTGCTTCATTACCTCGAAGCAATCTCCACAAACTATGCTATTTGTTGCTATCATTGATTATTATCTCCAAAATATATGTTATAACAACCTGTCTTTTCTTATTATTTTTGCAGCTTCAATCGCATCGGCGCGACCACCTTGGAGAAGATCTCCCGGATGGTGCGGCACTCTTCGTCCACATTTTCCATCTGCGCCTTGGGCATGATCCACGCCTCGCTGTCCGTAACGAAGAGATAGAACGCATCCTTCGTTTCCTGCACGCGCACGAGCTTGTCGAAGCCGACCTTCGCACTCTCGCCCTCCACGGTCACGTGGACGCCGAAGCCGTCGATCTTCGTCTGCTGGACGTAGCCTTCGCGCCCCTTTTTGCGCATCAGCTTGGAAACGTTTCCTTTTGTGCGCCAGAGTACGCCCGCGGTGATGAACGCGGCGGTGAGGATGCCGCCCAGCACCATCATCGCTGCTGTGCCCGCGGTGCCGAATTCAAAGCCCAGCCAGTCCATATAGAGCTTGATGACCAGCGCGCCGACCACCGCAAAGCCCAGGATGCCCTTGCTCCAGCGGCGCAGCACCAGCATCTGATAAAACCGCTCGGTGTCCTTCCGTGTGATGGTGAAATCCCGGCTGTAACGCATCGTCACGCCTCCGATCACACACACACGAAGCTAAACCAGCCCTCGGAGTGGTTTGCTTCCAGTACACGGAAGCCATTCTCCTCCAATTTACCACGCACCTCGTCTGCGCGGTCGTCGATGATACCAGAGGTGATAAACACACCGCCTTCGCGCATGAGGGGACGCACGGACGGCGCAATCGCAATGATGACATCAGACACGATATTCGCCACCACGATATCATATTCCCCGCCCATATCGGCGCGCAGACGGCTATCACTGGTGACATCTCCTGCGCGGACGGTATAGCGTGTTCTATCCACCCCGTTGAGGGCGGCATTTTCATAGGCGACATCGACAGCTTTTTCGTCAATATCGCAGGCATAGGCGCGGTCTGCCCCGAGCAAAAGGGAGGCAATGGAGAGGATACCGCTACCGCATCCCAAGTCAAGGACACGCGTACCAGGCTTCACCAACTTCTCCAGCGCAGTCAAGCACAGGCGGGTGGTGGCGTGACTGCCTGTACCGAAAGTCAGACCAGGATTCAGGCGCAGGGCGACACGGCCTTTCGGGTCGGCGGTTTCCCAGTCGGGAATCACAATCAGTCGCTCGCCAATCTCCATCGGCTTATAGAACGCCTTCCAGTTGTTCTCCCAGTCGGCATCCTCCACACCGTCCATCGTCAGCAACAGCGGTGCATATTTAGGGTGCGCCTTTTTCAGCTCCGCCATTGCGATACGCACCGCCGCAACACTGGCGAAGCCCGTGTCGTTGTCCTCGACATAGAAGGTAATACGGCACTTTCCTGCCATCGAACGGTCCAGTTCCTCGTCCACATAGTCCCAATACTGCTGGTTGTTCTCTAAAAACTGGCGGAAATCGCCCTCGTCCTCAATCACAAGACCCTCAATGCCCAAATCTCCCAACATATCGCTGACGGGTTCCAAGCCAGCTGGAGAGGTGTCAATATGAAGCGCAAGCCATTTCATAGTAGTAAAACTCCTTTACAATGATTTTGTGTTTATTATATAAGATGCCTTTTGACAAGGCAAGAGCAGGAAGAAATTTCATAGCAATACTGTTACGAATTTGTAATGCTTTTTTCTGTCGAAAGTGGTAGAATAATTTAGATTGGGGTTGTGCGCCTGTCAAAGTACGCATATGCTCCAACAGTACTATGACAATTTATTTAGGAAGGAGACGCTATGCAAGCAAAGCAAACAGGCGGCAAGCGCATTGCAGAGCCAGAAAAAAGTGGCGGACTTGGTCTATTTGGCAAAATAGCATTGGGTCTGCTTATCACCACACTCGTTCTGACGGCAGGCGGCGGTGTGGGACTTGGCGTATACGCAAACCACATTTACGAAGGGGTATTCCCTGGTGTTACGATTGCGGATATTCCGTTGGAGGGGCAATCCCTTGCGGATGCCCAGCGAACTTTGGAACGACGGTTGGGCGCACAGCTCGAAAGCACCACCGTCACCGTCCGTGCTGACGGCGAAGTGTTAGGTCGTTTCAACCAGTTGGAACTCGGTGCGAATGCACACGCGGCAGAGGCAGCTTCCCAAGCCTACGCGGTGGGACGAGAGGAGGGCTTCGCTGGTTGGATTCAAAACGCAGTGACAATGGCAAAGGGCGTTTTTGGCGATGCAGTCACGCTATCCCCTACCCTCTCCTACGATGAGCGCGTTCTGCGCGATGTCGTCGATACCATGGCAGAAGCATTTTTTACAGAATCCGCTGATGCCTCCTATGAGTTGGCAGAGGACGGTCTATATGTCACCAAAGAGATAGATGGGCGCAAATTGGACTGTGACGCACTGGTGGAACAACTGCGCGGTGCGGATGGTTCGATTGAGGCGGACTGGACCCCTATTCTGGGACACCCCCTCGATTTACAGGCGATGGCGGATGCCGTTTCTTCCGAAGCTCTCCCTGCGCGCTACGATATTGAGAGTGGTACGGTCTTAGAGGGGCAAGTCGGTGTGAGTGTGGATGTCGAGGCGGCGCAGTATGTGATGGATGCGGCGGCACAGGGCGAGCGAATTCGTCTGCCTGCCGATGTGGTTTACCCCGAGATGACTGCCGAGGAGTTGGAGGCAGTGCTGTTCCGCGACCTACTCTCCAGCCACACCACCTATGTGTCGGGTACTTCGGTCCGCCGTGGCAATGTCAAATTGTCAGGCGAATTTGTCAACGGAACGATTTTGAACCACGGCGATGTCTTTGACTACAACCAAGTGGTCGGAGAGCGCACCGTGGCGCGTGGATTTGGAGAGGCGGCGGCCTACCGCAACGGCGAAACCGTACAGGAGGTGGGCGGTGGTATCTGCCAGACTTCCAGTACCCTGTACTGTGCAACCTTGCTCGCCAATCTGGAGATTGTCCAGCGTGCTAACCACCGTTTTTTCCCCGGGTATGTGGACTTGGGTATGGATGCAACGGTGTCGTGGGAGGGGCCAGAGTTCCGTTTCCGCAACAACACAGGCTATCCCATCCGTATCGAAGTGATTTACAAGAACCACAATCTGACGGTGAATCTTTACGGCACAAAAACGGATGATACCTATGTGGTGATGACCAACGAGGTGCTGTCCACCACACCGCCCAACACCATCTACACAGAAACGATGGACCTCCCTTGGGGTACGGAATCCGTCAAGCAGACGGAGTATACCGGCTATAAGGTTGTGACTTACCGCAATGTATACGATGGCAACGGCAATCTCATTTCCAGTGAAGTGGAGGCCAGAAGTACTTATCAGAGCCGTGACAAGATTATTCTGGTCGGCATCAACGGCCGTCCTGACAATATCGGCAACGGCGACAGTGGCGATGGTGGCAGTGTGGAAACTGGTGGTAATGAGAACATCGACAGCGGTTCTACTGGCAACGGGGAAAACACCAGTGGCGATGAGAACACGGGTGGAAACGAAAATACAGGTGGCGGCGAAATCCCTGACAACAACGAAAATACAGGTGGCGATGAGCCGACCATCCCCGACAATACCGAAGGCAATACTGAGGACGGTACACAGGACGAGGATGTTGGCATTATCGACCCCGACGACGAAAAGCCCGACTGGGCAGGATAACAGAATATACTATCAAAAGGGAGCATTGCCGTGGTGTGCAACGCTCCCTTTCTGTATGCTCTCATATTATACGGGCATCTCTTCTTTTTTAGTGGTATCTTTGGGGAAATAGCGGTCAATACAGTACTGCATAATTGACTTACGAGTAATAATACCGATGAAAGTATGGCGGTCATCCACAACGGGGACGAAATTTTGGTCGACAGCAGTAGAGAGCAAGTCCTCAACGCGAGTATTGACAGATACCGCAATATTGTCGCGTTTGTGGTGGATATCCATAATGGAGTGCTTTTCGGCCTCCTTCATATCCATCAAAAACAGGTCCTTAATCGCCCACAGCAAGTCGCCCTCGGTAATGGTTCCACGATATGTACCATCCTTGGCGAGGATGGGGAGTGCCGCAAAACCAGACACGGACATTTTTTCCAATGCCTGTCGGATGGTGAAGTCCTCGTTGACATAGGCACAAGTTGCTTTGGGAAGCAGAAGAAACAAAATATTCATACGCGCGCTCCTTTTCAAGCAAAGACACTTGACGCAGTGAAATAGCTTTTTCGATGGACGATACGGCGTATCATCCTTACCATCAGTATACCACATATTTCCCAAAACAGGTATTAAAAATTTATGAATAATCGAGCGATTTATGCAAAAATTTTGGTTACTGTTTTCGCACACTGCGGAGGAGTACAAATGCGTTGAGGAGTAAAAATATCCCGAACGGTTTTCGTAAAAAAGACGCATCCACAGCCAGCGCGACGAGCGCGCACAGCAGAGCCATGATTGCCCCGGAAATACTCGTCTGTATCCACACTTCTCGGTCAATCAGACCATTTTTACGGTGAAACCAGAGGCTAATCGCGGCTGTCGGCAGAAAAAATAAAAGGTTGACCGCCTGCGCCTCCCGATGTTCCACAGAAAGAAACATCGTCAGACAGAGGGTGAGCAATGTTCCACCGCCTACGCCCCAACCAGACAGCACGCCTGTCGCCACGCCCAGCAGAAACGGTATCACAAACGCACTCACCGCAGATACCTCACCGCACCGTACAGGAGGAACAGCCCAAACAGTAGCTTCAACATACGCACAGGGACTTTTTCAAAAGTCAGTCCTGCGATACTACCCCCAACCACACCGCCCAACAGACAGGGTAGCAAGAGTGACAGCGCAGGACGCACGCGCAAATAGTACAGCACCGCCGACACCATACACATGGGATACACGGCGGCAATGCAGGTGGCAAAGGCACACCGCTGGGTCACACCGCCCCATTTCGTTAAAAACGGCAGTAACACCATGCCACCACCGCCCCCGAACAGGCCGTTGACCGCACCTGTCACACCACCTGCCAACCGACAACAGGTTTTCTTCGTCATAGCCTCCCTCCTTATGTATTGCGCCGCCTGTTGGCGGCGCAAGGGGATTACTGCATGGGCTTGAAGCTCTGGCAGTCGGTGCACTGGTCAACCGTGGGGTTAGCCTCGTGGGTACCGACCTGGATGCTCTCCAGACCGCAGTATGCCTCACCAGCGCAGTGGTGGGCGCACTTCTCGACGCTACAACGAATAGAGCGATTGGGGGTGCAAGCACAGCCGTCCTTAGTATGGTCCATCATCGTTTTTATCCTCCTTGTTTTTTGGCATTCGGTGTTTGCCAAGCTTAGTATGTACGCCCCATCACAATTTATGCGCAAAATTTTTTCAAAAAAGCCTCCCCTGTTTACAGGGGAGGTGGCGAACGGAGTGAGCCGGAGGGGTCTATGAACCACGGTATCCTCGGAGCATAGCTCCTGCGGCTTACGCTAAAAATATGCCACTGGCATATTTTCTTAACGCTGCAGAGGTGGGTGAGCGTAGCGAACCCGGAGGGGTCGTGTGTAGGTAGTACGGTGATGGATGACCCCTCAGTCAGCCTAACGGCTGACAGCTCCCCTTACGGTAAGGGGAGCCGTGGGACTGTACTATCCTTCGTCGTCCTCAGTTTCATCGAGGTACATATCCTCGGCGCACAACAGAGCATTTTTCAGCTTGTCCCCGACAACAAACAATTCTGTACGCCCAGCAGTTGGGGTCATGGCATATCCAGCGATTTCGTGGAGTGTTTCATCGATTTGACCAACCAAATAGGAATACAACTTCTGATAATTGACTGACATAAAAGAATCTCCTTTCTGTATCGGCAATATTGCCGATAACACTATACCCTTATTATAGGCAATAATAAAGATATTGCAAGAGGGAAGGTGGGAGATTATATGATTTCGTATGCGCCTTTGTGGAGAACTATGCAGGAACAAAGTGCTACAACCTACACCTTAGAGGTCAAAGGGAAAATCAGTAGCTCCACCATCCGCAGATTAAAAGCTGGAGAGTCGGTATCAACCAATACATTAGATGCGTTGTGCCAGATTTTGCACTGTAAAATTGCAGATGTTATTGAATTTGTAGAAAATCAACAGGAATGAGTGTGCGTTGCGGATAACCGTGGCGCACACTTTTTTCCTAATAGCACCCAAAAACCTCTGCTGATTTCAGGGGGGCTAATAGAACCACACACCAAAAAGCCTCCCCTGTTTACAGGGGAGGTGGCGAACGGAGTGAGCCGGAGGGGACTCGTGTAGGTAGTACGGTGACGAATGACCCCTCAGTCAGCCTAACGGCTGACAGCTCCCCTTATGGTAAGGGGAGCCTTAAAAAACGGGCGCATAAAAAGGAGCAAATGACGGAGGGGATATCTTATTCCGCGTGTTTCAATCGCCAGCGCAAGCCAGAATATCTTCTCTGCTGTTTATCATTTTCTACCATACGGCGCAGTGCGCCGTCGTCGCCCACGATGACCAACAGCTCTCTCGCTCTGGTGACAGCGGTGTACAACACACCACGCACCATCAGCGCAGGGGCAGCTGGAAGCGACACCAGCACCACGGCGCGGTACTCACTGCCCTGCGCCTTATGCACCGTCACTGCATAGGCCAATTCCAACTCGTTGAGCATATCCGTGTGGTATAGCGCGACACGGTCATCAAACCGTATCCGCAGACTATCGCCACTCGGTTCAATCTCCTCTATCACGCCCACATCGCCATTGAACATACCTGCGCCACAGAAGCCATCTGCGCGCTCCCACAGCACTTCATAGTCGTTGCGAATCTGCATCACGCGGTCGCCCTCACGGAACACCGTTTCCCCCCATACTTTCTGCCGTTTGTCGTGGGCAGGGGGATTGAGGGCGGCTTGGAGCGCGCGGTTGAGCTGAACTGTACCCCACTCCCCCTTTCGCGTGGGACACAGCACTTGAATCTGCGTGGCAGGAATCCCCATCTTCTCTGGCAGACGCTTACCACACAACTCCACGACCAAGTCCACTACCGCGAGAGGGTCACGACGGCGCATGAAGAACAGGTCGCTCTGTGGTGTATTTTTTAATTCGGGCATCTGCCCTTGATTCACCGCATGGGCGGCACAAATCATCGTACTCTCCTGCGCCTGACGAAACACTTCGGTCAAAGCGACCGTTTCTACCCGACCACTGCGTATCAAATCGGAGAAGACATTGCCTGCGCCCACACTCGGCAACTGGTCCGCGTCACCGACCAAAATCAGTCGACAATCGGGGCGCAACGCGGTGAGTAGCGCGTCCATCAGGGTCAAATCCACCATGCTCATCTCGTCCACAATCACCGCATCTGCATCCAGCGGCTCTTTCTCATGTTTTTGGAAAGTGATCTCCCCTGTATCCGCCTGTCGATTCATACCCAGACAGCGGTGGATGGTCTGCGCCTCCCGTCCACACAGGTCGCCCAACCGCTTGGCGGCACGGCCCGTCGGCGCGAGCAGTAAAATGTCATACCCCATGCGCTCTAACAGTTCTACGATACCGCGCACCGAGGTTGTTTTCCCCGTACCAGGGCCACCTGTCAGCACCATCACACCGCACGCCGCCGCCAATGCCACGGCACGACGCTGTGCTTCGGCATAGGTAATCCCCTGTTCTTGCTCAATGTGGGCAATGATTTTTTCTACCTTTTTCCCCTTGGCAGGGGGTATCCGCAACATCTGTCCAATACGCCGTGTCACCGAAAGTTCCGCGTCATACAGACGGCGCAGATAACACGCCTGCACCTTAGCGACCTGTTCACAGCGAATGGAACCGCGTGTGATTAAGTCGTCCAGTGCCACTTCGACACGGTCTACCGCGCAGTCAATCAGGGCAGCGGCGGCGACAACCAATTTCTCTCTGGGCAAAAACACATGGCCGTTGCCCAAATTGTAGCTCAATTCAAACAGCACGGCCGCCTCGACACGGCGGTGGTTATCCCCTGCCATGCCCATCGTCATCGCGATTTCGTCCACTACGGCAAAATCTACCCCATATAGCTCGTCCACGAGCAAATAGGGGTTATTCCGCACGGCATCCAGCGCATCACTGCCGTACCGCCGATACAGGAGCAAGGCAAGGCCGACAGGCAGGTTGTTGACCGTCAAAAAGTCCAACAGACGGCGCATCCCCGTCTGATACCGATAGTTTTCCGCAATCTCCTGCGCCTTTCGCGGAGAGATGCCCCTGATTTTTGTCAACAGTTCTGGCTCCTCGTCCAAAATACGCAAGGTACGCGACCCAAATCGCTCCACCAGACGCAGGGCGAGTGCTTCTCCAATGCCCTTGATAATACCAGACGAGAGATAGCTGATGATATCCTCCTCGGAGGTGGGCATATGTCGCTCCACCTCCTCCGCCAACACCTGTGAGCCGTGGACAGGATGCTCCATCCAACGGCCGTTAATCACTAAACTTTCCCCAGGGGCGGCACAGGGAATCGTGCCAACCACGGTCAGCAACTCGCCGTCCGCAGTCACAAGGCGCAGTACCGTATAGCCGTTTTCCTCATTGGTGAATATGATATGTACAATGGTACCGTCGATGGTACAGCTCCCATTCATAGGGTGTTCTCCTTCATGTGATATACTTTCCGATTTCGTCCCCTGTGCATAAGGTGACACTGCGCTCGGTGCGCGCCAACAGCCTACACAGGCGTTTTCCCTCCTCGCTGAGTCCACAGTCCACCACAAGGATTTCGCCTACGATACCGTGTTCCCGACGGAGCATCGCAAGGGTACGCACCTGCTGTTCCAAGCCCTCCCCATCGCCTCTGGCACAGAGTAAAATCAATGTGCGGTGTGCGGTGACAGGGAGAAAAAAGAGAGAGCGTACCAAAATCCATACCAGCGAGGCCAATCCGATGGAAGCCAACAGCGCGACCAACGCATCCTCCCACAACCGCATCTCACTCCCCCACTTTCCTCATACCGTTTTACGCCATTCTATGCGAAAGTGGGCGCGAGGGTTATTGATTCAAGGCTAGGAGCTTTTTCCCGTTCTCCGTAATCTCGATGGCGGTATAGCACCCCTGTCCGAACCCGACAGTATCCACCTCTTGCTCCGTCATCACGCCGAGATGCACGACAATGAGTGCCATTGTGCCAAAGTGGGATACCAACAGCGTATCTTCTCCGCGTGCGATGATAGCATCGACGCACTGCCCCACACGGCGCAACATATCCTGTGGGTCCTCTCCCCCAGGGGGGACGGTGTGGAACCAGTCATTGACAAATTTATCGGGCAACCCGGGAAAGCGCGCCTCTACTTCCTCCCACGAGAGATTCTCTATGTCACCCACAAAATGCTCACGCAGTTCTGGAAAAATCTCTGGCTGGATATCCCTATGAAATGCCAAACAAGCCTGTGCCGTATGCCGTGCCCTCTGCAAATCACTCACGCAACAGCGCGTAAACGGTGTATCCTTCAGTTTTTCAGCCACCTGCTTTGCCTGCTGTTGCCCCAATTCCGTCAGTGGAAAATCCGTCTGGCCATGAAAATAGCGTTTGACATTCCCCTCAGACTGTCCGTGACGCACCAGATATAACATCATTGTACTGCACTCCTTTTCTAATCAAACAATGCTTGCCACACCAAAGGTCAAAATACTGATAAGGACACCTGCAACCAGCACACCAGCGGTCACGGTAGGGATGGCACGGCGCAGGGGCATATCCAGAAACGCCGCCGCCAGTGCGCCTGTCCACGCACCCGTACCGGGTAGAGGAATAGCGACAAAAATCGCCAACCCCAAGTATTGATACTTGGCAATGGAGCGTCCTTTCTCATGTGCCTTGCGCTCCAGCTTATCTACCAGATGGTCTAGCTGTGGCATATGTTTCCGCATCCACTGAAAAATACGGCGAATATACACGATAATAAACGGTACGGGAATGAGATTGCCAATCACAGCCGCCAAATAAGCCATTGGCACGCTCATCCCCATCATCACGCCGAACGGAATCCCACCGCGCAATTCCACCATAGGAATCATAGATACCAGAATGGTGAATAAAAAGTGGCCGCTGTCCGTCGTTTCCAACCAACTCAACAGTTCCATATGTTTCTCTTTCCTCTCTCGCGTTATGTGCGTTTCTCTTTGCGTTATTGTAAGATTTTTTTCAAATAGTGTCCCGTATAACTTGCTTCACAGGCGGCCACTTCTTCTGGTGTACCGACACAGACGATTTGCCCACCGCCTGCACCGCCCTCTGGTCCGAGGTCAATGATATGGTCGGCACACTTGATGACATCCAGATTATGCTCAATGACCACCACTGTATTCCCTGCGTTCACCAGACGCTGTAGCACTTCCAACAGCTTGCCGACATCATCAGTATGCAACCCTGTCGTCGGTTCATCGAGGATATAGATGGTACTGCCTGTACTGCGCTTTGCCAGTTCGGTCGCCAGCTTGACGCGCTGTGCCTCACCGCCTGAGAGGGTTGTACTCGCCTGTCCGATTTTAATATACCCCAATCCTACATCACACAGGGTATTTATCTTTGTCCCAATTTTCGGAATCGCCTTGAAAAATTCCTTGCCCTCCTCGGCGGTCATCTCCAAAACTTCGTGGATATTCTTTCCTTTATAGCGCACTTCGAGCGTTTCTCTGTTATAGCGTTTGCCCTTACAGACCTCACACGGCACATAGATATCGGGCAGAAAGTGCATTTCAATTTTCAACAGGCCGTCCCCAGCGCACGCCTCACAGCGTCCGCCCTTGACATTAAAGCTAAAGCGTCCTGCACCGTAACCGCGTGCCTTGGCCTCCGTGGTCGCGGCGAACAGCTCGCGGATATCGTTAAACACACCCGTATAGGTGGCAGGATTGGAGCGTGGCGTGCGCCCAATGGGACTTTGCGTAATCGCAATCACCTTGTCGAGATATTCTTCCCCCTCGATGGCAGTGTGTTTTCCTGCGCGACACTTCATGTTGTTCAAATCCGCACCCAGCTTCTTAAACAAAATCTCATTGACCAACGAGGACTTTCCGCTTCCACTGACACCTGTGACACAGGTGAATGTCCCCAGAGGAATCGACACATCAATGTGTTTCAGATTATTCTCCGCCGCCCCACGGATGGTCAGCATATGGCCGTTGCCACTTCTCCGCTGTTTGGGGACGGCAATATACCGTTTGCCAGACAGATATTGCCCTGTCAGAGAGGCAGGGTTATCCATTACTTCCTGCGGTGTGCCAACGGCGCAAATCTGACCGCCGTGAATCCCTGCTCCAGGGCCCACATCGATGATATAATCCGCCGCGCGCATGGTATCCTCGTCATGCTCCACGACAATCAAGGTGTTACCAATATCGCGCAGATGGCGCAAGGTGTCTAACAGTTTATCATTGTCCCGCTGGTGTAACCCGATAGAGGGCTCATCAAGGATATACAGAACACCCATCAAGCTCGACCCAATCTGCGTCGCCAGACGAATCCGCTGGCTCTCTCCGCCCGACAATGTTGCGGCACTGCGCCCCAAGGTGAGATATTCCAAGCCCACACTGGCGAGGAAGCCCAAGCGCGCACAAATTTCCTTGCGGATACGCGCCGCGATTTTCTCTTGGTTGCCATGCAACTCCAGTTGCTCGATAAAACGGAGTGCTTCGACCACCGACAGCGTGGTGAAATCATAGATACTACTGCCCCCCACGGTGACGGCTAAACTCTCTTTTTTCAAGCGTTTGCCGTGGCAGGTGGGGCAGACACACTCGCTCATCAATTCTTCTAACTCACGGCGCGATGCCTCCGACTGGGTATCACGGTAGCGTCGCTCGATATTGTTGCAGACTCCCTCAAACGCCTGTTGAAAGACCCCCTTGCCATGCGGTTGGTCGTAGAATACCTCCAATTTCTCGCCATTTGTGCCGTAGAGAACCAATTCTTTGCTTTTTTCGTCCAGTTCGCACCACGGCGTTGCCAGGGAGAAACCGTACTTCTTCGCCAATGCCTCCAAGTACATTCGACTAATCCCGTTACCACTCACATTACCCCAACCACTCACTTGGATGGCACCATCCAAAATGGACAGGCTCTCATCGGGAACAACGAGCATGGGGTCCACTTTGCGCTGACTGCCCAGACCTGTACAGGTGGGACAAGCACCAAAGGGATTGTTGAATGAGAACATCCGTGGTGTCAGCTCCTCGATACTCACCCCGCAGTCTTCACAGGCATAATTCTGGCTGAACAAAATTTCACGGTCCTCCGTCAGTACATGGACAACCACAAGACCGCCGGACAGCGCGCCAGCCGTTTCGACGCTGTCCGCCAATCGTTTGCGGATATCCTCTCGCACAATCAGGCGGTCCACCACGATTTCGATGGTGTGCTTCTTATTTTTATCTAGTTTAATCTCCTCGGTCAACTCATACAGCAGACCATCCACACGCACACGGACATAGCCACTCCTGCGTGCGTCCTCAAACACTTTCTGATACTCACCCTTTTTCCCACGCACCACAGGCGCAAGAATCTGCATCCGACTGCCCATCGGCAGGGCAAGAATCTGGTCGAGAATTTGGTCGATGGTCTGTTGCCGAATCTCTTTCCCACAGATGGGGCAGTGCGGTGTTCCGACACGCGCCCACAACAGGCGCAAATAGTCATAAATTTCCGTCACGGTTCCCACGGTCGAGCGTGGGTTTTTGCCCGTGGTTTTCTGGTCGATGGAGATAGCAGGGGACAGACCGTCAATATAGTCCACATCGGGCTTCTCCATCTGTCCGAGAAACATCCGTGCATACGAGGACAGGCTCTCCACATAGCGACGCTGTCCCTCGGCATAGATGGTATCAAAGGCGAGCGAGGACTTACCAGAGCCAGAAAGCCCTGTCATCACCACCAATTTGTCGCGTGGAATCTCCACATCAATATTTTTCAGATTGTTCTCCCGCGCACCCTTGATATAAATTTTGTCGTGCATTGCAGAAATCCTCCCTTGACGGATTCAAAGTGGATAGTTATTATCAGCAAAAAAATAGGTCTGATTCGTTTCTACCATTTTACTTAAATATTTTCCTTTTACCTCGTCTAAAAACGCAGTCGTACCATTTCCGTGATTTTTCAAAAACCATTGTATATGATTTTTCAGATATTCAATCCGAATATCTTGGTCATTCAAATCACTAGGGCAACGCAACATTCGTTCATCCATACTGTCAAATCCATAAAATTCTTCCTGTAACCTGGCATTTGTCATCGCAATATAGTCAGGATTGATTTCAATACCAATGCAGTTACGATTTATCTGTTGGCATACTCTCATACAAGTACCAGACCCTAAAAACGGGTCCAAGACGACATCATTTGGATTAGACGAAGCGAGAATCATTCTCTCATATAATCCCTCTGGTTTCTGTGTCGGATGTTGTTGTCTATTCTTGTTACAATAGTGCATATGAGAAAATTCCCATACATTTCCAGGATTTGCCCCACGCATATTATTGACACTTCGATAATATTTCTGTGGCACTCTTACATCATCGATATTAAAGGTAAAATTCTTTTTATCTTTGGTGAACATTAAGATATCATCGTGACGAGGAGAAAACCCTTTTGTTTTGCCAATTCCCTGTGTATAGTACCAGGTAATCCAACTATTAAAATACATCCCTAAATCTTGTTCCAAAATGGAGTAAATATAGGAGATGTACCGCATCCCCATAAATATATAAATCGTACCGTTTTTCTTTAATACTCGCTTGGCTTCTGTCAACCACGCTTTTGAAAATTGCAAATATTCCTCAAATTGCAAGTTATCCTGTGTCTTACCGTAGTCCTTATTTAGATTATAGGGAGGGTCGGTTACAATCAAGTCAATGGATTCGTCAGGCAATTTTCTCATTTCTGCAATAGCTTCTCCGCAAATTACCTGTAATTCTATTTTATCCATCTGTTTTTCACCGCCAATTCCAGAAAATCTTGAAAACTCCGCTTGGTACTGTTCAGATATTTCTTATCTAACAACTGACACATTTCCCAAGTAGTCCGAAACTGATAGGAGACATAGTGAATATCTTTTATCTGAATTTGACCTGTCCCAAGCGCAGGATTATAGCTAATATCAGCATCCGATATGTATTTCAAATCATAGACATTGTAATCAACCACTTCCATGATACCATCCATTAGTCCAGAGGCAGGGTTGCGTTGACAATAGACCTTATGCTTAATCGATAGAATCAAAAACATAAAATCAGCATCTTCCACATAGGCTGTTCTGATTCGTGAAAAAGAGGTAATATTTGGACTTTTCCCAGAAGTATCAATATCGTTTGCTGTAGCTTTTACATCCACTGCACCCGTTAATACCGTTCCGTCTTTTTTGAATTGCAGGATAATATCTGCCATACCCAGTCGTTCCTGCGCTTCCACATGGATAAGATGGTACTGGTTATTGGCAATATCGCGTATGCCTGCAAAAACCTCATATGCCCAAGCCTCAATCATCGGCCCTGCAATCTTATTGATATTTTCTAACGGAAGTCCCAATTTCAAATTGGTATTTAAGATAATTTTATTATCTCCGCGTTGTTTTCTTTCATCTAGGATGCTCATCATCTGTTGAATCACAAAGGCACTATTCTCCTGATAATCATCCTGTTCAACTGGAATCTTGAATTGTAATTCTTCGTATTTCATCTGCTATTCTTCCTCACAGATTAAAGTATTGTGACCACCACATCCGCTGTGGTGGCTCGCAACAGGGCAAGGAGGTCCTTGGGGTTGACTTCCACCTGATAGCCAATTTTGCCAGCGGAAACCATCACGGTGTCGTGGTCCACACAGCTCGCATGGAACACCGTGGGGAACTGCTTCTTCATCCCGACAGGACTGCATCCGCCGTGGACATAGCCCGTCAGTGGAAGGAGGTCCTTAGACGGCAACATGGCAATCGACTTCTCCCCCACTGCTTTCGCGGCTTTCTTCAAATCCAGCGTCTGTGCAACGGGGATATCAAATACATAGTACCCCCCAGATGCCCCTTTGGTCACGAGTGTCTTAAACACTGCATCGGGATTCTGCCCCAACATCTGCGCGACCGTCACGCCGTCCACTGCCACACCATCCTCATGGGGGTAAGTATGCGCCGTATACGCTATTTTTTTCTGCTCCAATGTCCGCATGACATTGGTTTTTTCTTCTTTTTTCTTTGCCATACTATCACTCCAAAATACAAACAGACCCTACAATACACGCTAATCCAACCACAACGCCGACGCTCAACGGCTCCCCAAAGGCGAGAATCCCCACGACAGCGGCGGCGACTGGTTCCACACTGGCGAGAATGGATGCCTTTCCACTCTCCACCTGTGCCAATCCCTTGGTATACAGCACAAACGGCGCGACGGTACACAGCACAACCAGTCCCAGTGCCAACAGAGGCATGGTGGGATTGGCGGTCAACAGCGTAATCGCCGTTGTCGGGCTACCCACGAACAGCGAAGCAATGCCTGCACACACAAAAGTATAATATGTCACAGTCAGTGGTTGGTAGTGCGCCAGAGCCAGACGCGCAAAAATCGAGTAGAGCGCGTAAAAGAATGCACTACCAATGCCCATCAGCAGTCCACCTACCGTGACGGACAGACCACCACTCAGCACACCGCTGACCGCCACACAGCCGAGAAATGCTGCGCCGAGGGCGAGTAGCTTGCGCCGTGTGACCGCCTCACGGAAGAACAGGGCACTCATCAGCATGACGAATGCTGGTGCGGTGTACAGCAGGATGGCGGCAACGGCGAGAGAACACTGCTCCTGACAGGAGAAGTAGAGCAAGGTGAACAGCACCACACTCACCACGCCTGTGCCGAGAAAAATCGGCAGATGGCGCAACTGTATCCGAAAAATGCGCCTGTCCATGCAGAAAAACAGGACGGTCATCAACAAAAATCCGCCGAAATTCCGCACCAAAACAATCGTCTGCGGTGTAAATCCTCCTGCGAGCAGGTGGCGATTAAACAGGCCAATCATGCCCCAGAGAATCCCTGCGGTCAGAATCGACAGATATGGTATATATTTTTTCATTCTTATGTTCCTCTTATTCCATCACACATACACCTTTTATGTACGCAAAGAGCGACAGTCCCACATAGATGATACAACCAATCTTGTGGGAGGTGTAGAAAAAATCGGTGGGTTCAGGGTCACGCACATCGCAACAGTGGCGCAGGTAAAACAGCGTATTAGGAAATGCGGTCAACACGGCACCGATAACGGTAAGAAACAGCGCGATAAAGTACATCGTCCAACTACCGCGCACGGAACGCTCGGGACCATTGGCAAATCGGATGACATCCGATGCCGTCACAGAGAAAGACCGCCACGGATTTCCACTTGTGCCTGCCTGTATGCTAATCATGGGGTCCCACTTTCCCATGTCGTCGTAGTAGTGCATATGCGCGCTCGGTGGGTTGGGGTCATATCCGCCAGAGAACAGCAGTTCCTCGTTGCAAAAGACTTGAATTCGTTTTACGGTATTGCCGTATTCCGTGGTAATCGTCCCAGCAGGGTATTCCACCCGACAGTTTGCGTGGTATTCCCCCCTAGCGGCGAAAGTCACCCATTTTACACCATTTTCTTCCCAACAGGTGATAGAGAACGGTGTGCTGTACAGTTTGCCTGTGTAGACAGTCTGGTTGGCTTCTTGTTGGATGTCCAATAGCGTTTCGCGGAAAGTCACGCCCTCGTGACTGCGGCTGATGGCGGTCCAGATGGCAAAAATCACCGTCAAGGCGGCGAAAATGCAGAGAATTACCTTCTGATACCGTTCACGCTCTGTGTCCAGATGCATACAATCTCCTCCTTTAATGTTTGACTTCTTTCTGTAGTTCTATCCATCTATCCCGCAGGATAGCGGCATACTCAAATTCGAGCATCTTGGCGGCTTCTTTCATCTGCCGTTCCAACTGCTCCAGTTCCTGCAAGACAGCATCGCGTGTTCGCTTCTTGTTTGTCTTACGCGGTGCTTCCGCAGGAGCTTTCCCAATTTCCAAAATCTCACGCACGGACTTCTCCACCGTCTTGGGCACGATGCCATGCGCCTGATTATAGGCATCCTGCATCGCACGACGGCGCGCGGTTTCATCCATCGCCGCACGCATACTGCGCGTGACCGTATCGGCATAGAGAATCACCAAGCCGTTGGCATTGCGCGCGGCGCGTCCGATGGTCTGAATCAAACTGGTTTCACTGCGTAAGAAGCCCTCTTTATCCGCGTCCAAAATGGCGACCAGACTGACCTCTGGCATATCTAACCCCTCGCGCAAGAGGTTGATACCGACCAGAACATCGAACTCGCCCAGACGCAAATCCCGAATCAACGCCATACGCTCTATCGTTTCGACATCGTGGTGCATATAGCGCACCCGAATCCCTGTCTTGGTGAGATATTCCGTCAAATCCTCCGCCATTTTCTTCGTGAGTGTCGTGACCAGTACGCGCTCGTTTCTTGCGGTGCGTGCATAAATTTCCCCAATCAAGTCATCAATCTGTCCTGTAACAGGGCGCACCTCCACTTTAGGGTCGAGTAGCCCTGTAGGGCGAATCACCTGCTCTACCAGTTGGTCAGCGTGGTCGCGCTCATAGTCCGCTGGGGTTGCGGACACATAGATGGCCTGCTTCACACGCGCCTCGAACTCCGCAAAAGTCAGCGGACGGTTATCATACGCACACGGCAACCGAAAACCGTACTCGACCAGATTTTCCTTGCGTGCGCGGTCGCCGTTATACATGGCGCGCACCTGTGGCAAGGTCACATGGCTCTCGTCCACAAATAACAGAAAATCTTCCGGGAAATAGTCCAATAGCGTGTGGGGTGGTGTCCCGACAGCGCGTCCCTCGATAATCCGCGAGTAATTTTCGATACCCGAACAATACCCCAGTTCCTGCATCATCTCGACATCGTAGGTGGTACGCTGATGGATACGCTGTGCCTCCACCAACTTCCCCTTTTCTTTGAAATACGCTTCTTGCTCCTCCAAGTCGCCACGGATGCGTGTGATGGCGCGCTCCAACTTCTCTCTTGGTGTGACATAGTGGGTCGCAGGCCAGATGGCGCAGTGGGTCAAAATCCGTGTTGGTGTGCCCGTCACAGGGTTAATCTCGCTGATGCGGTCAATTTCATCCCCGAAAAATTCCACTCGAATCGCTTTCCCTGTCCAGTAGGCAGGATAAATCTCCACCGTATCCCCACGCACCCGAAACCGATTGCGTGCAAATTCCACATCATTGCGCTCATAGCGGATATCCAACAGGGCATGGAGCAGTGCGTCACGCTCCATTGTCATCCCTGGGCGCAGGGAAACCATCATCTTCGCAAAGTCCTCTGGCTCGCCCAACCCATAGATACAGCTGACCGAGGCGACTACAATAACATCTCTCCGTTCCAACAGGGCGGCGGTGGCACTTAGGCGCAGACGGTCAATCTCGTCATTGGTCGAAGCATCCTTCTCGATAAAAGTATCGGTGTGTGGCAGATACGCCTCTGGCTGGTAGTAGTCGTAGTAGGACACGAAGTATTCCACCGCATTGTTGGGGAAAAACTCTTTGAACTCCGCACAGAGCTGTGCCGCAAGGGTCTTATTGTGCGCCAATACCAGCGTGGGACGCTGTACTGCTTCGATAATCTTCGCCATCGTAAAAGTTTTTCCCGAACCAGTTACACCCAAAAGCACCTGTTCACGCAATCCATCCTGTACGCCTTGGGCAAGGCTGGCAATCGCCGCAGGTTGGTCGCCTGCTGGCTCATAGGAGGACACGACTTGAAATTCTGCCATACATATCTGCTCCTTGACTATCAGAGTAAACCGTCATGCCGAAAGGAAATATAATCATTTCCAGCCACAACAATGTGGTCAACCAGTTCCACATTGACGGAACGAAGTGCCTCTACAATCTGCATCGTTGCAATTTTGTCCCCATGGGAGGGAAACGCCACCCCACTGGGGTGATTATGCGCCACAGCGACCATAACTGCGTTGCACCTGAGTGCATTTTGTACAATCTGGCGCAAATTCAGAGATACACTGGACGGGTCGCCCTCGGACACCTTGCGACAGTTGAGTTTACGCCCTTTCGCATCCAAACAGAGCTGATACATCACCTCGTTACTCTCGCACACAAACAGGTCGGTGAAGAAGTCCCCGATACGCTCCACCGTGTCCAGTGGAACCTCATTTTTCACGGATGTCAGGTGGGCGCGTTGTATCAGTTTGGGCACCAATTTAATGAGTATTGCCGTCTGTGCGCCGATACCCTCAATACTCTCCAGAGCCTCGATAGGTGCGGAAAATACCGCCTCCAACGAGCCAAATTCTTCGAGCAAGGTGTGTGCCAGTTCATTGACATCTCGACGCGCAATGCCGTAAAACAACAGCAATTCCAACAGCTCATGGTCTGCGAACGCATCCGCACCGTGGTCGTAAAATTGCTGTCGCCGTCGTTTTCTATGGTCCTTGTGAACGCTCTCCATAGTTCTCTCCTGTGCCGTATTTTTTGCAAAAAAACAGATGTTATCATCATTTGCTATTATAGCATACAAACATTTGTTTCACAAGGCTCGGCAAACATTTCCGACACGAAAAAGGGCGCGTTGCAAAACACAACGCACCCTCTATTCTCTTACTATTTGTCGCAATTACCGCAAACGGAACTGGTTAATCTGTTCTTTCAGCAGGGTGGACTGGGCGGACAGCTCCTCACTGGCGGCGGCAGACTCCTCTGCGGTGGCAGAGTTGGTCTGCACGACGGCAGAGATTTGTCCAATTCCGACCGACACCTGCTCGATAGAGCCCACCAGTGCATTGGCGGCATCGGCAATCTCTGTGACCATCTCGGCATTTTTCTGCGCGCCGTCCGCCACTTTTTGCAGGTTATTGGCAGTATCGTCAGCGATTTTGACACCCTTTTGCACGGCAACTGTAGAGGCCTCAATCAGAGCGGAGGCATTCTGTGCGGCCTCGGCGGACTTCGCGGCGAGCGAACGCACCTCATCGGCAACCACGGCAAATCCCTTACCAGCCACACCAGCGCGCGCCGCCTCAACGGCGGCATTCAACGCCAGAATATTGGTCTGGAAGGCGATATCCTCAATCGTCTTATTGATTTTACCGATTTCATCACTGGTGCGGTTAATCTCACCCATTGCCACGACCATTTCCTTCATCTGGGCATCACAGGCGAGCATCATCTGCAGTTCTTCATTGGTATTTTCGCGCGTCTTTGTCGCCTGTTCTCCTGCATTGCCAACCTGCTGACTGATTTCATTCAGCGTAGCCGCCAGTTCCTCCACGGAGGCCGCCTGTTCCGCAGAACCCTGCGAGAGTTCCTGTGCGCCAGATGCGACCTGACCTGCACCGCTGTTGACTTGTTCGGACACATTCTGGATACCAGACAAGGTGGTATTCAGATTTTGCAGGATGTACACCAGCGATTCCTTGAACATTGCAAAATCACCGCGGAAATCGGTAATCTCGCTCTCGCGCACGGCGAGATTGCCCCCTGCGATAGCGCGCAGTACCTCTCCGATTTCGGTCACATAGTCGTTCAGAAAATGCAAGGTGTCGCGCATGGAGTCCGCCAACACACCAACTTCGTCTTGGGACTGGTAAGTAATCTTATCGGCAACGGCGAGATTGCCCTGTTGCATCTGGGCAGAGGCATCCACAATCTGCTGAACAGGCTTGCGAATGGACGCGCTGACCACACTCGCCAACACCGCACCAGCGGACAGAGCCAGTACCATCAGAATGAGCATCAAAATATTCAGGATGTTATTCATGGTCAACGCCTGCTGATACTGCTCCTGTGTAATAGCATGAATCCGTTCCTTTAATTCGGTGGAACGCTCCTGCAGTTCTATCAAACTCTGTCGATAGCCCTGCTGATAGGTCGTGTTGGCTTCGGCAGGTGTACCATTCTCCATCCTATCGAGGACAGCCAGTCGCTGGTCGCCACTGGCGGCGATAACACTGCCGATATCCTCGACAATTGCGATAGCATCCGCATATTCCTGTAAGCTGTCGTACAGGATGCGAGAGGTATTATTCATCAGTGCGACATCCTCCTGCATGGTTTGCTCCAGAGCAGGCAAAACATCTGGTTGACTGGATGCCATAATCATAGCGGTCGTCACACGCTGTAGGTCAGCGGAGGCAAACAACAGGTCGCCCACCGCCTCCGTAGCAGCCATCGGCCCCTTCCGGAGGTCCGCCAGCCGATACGAGGACAGCTGGATACCGCCCAAGCCAAAAATAGCAACCGCCAGTGCCATCAAGGCAATCAATCCATGAGAAACAACCAACTTTTTTCTGATACCAAGATTTTTGAAGAAATTCATAGTACGACCCTCTCTCTGTTAATGGGTATTGTCAGCATACAACACTATTTACACTATAGCACAGTAGATTGCCAAGAACAAGAAAAATCTTGACGCGGCATTTTTTAGCGTATACTATGGAGAGGACAGCACCACAAGAAAGTGGGTAATTAACTGTTAGATACAAATTACAAAAAGTTATAAACAAGTGCTGCGTTCATCATATCGATATGCTATGATATGGATAAAAGGAGTGATGAAAATGATTCGGGAGTTGATAAAAGATGATAAAGACCTATAAAGTCATGCTCTGCCCGAACAACAAGCAACAGACAAAATTGTTCCAAAATGCAGGTATCGCTCGTTTTATCTACAACTGGACACTCGCTTATCAGCAGAAAAACTATGAATCTGGTGGAAAGTTTCTGTCTGATTATGATGTGCGTAAGATTTTGACGCAGTTGAAACAGACGGATGCGTTCCGTTGGCTGAACGATTACAGTAACAATATCGCAAAACAGGCAGTCAAGGATGCCTGTGATGCGTACAAGAAGTTTTTCAAAGGTGTATCATCCTTTCCGAGATTCAAGTCGAAGAAAAAATCCAAACCGAGTTTTTAT
>JAZOVU010000028.1:0-34934 GCA_045658885.1 Candidatus Pelethomonas sp. | reverse complement strand
GCACTGCGTTTTGAGTAGGGCCTGGTTTACTGTACCCTAAACACAGATAATTTGAAAAGTTTTCCACATTTTTTGTCCCGTGCCGCAGCTTAAGTCCAAAAAAAGCTGTCGCAGAACTTTTCTTTTCTGCGACAGCTCCTTCTATTATGTGTGTGCGATTACAGGCCAGCCTTCTCCAGCAGGGCGGGAACCTTGGACTCCCAACCCAGAGCCATGATATGCAGACCCTGGCAGTAGGGCTTGCACTCCTTGATAATCTGAGCAGCAATCTCGACACCGGTCTCGCCGGACTTAGCGCGCTCCTTGTCAGCGGCCAGAGCATCAATCATGTGCTGGGGAACATGGACACCAGCCACATTGTTGTTCATGAACTTAGCCATGCCTGCGCTCTTGGGGATAATAACACCCAGCTGCACAGGAACACCAAACTGCTTTGCCTTCTCCATGAACTAGATGAACTTCTCGGAATCAAAGACAGCCTGGGTCTGGAAGTACTGGGCACCAGCCATCACCTTGCGCTCCATCTTGGCAAGCTGTGCATCCAGAGAGTCGCTGCAGGGGGACACAACAGCACCCTTAGCGAACTTGGGAGCCTCACCAACCAGCTCCTGACCTGCCAGATCCTTGCCCTTCTCCAGCTGAGAAGCGGCATACAGCAGGGAAACGGAGTCCAAATCGAAGACGGGCTTTGCACCGGGGTGGTCACCCATCTTGGTGTGGTCACCAGTCAGGCACAGGATGTTGTCAATGCCCAGCATAGCGGCACCCAGCAGTTCGGACTGCAGAGCGATGCGGTTGCGGTCGCGGCAGGTCAGCTGAAGGATGGGGTCCAGACCAGCGTTCTTCAGAGCCACACAGGTGGGCAGGCTACCCATACGCATGACGGAGGACTGGTTGTCGGTAACATTGACGCAGTGAACCTTGGTCAGATATTCCTTAGCTTCTTCCACCAGATGGTCGATGTGAATACCCTTAGGAGGGCCGACTTCTGCGGAAACAGCAAATTCACCACGCTCAAACAACTCGGTAATCTTCATGATATATTGCTCCTAATCTATGTAGATTTTGTAGTTTTACAGACTTAGTTCTTGGAAACTTCGTCATCGGTGGCGTAGTTACGCACCTGAATGGGGCACTTGAGGACATCCAGACGGCCGACCTGAGCCAGACGCTTCTGGATACGCTCCCAACCACACTCCATGGTGGGGTCAACCTCGCACTTGCCGTTCTTTGCGCCACCGCACTGGCCGTTGACCAGGCTCTTGGAGCAAGCGGTGATGGGGCAGATGCCGCCGGTGATGTTCAGATAGCACTCACCGCACTGCTTGCAGTCGTACTCCAGAGGAGTAACGCCCTGGAAGCCGGGGAGAGCGTAGGTATCGCAAGCGGCGTAGACCTTCTTATCGCCAAGGAACTCAGCGATGGTCTGTACACCGACACCGCAGGAGAACACCAGAACCATATCAGCTTCGTCGATGGCCTTCTTGTACTTCTCGATGCCAAGGCGCAGTTTCAGGTTGTCGGTGTTGCAGATGTAATCTGTAGTGAGGATGCCAGTCACATTGCCAGATGCAGACAGCTCGCTCTGGAGTGTGTCAGCCTCATGCTCAGGGAAATGAATCTCCTTGCAGCCGTGGCAATTGATGATGAACACCTTGCCGCTGACCAGGGAGAGGATCGTCTCTTTTGCTTTCAGTTCGGTGATCAGCATATTAGTTCAGCCCCCTTACGCCGTTCTTGCCCTTCTTGATCATGGTGACCAGAGGCAGCTTGGAAGAGCAGATGTACTCGCAGCAGCGGCACTCCATGCAATCCATAATGTTCATATCCTTGCAGCCCTGCCAATCCTCTGCGCCAACCAGCTTGAAGTAGTGCAGAGGCTTCAGCTGCATGGGGCAGACATCGACACAGCGACCGCACTTGATGCACTCCTGAGGCTCAGCATTGTCGCCTTCGATGGCGATGATGCCGTTGGAGCCCTTCATAATGGGGGTATCCAGAGTGGTCTGGGGGAAGCCCATCATGGGGCCGCCGGCCTTCACCAGAGCATCTTCGCAGCTGATGCCGCCGCAGGCCTCTACCAGAGCAGAAGCACTGGTACCCAGACGGACAACAAAGTTGCCGGGCTCGCGGATATACTTGCCGGTAACGGTGGTAACGCGCTCAATCAGAGGCATACCGGTCTTGAGCGCATCGGCGATAGCCTTGACGGTGGAAACATTGCTGACGCAGGCTCCCACATCGGCAGGCAGCTTGCCGGAAGGCACGCTGCGGCCCATGGCACGCTTGATGAGCATCTTTTCACCGCCCTGGGGATACTGGGTTGCAACCTCCAGAACCTCGATGCCCTCGATACCTTCCGCCTTCTGACGCAGCAGGGCGATGGCATCAGGCTTATTCTCTTCGATGACGATGATACCCTTGGGGGCATTCACAGTCTTCATCTCAGCACGCAGGCCATAGATGATGTCATCGGCATACTCCAGCAGAACACGGTGGTCAGCAGTAAGCATAGGCTCGCACTCGCAGGCATTGACCAGCACTGCGTCGATGGGCTTGCCGGGATTCAGCTTGACATAGGTGGGGAAGCCTGCGCCACCCATACCAACGATACCGGCATTCTTGACGATATCGATGATTTCAGCAGGGGTCAGTTCCTCCAGAGACTTATTGGGCTTGATGGACTCATGCAGTTCTTCCTTGCCGTCGTTGGCGATGACGATGCTCAGGCAAGTGCCGCGGGTAGCGTGGGGACGGTCCTCAATGGCGATGACAGTACCGCTGACGGAGGCATGGACAGGAGCAGAGATGAAACCGGCAGCCTCGCCGATCATCTGGCCCTTCTTCACATAATCGCCCACACTTACGATGGCATTGGCAGGTGCGCCCAGATGCATGGACAGGGGGATCACCACAGTCTCAGGCACAGGGAAACGCACCAGAGGCTTGTGCTCAGTGGGTTCCTTACCCTCCACGGGGTGTACACCGCCGTACCAGCCCTCCAGGCTCTTGGCACGGATAGCATTGACATACTCGCTAATCACCTTGTGGTTGACCTTGGAGTAGTCGCGCAGCTGGATGGGCTGGTTCTTAAACTCGTCCAGACGGCCCTGCTGTGCCAGCTTCTGGTTGATTTTCTCCCAGGCGCAATCCTTGTTGGGGTCGACCTCGCACTTGCCGTTCTTTGCACCACCGCACTGGCCGTTGACCAGGCTCTTAGAGCAGTCAACGATGGGGCAGATACCACCAGTGACATTCAGGTAGCACTGCGCGCAGGCATCGCAAGCCTTCTTGGTCAGCGCCATACCGTGATGACCGGTGTAGTTGAGGGTGTTGGTGGCGGCGATGACAGACTTCTTGGTGACATCGGCCACAGTCTGGATACCCAGACCGCAGGACAGCACGACGATGTGCTCGGTACCCTCGGGAATCATCTCGCCAAGCTTCTGCTCAGCCTTGGTCTTGTTGCACAGAAAATCAACGCGGGCGGTGCCAGTGATGTTCTTGCCACGGGCGGCGGCGAATGCTTCCATCTCGCCACACTCAGGTTCCTCGACGGTATCAAATTCCTTGAAGCACTTGTTGCAAGCAATGATAAACAGATTGTCTTTGTCGGACAACAGCGCGTCCAACTCGTCAGCTGCTTTCAGCTTGTACTTAGTATAGTTCTCCAATTCCTCACCTTCCTTGCAAAATTGATTCACAAACCATATTTTATCTGCTAATGAAGCACATAATGTGGGTACACTGCCAATATTTTGCGATATTGAACAGTCGTATTTTGTATTATAACACGATTTGACATAAAAGGCAACGCATTTACCGTATATTTTTCACAACACCACGCATAAAATCAAAACAGGAATCAGACGGTCACAAGGAAAGGACGGGTAGACAATGAAGCGATTGCTGTCACTCCTGCTTGCACTGCTGTGTATGTTTTCTCTTGCTCCCACTGCACAGGCGGAAACGCTGGCGGTGGATGCACAGGCGTGTATTTTAATGGAAAAAACCACGGGACAGGTTCTCTATGCTGTGAATGAGCATGAACAACTGGAGCCAGCGAGTGTTACCAAGATTATGACCATTCTGCTGGTGATGGAGGCGATTGCTGAGGGGACGCTCTCCTATGAGGACACCGTGACGGCATCCGCCCACGCCTGTTCGATGGGGGGAAGTCAGATTTGGTTGAAAGAAAATGAGCAAATGAGTGTGCGGGATATGCTTAAAGCGGTGTGTGTCGCCTCTGCCAATGACTGTTCTGTGGCACTGGGGGAACATCTCGCTGGCAGTATGGAGGCATTCGTAGAGCGAATGAATGCCCGCGCGAAAGCGTTGGGGATGAACGATACCCACTTCGTCAATCCGACAGGGTTGCCAGCTGAGGGACACCTCACTTCTGCCTATGATATTGCACTGATGAGTCGGGAGTTGATTCTGAACCACCCCGATATTCGTACCTTTACAACCATCTGGCAGGATACTTTGCGTGGTGGTGCGTTTGGGCTGTCCAATACCAATAAACTAATCCGCTTCTATCAGGGGGCAACAGGCTTGAAAACAGGGAGTACCGATGGTGCGCTCTACTGCCTGAGTGCCACGGCGGAACGGAATGGGATGGAGCTGATTGCTGTCATCTTAAAATCACCCACCTCTACCCAGCGATTTGAGAGTGCAAAAACGCTCCTCAACTACGGGTTTGCCGCATATGGTTTGACCGATATTCGTCCCGATGTACCGTTTTCTCCTGTGCCTGTGGTACTGGGGGAGAGTGAGAATGTCGTACCCCGTCTGGACGGCAACACGACACTGTTAGCAGAAAAGGCAAAGCTATCTGACTTGTCGGTGAGCGTAGAAGTAGAGCCACAGTTGACCGCACCAGTAGCAGAAGGGCAGCAGATTGGTACTCTCACCGTCACAGGGGGCGGAGAAGTTCTGTTGACCGTACCACTCACCGCTGGTTGTGCCGTTGCACGGTTGTCCTACTGGCAAATCGTCCTGCGCTGTCTGCGCACCGCATTTCTTTCACCATGCTAAAGCAAAATTTTGTTGTCCCCTTGTGTGACGCAATTTTTTGTGTTATACTTTTAACAGAGTACAATTCACTTCTGCAAGGAGGACATTATAACAATGCTCAAAATTGATTATTCCAAGGGCGGTATCCAGACCGAGGCGTATGCAGGTTCCCTCGCACAGGCGCACGAGTGGTTGCAGAATGGCACAGGTCGCGGTAACGACTACACAGGTTGGGTCAACCTGCCCCGTGACTACGACAAGGAGGAGTATGCCCGTATCAAGGCCGCGGCCAAGAAAATCCAGAGCGACAGTAAGGCTCTGGTGGTCATCGGTATCGGCGGTAGCTATCTGGGCGCGCGCAGTGCCATCGAACTGCTCTGCTCCAACAACTACAACCTCATCAAGAAGAACACTCCCAACATCTACTTCGCTGGTAGTGGTTTGAGCGGTGACGCGATGCAGGAGATTGTCGACCTGTTGGGCGACGACGATTTCTCCATCAATGTCATCTCCAAGTCTGGTACGACCACCGAGCCTGCCGTTGCTTTCCGCTTCTTCAAGGCACTGATGGAGAAGAAGTACGGCAAGGAAGGAGCCGCAAAGCGTATCTATGCGACCACGGATAAGGCGCGTGGTGCGCTCAAGGCTTTGGCAGATGCCGAGGGCTATGAAACCTTTGTTGTGCCCGATGATGTCGGCGGTCGCTACAGTGTGCTGACCGCAGTTGGTCTGTTGCCCATCGCTGTGGCAGGCATTGACCTCGATGAAGTGATGCGCGGTGCGGCGGATATGATGGAAACCTGCCGTCAGGCGGATTTTGCAGCCAACCCTGCTTGGCAGTACGCTACGGCGCGTACCGACCTGTATGCACAGGGTAAGAAGATTGAGATTCTGGCAGGCTATGAGCCTCGCTTCCGCTTCTTTGCCGAGTGGTGGAAACAGCTCTACGGCGAGAGCGAGGGCAAGGAGAATAAGGGTATTTTCCCTGCCAGTGTGGAATTTACTGCCGACCTGCACTCCATGGGACAGTACATTCAGGAGGGTGAGCGTCACCTGTTTGAAACTGTGGTTCGCTTCGGTAAGAGCAAGAACACCATTCTGGTTCCCTACGATGAAACAGACGGCGATGGTCTGAACTTCCTCGCTGGGAAGGATATGGACTTTATCGCAACACAGGCGATGGACGGCACGCTACTCGCCCATGTCGAGGGCGGTGTGCCCAATCTGATTATCCGCGCCGAGGAGAACAATGCCTATACTTACGGTGAATTGGTCTACTTCTTCGAGTATGCCTGTGGTTTGAGTGGCTATATGCTCGGGGTCAATCCGTTCGACCAGCCCGGTGTCGAGGCGTACAAGAAGAATATGTTTGCGCTGTTGGGTAAGCCCGGCTATGAGGAACTGGGTGCTACCCTGCGTGAGAAGCTGAACCAGTGATTTGTCATCTCTGTCCCCGTCAGTGTGGTGCGTTGCGGACGGATACACAGGGGGAAGGCTTCTGTGGGATGCCTGCAACTCCCGTTGTGGCTCGTGCCGCACTCCACCACTGGGAAGAGCCGTGTATCAGTGGGACACAGGGAAGTGGTACGGTGTTCTTTTCTGGCTGCGTGTTGCGTTGTGTGTTCTGTCAGAACCACACCATCAGCCAAGAAAATTACGGAAAAGCGGTTTCTCCCACGCGGTTACGCACAATTTTTGAGGACTTAATCGCACAGGGGGCGCACAATATCAATTTGGTCAGCCCCACACCGTATGCCCTCGCCATCCGAGAGGCATTGGAAACACCACTTAGCGTTCCTGTGGTGTGGAATACTGGTGGATATGAGCGTGTGGAAACACTGCGCGCCTTGGAGGGAAAAGTACAGATTTGGTTGCCTGACCTGAAATATGCCGACAACACACTCGCCAAACAGTACAGCGACGCAGAAGATTATTTTGAGCGCACCACCGCTGCGATTTTAGAGATGTATCGGCAGGTAGGTCCCTATGTGATGGAGCATGGACTGCTGAAAAGCGGTGTGGTGATTCGCCATTTGATGTTACCAGGTGCACTTGCCAATACGAAGGCGGTGATGGACTGGGTGGCGGAACACTTCAACAAAGGAGAAGTGCTGTTTTCCCTGATGGCGCAGTATACCCCACAGGAAAATGCCGAGGGACTACTGGCGCGTCGTGTCACCAAGATGGAATACCGCGCTGCACTTGCCTATATGGAAAACCTCGGTATCACCGACGGCTATCAGCAGGAAACGACCGCCGCACAGCGCGAGTATACCCCTGCTTTCGACCTCACTGGCATTACATAAGATATAAAAAGAGGGAGTGTTGCAACAAAATCGCAACGCTCCCTTTTCTCTATTATTCAACAAAAATTTCGGACAATTCCAGACCAGGATTGTGCTTGAGCAGGTAGCCGATAGGCCACTCGCCAGAGTATGCCACGAGGTTGTTGCCACGGAAGTCCTCCAACAGAATTGCATCGGAGCAGAGGGTCAAGTCCTTGGGTTCGCAGGGGGAGACGGAGATACGGCGCAGATGGTCGTAGGGCATGGAGAGCATTCGCATCTCAACACCGTACTCGCTTCTCATACGATGTTCAAAGACATCGAATTGGAGCGTACCGACAACACCGACAATCACTTCCTCCATACCAGCGAAGGGAATGCGGAAAATCTGAATCGCACCTTCCTGTGCAATCTGCTCCGTTCCCTTGATAAACTGCTTGCGCTTCATGGTGTCCTTGGGGCTGACACGCATAAAATGCTCAGGTTCAAAGGTGGGGATACCCATGAAGTTGAACTTCTTCCCCGGTACGGTGATGGTGTCACCGATGGAGAACATACCGGGGTCAAACACACCGATGATGTCGCCAGCATAGGCCTCATCAATAATCTCGCGCTCGGCGGCCAACATCTGCTGGGGCTGGCTCAGACGGAGTTTTTTGCCACTCTGCATATGATACACTTCGCTGTCGCGCTTGAACTGGCCAGAGCAGACGCGCATAAAGGCGATACGGTCGCGGTGTGCTTTGTTCATGTTTGCCTGAATCTTAAAGACAAAGGCGGAGAAGTCCTCGTCAAAAGCGTCCACCGTTCCCTTGTCCGAAGTACGGCTGAGAGGAGGGGTGGTCATCTCCAAAAAGGCTTCGAGGAACGGCTCAATGCCGAAGTTGGTCAGGGCAGAGCCGAAGAACACAGGGCTGAGTTTACCCGTGCGGATGGCTTCGATATCGAAGTCGCGACCTGCACCCAACAGCTCTACCTCGTCGCGCAGGGTGTGCCAACCGTTCTCACCGATATAATCGGCAACGGCATGGTCGTCCAGATGCACCTCCGTGGCGGTTGCCTTTTTGCCGTGACCCTCTGCGGAGAAGAACACGATACGGCTCTTACGACGGTCGTAGACACCTTTGAAGTTCTTACCACAGCCGATGGGCCAGTTGACCGCATAGGTATCAATACCCAATTCGCGCTCCACTTCTTCACACAGCTCCAGCGGGTCGCGGGTTTCACGGTCCATCTTGTTGATGAAAGTAAAAATGGGAATACCACGCATGGCGCAGACCTTAAACAGCTTGCGCGTCTGTGGCTCGACACCCTTTGCACCGTCAATCACCATCACTGCGCTATCGGCGGCCATGAGGGTGCGGTAGGTGTCCTCCGAGAAGTCCTGGTGGCCAGGGGTGTCCAGAATGTTGATGCAGTAGCCGTCGTGCTGGAACTGCATGACGGAGGAAGTGACAGAGATACCGCGTTGCCGTTCAATCTCCATCCAGTCGGAGGTTGCGGCGCGGGCGCGTTTGCCCTTGACTTCGCCTGCCTGTGCGATGGCTCCGCCGTAGAGCAGGAATTTTTCGGTTAAGGTTGTTTTACCAGCGTCAGGGTGGGAGATGATGGCGAATGTCCGCCGACGGGAGATTTCTGAAGCCAAATTAGCCACAAGCAAGTCCTCCAAATCATAGAATCGTTTCAAAAACTAAAATATTTTATCACAAATTTTCTCGATTGGCAAGGAAAAATCACAATTCTCTCCCGTCTGGCAAAAAAGGTTGACAAGATATGATAAAAAATGGTACTTTGTAACGCGATGATATTGTAGAATCCCACTTCGTAGACAGAGGTTGCCCTATGAAAAGAAATGAAACTTGGCGAAAGCAACGACACACTGTTGTGACCGCCTTGCTACGCCCTGTTTTAGGGGTATATATTCGCCTGAAATATGGCATTACCATAGAAGCATTCCAAGAGCAGGGAAAGCGTCCGTACTTGATTCTGATGAACCACCAGACACCGTTTGACCAGTTTTTTGTATCATTGACCTTTCGCCGTCCTGTGTATTTTATTGCAACAGAGGACATTTTTTCGATGGGATGGGTGTCTGATTTGATTCGGTGGTTGGTTGCCCCTATCCCGATTCAAAAGGGAACTATGGATTTGCGTGCGGTGAAAACCTGTATCCGTGTGGCGCATGAGGGGGGGACTATCTGCCTCGCCCCAGAGGGAAATCGTACTTACCACGGTCGAACGCTCCATATGCGTTCCTCCATTGTATCGCTGATTAGGTCACTCAAATTGCCTGTTGCCATCTTTCGCATTGAGGGTGGGTATGGTGTGCAACCGCGGTGGAGCGATGTGGTCCGCAAAGGAAAAATGCGGAGTCGGGTCAGCCGTGTGATTGAGCCAGAGGAATACGCCGATATGAGCAACGAGGAGTTGTTTGCCATTGTTCGGCAGGAGTTGGCGGTCGATGAGGCGCAGGTGAGTGGCTCGTTTGTCCATCCGAAAAATGCGGAATTTTTGGAACGCGCCATGTATACTTGTCCAAAGTGTGGCTTTTCTCCTTTAGAAAGTCACGATGATATTGTGGAATGTACCACTTGTCATCGACAGGTGCGCCACCTGCCGACTAAGGAACTGGTGGGCGTGCAGGAGCCCTTTCCCCACCGCTTCGTGGCGGACTGGTACCAGTGGCAGAATGACTTCGTCAATCAGACCGATTTGCTGTCCTTAACCAGTGCGCCAGTCTTTGAAGATACCGTGCGGTTGAGCCGTGTCCACGCGCACAAGCGGAAGGAGTTGCTGAACCCATCCGCAACCGTCGCGCTGTACGGCGACCGTATCACAATTGATGGAGAAGTGTATTCGTTCGAGCGCATCAGTGGTCTGGCTGTCCTCGGAAGAAATAAGTTGAGTTTCTACGATGGGGAGAACTTCCTCCAGATGAAAGGAAGCCAGCGGTTCAATGCCCTCAAATATGTCAATTTTTATTACCGATATCAAAATCTAACGACAGGAGAACCACATGGAGAATTTTTGGGACTTTAGTTCGTGGGGATTTTTCAATCTGATTGCTGTGCTGTTGGTCAGCCTGTTGGCAGGCAATATGCTCAAGCGGTCTATCCCCCTGTTGCAGGCATCTCTCATCCCCACATCGGTCTTGGGTGGTACGATTCTGTTGTTGTTTTCTTCTGGATACCATCTTGTCACAGGGGATGAACTGTTTAATACTCCTTTTTTCGGCGGAAATGGTGCGGCGTGGCTGGAATTGCTCACCTACCATATGCTCGCGCTCGGCTTTACCGCCTCGGCACTGAAATCGAGCGATAACAAATTGTCGAAAAAACGCACCATTGAGATTTTCGATACAGGTTTGACCACCGTGGCGACCTATCTTCTACAGGCGTTTGTAGGCTTGGTGGTCTGTATCATCGCTAAATTCTTTGCGGATGATGTGTTAGAAGCCGCTGGACTGCTCCTCGCCCTCGGTTATGGGCAGGGCACAGGACAGGCGATGAATTACGGCAGTATCTATGAACTGGAATATGGTTTTGTGGGTGGTAAAAGCTTCGGATTAACCGTTGCGGCGATGGGGTTTCTGTGCGCCAGTATCGGCGGTGTGATTCATCTGAATCTCCTTAAGCGAAAAGGACAGCTGTTGCTGGATAAGGGGGGCGGAACTTCCCCAGAGGAGGTCGAGGGACAGAATGAAATCCCCATGCAGGAGAGTATCGACAAATTTACGGTGCAGGTTGCCCTCATTATGGCGGCATATCTGTTGGCGTACTTTATGATGTGTGGTCTCGGTGCGCTGTTCCCCGGTATGCGTACGACTATCTTTGGCTTTAACTTTCTGCTGGGTGTGTTGTCGGGAACGCTGTTGCGAACGGTGATGGATTTTCTGCACAAGCGGAATATTATCCACCGCAACTATAAAAATAATTTTCTGCTGACGCGCGCCAGCAACTTCTTCTACGATATCATGGTGACGGCTGGCATTGCCGCTATCCGTACGAGCATTGTCGGAAAATACTGGGGACTGCTGTTGGCACTGGGTATCACAGGTCTGGTGACTACTTATGCGTATGTCCATTTTGTCTGTCGGAAGCTCTTTCCCGACTATGCCGAACCGCAATTTCTGGCGATGTATGGAATGTTGACAGGAACAGCGAGTACAGGCGTGATTCTCCTGCGTGAGATTGACGGTGACTTCAAAACCCCTGTTGCGGATAATCTGGTGTATCAGCAGTTCCCAGCAATGGTCTTTGGTTTCCCCATCTTACTTATCGCTACAATGGCACCGACACAGCCGTATTTGACGCTTGGCATCGTAGCGGTGTTCGGGGTGGCTATCAATGTTCTGCTGTTCCGCAGTTTGATTTTCCGCAGACGCAAGTGACAACAAACATTAAAAAATAGGAGTCTCAAGACAAGGGTGTGTTGCAACCAGAGGGTGACACCCCTTGTTTCTTTTTACATAAAGTATTGCTACTATTTTGGTATATTTTTACAAATTTCGATAAAATGTGAAAAAATATCCCCCCACCTCGCTTCAATGGTGGTAAAAAACTTGTTACAATACACGGGAATCAAGCAGAAAGGAAGATATCCTATGACGAAAACTGTGAAATATTCCAAGTTGCTAGCCCTGTGTATGGCGTTTGTTATGCTGTTGGGGCTGTGTGCCTGTGGGGAAAACGATACACCCAACAACGGAAATGGGAATCAAGGGGAAAATGCCTCTACCACGGATGGGCAGACTCCTGCAACAGACGATACAACGGAGGAACCCAAAACACGCATCATCACCGATATGTTGGGGCGCGAGGTAGAGATACCTACTGAAATCAATGCGATTATCTGCAACGGTAGCAATGCGTTGCGTTTGGTTTCTTACCTACAGGCAACCGATTTGTTGGTTGGTGTGGAGGAAACAGATAAAGCATACGAAACTTCGACCAAGCGCGACTATGCACACGCCTATTACGATATCTTCAAGGATATGCCTGTTATCGGCAAAGGTGGTGGCACGGCTTATACCGCCTATCCCGAAGAAATTTTGAAGGTTCAACCCGATGTTATTATCACCTGCTTTGTGCAGGAGGCGGCTGAGCAGTTGCAGAATGAAACGGGTATCCCCGTGGTCAGTGTCCGCTGTCCCAGTGCCAATTTCATTGATGAAGATTGGTATGCCGCCCTGCGCCTGACGGCTGAATTGACAGGTACACAGGAACGCTGTGAAGAACTGCTCTGTTATATTGACAGTTGCAAACTCGATTTACAGGAGAGAGCGTCTGCGGTGGCTGATGCGGATAAACCAACAGTGTATACGGGTGCCGTCACTTACTCTGGTGCCCACGGTTTTGCGGGTACCTATGCGAACTTCGGTCCTTTCCTCGCCATCAATGCGAAGAATGTCGCGGATGAAACAGGTGAAAAGGCGGCCTTTGATGTCGATTTGGAGCAGGTTCTCGTCTGGGACCCCGATGTGATTTTCCTCGACCCAGGCAACATGAATCTGGTCAACGACGAATATCAGTCTAACCCTGCATTCTTCCACTCTTTGACAGCGGTGCAGAATGGGGAAGTCTACACGATGCCATCATTTAATAACTACTCCACCAATATCACCTACTGCTTGATGAATGCCTATCACGCAGGAAAGGTGCTGTATCCTGCCCAATTTGCAGATATCGACTTGGAGGAGATGAGCATTGAAATTATGAATATGTTCTTGGGGACGGCTTTTTACGATGATATGCAGGCAGATGGCCTGTACTACGGAAAATTGAAATTGGGTGAGTAATGGATGGAACAGAACCAAGTCACTTTGAAAAATTCATATCGCCGTTACATACGGAGAAAATGGCTGGTATTATCTGTTTTGGTGGTGATTCTGCTCGCCTGTGTGGTGGTGTCTATCTCCGTTGGCTCGTCGGGGCTAACGATTCCTGAGATACTCACAGCACTGTTGGGCAAGGGGACACAGCAGACCCATGCGATTGTGTGGAATATCCGTATGCCAAGGATTGTGACTGGTATCGTGGTTGGCGCGGCATTGGCACTGGCTGGCTGTGTCATGCAGAATGTGCTACGAAACCCTCTGGCCTCATCCTCTACGCTGGGTGTTTCGCAAGGTGCATCCTTTGGCGCGGCATTTGCCATTGTCTGTCTGGATGCTGGCGCACAGGTGAATGCCAGTACCTCGGCGGCCGCCGCCATTTCCATTAGTAACCCGTACATCGTGACGCTGTGTGCCTTTATCGGTGGCTTTCTGACGACAGTGGTAATTCTGGGGTTGTCCAGAGTAGCGAAGGTATCGCCAGCGACGATGGTTCTGGCCGGTGTGGCACTGAGTTCATTATTCAGTGGTGGTACGACGATTGTGCAGTATTTTGCCGATGATGTGAAAGTAGCTTCGGTTGTCTATTGGACTTTTGGCGATTTGGGGCGTGCGAACTGGCGAGAAATTGGCTTGATTTTTGCCATTACTACGGTTTCTTTGCTGTATTTTCTTAGCAATCGCTGGAATTTTAATGCGATGGAAAGCGGTGCTGACACAGCCAAGAGCTTGGGTGTTCCTGTGGATAGGCTCATTTTGCTCAGTATGACCCTGTGTTCCCTCATGGCGGCAGTTTCTACAGCCTTTGTGGGGTGTATCAGTTTTATTGGTTTGATTTCTCCCCATATGGTGCGGCGATTTGTGGGAAACGACTACCGCTTTTTGATTCCAGCATCCGCCTTAACGGGGGCGATTCTTCTGGTTCTCTCGGAACTGACTTCTCGTGTTATCGTTGCCCCCAGTATTCTACCCATCGGTGCGCTCACCTCGTTCTTGGGTGCGCCTATGTTCCTGTACATGATTTTCAAGGGGAAGGGTGCGAAATGATAGAAGTAAAAAACATTGCCTTTTCGTATGGTAAGCATAGCATCTTACAGGATATTTCCTTTTCGGCGGAAGCTGGCGATTGTGTTGGTATTCTTGGGAATAACGGGGTCGGTAAATCCACGCTTATCACCTGTATCAACAAAATTAAAAAGCCTGACCGCGGAGATGTGTTGATTGATGGGAAAAGTGTCTATGCCATGAACCGCATAGAAATGGCAAGAAATGTTGCGTATGTGGCACAGAAAAACGAGATGAGCCAGACAACGGTATATGATGCCATTCTGTTGGGGCGCAAGCCGTATATGACATGGAGTATGAACTGTGCCGATTACGCGCTCTGCGATGAGATGATGGAGCGCGTGGGGATGACGCGGTATAAACTCCGCAATGTCAACGAACTCAGTGGTGGTGAGGCACAGAAAGTCATGTTGGCGCGTGCGTTTGTGCAACAGCCGAAACTGTTGCTCTTGGATGAACCGACCAGCAACCTCGACCCGAAAAATCAGTATGAGATGATGAAGTTGGTTCGTCAAATGGCGGAGGAGCATGGGATTACCGTGTTGGTCGTTATCCACGACTTGAATCTGGCTCTGCGGTACTGCAATCGTTTCCTCTTTATCAAAGACGGAGAAGTGTATGATTACGGTGATACATCTGTCGTGACGGAGAAAGCACTGTCGGATGTCTACGGCATCCAGTCCTCTTTGATAACCCATGATAATAAAAAATTTGCAATCATTGCATAAGGAGAAGATACTATGGATAAGAAAGCACTTTGGGAAAAAGCGGCCGCGTTTCACGGCCATGTCTGCCCCGGTTTGACCATCGGCTACCGTGCCGCCCTGTATGCCATCGACCTGTTGGAATTGACCTTCTCGGACGATGAACAGGTGGTCTGTATCACGGAAAACGATGCCTGTGGTGTAGATGCCATTCAGTCTATTTTGGGCTGTAGCGTGGGCAAGGGAAATCTGCTGTTCCACATGACTGGCAAGCAGGCATTTTCCTTCTACAACCGCAAGACAGGAAAATCGGTTCGTCTGGTTTTGAACAAGCCTACAGAGGAGATGACCCGTGAGCAGTCTTTTGAGTACTACCACGCGTGTAAGCAGGAGGATATGTTCACTGTCAAAGAAACCACGATTGCTCTGCCTGAGCGAGCTCGTCTGTTTGATTCCTATGTCTGCGAGTGTTGTGGAGAAACCACGGGTGCAAACTGGATTCGACTGGCTGGGGGGAAGAAGCTCTGCGTCGATTGCTATACACAGTACGACCGTTTCCGCGTCTAACTACGTCTAACTACGAAAAAAGGCCACAGACTCTCACATGGGAGCCTGTGGCTTGCCTTTTATACAAATCATGGCGCAGTTTTTGCGTATTTTGGGTATGACAACTTGAAATGCGGGGGATTTTTCGCGATTTTGGACGATGACAACTTAAAGTTGCATGGATTTTTAGCCCTCTGGAGGCGATGACAACTTAAAGTTGCGTAAAATTTTCCTCTTTTTTAGGCAATGACAACTTAAAGTTGCTTGTCTTACCCCCTGAAATTTGCTACAATCGCCTTGTTGGAACTTCCAAAAAATACTCTAGGAGGCAATCTTTATGAACCCCACTCGATTCCAAGCGTACACTAATAAGGTGGTCGAAAACTGTTCCCGCGTGATTGTGGGCAAGGAAGAAGTTATTCGTCAGATTGTCGTCAGCTTCATCTGCGGTGGTCATGTGCTGTTGGAGGATGTGCCTGGTACAGGTAAGACAATGCTGTTCCGTTCGTTCGCCAAAACGGTCGGCGGTGATTTCAAGCGTATCCAGTTTACACCCGACCTGTTGCCCTCGGACTTGACAGGTATTAACTTCTACCACCAGAAAACGGAAGAATTTGAATTTCGCAGAGGCCCTCTGTTCTCCAGTATGATTCTGGCGGATGAGATTAACCGTGCCACCCCACGCACCCAGTCTGCCCTTCTGGAGGCGATGGAGGAGAAGCAGATTACCGTGGATGGCACCACCTATCCGATGGCTTCTCCCTTTATGGTCATGGCAACCCAGAACCCCATCGAATCGTACGGTACTTTCCCTCTGCCTGAGGCACAGATGGACCGCTTCTTCATGCGCCTGAGCATGGGGTACATGGAGCGTGAGCAGGAGTTGGCAGTTATGGCGCGCCCCTCGACGCTGACGCTGGTGGAGGACTTGCAACAGGTCGTCACCGCCGAGGAATTAGAGGAACTGCGCCGTACTTACCACGAAGTAAAAGTCGGGAACGATGTGGCAGGGTATATTATGGACTTGGTCAGTGCTACCCGACAGACAGGGGAGCTTGTCAACGGTGTGTCCACCCGTGGTGCGATTGCACTCTATAAAGCTGCACAAGTGACCGCCGCCATGGAGGGACGCGACTATGTGATTCCCGAAGATGTCGTGCGAGAGGCTCTCCCTATCCTTGCCCACCGTGTTACCGCGTCCTCCGGCTCGAAGAAAGATGCGGAAAATTATCTGTTGGAGAGGATTCACCGCGTAGTGGTTCCTCTCGAAGATGTAGGGGCAGTATGATAACCGCGATTTTTCTCCTGTTGGCCGCCGTTGTGGTAGCCGTACTGGAGTACTACTGGGCAAACTACGGATTGCGCGCGCTACACTATCAAGGGGAAAGTGACCGTATCCTCGCTGAGCCGGACGAGGTTATTGCGCTGCGTTCCACCGTGGAAAACCACAGCTTTCTCCCCATTCCGTTTGCCCGTCTGAATATTAGTATGCCGTGGGAGGCAAAGTTTTGCGAAAGACAGCACTGGATTGACCACCACTGTAGTACCAATTTTCAGACGGTTATGGTGGAGGAAAAAATGTCACTGAAACCGCGTACCGCCATGACCAGTGAAGTCCATGTGTCCTTTCCAAAGCGAGGACAGTACCACCTCGGAAAGTATACGCTCTCCTGCGGTGACTTGCTGGGATTCCGTGAAACTTATCAGCACGGTACGGGGAAAACGGTCGTTGTCATGCCAGAACGCTCGAAACAGCAGGCTTCCCTCGATGCCCTTGGCGGTTTTTTAGGGGATATCTCGGTGCGCCGTTTTATCCTGGAGGACCCTATTTTGACGATGGGCTTTCGGGAGTATACGGGGCGTGAGCCGATGAAAGCGATATCTTGGACGCGCAGTGCCACCGCTGGGTCGCTACAGGTCAAACAGTTTGACCACACAGCGGAACACCACATTATGATTTTGCTGAATACTGAGGGGGCTTCTAAGAGCGAGTTCGAGGAGTGTCTGCGCCTGACGCGCACCGTCTGCGAAAAATTGGAGCAAAAGAAGATGCCGTATGGCTTCCGTACCAACGGCAACCTGCCTGGCCCTGTCGGTAAAATCTTTTATATGGCCGAGGGACTTGGCTACAACCATATGCGTACCATCCTCTATGGGTTGGGACGGGCAGACGACACCTGTTTTTACTCGTTCCGCTATCTGGCGGAGAGTACCCTGCAACACCGCAATAGCAACGAGTCCTACATTATTATCACACCGCCCCTAAAGGGTGACGCAACGGCTACGGTGCGAAAATTAGAAACTGCCGTAGGAAATAGTCTGTGTATTCTCACCGCAAGACCAGAAAAGAAGGAGGTGGCGCAGTAATGTTCCTGTCGATGTTTTTGCGTATCTTTTCCGACTGTATTATTATGTTTGGTCTGTTGGGGTGCTGTCCGACGCTGTTACCCTACCGCTTTTCGCTCCCACTGGCAGCGTTGATTTTTGGCCTGTCCGCTGGGGTATCCTATACCCTGTACGACAGAGGGAAAAATACATGGGGTCGCCTGTGTGCCTTACTTCCGCTCCTTGCCTTTTTCCTCCCACCCAGTACCAACGAAATATTTATTCTGATTGTCCCCATGCTGTATACCATGTATATCTGTTTTGATGGGATGATGAATCCAGAATACTACAGCTACCGCCAGTTCTTCAAACGCTCCTTGTTTTTGCTGGCAGTTGTCTGGGTGGTGATTAGTATTGCACTTTATATGGATGACCCCAAGGGACTGCGTGAAAATCTGGTGCAGACCGAGGTAATCTTGCGGTATGCGATTGTGTACTTCCTGTGTGGCGTGGTGTTACAGCGTCAGCTTCGTCTGGGGGTACATAAAAATGCCAAAGGGGAACTGGGACAGATTTTCGGTGTGTTGGGTAGTGTCGGTGTGGTCAGTGCCGTCTTTGTGGTGACAGACTCCCTCCTGCGCCAAAATGTCTTGGATATGCTCCGCAAAGTTGCCAGTGTCCTGATAATGCCATTTGCGGTGCTGTTGGAGGTTCTAATTATATTCCTTGATAATATCAAGGAGATGAGGGATTCCGAGGAGTATAAAGAGGCATGGGAGAATAGCAGTGCGAGTCCCACAGAGAGTTACAGTGACCTGAAACAGTTGTTAGGGAAGTTATTGGAGGAAGCACCCGAACAGGGAAACTCACCGTGGGTCATGGTCTTTGCCGCACTCGCTGTCGTTATCCTACTGGTGATGATGGTGATTGCCTTCGTCAAAATCCGTGGAGGAACCAATGCACTGTTTATCGTATCCCAAGTAAAAGAAAATCCGAAACAAAAACGGATGTCGCGCCTGTCCAACCGTGGAAAAGTGCGACAGGCCTACCGTGATTTTCTGAGCTACGAGCGACAGAAAGGGTTGATTTTGAAAAAGCACTATACCACCGCCGATATTTTGGAGCGTCTTGCGACACCGAATACGGAAGCTCCTGCGACACAACTGCGTGAAGTGTATCTCCGCGCTAGATATGACGAGGAGAGTGAAGTGACACGCGAGGAGGTATCTACTGCCCGTACCGCGTTGAAGGATATCCGACAATAACCATTGAAAAGCCTCTCAAAACCTTGAAATAAGCAGTCGAATATCATATAATAGTAAAAATAAATTTTATGGAGGATGGTTTCAGTGAATAATAGAAATTTGCTGATTACGATTGCAGTTGCTGTCGTTCTTCTGTTCGTCGGAGTTATTTTTATCGACATGAATCTTTGGTTTGGATATACAGATTCTGCTATTCTATACCTTGCATCGATTGTTGGTGCTGGTTTCTATTGGATGGGAAGTAATCAAAATAAGTAACGAAAAAAAGACAAGCAGCTTTTCCGAAATGGTTGGCTACTTGTCTTTTTTCATATCCTGCGAGCGTCAATCCGCACGATAGTATTTACAGTATCTTATTTTGCGTACTCCACAACCTTGGTTTCGCGCATGACATGGACCTTAATCTGGCCGGGATATTCCAGCTCGTCCTCAATACGCTTGGCCAACTCGCGGGCGAGTACAACCATCTGGTCCTCGCTGACCTGCTCGGGGCGTACCATGACGCGCACCTCGCGACCAGCCTGAATGGCGAAGGACTTCTCAACACCGGGATAAGTACCAGTAATCTCCTCCAGCTTTTCCAGACGCTTGATGTAGTTCTCCAGATTCTCACGGCGCGCACCAGGACGGGCGGCAGACACGGCATCGGCTGCCTGCACCAGACAGGCCATCAGCGTCTTACACTCCACATCGCCGTGGTGTGCCTGAATTGCATTGAGGATGTCCTCTTTCTCCTTGTACTTACGGCAGAACTCCACGCCTAGATTGACATGGGTACCCTCGAACTCGTGGTCGAGAGCCTTGCCGATATCGTGGAGCAGACCAGCGCGCTTGGCACTGGTGACATCAATGCCCAGCTCGGCGGCCATCAAGCCAGCGATATGGCTGACCTCGATGGAGTGTTGCAGGACATTCTGGCCATAACTGGTGCGGTAGTGGAGCTTACCGAGCATCTTCTGCACCTCGGGATGCAGACCACGCACGCCTGTTTCAAAGGCGGCGCGCTCACCCTCATTCTTAATCACGGTATCCACTTCGCGTCTGGCCTTTTCCACCATCTCCTCGATGTGTGTGGGGTGGATACGGCCGTCGGCAATAAGCTTCTCCAGAGCCACACGCGCCACCTCGCGGCGGACAGGCTCGAAGCAGGACACAGTAATTGCCTCGGGGGTATCGTCAATGATGAGGTCAACACCCGTCATGGTTTCAATGGTGCGGATATTGCGACCCTCACGGCCGATGATACGACCCTTCATTTCGTCATTGGGCAGGGGAACCACACTGACAGTAATTTCAGCAACATGGTCGGCGGCGCAACGCTGAATCGCACCAGCGACAATTTCCTTGGCACGCTGGTCGGCTTCTTCCTTGGCGCGTGCCTCGATTTCCTTAATTTTCATCGCGGTTTCGTGGGTGACTTCTGTTTCCACCTGTGCGATGAGATAGTTCTTTGCTTCCTCGGCGGTAAAGCCAGAGATGCGCTCCAGCATTTCGGTCTGGCTACGCTTAATGACCTTGATTTCTTCCAGCTCGCGGTCGGCATCCGCGTGCTTCTGGTTGAGGGCCTCCTCCTTGCGCTCGATGTTCTCCACCTTGCGGTCCAAGGACTCCTCTTTCTGCTGCAAACGACGTTCGGACTTTTGCAGGTCACTGCGGCGTTGCTTCTCTTCCTTCTCATATTCGCTGCGCTCTTGCAGAATCTCCTCTTTGGCCTCTAACAGAGCCTCGCGCTTCTTACCCTCTGCACTCTTGATAGCTTCGTTGATAATACGGCGCGCTTCTTCTTCTGCACTGGAGATTTCCTTTTCAGAAACCTTTTTGCGATACATGATACCGAGAAGGAAGAAGGTAATGGCAGCCACGACAAATGCCACAAGTGCCGCCACAATCATGTGAATCCAATTAAACACTTGACTTCCTCCTGTTTTCTATGTTCTGGGGGTTTTTGCGTAACCCAGTCTGACGCAAAACCGGGCATGGAAATAACCGGCGGATACCCCTACTATCCGCCGATAATAATCCTAGTTAATAATACTCGCAATCTTGCGGTTCTGTCAAGCAAAATATCACCGCTTGGGGGGAATTTTCCGTGTTTTCTAGGTAATAAATTGCCCTGCCGCGTACCCTGTTGCATCGCCGTAGCGCACCACATACCACTGCTGATACGCGCCGTAAACGGTCACACGCGCGCCGTCTGGAATTCGGGCGATGATGTAGGCATTGGGCTCGGGACGGTTTCGCAGATTGAGATTTCCGCCGCCAGTACGGACGGTACCTTGCCACGGGGTTGTCGGCCAGATGAAGGGGATATCAAAGAAATCGGTTAAGCTGACGACAAGGTTTTGAGCGATTGCGGTGATGTTATTCTCAATCCATCGAGCATCTTCGGTGTTGTCGTGATAGGCAATCTCTAACAAAACCGCAGGGGCGCGTGAGTCGCGCACCTCGCCCAGTGTGGTGGTGGCGCGTGTATAGACACGGCTCGGCTCAGGGTAGATATCCGCCAAGTTGTTGGCAAAAATTTGTGCTGCACGCTGTCCCTGGGTACTGCTGGGGTAATAAAAGGCAATCACACCGCGCTCACCACCGTAGTTCCCTGGACCAGCGGCGTTGGAGTGAAGTGCCAAATAAAAATCGTAGTATCCCTGATTGGCCTGTCGGATAGAACTTCCTGCGGTCATCTGGGGAGTGTTTCTGGTGTAACGGATACCACTGGCGGCGAGGTAGGGAACCATCGCATCCGCCAGACGATTCATCCACTGCTCCTCTGTACCAGTGCCAGTCACATAGCGATTGCCCTCCTGCGTCGAGGGGCTGAGATAGATGATGGGCATGAAATTTCCTCCTTTTCCTATCATACCCATAGTATGTCGGTAGGTAGGGAGATGTGTGGAACAGCAGACAAAAACCCCACCTACTCCGAAAAATAGGTGGGGTGAAAAAAATTAGTCGCAGCGGTGGGTCATAATTTCGAGGATGACCTTGTCCGTCAATTGCATACCCTCTTTGGCGAGAACACCGACATTGGCGATGGTGGCATCGACACCCTTGGTCACGATACCGTCACCACCCTTGAACTCGTCGCCGTTGCGCCACATCTGATAGCCCAGAATACCAGCATCAACAGCGGCGGCAATCTTTGCGGCACAGGAGGGCTTGGCACCGTCGCAAATCGTACCGGACAGGATAGCGACAGCGTTGACAATGGTGTGGGAAATGGCATCATAAGTACCCTCGCACAGATAGGCGATACCAGCACCTGCGCCGACACCTGCGCTAATTGCACCGCAGTAAGCACTCAGACGGCCGATACCACTCTTCTGGTGGATGGTGACAAGGTCGCTGAGAATCACGGCGCGCAACATCTTGTCGTGGTCGACACCCAGATGCTTGGCATAGCGCACCACGGGCAGGGAGGCGGTCATGCCCTGATTACCAGAGCCAGAGCAGATGACAACGGGCATCTCACAGCCACTCATACGCGCATCACTGCCAGCGGCCGCCCATGCCTTTGCCTCGTTCTTGATATCCTCGGGGTAGTTGGCGAGCAGGGTAGAGCCGATATTTGCGCCCCACTTGCCACGCAGACCCTCCTCGGCAATGGCACTGTTAAAGTTAATCTGTCGCTCGATAAACTCACGCACCAACGCCAAATCCACCGTGTTGGCAAATTCCAGAATCTCCTCCACCGTCATCGTGGGACGCTCCTGGTCAACCACCACGACCTCGTCGGAGAGGGGCTTCTCCTGCAAAACCACACCGTCTTTCTCCACACGGACAACATTGGAGTGGCTGTCAGCAATGTGAACCACGGCACTGTGTTCGCCCTTGCGACCCGTCAGCTTGATGTCCAACAGATGTGCGGTTTCCACGCAGACAATCTCGATGGGGGTTTCGGTGGCATAGCGCGCAATTTCGGGGTGGTCACTCTCCTTGACACGGGAGATAACCTGCAAAATTTCATCCGCATCACCGGCGACGATACCAGCACTGATGGCGGCACGAATGCCTTTCAGACCGCCTGTGTTGGGGACAACGACACTCTTGACATTCTTAATAATATTGCCGGATACCTCGGCCAGAACACTCTCGGGGATTTCGCCCAAAGTCTTATGCAGGAGTGCCGCGCCATAGGCGATAGCGATAGGTTCGGTACAGCCAGTGGCAGGCACAAGCTCATCGTGCAGAACCTTTACATAGGCCTGAATCGTTTCTTTCTGGAGCATGATTTTTTCTCTCCTTTTCTATCGGGATGGAGCGGAATCCTTCCGCCCATCATGTTTTTCTGCATACATTCTCATTATAGCAAGATTGTGTGAAAAGTACAAGAAAAAGAACAGCCATTTCGGAAACATTCGACACCTGTTCCGAAATGACTGTCAGGGAACAATTTTATTGCCAACCTTTGCACACATCGACCCACTCGACAAAGGCACAGGAATACTGCTCCAGTTCCGCGCAGGTCAGTTCGATGGCACTGTTGCTACTGCCACAGGCGGGGAATACGGTGGGAAACCGCTTGAGAGATTCATCTAAATACACCCGAACCCCCTCGTGGATGGCGAACGGACAGACACCGCCGACACCGTGGCCAATGCGTGCCTCGACTTCCTCAAAGGGGAGCATCTTTGCCTTGGTGGAAAATTTCGCTTTGTACTTGGCATTATCAATCTTGGCATCGCCAGCGGCAACAATCAAAATCGGACCGTCCTCCAACAAAAAGGACAATGTTTTTGCGATACGGCACGGCTCTGTCCCAGCGGCCTGTGCGGCAAGCTCCACGGTGGCACTGGAGGTGGCGAACTCAATCACGCGCTCCTCCATTCCGAACGAGCGAAAATATTCTCTTACTTTTTCAATGGCCATGTTTTGACCCTCTCTAACCGAATGTATCCCATATTTTAGCACAAAAGAACGAGAATAGCAATCGTTTCGCACCGTACAACCGTGTGCAAAGTGATTGCCAATGCCGTGGCCTTGTGATATAATTCCAAATCACTGGAAATTTTATCTTTATTATAGATTGTCACAAAGGAGAACACTCATGCGTATCGGAAATGTTGAAATTGCATCCCAGTTGGCACTCGCGCCGATGGCAGGTGTGACGGATGCCGCCTATCGACAGATTTGTAGTGAACTGGGCGCAGGACTTACCTATACAGAACTGGTCAGTGCCAAGGCACTGTGCTATCAGGATAAAAAAAGTAAATTGTTGCTACAGCCGTTCCCCGGAGAAACACCCTTTGTTGCACAAATCTTCGGCAGTGATATCTCCTGTATGGCGGAGGCGGCGCAGATTGCCATTGAAGCCAGTGGCGCGGAATTGTTGGATATCAATATGGGATGCCCTGTCGGGAAAGTGGTGGGCAGTGGGGACGGCTGTGCACTGATGAAAGACCCCGAAAAAGCCACGCGTCTGGCGGAGGCGGTCGTCAAAGCGTCCCCTGTCCCTGTGACGGTTAAAATGCGCCGTGGATGGGATAAGGGCAATATTAACGCGGTGGAATTGTCGAAAATGTTGGAACAAGTTGGTGTGAGTGCGGTCGCTATCCACGGTCGTACTCGTGTACAGATGTACGGCGGTACGGCGGATTGGAGTACCATCCGTGAGGTGAAAGAGGCGGTGTCTATCCCTGTTATTGCCAACGGTGATATTTTCTGCGCCGAGGATGCCGTGCGGATTTTGAAACAGACGGGCGCGGATGCCGCGATGATTGGGCGCGGATGCTTCGGTAATCCGTGGCTGTTCCGCGAGGCACAGGCTGCATTGGACGGTCAGCCGATTCCAGAGCGTCCCCCCCTCGCTGAGCGGTGTGATACCGCTGTCCGACAGATTGAACTGGCTACGCAGTACAACTGTGAAAAAATAGCCGTTCTCACGGCGCGTCGCCACTATGCGTGGTATCTCAAAGGCGTGAGCCACGCTACCTATTATAAAGAACAAATCGTCCGCATGGAAACGCTGGAGGATGTGTACCGTGTGACGGCAGGAATCAAGAGGGACCTCCATGACTGAAAACGAGCTGGTCCGTGCGGCGGCGCACGGTGACGAAAGTGCTTTTGGTGAGTTGGTGCGGCTCTATGAGAATCGGGTATACCATCTAGCTCTGCGCTTGTGTGGCAATGCCGAGGATGCTGGCGATATCGCGCAGGAGGCATTTTTAGCCGCATGGCGTGGGTTGCCGTCTTTTCGCGGAGAGGCAGGGTTTGCCACATGGCTGTACCGTCTGGTGTCCAATGCGGCGGTGGACTATTTGCGCCGTACCAAGCACCAGCGCGCGCAGGTCAGCCTGGACGATGAAGAATTTCACCTCGACACCATTGACCCGACACCCAGCCCACAGGAGGATGCCGAGGGCAAAGATTTACAGCGCGTGGTGCAGGATGGGCTACAGCGGTTGGGGGATGACCACCGTACCGTCTTGGTGATGCGCGAGGTGCAGGAGTTGAGCTATGAGGAGATTGCCCACACCCTCAAAATTGACCTCGGCACGGTGAAAAGCCGTCTGGCACGCGCACGCGGTGCCTTGCGAAAAATTTTGCTCAAAAGTGGGAACTTATCTGGTTATATTTCGTCTAATATAGAGGATAGAAATGAGAGGAGGGACTGATGCGTGGTTGTGTGTAAGGAATATGAGTCGCAAATCAGTGCCCTGATGGACGATGAACTGACTGCCGAGGAACGGATTGCGGTTTTAGAGCATTTGGCGCAGTGTCCAGCCTGTCAAGCCTACTGGGAGGATTTGCTCTCTGTGCGTGACGCACTGCGTACGCAGGCGGAGAGTACACCCGATGGGTTTGCCGAGGCTGTGATGGCGCGTGTGCATGAAACAAAGCAGGATGTCGTGTCGGAGCGGACGGTTCTGCGGTTTCCACAGTGGAAACGCTTCGCCGCCCTCGCCGCCTGTTGTGCGGTTGTGCTTCTTGGTATCTGGGCCATCCCTGGTGTGGACAACAACAGTATGGACAAGGCAATGACCAACGGCAGTGCCGCACCAGAGCGCGCCAGACAGGAGAGCAGTACCACGAATTCCCCAACGGAATGGCCCGATGTGGACTACGATGTGTCACAGGATGATGGTGTTGCCGTTTGGCAGTCGGATATGCCTGACACATTGCCAGAGAGCAATGGCGAGACCGATGATGCCAAGGACTGTGCGGAAGCCAGTGCGTGTGACTTCGTTGCCGCTATCCATACCGCGAGTGCAGTTGCAGAGCGATGGGTGCAGGAGCATCTGGGGCAGGAGTGGCGCAGTGGGGAAAGGTATGTTCTCAGCGAAGTGCAGTACTACCAACTTTACGAATTGTTGAAGTTCGCAGATGAGGCGTTTACTGAAATTCAGGGCAATACGGCCAGTACAAACTATCAATTACTGGCAGAATGAAATGAGGGGGTGTCGCAAGAAGCGATACCCCCAGTTTTTATATTCGTTTTATTTTTGTACCAGTTCCGACAGGGGAACGGTGCGACGGTGTTCAATCGGTTTCCACTCAACTCTGCAAAACAGGGCGCAGAAAGAAATCGGAATGTAGGTCATCATAAACAGCGGAAAGGTAAAGGTGTAGAAAATCTTTTTCACCGCTGTGGTACGGATATGTTTCCACTGCGTCAGTGTGGTGACGCTACCAAGGAACAGCAGGAGCAGATAGCTGTCGACCAACATCTCTGCCAACGACCGCAGAATGACCTCGAATCCCTGCCCAGCGAGCGCACAGGTAGCCGCCGCCCAGAGATTAGCCAGAACACCGACCATCGTGAGTGCGATAGCGGGCATGACGGACATCGCCATATCGAAACAGGAGAAGCCGTTTTTGTGGAAGATACCGCGGAGCAGGCGCGTACCATAGGTCTGAAACACTTGGAGATATCCCTTTGCCCAGCGCATCCGCTGTCGCCAAGACTGGCGGAAGGTCACAGGTTGCTCGTCAAAGAACACCGCCTTGGGCGCGTAACCCACTCGATAGCCGTCAAGAATACTGGCGACAGTAAACTGGATATCCTCGGTGAGTAGGAAAAAATTCCAACCACCGTGGTGTGCCAGAACACCGCGACTTAACAGAAAACCAGTGCCCGATACGGCACAGCTCGTGCCCAATAACATTCTCGCGTGGTTGAGCGACTCCGCCTCGCGCAGAAACCACAGGGCGTACCCTGCGGAAATCCAGTTGTCCCCATAGTTCTTGGAGTTGCGGTAGCTGGTGACGATTTCATAGCCATCGGTAAAGGTGCGGTTCATTTCCGTGATGTACTGCGGACTGAGAAGGTTGTCGGCATCGAAGACAAAGTAGCCGTCAAAAGTGTCGCCGTAGTCCTGCTGAATCTGGTTCAATAAGAAGTTGAGGGCGTAACCCTTGCCGACATCCTTTTTATTGAAGCGTTCATAGACGACTGCGCCGTGTGCGCGTGCCGTTTGTGCGGTGGTATCGGTGCAGTTGTCGGCTACTACAAAGGTTGTGACCCATTCCGCAGGGTAGTCCTGTGCGCGAATGGATTCCAACAGGTGGGAAATGACCGCTTCCTCGTTTCTCGCTGCAATGAGAACAGCGTAGCGGTGCAGTTTCTCTGGACGGTGTGGTTTATCTTTCTTCAAAAAGGGAACGGGCAGATATAAAAATTGGTAGAAATAGCAGAGGGTGAATATAGTGACAATGCAAAAATTGACGATGGAAATGCTGTCCGATAGCATGATATGACCTCCTGTGCGATTGCACAACTGTATTAACCTGTCTAGTACAGATGACACGGTTACTATAGCACCGTTTTCTGACAAATGCAACAGGAAATTCTGGTTTTAGGGGATTTTGTCGGAATGGTACTTTTTGCAGTTGCGCCCTTCTCTTTGGCATGATACACTGATAAAAAAGAAGCAAGGAGGCTGGTATTGTGCATATCCCAAATTGTCCAACCTGTGAAGCAGATGTTTTGTCTTTTTCGGATGCGTTGGAAGCATCGTTGCATCCCTCGGCGGAGTATCCACAGGAGCAGTGGCTGTATGTCCCCCCATTTTACAGCGAATACCGCTATATCCTCGGTACGCGGGGGAAAAAACCGCTGATTTGTGTCGGGGTCAATCCGTCGACCGCCGTACCAGGGGCGTTAGACAATACGCTCAAAAGTGTGGAGCGTGTGGCACGGTTTAATGGCTACGATAGTTTTATCATGTTTAATGTCTATGCCCAGCGCGCGACCCGTCCAACGGATATGGAGCACGAGTGCAACGCGCAATTACATCGGGAGAATATGGAGGCGTTTGCGTATGTCCTCGCCCTGTCGGATGCACCAGCTATCTGGGCGGCGTGGGGAACTGTGATTGAACAGCGCGCGTATTTGCCCGACTGTGTGCGCGATATGGTTGCACTGGGCGAGCAGTACGGCGCGCGGTGGTTTACCGCTGGGGCGCGGAGTAAAAAAGGACACCCCCATCATCCGTTATATCTGAAAAAGGATAGCGTATTGGAGGCGTTTGATGCGATGGCATATGTCGCCACGCTGTAGTGTAGTGTGTAGAGAGGAGAGAGGACGATGGCAACAACGAAAACGAGAAAGAAAAAGTCAAAAAAGAGGAAGCCGTGGGCGGTGGTGGCACGCCAAGAGGTATTGTCCACCAAAATGTTGGTCAAATGGTTTGCCCTTGGGTGTCTGGTGGGGTTGATTGTCGGCACGATTGGTTCCCTGTTTGCCCATGCTCTGTTGTTTGTCAACAACCTGCGCGGTCAATATCCGCTATTGGTCTGGGGATTGCCGCTGGGCGGTCTGTTGATTGTTGCCCTGTACCATGGCACAAAAAACAACAACGACAGGGGTACGAATACCATTATTGACTCCATTCACTCTGGAACGCAGATTCCGTTCCGCATGGCACCGCTTATCTTTATATCGACTATTATTACCCATCTGTTCGGCGGTAGTGCAGGGCGAGAGGGTGCGGCGTTGCAGTTGGGTGGCAGTATTGCGGGTAAGTTGGGCAGTGCCTTGCGCTTGCACGACAAAGGAAAGCGATTGATGGTAATGTGTGGTATGAGTGCAGGATTTTCCGCCCTGTTTGGTACACCGCTTGCCGCAACGGTGTTTGCGATGGAAGTTGTCAGCGTGGGAATTATGCACTATTCTGCGCTGTTGCCGTGTGTGACTGCAGCACTTGTCGCACAGTTTGTGGCAAAAGGATTCCGTGTGCCACCAGAGGTATTTCCTGTGGAGTGTGCCACCATTACCCCTCTTGCATTTGTGAAAATTCTGTTGTTTGCCGCCGCCACTGGACTGGTGAGTATTCTGTTCTGTGTCATCCTGCACCAGACGGAGCATTTGTACCAAAAGTATCTGAAAAATCCCTATGTGCGTATCGCAGTGGCTGGTAGCTTAGTGCTAGGATTGAGTCTGCTGTTGGGGGTGGAGTACCTCGGCTCTGGTATGGGGCTTATTGAGCATATTTTTCACCACGGGGAAGCTACCGTGTCGTATGCGTTCCTGTTGAAGATGGTGTTTACCGCGCTGACACTGGGCGGTGGTTTTAAGGGCGGTGAAATTGTGCCATCCCTGACCATCGGTGCGACATTTGGTAGCTTGGTAGCCGCGTGGCTGGGATTGCCGATGGAACTGGTCGCCGCCTGTGGTATGGTCGGCGTGTTCTGTGGCGTGACGAATAGCCCGATTACCTCGCTATTGTTGGCGTTTGAGCTGTTTGGCCCTGCTGGGATGCCGTACTATCTGGTAACGGTTGCCGCCAGCTACATGATGTCGGGGCACTATGGTCTGTACCACGCACAGAAACTTGTGTATCACCATACAGAGGTGTCTTATATCAATTCCATGACCAGACATCCCTAAAACATAAAAAATCGGGAGTGTTGCACAGACGATGGCGCAATACTCCCGATAGTTATTTCTATTTTTTCCCGTAACAGGGAATTTTTTAGGCATTTTTAAGGGCTTCGACCATGTCCAGACGCTCCCAAGGCAGGTCGAGGTCGGTGCGGCCGAAGTGACCATAGGCGGCAGTCTGGCGGTAGATGGGACGGCGCAGGTCCAGCGCATTGATGATAGCGGTGGGGCGCAGGTCAAAGACCTTGTTCACTTTCTCCTCCAGGGCTTCATCGGAAATGACACCAGTACCAAAGGTGTCGACACGCACGGAAACAGGCTGTGCCACGCCGATGGCATATGCCAACTGCAACTGGCAACGCTCAGCCAGACCAGCGGCAACGATGTTCTTAGCAACCCAACGCGCTGCATAGGCGGCGGAACGGTCGACCTTGGTGGGGTCCTTGCCAGAGAAAGCACCGCCACCGTGGGGGGCGGAACCGCCGTAGGTGTCGACAATAATCTTTCTGCCAGTCAAACCGCTGTCGCCCTGCGGACCACCGATGACGAAACGGCCAGTTGGATTGACGAAGAAACGGGTGTTTTCATCCAACAGCTCGGCGGGGACGGTAGGCTTGATGACCAGCTCAATCATCTCCTGACGGATTTGCTCAAGGGTGACTTCGGGGGCGTGCTGGGTGGAGAGAACCACGGTATCCACGCGCACAGGGCGATTGTTCTCATCGTACTCGACCGTAACCTGTGTCTTTCCGTCGGGGCGCAGGTAGTCCACCAGACCTGCCTTACGCACATCGGTCAGACGCTTGGCCATCTTCTGTGCCAGAGAGATGGGCAGGGGCATCAGTTCCTCGGTTTCACGGCAGGCATAGCCGAACATCATACCCTGGTCACCTGCTCCGTTGCCCAGATTGTCGCGGCCGTCTTCCTTGGCCTCCAAGGACTTGTCAACGCCCAGTGCGATATCAGCACTCTGCTCGTCGATGTTGGTGATGACGGCACAAGTTTCACTGTCGAAGCCGAACTTGGCGCGGTCATAGCCAATCTCGCGGACAACCTGACGCACGATTTTCTGGATATCCACATAGCAGTTGGTGGTGATTTCACCCATCACATGAATCAAACCAGTGGAAGCGGTGGTTTCGCAGGCCACGCGGGACATGGGGTCGCGTTCGAGCAGTGCGTCCAGAATGGCATCACTAATCTGGTCACACATTTTGTCGGGATGTCCTTCCGTCACCGACTCGGAGGTAAATAATCTTCTTGCCATTGTTTCTGTTCTCCTTTCATTTTACAGGGGGGAAGATGAAAAAATCCGCCGTATCACGGCGGAGTAGAATGCAGAGCTTCCTCATCTTGCGCTGACCGCCGGATTTGGCACCTTACGATTGCAGGTTGCCGTGACTTCATCGGGCCGTTCCCTCCGTCACTCTTGATAAGGTATTTGTTTTTCCTTGTCCATTATAGAAAAGATACCCCTGTTTGTCAACAGGAAGTTTCCAAAAAACTTCTGTACCTTTTGCCTTGTCAAATTGGTGTGGGATGTGGTACACTAACCGCGATTCTACTGATTGCAGGAGGTGGTCACGATGCTGAAACGCGCCTATGTGGAGATTACAAACCGCTGTAATTTGTGCTGTGAGTTTTGCCCAGGAACGAAACGAAAGTTACACGATATGACCGTGGCGGAGTTTACGACGGTGGCCGACAAGTTACAAGGTGTCGTAAAATATTTATACTTTCATGTGATGGGTGAACCGCTGTTGCATGAGGCACTACCTGACTTTTTGGACATCGCAGGGGCGCGTGGATTTCGCGCCTGCCTGACCACCAATGGGACGCTATTGCAGGAATGTGGGGTACCACTTCTGTCCCACAGCGCACTACATAAGGTGAGTATCTCGTTGCACAGCATGGAGGGCAATGGTGTCGCAGATTTACAGTCCTATCTCTCTGCTGTGTGGAAATTTTCCCGACAGGCGGCAGAGCAGGGGGTGATTGTTGCCCTGCGCCTCTGGAATATTGGCGGTAAAGATACACGGAATGAAGAAATTTTGCAATTTCTGGAGCAACAGTTGGGAGAACACCCACTCAACAAACCCCAGCCAAGAAGTGGCAACTGGAAACTTGCGGAACGGCTGTATTTGGAACAGGCGGAACGGTTCGAGTGGCCTGACCTCTCGGCCGCAGAAGAAACTGTGCGCTTCTGTCTGGGATTGCGCGAGCAGATAGCGGTACTGTGCGACGGCACGGTAGTGCCCTGTTGTTTGGACCACGAGGGAGATATTGCCCTCGGCAACCTCTTGACACAGGAGTTGTCGGAAATTTTATACACCCCACGCGCGAAGGCTCTGTATGACGGTTTCTCCTGTGGCCGTCCCAGTGAGGAGCTGTGTCGACGCTGTGGGTATGCAACACGATTTTGAGAAATGATGATAGCAATGGATTTTACTACCATAACCGAACCCCTGCTTGCGTGGTATGACACGCACAAGCGCGACCTCCCTTGGCGACAAAATACCGACCCGTACCGCGTCTGGGTATCGGAAATTATGTTACAGCAGACCCGTGTAGCGGCGGTGATTCCCTACTATGAACGGTGGATGCAAGCACTACCGACGGTAGCAGACCTTGCCGCCGTGGAGGAAGAAGACCTGATGAAACTCTGGCAGGGACTGGGGTACTATAGCCGTGCGCGCAATCTCCAGAAGGCCGCCCGACTGATTATGGACGAGTATGCAGGAAAGTTTCCAAACACCTACGATACACTGTTGCAACTGCCGGGAGTGGGGGAGTACACCGCTGGGGCAGTTGCGTCGATTGCCTTCTCGGAGCGCGTGAGTGCGGTGGATGGAAATGTTCTGCGGATTGTGGCGCGTCTGGGCGATATCCACGAGGATATTCTGGAACAGCGCGTCAAAAAGAGGATGCGCCAAGCGTTGGATGTTGCGCTACCGCAGGCACGAAGCGGTGATTTTAACCAGGCGTTAATGGATTTGGGAGCGACAGTCTGTCTACCAAATGGAAAACCGCTGTGTGAGGACTGTCCCCTGTCCGCCCTGTGTCGGGCGAGGGAACGGGGAACGGCACAGATGCTCCCGATACGCACGAAAAAAGCACCGCGCCGTATCGAGGCGTTGACCGTCTACCTGCTGATACGAGAGGATACCGTGGCGTTGCGGAAACGGGATGCCACAGGGTTACTGGCTGGGCTGTGGGAGTTTCCCCATGTCCCCGGTACATTGGACGAAAAACAGGCTATCGAACCGCTGTCCCACTGGGGATTGACCGCACTGGACTGGAAGAAAACCATCCGTGCCAAGCACATTTTTACCCATGTGGAGTGGCATATGACAGGGTATGTGGTCACGGTAAAAGGGGAGGGCATGGCGGATTTTGTGTGGGCTGACCATGAAAAATTGACCTCTCTCGCCGTGCCAAGTGCCTTTCAGAAGTACGATACCGCGTGTAGAGAACTGCTCAAGGAATAGGAGAGAGCTATGTATGGCACAGTTATATTTTAAGTACGGCGCGATGGGGTCGAGTAAGAGTGCCAATGCGCTGATGACGCGTTTTAACTACGAGGAGCGTGGACAGCAGACCTTGCTGGTCAAACCACGCATTGACACCCGTGATGGCGACCATGTAGTAGTCAGCCGTATGGGTCTACAGTGCCCCTGCCTCTACTTTGACGAGATGCGCGCATTGAGCATTATGGAGTTACAGCAAAATGCCTGTATTATCGTGGACGAAGCACAGTTCCTGACCAGAGAGGAAGTGGAATTTCTTGTGCATTTGGTAGACGATTTCGACATCCCCGTGCTGTGCTACGGTCTACGCGCGGATTTCCGCGGCGAGTTATTCCCCGGTAGCTATGCACTGCTGGTCATGGCGGACAAGCTGGAGGAGATTAAAACCGTCTGTTGGTGTGGCAAGAAAGCCTCCTTTAATGCGCGTTTTGATGAGAACGGAAAAGTTGTGAAAGAGGGCGAGCAGGTGCTACTGGGAGCAAATGACAAGTACATTGCCCTCTGTCGTAAACACTGGATGCGTGGCGACCTTGGCCCCGACTGGGGAAAGTAATAAAAAGCAGAAACTCTCAAGGGGGTATACGCTAACCCTTGAGAGTTTTTTTCAGAGATCACTGTCTATACTTCACCTTAAAAACGCGAATGCCTTTGACTTCCTCAGTCAGTTCATATTCCTCAGCAAGGCTCTTAAAAGCATCCTCATCGTAGACCATCAACGGGACAGGCATGATGGACGAGAGAAGATCTTCCAGTTCCATAACATCACTTGGCATTTTCATGCGTTTTTCCGGCATCGATGCACCAGTCACGCGGTAGAACTCCGCCATTTTCGCCTGTTTCGCGGTCATGGCGTAGACTTCCGGGTCTACGACGGCACGCCCGGATGTCGTTGTTTTTCCGTTTTCGATCAACCCAAACACATACACATCGCCATCAAAGCAGGACATATATACAACTGGCTCCTGCGTTTTCTTTGCAAAGAACCTTGCTTTTTTGGTGACATCTTCAAGCGACATTTGGTCATTATAAAGTGAAACCCAGCTATTGCTAATGACAGCCAAAAAAGCTTCTTGTTCTAGCAGAGAATGCCGCTTCATTAGTGAAAGAAATTCAGGACTTGCATATAACCCTTTCTGCTGACACACTGTAATTGCTACATCATATGAATTGGGTTGATCCTCATGTGTTCCAAGAATCAACTGCACAATCTGCTCACTTTGCTCGGTTTTGATATGAATACTTCCGTAAGTATTACTCATTGTCGGATATCCTCCTTGTTTGTTACCCTATCAATCTTCGTTGGACAATTCAGCACATAAAACTGATAAACAGCATTATACTGCTTTGCCGTTTCTTGTCAAGCCAACGCTCATCTGGCTGACTGCCAACAAACGCCGATAACCTCCCTCACGGAAATCAATTTTGAGAAAATACATTCCATTGTGGCAAGTACCACCCAATAAACCACTTTGAATATTCATGGCATTCATATGTTTTGACATAAATATTCAGCAATGTCGTATCCCTTGGAGTACATTGCACAATCCAT
>JAZOVU010000027.1:0-52047 GCA_045658885.1 Candidatus Pelethomonas sp. | reverse complement strand
TGTCCCAAGAGAATGTGCTTCAAGCCTTGATGCCGTGGAATGCTCCGACTGAATGTCGGGCGAAATGAATAAATATTGTGGACTCCGTGGTTAATCCCAGAGTCCGCATTTTTCTTACGCGGTTAGTTTTTACGCTTACTTATCTAACTGCGTTGAAGTGGAGATTTTTCATATCAATTGAGACAAACAGGAAAACGACACGGTGTTGAATGCACCGTGTCGTTTTTATCTTAGTAGAAACGCTTGTTGCGGTTCTTACGAGCAGCCTCAGACTTCTTGCGACGCTTGACGCTGGGGCTCTCATAATGCTCTCTGCGACGGACCTCAGCCAGAACACCAGCCTTAGCACAGCTACGCTTAAAACGCTTCAGTGCGCTATCCAGAGATTCATTTTCCTTAACATGGACTTCAGACATTTATTTTCCCTCCCTCCGATGTATCCGGCTCAATCCAGGATACTCTTTCGGGCCAATTACATGGCTTAACGAATGATATTATACAGATTTATGCGGGAATTGTCAAGGATATTTTAACAAAAATCTTTACTTTTCGCGAGAAATCTGCGGAGGGAGAATGGGGGATTACTTCGCAGGCTTGAGGATGAGATTGACCAGCTTGTTCTTGATATGGATAACCTTTGCAATTTCCATACCTTCCATTGCCTTGGCAACCTTTTCAACCTGCTTGGCGGCTTCGATAACAACGATTTCCTCGCTGTCGGTGGGGACGATAATCGTGCCACGCAGCTTGCCCTGAATCTGGACCGCCATCTCCACGGTGGAGGCGATGGTCTTGCTCTCGTCGTAGACGGGCCAAGCCATGCCAGAGATAGCCTGACCCTCGTCGGCGGCAAAGCCCATCAGCTCCCACTGTTCCTCACACAGATGGGGGGCGAAGGGACTGAGCATGAGGAGCAGTGCCTTCATATCGCCACGGCTTGCACCGTTGGCGTAGAAATCGTTGACCAGTGACATCAGGGCGGCGATAGCGGTGTTAAACTTCATCGCCTCGATGTCCTCGCTGACCTTCTTGATGGTCTTGTGGATGGCGGCCTCGTTAGCAGCGGAATAGCCACCGTCTGCGTGTTCCATTTCGCACAGATTCCACACGCGGTCGAGGAAACGCTTACAGCCCTTGACGGCATTGGCAGACCACGCGGCGGCCTTTTCAAAGTCACCGATGAACATGATATAGGTGCGCATAGTATCGGCACCGAACTGCTCGATGATATCGTTGGGGTTGATGACATTACCACGGGACTTGGACATCTTTTCACCGCCCTCGCCCAGAATCATGCCGTGGCTGGTGCGCTTGGCATAGGGCTCCTTGGTGGGAACCACACCGATATCATAGAGGAACTTGTGCCAGAAGCGGGAGTAGAGCAGATGCAGGGTGGTATGCTCCATACCGCCGTTGTACCAGTCGACAGGACCCCAGTAGTTGACAGCATCCTTGCCAACCAAATCATTGGCGTTGTGGGGGTCCATATAGCGCAGGAAGTACCAGGAAGAACCTGCCCACTGGGGCATGGTATCGGTTTCGCGCTTGGCTTCACCGCCACAGCAGGGGCAAGTAGTTTTGACCCAGTCGGTCATCTTGGACAGGGGGCTTTCGCCGTCGTCGGTAGGCTCGTAGCTCTCGACTTCGGGCAGGAGCAGGGGCAACTGGTCCTCGCTGAGGGGCTGCCAACCGCACTTGTCGCACCAAACCATGGGGATAGGTTCGCCCCAGTAACGCTGACGGGAGAACACCCAGTCACGCAGTTTATAGTTGACCTGTGCATGGCCGATACCCTTTTCTTCTAGCCACTTGGTAATGACAGGGATAGCGTCCTTGACCGTCAGACCGTTCAGGAATTCGGAGTTGACCAGAATACCCGTTTCGTCCTTTGCGGTAAAGGCGGCCTTCTGGACATCCTCACCGCCAGAAACGACCTCAATAATCTCGCAGTCGAATGCCTTGGCGAACTCCCAGTCGCGGTCATCATGGGCAGGAACGGCCATAATTGCACCAGTACCGTAGGTGGAGAGAACATAGTCAGAAATGAAGATGGGGATTTCCTTGCCACTGACAGGGTTGATACCGCGGACACCGTCCAACTTTACGCCAGTCTTGTCCTTGTTCAGCTCGGTACGCTCCAAGTCGCTCTTGGAGGCGGCGACTTTCTGGTAGGCAATGACATCCTCGGCGTTGTTCAGCTTGCCATTCTCCAGCCAGTTCTTGATGAGGTTGTGTTCAGGGGAGAGAACCATATAGGTGGCACCGAACAGCGTGTCGGGACGGGTGGTAAAGACCACAATCTCGTCGCCCAAGGTGGACTTGAAAGTGACCTCTGCACCAGTGGAGCGACCAATCCAGTTCTTCTGCTGAATCTTGACGCGCTCAATAAAATTGACATCGTCCAAGTCGTCAATCAAACGCTGGGCGTACTTGGTGATACCGAGCATCCACTGGCTCTTTTCCTTGCGGATAACAGGGGAGCCACAACGCTCACAGCCGCCGTCCACGACTTCCTCGTTGGCAAGCACGCACTTGCAGGAGGTACACCAGTTGACAGGCATGGAGGTCTTATAGGCCAGACCGTTCTTGTAGAGCTGGAGGAAAATCCACTGCGTCCACTTGTAGTAGGTGGGGTCGGTAGTGTCTACCTCGCGGTCCCAGTCGAAGCTGTAGCCCAGCATTTGGAGCTGATTGCGGAAATTCTTGATGTTGTTTTCCGTGACCTTGGCAGGGTGGATGTGGTTCTTGATGGCGTAGTTCTCGGTAGGCAGACCGAATGCGTCATAGCCCATGGGGAACAGGACATTGTAGCCATCCATGCGCTTTTTACGCGCAATGACATCCATCGCGGTGTAGGGGCGCGCGTGGCCGACATGCAGACCGTTGCCAGAGGGGTAGGGGAACTCCACCAGACCGTAGAACTTAGGCTTGGAGGTGTCACCAGTTTTGGTGGCGAAAGTCTTTTCGTCCAACCAACGCTTTTGCCATTTCTGTTCAATGGCGGTAAAATCGTACTTCATGGTAATGCTCACTTTCTATGGAAATTTTGTAGTACGCATAGTACGCAGAAGAATTAAGGGTGGGGGAAAATAAAAACACCCCTGACCGATTGTTCGGTCAGGGGCGCAATTCATTACGCGGTACCACCCTAGTTTTGCACAGTAGTTTCCCACCATGCACTCATAGGCTCCAATAAGCCGTGACCCATAACGGAGTCAACCGTCTCGCCCTACAGAAGAAAGAGGTTCAGGCGAGAAGCTCAGGAGCCAGTATCACGCAGAATCTCCACCGACTTGCACCAACCGTCGGCTCTCTTTGGGCAGATTACTTGCGCTTTTCTCTCCCTCATCGCTACTACGATATATGTACCGTATTGTACGGCGAAAGCCGCCATTTGTCAAGAGGGGGATTCAATTTTTGGCTTGTTGCGTACTCCGTCCTTGCGTGGAACCTAAAAAGATGATAGAATAAATTAAATCGCAAATGGACTTCGACGGAGGTGTCCAAAATGAAGAAAATTCTGCTGGGAATTTTTCTTATGATTTTCAGTATATGGTGTCTGCTTTTCGGCTCGATAGATAATTGGGTTCCAGCGTTGTTCATTGGGGCATATCTACCAATCGTAGCAAGTATTGTCTTTCTTCTTGGTTTCTTCGATAAGGATAACAAATAACTTTTAATGCGTTGCACAATGGTTCTTTATATAAGCCTTTGTCGTTAGTTTGAATGGATGTGAGAGATATAAAAAAAGTTATTGTCATTGGGTGTCCAGGGGCGGGAAAAACGACCTTTGCAGAAAAGTTGCAAAAGCTGACGGGACTACCACTATTCTATTTAGATGCCATTTGGCATAAGCCAGACAGAACCCATATTTCTAGGGAAGAATATGATAGCCGATTAGCCGAAATACTCGCACAGGATGCGTGGATTATCGACGGCAATTATAGCAGAACCGTCGAAGTACGGATGCAACAATGTGATACCGTTTTTCTGTTCGATTTACCTGTAGAAGTCTGTCTGCAAGGGGCGATTGCCAGACTGGGAACAGCGCGGTATGATATGCCGTGGATAGACACCGAGCTAGACCCGAAACTCAAACAGGAGATTGAAGCATTTCCAGAGAAAACACTGCCCAATATTTACGCGCTACTGGATACCTACCAAGCCAATAAACATATCGTCATTTTTCATTCCAGAGCGCAGGCAGAGGAATATCTACGCAAGGAATTTTCTTAAAGCTATGATAAAATCCCCACAGGGTTCCGAAAAATCTTGTGGGGACTCTTGTTATATTGCTTTTTCCAACGGAATGAATTGCCGTTTCTATTACAGCAGGGAAATCAGCTGATAAATCCAGTTCGCAGCGACACCAGCGCACAGACCGCCGATGGTGTGGGACAGGATAGCGCGACCAGTCAGCTCGCTGTGCTTGAGGCTGTCCATCATAGCAACATGGGTGCTGAGGTAGCCACTCCAGCACATACACATGGAGGTGAACACGGCGACGTCGTGTGCAGTTGCAGTGCCTGCGCTAATCATACCAGGAATCAGACCGATAGCGGCACCAGCGGCACCGAGGGCAGTGACAGGGACAGCGATACACTCTGCACTGGTGAAACCAAACAGGGGCTTGAGGAGGAAGGAGATTTTCTCACCAACCCAAGGCAGGAAAGCAACACCTTCGTAAGCACCACCGGCATAGCCACCCTCGGGTGCGCCGTTGGTGAGCATCATCACCATGGTGCAGATAATCAGAACACCGGGGATAATATCGAAGCCGAGCTGAACACCAGTCTTACCGCCACTCATCAGGCAGTCGATGACACGCATACCAACGCCCTTCTTTGCCTTGTTCGCATCGTCATCAGTAGCTACCGCACCATCGAGAGGCGCGCAGGGAGCGTTTGTACCGAACACTTTCTTGGTGTGGCTGAGCATCAGACGAGTGCTGACGACACTACCGATGATAGCACCCACATTACCAATCAGGGCGGCAGTCAAGAGGTTCTCGCCCGTGGGGGAGTTAATGCCAATCATAAAGGTGGTGACAATCAGACCCATACCGAAAGCAGTACCCAGATTGGTCAGGGCAGGGAGCTGATACTTCTTGAAGTAGCCACGGAATTTGCCGTCATTGGCGAGGGCAAGGATGGCGGGGTTATCGGACAGATAAGTAGTGATGATACCCAGAGAGGCCGCACCAGGCAGACCAAACAGGGGCTTCATCAGGGGGGAAACCAGCTTGTTAATCAGGTCGACAACGCCGAACTCACTGAGCAGGGCGGACACGGCACCAGCCAGAACAGCGATTGCCATAATGTAGAAAACGGTTTCCATCAAGAGGGCGTAGGCGGTGTTCATCATGGTGCTGAGCATATTTGCCGCACCCATCACACTGCCGATAGAGCAGAAAATGCCAAGGAAAATAGCGAGGAAAATCAGTGGTCCAAGCGTAGACTTAAGTTTTGTGTTAGCCATAACAATGATTCCTTTCTAAAGGTATTTTGTGGTCAACCTAGTATACTATATTGTGAGAATATTTGTAAAGAATAAAAAACAAATTCTGACAACTTTTTTGAAAAAAGGCGAAAGAAAGCCGCGAAGCGAATGGAACGCTTCGCGGCACTTGACAAGCGATGTTAGTCGTCGTCCTCGTCCTCGCAGTCACCACAGCAGCACTCGCCGCAGCAGTCACTCAGCTCAGACAGGTCAAACTCCAGCTTCTCGCCACAGTTGGGGCACTGCACACAGCCGTCCTCCAGGATGGTTTCGTCAAAGAGAATCTCTTCTTCGCAGTTGGGGCAGGTGGTTTCGTAAACCTCGCCGTCCTCGTCTTCGTCATCATCCTCGTCCTCATCGTACTCGCCGTCCATCTCGTAGAGATAGGTTTCGACATCGCTGAGGTCGTCGCTGATAGCATCCATGCCTTCCTCGAGCTCGGCCTGCTCCTCGTGGAGGTCCTCCATCTCGAGAGCCATGTCCTCGAGCAGGTCCATCATCACGGTGAGGAGCTTGCCCTCTTTGGTCTTGGTGTCCAGACTCAGGCCCTCAGCCAAGCCCTTCATATACGCGACCTTTTCCAGAATTTCCATGGTAAAATCTCCTTTCAAAGTGTCCGATAGTTGCGGTGGTGTGCCCACACAGCAAATTACCTTAGTTCTTGCAGCGGGAGAGATACTCGCCAGTACGGGTATCGATGGTAATCTTGTCACCGACATCGATGAACAGAGGAACCTTGACCTCTGCACCAGTCTCCACGATAGCGGGCTTGGTGACATTGGTAGCGGTGTTGCCAGCGAAACCGGGCTCGGTCTCGGTGACGGTCAAATCCATGAAGTTGGGGCACTCAACACCGAAGACATTGCCCTTGTAGCTCAGGACCTTGCACATGGTGTTCTCGGTGACGAAGCGGAAAGCGTCGCCCAGCAGGTCACGGGACAGGGGAACGCTGTCATAGGTCTCCTGGTCCATGAAGTAGTACAGGTCGCCATCGTTGTAGCTATACTCCATGTCCTTGCGCTCCACGAAAGCTTCCTCGAACTTTGCGGTGGGGTTGAAGGAAGTTTCGGTGACAGCACCAGTGACGACATTCTTCATCTTGGTACGAACGAATGCAGCACCCTTGCCAGGCTTAACATGCTGGAACTCGACGACCTGCATGATTTTGCCGTCCATCTCAAAAGTCTTGCCATTGCGGAAATCGCCGGCGGTAATAGTTGCCATATTTCATATCCTCCTATATGGAAATAAATTTGTCCACAAGACATTTTACCGTATTTCTGTTGATAATGCAAGTATTTTGTGGTAAGTTTGAAGTAGAATATGAAAATCACACAGCGATACAGGTAGGTGTTCCCATATGATAGACATTTTATACAAGGATACAAGCATAATTGTGTGTATCAAACGCGCTGGAGAGCTGTCACAGGCAGGAAAAGCAGGGGAGAATAGCTTGCTGACGGCGTTGGAGGAACAGCACGGCGCGCCAATTTATCCCGTCCATCGCCTCGACCGGGAAACAGGTGGGATAATGGTCTATGCGCGTACCAAAGAGGCGGCCGCGAAACTGTCCGATGCTGTTGCTCGACACGCACTGGAAAAAGAGTACCTCTGTATTGTCCGTGGTGCGCCACAGGAGGAAACAGGGGAGTATCGCGACCTGCTCCTGCACGACAAACAGCGCAATAAAACCTTTGTGGTGAATCGGATGCGCGGTGGTGTCAAAGAGGCAATTCTGACCTATTGTGTGGTGGAGCGACACGAAGATACCACACTGGTGCGTGTCAAGTTGCAAACGGGGCGCACCCATCAAATTCGTGTCCAATTTTCCAGCCGTAAGATGCCCCTGCTAGGGGATGGAAAATACGGCGGCGGAAAAGGTGAGTTGGCACTGTGGAGCTGTCACCTCGCATTTCCCCATCCTAGCAACGGCGAGTGGCTGTCCTTTGAACAACTGCCGTCAGGTGGTGTATGGGAAACGACACGATAACACAAAATAAACAATAGTATGGAGGAAAGCATATGTTGTATACGATTCAAAATGAAGCGATGAAGGTTACTATCCATTCCTTAGGTGCAGAGATGCAGTCCATCACAGGGGTGGACGGCACTGAGTACCTCTGGTACGGCGATTCTGCCTACTGGGGCGGCAGAGCCACAAACCTGTTCCCCTATGTTGGTCGTCTGACCAATGGAACCTACATCCACAACGGCAAAGAGTACCAGATGGGAACACACGGCTTTGCGCGCCATATGGAATTTACGGCGGAGCAGGAGAGTGAGCAGTGCGTGGTGTTCACGCTGACGGACAACGAAACCACCCGTGCGTGCTATCCGTTCCGCTTTGCCTTCTCCGTGGTCTATGCGCTGGTCGGGACAGAGCTTCACATTACCTACCGTGTGGAGAACAAGAGCGAGGAAACCATGTATTTCGGTCTGGGTGGCCACCCTGGTTTCCGTCTGCCTCTGGAGGAGGGAAAGTGTTTTGAGGACTACAGCTTGACCTTTGCCAAGCCCTGCCATCCCTCTCGCGCCCTGTTGGCACCGTCCTATATGATGAGTGGCGTGGAAACCCTGTTCCCCTTGGAACAGAATACTACACTCCCTCTGCGCCATGACTTGTTTGACGATGATGCGATTATTTTGCGCCATTTTGATAAGACCTTGACGCTGTCCGCAGGCGAGGGGAGTCGCGGTGTCCGCGTACATATTCCGCAGATGCCATGCGTGGGTATTTGGCATGCAGTGAAAACCGAAGCACCGTTTGTCTGTATCGAGCCGTGGGTCAGTCTGCCTTCACGCGATGGCGTGGTGGAGGATATCAGCCAGCAGTCCGACTTGATATCGCTTGCGGTCGGCAAGATCTATGAGAATGCCTGGAGTATCACTCTGCTGTGATAGCACGGAATTAGCGAAAAAAGAGCAAAAATTTGTGGTGTTGCGAGATTCGGCTTGCAACACCACGATTTCTTTTTTATACTTTTGTGCTGTTGCCGTGGTCGCACCACGGACGCAAGGTACACTGGGCGCAGTTTGGCCGCCGTGCCACGCAGACGGCGCGCCCATGCAGTACCATGCGGTGACAGAAGTCGTTGCTCTCCTCGGGGGGGATACACGCACGGAGCTGTTTTTCGACTTTTAACGGGTCTTTACTGCCATCCGTAATGCCCAACAGTCCCGTGATACGGATGCAGTGTGTATCGCACACATACCCCTCTTTTCCGAATACATCTCCGAGAATCAGGTTGGCCGTCTTGCGTCCGACACCGGGCAGGCGCAACAGGTCGTCCATGTTGTCGGGCACTTTGCCGTCAAATTCTGCGAGGAGCATCCGACTGGCCGCCACGATATCGCGTGCCTTGGCGCGCCAGAATCCCGTGGAGTGGATAATTTCGCCAACTTCTTCCTCGCTGGCTTCTGCGAGGTCTTGCAGCGTAGGAAAGCGTGCATACAGCACAGGTGTGACCAGATTGACACGGGCATCGGTACACTGTGCAGCCAGACGCACGGCAAATAATAGCTCATATGCTTTTTCGGGGTCAAAGGGGAGAGAACATTTCGGCTCGGGATATAGATTCTTTAGTTCTTCTATGATAGCGGTAATCGTCATAGTGTCTTTCATATTATCACCTCACTGCTATCATATCACGGATTGCGACAGATTCCCACTGAAAAATCATGTTTTTTCCCTGCTTTTCCTGTTGCACGGAAAGAACGAAATGGTGCTACTGACCAGCGTGTTGGAAGAGTAGCAGAACTTTGATGCTTAAAAATGCAAAGGTAAATACGGCTACATAGGGCTGTTGACTGATGATGAAAAGAAATACACCAATGGCATTGCATAGCAAAGAGAGCCTGTTTTTATTTTGCATCCAAAAGACAGCATGGTGGTTTTGTAAAGCAAGGGTCAAAACACCAAACGCTGTTATCAGAATGACAGCAACAAAATATAAAATTTTCAAATATGGCTGAACTTCGCTTAATGCAAGCAGGGAAACGCCATGTATTGCACCATCTGCTTTTTGACCGAAGAATGGCAGAAAAAACAACAATGCCATACTACAGTCGAGCAATCCAAAAATCATATCTCGGATATGCGTTTCCCGTTGCTTCTGGTCATCTTCTGCAATGACAAGCAGTGCATCACTGGATAAGAGGTCGTCCAGCGTTACCGCAAAAAATTTCGAGATTGCTTTTAGGGATTCGATGCTTGGCATCCCACGGCCAGACTCCCACTTGGAAATCGCCGTGCGGGATACATAGAGGGCTTCCGCCAGTTCCTCTTGCGTGAGTCCTCTGCTTTTGCGTAGTTCCTGCAATTTTTCGTGAAATTCCACGATAGAACCTCCTGCTTGTGTTATTGCTGTTCTTTTTCCCCATACAGCAGTACAACGGCGCGATAGATACAAAATAGACCGATACTCAGCAAAATTCCTCCCATAATATCCGTCAACCAGTGTACGCCAGAGAGCAGTCGTGCCAACACCATGAACGCAGAAAAACACATGGTAAATAGAGCAACCAACCGTTTACCGAGTGTGCTGTGCAGACGGCGGTACATCTGTTCCACCCATGTCGGCATGACACTCAGTACCAAGAGCGTAGTGGAGGAGGGGTAGGATGCCTCCAGTCGTCCCTCGATGAGAATAGGGCGGTAATTGATGGGGAACATCTCGAAGACGAGATAACCCACTATCACAATGCCATAGTACACCCCCAAGGCGAGAATGTCATAGTCAACTTGACGCAGACTTTTTCGTGTGATAAGTTGCACCAATCCGATGCCACCGAATAGCAGACAGACAAAGACAGGGACAAGGCCGAGCCAGTCGGTGATAGTATATAGGGGCATATGTACCCCCGTCAACTGGTGGAACCAACCATTCAAGGAGGCGAAGCCAATGCTTGTCCCCTGCTGTCCAATTGGCTGAACATCGACCAGTTGGAGCAGTGCCGTCCACACAACGAAGGCGAGTAGTGCCACACCGCCTATCCACAACACTTTTTTTCCATTCTTTTTCATTGTTCGTAAATCCTTTCTCTTTTTTGCCTTGTGGCTTGGTTCCAGTATACCGAAAGACGGAAGAAGCGCGAGAATCGCGTGGTCACATCCGTGACACGATGCGTCACATCGACAGAAAAGGCAGAAAAAACATCTGTGCAAGCAGAAAAAAGTGTGGTATGATAACATGGATAGCATAACGAGGATGCCTGCACAGAGGAAGGAGGGCTTTCTGTGAAACTATTATTCAAACAGCGCGCGTTCTCTTGGTTTGACAGCTATGACATCTACAACGAGTACGGAGAAACCGTGTTCACGGTGGAGGGACAGCTCAGCTGGGGAAAGTGCCTGCATATTTTGGATGCCAAAGGCGAACACATCGGAACCGTACAGCAGAAGGTGTTGACTTTTTTGCCGCAGTTTGAACTGTATGCCTATGGGGAATATTTGGGAAATCTGCGGAAAGAGTTTAGTTTTTTCACACCGCACTTTACCTTGGATTGCAGTGACTGGGAGGTAGAGGGTAGTTTCATGGAGTGGGATTATACCATCCAAAGTCCCAGCCGTGGTACTATTGCCACAATTAGCAAGGAACTGTTCCAATGGACCGATACCTATAGCATTGAAGTGTATGACCCACAAAATGCCCTGTGTGCCTTGATGGTGGTACTTGCCATTGACGCAGAAAAAGACAGTAGAAATTAAAGCGATAGGAGCGTATCTATGAGCCGACCACTGGCGGACCGGATTCGTCCGCAGACTATCGAGGAGATTGTCGGACAACAACATCTTCTGGGGAAGAATGCCCTGTTGCGCCGTTTTATTGAAAAGGGGACGGATGCCAACATGGTATTTTACGGTCCCTCTGGCACGGGCAAGACGACCGTTGCCAATCTCATCGCCCAACGCACCCAGCGCACCCTGTATAAACTCAATGCGACCACGGCTTCGCTCTCCGATATCCGCGAGATTATCGGAGATGTCGGGACGCTGATGGCTCCCAGTGGGGTGCTGTTGTATCTGGATGAAATCCAGTATTTTAATAAAAAACAGCAACAGTCGCTGTTGGAGTTTATGGAAAACGGCGCGATAACGCTGATTGCATCGACCACAGAAAACCCCTATTTTTATGTCTACGCTGCCCTGCTCAGTCGTAGCACGGTGTTTGAATTTAAGCCTGTAACGGCGGCGGATGTGCGCCCTGCTGTGGAGCGCGCCCTGCGGAGGGTACAGGCGGAGAGTGTGTTGCCGTTGACTTGGGAGGACGGTGTCCCCGACCATATTGCACAGGCCTGTGGCGGCGATGTGCGAAAAGCGATGAATGCGGTAGAGTTACTGTATGAGGCGGCGGCGACAGAAAACGGTGCGTTGCGTCTGACGCTTACCGATGCAGAACAGGTGGCACAGCGCAGTGCGATGCGGTATGACCGCGGTGGAGATGCCATGTACGACTGTGCCAGTGCCCTGATGAAATCCCTGCGTGGCAGTGACCCCGACGCGGCACTGCACTATTTGGCGCGATTTCTCGAAGCAGGGGATTTGATTACCCCGTGTCGCCGTCTGCTCTGTTCCGCGTGCGAGGATGTAGGGTTGGCATATCCGCAGGCGATTAGTATTGTAAAAGCCTGTGTCGATACCGCCATGCAGTTGGGGATTCCCGAAGCACAGCTTCCATTGGCACAGGCGGCGATTTTGTTGGCAACCGCGCCGAAATCCCACACCGTCCATCAGGCAATTGGGGCGGCGTGGGCGGATGTCCATATGGGAAAAACGGGGGATATTCCGCGTGAGTTGCAGAATGTCCACGCCGACACCACGGGTCAGGAGCGCGACCAGAACTACCGCTATCCCCATGACTATGCCCACCACTGGGTCAAACAGCAGTATCTCCCCGATGCGTTGGTGGGAACGACCTACTACCACTACGGCGACAATAAGACCGAACAGGCGGCGAAAGCCTATTGGAACAAAATCAAGGCGCAATATCCCGTGTGAGGTGATTTTTCATGGATTTGAAATTGCATCAAAAAGTTGAATTAAAAAAGCAACATCCCTGTGGGAGCAAAGTTTGGACGATTCTGCGGATTGGGATGGATATTAAGCTAAAATGTAGTGGCTGTGGCCATGAGCTGATGCTACCGCGCTCCAAAGCGGAAAAGGCGATTAAAAAATTATTGAGTGAGGAGGGTAGTTCATGTTGAATAAGAAGGTGACACAGCTCATTTCTCGTATCATTGTGGGACTGTTGGTTTTTTCCATCGTGCTGGGCTTCCTGCTTCCCATCTTTATGTGATGGGGGCATAGGGAGGGGTGTTGCATCTATGCGACACCTCTCTTGTTGTTTTGCACAACTTTACTTATTTAAATTAGTGCAGTATTGCGTCTTGCAATTTGCGATTCCCTGTGCTATATTATAACCAGAAAGAGGTGATACCCGATGTACAACTTAACAAATACGGTATAAGCTTTTAGTGTTTTCTATCCTCCATTCTGATATCCTAATGAAAGAGAGGTTAAATTGATGTTAGATACTAAGAATAATCAGTAACCCTTGACTCTGTAGGTCGGCAAACTGCAGTGGTCAAGGGTTATTTTTTTGTCTAAAAATAGGGTTCTCCATCCAAATCCAATCGTGTGCAATGAAAAAGCTCCCTCGGATGAGGGAGCTTTCCACATTCTATAGGGGGGCTATAGGAATGTAGGGGGATATAGAAAGATATTAAGGATTGGATGCACCAGCAACGGCATCTCTCATGTCGCGCAGAGCGAAGTGGGTAGTCAGCTCGCGCAGGATAGTAGCCTGTCCAGACAGCTCTTCGCTGGCGGCGGCGGATTCCTCGGCGGTAGCAGAGTTTGCGGCAACAACGGCGGCAATCTGGCTGACATTCTGGTTGATTTGCTCCATGGCGTGTGCCTGACGCTCAGACAGCTCGGCAACTTCCACGATGCGTCCCATGGTCTGGGAAGCACTTTCCCCAACCACTTTCATCTGCTCTGCGGTTTCCTGTGCAAACTTTACGCCCTTGGCAACGGCACTAATGGAGGATTCAATCAGTGCGGAGGTGTTCTTGGAGGCCTCGGCGGACTTACCAGCCAGACTACGCACCTCGTCAGCGACGACGGCGAAGCCCTTACCAGCGGCACCAGCGCGCGCCGCCTCAACGGCGGCATTCAGTGCCAGAATGTTGGTTTGGAATGCAATGTCCTCGATGGTCTTAATAATCTTGCTAATCTCCTGAGAACTACTGCTAATCTCGTCCATGGCGGACAACATCTGGGTCATGTGGGTATTGGCTGTTGCCATCTGCTCACCAGCGTGTTCGGTAATATTTTTGGCATCAATTGCCTTGTCGTAGCAGGACTGGATATCGTGGTTGACTTCTTCAATGGCGGCAGACAGCTGTTCGGTGGCGGCGGCCTGCTCGGTAGCACCCTGGCTCAGTGCCTGGGCACCGTTGGAAACCTGATTGGAGCCGTTGTCCAACTGGTCAGCACTGTCCACAATCTGCAACACGGTACGGCTGACATCAATGGTCATCTCACGCATGGACACCAGAACATCGCGCAGATGGCCGACATAGTACTTCTCAGCGCGGGTACGGGCACCAAAGTTACCGTGGGAGAACTCATTCATCAGATAGCACTCATCCTCAACGACTTCGCTGAGAATCTTCTGGCTCTTACGCATGGCGTAGCACATATCACCCAGCTCGTTGCGGCTCTCAAACTCGACAGGGATGGTAAAGTCACCCTTGGAGAAACCGAGCAGAGCCTCCTGCACCTGTGCGACAGGGGGCAGGATGGAGTTGAGAATGACACGGATAATCAGGAGAACTGCGAGAGTAGCCAACAGCGTGGCGGCCGCAAAGAGGATGGAACAGGTGTTCACCATAGCCATCTGGTCGGCAACAGCTTCGTCCTGTGCGACAACAATGCCGTCATCGACAATCTGCGCCAAAGAGGTCATCTCCTCCAGCTTGGGGGTACAGGTAAACTGCACCATGTCGATGGCGTTGGCAATGCGTCCTGCGTTGACCTCAGTAATGATATCGGGAGCGACATCCATCCACTCCTGTGCCGCGGCTAGATAATCGGTCAAGTTGGAGCTATTTAAGGGGTAGACCTTCTTCAATTCTGCGATATCTGTCTCCATATTTGCCAGGCACTCCCGTGTTCTGGCTTCCAACTGGGGGTTCTTGGGGTCGTCGGGAATGAGGGCAATGTCGCGGATGTTACGGGCAGCGATGTTGGATTCCAAGCGGATGGTGGTAATCAGGACATTGGCGCGTACATGGCGGTCAATCAAGTCATTGTAGCCGTTGGACAGGGAGAGCATGGCAACAATACTGCTGATAATCAAAATCAGCGACACACCAATTGTGATACCAAAGCCGATGAATAGGGAATGCTTGACTTTCAAATTTTTTAACATAGAAATCGCTCCTCATACACTATTTGGTTTTTGACGAAAAAATTATAACAATGTCAGAAACAAAAATAAAGAGAAAATTTTCCCATGAAAATAATATTGTGAAAACGACTGATTTTAGCCCTATTTTTTTTTTTTTTTTTTGGTGGAAATGACGGAATTGGCCGAGCCTTGACGGGACAGTTGTATTGTCATACAATAACAGTATCCACCGTACAAAAACAAAGGAGTGCGTGTATGCAGAACAGACAACCAAAGAGGAAGTGTTGGCTTTTTGCGGTATTCCACGAGGAGCCGTTCGAGATGTCTGCTTTAGACCAGTATTTGGATTTTTTACCGTCAGAACGCAGAGCAAAAGCACTGCGCTATCGCAACCCTACAGACCGCTACCACTGTATCCTCTCGTACCTGCTGTTGCGTTACGCACTGAAAACACAGTTCGGTCTGCACAATCCACGGATTGCCGTCACAGAGCGCGGAAAGCCGTTTTTACCAGACCATCCACACATCCATTTCAACCTCAGCCACTGCCCGAAGGGGTGCGTGGTTGGGGTATCGGAGGTTTCTATCGGGGTGGATGTGCAGGATGTGCGGGCGTTTTCTCCGCGTCTGGTGCAGTTCTGCTGTTCCAACGAAGAACAAACGCGCATCGCCCAGTCTGCGCAACCCGAAGCCGAGTTTACGAAAATCTGGGCGATGAAAGAGAGCTATTTGAAGTACAAGGGGTGCGGTATCATACGGGACTTGCCATCGGTCGATACCACGCAGTTGGAAACACAGATTGCGGTGTATCGACAGCATGATTGCTATATTGCGGTAGCGTGTGAACCGTGATAGCATATCAGCCGACCAACTGTATGGTAGCGGAGAGGGTGTCTGTCTGTTCGCTACAGTAGAAAATCTCGCCAGAGGGGAGTATGTGCGCCTCCTGCGACTGGTAGGTGGCATAGAATGGAACGGTCAAGGTCATACCATCGTGCATTTCGTCGGGGAGGCGGAAGTCGCTCCCGATGGTAATACCCGTCAAATCGTGTGCGATAGGCGTGCCTACGATGGCTTCCGACACCGCCGTAAACAGAGCGTTTTGGATACCGTCCAGTGTCCAATCACCTGTGAGCGTCAAGGTCAATCCCTCTGGACTGCCATCCCCATACCATACACTCGCGTAGTAGAGGCGCGAAAGACCACTGATAACCTCGGCATCGGTAAAAGTAATCTGTTTGCTGTCTGCCTCGGTGGAGTGGGAGTCCAGCTCGTATTTAACATACTGCGCTATTCTGGCGCGCTCTGTGTCGGTGATGTAGTCACTGTTGACAACGGAGAGGAAGCGTTCCTGATTGCGGAGGAACAGCATCACAAAGATACCGGAGAGATTCTGGCTGTATGCACCGTCTAAGCCGTCATCGGTCATGGAAAGCATATCGTGGTACTGGTCAAAACTTGCCGTACCGCTGTTGGCAAAGACATAGAGCGCGTTCTGGAGATGCTCCAACTCGTAGAAACCATCGGGGGAGAAGCCACTGTACAGTTCTCTGTAATTGCGCCAACTCAGATAGGGGAGATAGCTGACGGCAAGGGCGAGATTCTCCTCGTAGTTGTCGTGAATTAGATGGGAGAATTGCTCGGCAGTGGCAAAGGAAGTGAAACTCTCCGCAATTCGCAGACGCAGTGCAGAAAATTCGTCACTGTATGCACTGCTATACTCTAAGATGAAGTTCTGCGGTGTGCCGTTGGTGTCGAAAGTCGCAAGCGTCCAAGTGAAGTTTGTGTCGCCGTTCCAATCCGCAGGTTGGGGATGGACAGAGAGAATCCAACCGTCCTCTCGACCACTCTGGTACACCGTTTCATCGTAAAAATGGATACCGTCCTCACTCTCTACCACCACAACAGGAAGTGCGGTGGGGAGTTCCATGCGGAATAGTCCACTGGGGTGGGTGTAAGTTTCGCTGGGCAGAACCACATCGGAGCCGTTTTCGAGTGTGGTCTGTCCGCCGTTGTCGCTCTGCATTTTGTCTGGTTCGGTCGATGAGGTGTCAGTTGTCTGCGTGCCCTCGATGGGGGATTTGGTGTCGGTGGTGTTACCCGTATCGCTACAACCGCCGAAAGTCAGTGTGACCGCACCGATAGCGACCAACGCAACCGCTATAGCCGTTCCTTTCCGCATCTTGGTACGGTGGACAATCCGCTGAAGTCTCTCCGTCATGGTGCGTTTTTCTGTTCCCATCGTGGTGGCGGTGTGTAGGAGCGAGGGGCGCGTTTTTGTGAGCATTGCCAGGAGCGTTTCGCCGTAGCTGATGGCGGATGTGTCACCCAAGCTATACAGCACCGCGCTGTCACAGCTGAGTTCACAGTCGCGGCGCGACAACATCGCCGCCCACCAGACCAGCGGATTATACCAGTGCATCGCCAGACAGATACAGCGCAACAGGGACCAGAGGTGGTCGCCGTGGCGGTGGTGCGTCAATTCGTGGGTGAGCACATGGCGCAATCGCTGGGGGTGTAACGCGGTTTCATTCACATAGATGGCACCTTTCAACCCAAACAGACACGGCGCGGCGAGGGATTCCACATAGTACACAGGGAGATGGCAGGGAATCGGGAGAGAATCTGTGGGGATGCGCTGTCTGTTGCGCCGTAATTTGCCATAGAAGACAAAATTGCTGATGAGAAATACAGAGCCGACCGTCACAACCCCTACTTTCCAGAGGATATCCCACCATTGGATAGCGGACTTTTGTGGTGTGGGGGTAAGCTGTGAGGCAGGGACACGGCTGGTCGTATTGCCATCCGCAGAGGGGCGAGTGGGCGTGGGTTGCACAGGAATGGTCTGTTCAGAGAGAGGGGGAGATAGTGGAGAAGTGGTAGGCTGTTCTGGTACAGAGGGCATTTCCTCTGTGTGCAAGTCCACCACAGCACTGTGAATCCCATCCACAAAACCGAGTACGGTCACTGGGGCGTGAAACAATGTCCCAGGCATCAACAGACGCGCCGCCACCAAGAGCCAGAGGACATATTGGAGCGTGGGGGCAATCCGTCCGCGCAAAACACGGCGCAGAGCGATGAGAATAAGAATCAATACCGAGGATGTGAGGATAATTTCATACATTGGTATCCTCCTTTCGGTCGTCCTTGGCGCGTTGCAAAATCTCGTACAGTTCATCAATGTCTTGGTTGCTCAGCCCACGGCCGTCTGCGATGGTATTGACCATCATGGCAACACTGCCACGGTACAGGCGGTGCAATAGGGTTTCTGTTTCCTGTACCGCCGCCTGTTCGCGTGTGATGGTGGGGGTGTACAGTCGTGCGCGTCCGCCCTCGGTGTAAGTCAATGCGCCCTTGTTTTCCAGTCTGCCAATCATGGTGACGATGGTGGATTTGCTCCACCCTGTCTGTGGCGCGAGAGTACGCACCAACTCCATAAGGGTACGCGGATGCTGTTCCCACAGCTGTTCCATGACCTGCCACTCGGCGGGGGAGAGAGAAATGTGTTGTGGATGTGCCATAGAGATAACCACCTTTCCAACAGTATCAAATTGGTTTACACTTGTAAAACAAGTATACCAGACCGCAGATGGTTTGTCAATTGCCCCGTAAATTGGCAAAATATTTATAAAATAGCGCGTTACTTTGTGAAAGTTGACAATTGACGATTTGCAAAATTTGTCGTAGACTATGACCATCGCGGATGAAACAAGTGAAACAACAAAAGGCAAGGAAGAGAAGAGTAGGCGAAGCGATACGCGACAGAGAGCTCGGAGGGTGGAAACGAGTGCGGAAGGATTCGCGGAAGATGGTCTTGGAGCTGTGCACCGACTACGCATCGCGTATAGGCTGCAACGGGAACGCCCGTTATCGCGTCAGGGTATGTTGGTACCCGTAGAGGCCCCTGCTGTGAGGTATGGGCAAAACAAGGTGGTAACACGGTGCGCTTTCGTGCGTCGTCCTTGATGAACAATCATCGGGGGCGGCTTTTTTGTTGCCCCAGACAGGAGAAGAGCAGTCCTATGGAACCTATGATTCAGTTAAAAGCGATTAGTAAAACTTTCGGCGGGCAGGAGAATACCGTATCCGCCCTGCGAAATGTCAATATCGACATCCAACGCGGCGAGATATTCGGCATCATCGGATTGTCGGGCGCAGGAAAGAGTACCCTCGTGCGTTGTATCAATCTGTTGGAACGCCCCGACGAGGGAAGTGTTATCGTAGATGGTCAGAACCTGTTACAACTCTCTACAGCGGAGTTGAACCGCGCCAGAAAATCTATCGGTATGATTTTCCAGCATTTTAATCTGTTGATGCAGAGAACGGCACTGGAGAATATCTGTTTTCCGATGGAAATTGCAGGTGTTCCCAGACGCAAGGCAAAGGAACGCGCGAAAGAGCTGTTGCAACTGGTGGACCTCGCCGACCGTGCGAACGCCTATCCTGCACAGCTGTCGGGTGGACAGAAACAGCGTATCGCCATTGCACGAACCTTGGCAACTGACCCGAAAATCTTGCTGTGTGACGAGGCAACCTCCGCCCTCGACCCGAAAACCACACGGGATATCTTGAAGCTCCTACAAGAGATTAACCGCACACTGGGCATCACTATCGTGGTGATTACCCACGAAATGAAAATTATTGAGGAGATATGCTCCCGTGTTGCGATTCTGGATAAGGGCGATTTGGCGGAGTGTGGCACGGTGGAAGATGTCTTCCGCAGTCCCAAAACAGAAGCAGGACGGCGACTGGTCTATCCCGACGGTGTTCCAGCGGAGTCTATCCCACAGAGCCGTGTCATCCGTGTGGCATTCAACGGTGGCAGTGCCCATGTTCCCCTCATTGCCTCGCTTGCCATTGACTGTGGTGTGAAAGTCAATATTCTTGGTGCGGATACGCGCAGTATTGACGGACGATTCTTCGGAACGATGCTTTTGAGCTTGCCAGAGAACGAAGAAGAAGTGGTGCGTGTGTTGGAGTACCTGCGGAAACAACCCGATATCAGCGTGGAGGAGGTCAAGAACTACCATGATTGAAAAATTGATTGCCTTTTTGGAGGGCTGTGGGGTGCATAAGGCGGCACAACAGGTTGAATTTCTGTTACAACCTGAGACTTTGCCGTTTGCCCTGTGGGAAACGCTGTATGTGACGGTGTTGGGCACGCTGTTGGCCTATGTTATCGGACTTCCGTTGGGCGTGATTTTGGTTGTCGGAGAGGAAAACGGCATTGCGCCGTTGCCTAAGTGGCTGATGAAAGCATTGAATATTGCGGTGAATCTGCTTCGCTCCGTACCGTTTCTGATTTTGATGGTGGTTTGTTTCCCTCTGTCGCGGTTCGTTATTGGTACTTCCGTCGGCACAACAGCCTCCATCGTCCCCCTGACCCTCGCCGCCGCCCCCTTTGTGGCGCGTATTGTAGAAAGTGCCCTGCGAGAGATGGATAGAGGCATTATCGAGGCGGCACAGGCGATGGGATGTCCTGCATGGCAGATTGTCACCAAGGTGATGCTCCCAGAGTGTAAACCCTCGCTGATTACGGGTCTGACGACAGCCACCATTACTATCCTCAGCTACGGTGCGATGGCAGGTGCTATCGGCGGTGGCGGACTGGGTGCAATGGCTCTGTTGCGCGGCCACGGACGACAGGAGCGCGTGGTGCTGTATATTGCGGTACTGCTCTTAGTGCTTCTGGTACAGGTCATTCAATCTATCGGTACTACATTGGCAGTCAAAGTTGACCGCCGTACCAAAACAACACAAAAATGATGATACAATACAAAAAATAAAGGAGATTACGAACATGAAAAAGTTACTTACTGTGATTGCGCTGGCTCTCGCACTGACCTTGTCCCTCGCCGCCTGTGGTGCAAAGGACGACGCTAAGACGATTACCGTCGGTGCAACCCCTGCCCCCCACGCACAGATTCTCGAAGTCGCCAAGGAAATCTTGGCCGAGGAGGGATATACCCTCGTTATCCGCGAGTTTGACGACTATGTTTTACCCAATGAGGCGGTGGAAGATGGCTCGATTGATGCGAACTACTTCCAGCATATCACCTACATGAACAACTTCAACGCTGGTAGCGGTACGCATCTGGTGGGGGTAGCCAATGTCCACTACGAGCCTCTCGGCATCTACGGTGGCAAGTGTACCTCTCTGGCAGACCTGCCCGATGGCGCACAGATTGCCGTTCCCAACGATGGTCCGAACGGTGCACGCGCTCTGCTGTTGTTACAGCAGGAGGGCTTGATTCGCCTGAAGGATGGTGCTGGTGTGAACGCAACTAAGAGCGACATCGTAGAGAATCCCCACAACTACGAAATCGTTGAGATGGAGGCGCGCCTGTTGCCTACCACCTTGCAGGATGTTCATGTTGCTGTTATCAACGGCAACTATGCCATCGACGCAGGCTTGCAGGTTTCTGAGGCTCTGGCAGTGGAGGCATCTGACGGTATGGCGGCTGAAGCCTATGTCAATATCTTGACCGTCAAGGAAGGCAACGAGAAGAATGAAGCGATTCTGGCTCTGGTCAAGGCACTACAGAGTGAAAAGGTTCGCAAGTTTATCGTGAGTACCTACGGTGGAGCAGTGGTCCCTCTGTTCTAATTGAAAAAATCGTTATGAAATAAGAAATCCGACCCGTGTACGACAACTGCACAGGTCGGATTTTTTCGTTTTAGAATTTATTTCTCAGCAACAGCTAGCAAGACAGCTCTGCATGGCGAACCGTCCGCACCTGATAAATTCAGCGGTGCGGCACTTAAAAAATAAACACCTTCTGAAACCTCTGCCAAACGAATCCCTTCGAGCAAGACAACATTTTCAAGTTTGACGAACGGCTTCTTTTCATTTGCACGGACAGGGACTTTCCATTTATAGATAGGTGGCTATAGCCCAAATACGACATCATCGCCATCCATTTCGTCCAGTTTCTGAAATCCCAATGACATATACAAGGCTTGCGCTGTCGTGTTGCTTACTTCCGTCGATAACTTAATCTGCTTTTCGGGATTTGCTGCCTTTAGAATAGAGATGGCGAGTTGTGCGGCGGCTTTTCCATAACCTTTTCGCTGGTGTCTGCTGTCAATGAAATAGCTCCACGAGTAGGCATCGCCACTGCCGAGCCATTTGCTCAAGTTGATGAACCCGATGGGTGCATTGTGTTCGTTGTCAATGATACAGGGGTAGTTATCTTCTGGGAACAAGTACGCTCTGCCGATGGAAAACCAAGCGGGATTGACCAGTTCTCTCTGAGCATCCGTCAGTTGACAATCGTACGCCGCATATATCAGGTCGTCTTGGGTGGCAAGTGGTCTGATTTTCACACGGGTATTTTGCCACTGCTCGGCGGAAAGTTTTTCTAAATCGGAGCGCAATGACATGGTATCACCTCGTCAATGGTTGGTATCCATAAGGGAACGAATCAGTTCTTCGTTTTGGTCGAGTCGGGAAATGAGATGGGTTACTCGTTTCTCGGTGGTACGACAGATATGCTCACGCTGTATCATGGTTTCGGAAAAGGCGGTACGGAATTTTTCAAAGGTGAAATCCTGTACATCGCACAGCGCGGAGCGTTCTATCGAGGCGAGGAACGAATCCACCTTGGGGTCGTAGGAAATGCCAATCATCGGTACTCCCATGACGGCGGCGTAGATGAGAGAGTGCAGGCGAACACCGACCAGTACATCCATACAACCGATGATGGAGAGGGTTTCTTCCGATAGATACTTTTGCCGTAGACAACCCACTTGTCCGTCCAACCCCTGTGCGATGGTCTCGCACACAGAGATATCCTCGCTGTGGAAGAAGGGAATCAGTACGCTGTCCGCATCGTATTCCTCCTTGAGCCAGCGGATACATTTCTGAATCTCGTGGTAGAAAGTAGGGTCAGGGCGGCGGGATTTGACTGCCCATCCCACTGTCAGCTTTCCCTCTCTGCGTGGACAGCCCTCGCACTGTAAAATTTCCAACCCCAGTGCAGTGTCCGCTTTTTTGACACGAATCACCGGGTCGGCGGTGACATGAATCAGACGGTCGGGAACCCCAATCTCCACCAACAGGTCACGGCTCTTGCTGTCGCGTACCACAATCCCGCTGGCACGGCGCAAGACCGACCGTGTGAGTTTGCGGTTACGCTGGGAAGTGATAGGTCCAATCCCCTGGCTGTAGATAAAGGTTTTCTTGCCCATCCATTGTGCCAGACGCAGAATAAAGAGGTAATATAAGATGCTGTGGGCGGAGGTGGCATCCTGTAACAGACTACCGCCGCCAGAGAGCAACAGGTCACAGCGGGATACGGCTTTCACAATTGCAGGAATCGACATCCGTTGCGCCGCCTTAACCCCGTATTTTTCCGCAGTTTGCGTCGGATTCTGGGAGAGTACGGTGATATCGACTGCACCCAACTTCTCGCGCAGATTGTCAATCACTGTACGCAGAATGGACTCGTCACCGATATTGTTGAAACCGTAGTAGCCAGAAATCAGTATGTTGTTCATCCATTCAGCTCCGCTTCGCAATATTTTTTCTTGACGAAGTGCCAAGCACGGCAGAGGAAATCAAAGACGAAGACCAATACAACACCGATGAGGACACCCAGTACCACAGAGTAGCCTGTGCGAACAAAGCCCAGATACAGGGGGGTGCGGATGTGCATGAATGTGTTGCAGACACTGGTTAGACCGATGGTGCTGGCGAGGCCGAAAATGGCGGTGAAGAAGGGCATACGGCGCACCGCACTGTAGACAGCGAGCATCGCACAGGGGAAGGCGACCAAAAACTCCTTGGTACGCGGACGCGCCAACAGGTTTTCTTCCAGAATGTTACGGAACATCAGCTCAAAAGTGGAGATAGAAACCCCGGTTTCGTGGCCAGTGCGGGCGATATAGTAGCTACCCACGACATACAGGCCACCTGCCAGAACCAATGCCCAGACAGGGATGGTCCACTGGAGCGCAGAAATAAAGTCGCTAATCTTGAGCGTGTTTGTCTTGCGGTCCTTTTCAAAAATGCCGTAATAGGACACAAACAGAAGACAGAAGAATCCGAGGGGGATGAGCTGTGCCATCTTGACACCGCGGAAAATACCGAGCTCCAACATATAGTCGGTGGAGGCGAGGGGCGCGGCGGTCAGCATCGCACCGACAAGCGACACGGCGATGGCAGACAGGAGAATGGCGCAGGCGCGGGGGAGAATCTGCGTCAATTTGGCATCAGGGGATAGTTTCTCGGCGGAACTTTTGGCGAAGAACAACAGGAGCGTGACGGCTAGACAAGCGAATACAACGGCATTGGCAAAACTAGCAACTAAACGGAAAGTAGTGGGGGCAACCAGCCATGCACCTGTGACACCGACCGCCGCCACACCAGCGAGGAGCAAAGTCCACTTTTTCTTGAAGGGGAGGAAAGTGGAGGGGAGCAGTGCGCCGCCCAATCCTGCGCTCAGTCCTGTTGCCAAGAGAGCCAAAGAAGGCACTTGTAGATTGTCCATCACGCTTGCACGACCCATGCGGATGCCGTGGTCGGCCAGACGCTCGTTGAGTCCGTTAAACATATCGCGGTACACCTCGATATCGGTGACATACGCAAAGGTGCTGTTGGTCTGCTTGACAGGCTTGAAGTAGATAACGCGGATATTGCGCTCGGTGATGGCGCGGAACAGGGTGTTTTCGATTTCTTCCGCACCCTCATAGCCGTAGTAGGCGTAGCGGTACTGGATATAGTCCCAAACAGAAAAGACGCGGACGGTATTGTAGTTGGTTGCCTCTGCGATATCGAGCACACCAGACTGCATGATGTTCTCACGCTGGGTCGCGTTCTCAATCAGGCCGATGGTGATATTGTTTTCCACAATATACTGCATGGCTTGAGAAATACCGTCGTCAAAGCCGATAACCGCTTCCCCACCTGCGATGATATATTCGGGAGCAAGGTTATGGCGTTCATAATCTGCCAACACAGCTTCGGCAAACTGCGCATCGTTGTGCCCGTCGTAGCAGATGGTGCGGGGAATAATCTCCATGCCGAGGGAGTGAATCAGTTCCACCTTCTCGGGCAACAGACCCAAGGAGAGATACAGCAACACGGAGGATTTAATCTCTTTGCGCTGGGTGAAGCCAGCACCTACATTGTCAATATAGGGGTAGGCGGAGAGATAGAGGGTATCTGTTACCGTGCCATCCAGCCACAGGAACAGCTGTTTCTCGCCGTCTACGGTAGTTTCGTATAAGAAGTAGGTGTTCTGTGGCAGGCGTTCGGTAATAGCAAAGCGGACAAAGTCCACAGCATCCGCGCCAGATACCTCGACCAGAACATCGAAACGGTCATAACCGTGCGCCTTGACCTCCTCTACAAAGGGGACGGGGTACTGCTTTTGCCAGTCGGCATCCTGCATCACGGTGTCCATCATCGTGGCGGTAACTGCCATGGGGGAGTTTTCCATCAGGGACATCAGGCTCTCCTCCTGCAAGCCCACACGGGTAATCCCCATCTCCTTGAACTCGTTCAGCCACCACCCAATCGGATGCTCGCTCTGTTCACAGAGTGCTTCCAGTTCGCTGTAGTCCAAAACGACATCGTAGGTCTTATTTTGGCTTTCGACATTCGCACGCGCACCGATGACACCAAAACTGATAACGGCGCAGACGGCGATAGCAAGCAAAAGAATGGCATTGCTTTTCAAAAACTGCTTCATTCGTGTTGTGTACTCCTTTGTGTTATTCTCTGGTTTTGCGGAAGGTCAGATAGCCCTCTAAGATAAGGGCAGCGGCGACGGCATCCACGGTTTTCTTACGCTTCTTGGCGTTTTGTCCTGCGCTGGCGAGGATGTTGTGGGCATCAATGGTGGTGCGTCGTTCATCCCACAGTTTGACGGGCAGGCGGAATCGCTCGGTTAGAGCTTCGCTCATCGCCTGTGCCTTTTCCGCACGGGGACCGAGGGTGCCGTCCATGTTTTTGGGATAGCCGAGTACCAACTCGGTGACACCATACTCCTCAATGAGCTTGGCAATTCCGTCCAAGACTTGCTCCTGTTTGCGTGTGTTGATGACGGTGGTATACCCTGCGAGCATCCCCAACCTGTCAGAAATGGCAATGCCAGTGTGGGCATCGCCGTAGTCGATGGCCATAATACGCATAGAACTCTCCTTATTCTTGTAATCAATCGTTTGCAACAGCAAAAATGCACTAAATATTATACATCATCGCACTTCCAAAAAAAAGTAGGATTTTCAAAAAAATTGTATTGACTTCTGGGACATGATATGCTACAGTAAAAACACCTGTGGAAACGGGGCTTTCTTTTTGTGCGCGTTTTTTCGCTTTTGTCGCACAAATAGTCCACCGCTTCATCAGCAGGGAGGCAATCAGTACAGGTCAGAGAGCCTGCATACATGAATAAGGAGGTGCCGTTAGGAATGCGCGTTAAGATCACTTTGAGATGCAACGAGTGCAAGCAGAGAAACTACAACACGGTCAAGAATAAGAAGAATGACCCTGACCGTCTGGAGATGAACAAGTACTGCCCCTTCTGCAAAAAGCACACGGTCCACACTGAGACCAAGTAAGAAAGGGAGAATTGAGCATCATGTCAGAAGAACAGAAGGTTAAGAAGGATCGGGGCCGCTGGTTCCGTGAGATGAAAAGCGAACTGAAGAAGGTCGTTTGGCCCTCTCCTCAGAAGGTCACTAAGAACACCATTACCGTAATTGCCTGCACGGTTGCCATTGGCGCGTGCATCTGGATTTTTGACGGTGTGGCAGGCCTGTTTGTTAAGACCCTGCTTAACATCTTCGCGTAAGAGGACGGAAAGATGGCCGATAATGCAAATTGGTATGTCATTCATACCTATTCCGGCTATGAGAATGCCGTTAAGACCACCATTGAGAAATTTGTGACGGGTCGTCACATGGAGGATATGATTCTCGATATCAAGATTCCTCTCGAAACTGTGACGGAGATTACCGAGTCTGGTAAGGCGAAGGAAGTCGAACGCAAAGTGTTCCCCGGCTATGTTCTCATTAAGATGGTTATGACCGATGATACTTGGCACTTGGTTCGCAATGTGCGCGGTGTCACTGGTTTTGTTGGCGAGGCCAGCAATAAGCCCATTCCTCTGACGGAGGAGGAGGTTCTGGCTCTCGGCATGGAGAAACACGAGGTTGTCGTGCTGTACAATGTGGGCGATAATGTCCGCATCAGCGATGGCCCTCTGGCCTCTTTCACTGGCGTGGTCGAGGAGATTGACGCAGAGAAGAATAAGGTCACTGTCGTGGTTTCCATGTTCGGTCGTGAAACCCCGGTTGAGTTGGAGCTCAATCAGGTGGAAGTTATTGACTGATACTATATTTAGAAATGATTCGCCGCAATGCGGCACCGTGGGAGGGGTGCTCCCGAGGAGGACAAGCCCCGTCACCACCACATTATATCAAGGAGGTGCCTGATTATGGCACAGAAAGTAGTTGGCTACGTTAAGCTGCAGATTCCCGCAGGCAAGGCTACGCCTGCTCCCCCTGTTGGTCCCGCTCTGGGTCAGCACGGTGTGAACATCCCCGCTTTTACCAAGGAATTCAACGAGCGCACCAAGAATGACATGGGTCTGATTATCCCCGTTGTCATCACTGTGTACTCCGACCGTTCCTTTACCTTTGTTACCAAGACTCCTCCCGCTGCAGTCCTCATCAAGAAGGCTTGCAACATCGAGTCTGGTTCCGGTGTGCCCAACAAGACCAAGGTCGCTACCATCAGCAAGGCTGATGTGCAGAAAATCGCTGAGACCAAGATGCCCGACCTGAACGCTGCTAGCCTGGAGTCTGCTATGAGCATGATCGCTGGTACTGCACGCAGCATGGGCGTTATCGTTGGCGAATAAGGAGGGCATAGGAAATGTTTAGAGGTAAGAAGTATCAGAACATTGCCAAGCAGTTCGACAGAGCTAACCTGTACGAGGCTGCTGAGGCTTTTGAGATTATTTGCAAGAACGCTTCTGCTAAGTTCGACGAGACCGTTGAACTGCATGTGAAGCTCGGTGTTGACTCCCGTCACGCTGACCAGCAGGTTCGTGGTGCTATCGTTCTGCCCCACGGTACTGGTAAGACCGCACGCGTGCTGGTCTTCGCTAAGGGCGACAAGGCTGACGCTGCTCGTGCTGCTGGTGCTGACTATGTCGGCGAGATGGATATGGTCGAGAAGATCCAGAAGGAAAACTGGTTCGATTTCGATGTCGTCGTTGCTAGCCCCGACATGATGGGTCTGGTCGGTCGTCTGGGTAAGGTTCTGGGTCCCAAGGGCCTGATGCCCTCTCCCAAGGCTGGTACCGTGACTCCCGATGTTGCAAAGGCTGTGCAGGAAGTCAAGGCTGGTAAGATTGAGTACCGTCTGGACAAGACCAACATCATCCACTGCCCCATCGGTAAGGTTTCCTTCGGCGCAGAGAAGCTGGCTGACAACTACAACGCCCTGATGGGTGCTATTGTCAAGGCTAAGCCCGCTGCTGCTAAGGGTCAGTATGTGAAGAGCTGCGTTACCGCTTCCACCATGGGCCCTGGTATCAAGCTCAACACTTCTAAGATGGTCTGATAAAAAGACCAAAAAAAGATAAAAAAATCACATTTAGGTATTGACAAAATCGCAATACTTAGATATAATCCGTGATGCGTTCCAAAGACAGTAGGTGGGTTCGACTGTAAATCCTACCGAGGATAGCCAATCGTTATTGATTAGCACAGTCCTTGCGCGTGTCTTTGCGCGAGGACTGTTTTTTCCTTTCTTGAACGCACCACTTTTCCTGCAAATCTAATGGAGGTGAAAACAAGAATGCCTAACGCAAAAGTTCTGAGCGAAAAGCAAGCTATTGTTGCTTCTCTGACTGAAAAGCTGCAGAATGCATCCGCCGGTGTCCTGGTGGACTACAAGGGCATCACTGTGGCTGAGGATACTGCTCTGCGTGCTGAGCTGCGTAAGAACAATGTCGAGTACGCCGTTGTGAAGAACACCCTGCTGCGCTTCGCAGCTAAGAATTGCGGTATGGACGAGCTGGATGGTGTCCTGAACGGCACTACCTCTCTCGCTATCTGCAACGATGACCCCGTGGCTCCCGCCCGCGTCATCAACGACTTCGCCAAGAAGTGCAATGGTCACTTTGAAATCAAGGGCGGTTTCATGGATGGCAAGGTTATGGCTCTCAATGAGGTCATGGCTCTGGCTGAGATTCCCCCGCTGCCCATCCTGCGTGCCCAGGTGCTGGGTACCATGCTGGCTCCCATCTCTGGTCTGGCTTGCGTGTTGAAGCAGATTGCCGAGAAGCAGGGTGCTCCTGCCGAGGCTGCCGAGTAATTGTTCGGCAAATCATTATAACTATTATTTTACTGAAAAATTATTAGGAGGTACCTAACAATGGCATCCGAGAAGATTGTTGCTATGATTGAGGAAGTTAAGGCTCTGACTGTTCTGGAGCTGAGCGAGCTGGTTCACGCTCTGGAGGAGGAGTTCGGTGTTTCCGCCGCTGCTATGGCTGCTCCCGCTGCCGCTGCTGCTCCCGCTGCTGAGGAGAAGACCGAGTTTGATGTGATTCTGGCTGGCTTCGATGCTGCTGCTAAGATCAAGGTCATCAAGGTTGTTCGTGAGATCACCGGTCTGGGCCTGGCTGAGGCTAAGGCTGTTGTCGAGGGCGCACCCAAGGCTCTGAAGGAAGGCATTTCCAAGGACGATGCCGAGGCTCTGAAGAAGCAGCTGGAAGAGGCTGGCGCAAAGGTCGAAATCAAGTAATTGATTCCCAACGCATGATGAAAGAAGTGTCGCATACCGCGGCACTTCTTTTTTACATTTCTTAGTTCAATATGGAGAGATACAGATGGAGTACGAAGAACTACAGCAGATACTTTGTAAACGATTTCCACAATTAGCCTCTAAGTTTTTACAGTGTTTTGATATTTTCGGTGAAGATTGCCTAGACCCCTATATACTATCCTACGAGGTATGGAACCCTTATGTACTGGATTTATTACGGAGCGAAGATGATACGCAGGCTCTGCAAGAGGTGTTCGTGTTCTATGAAGAACTCGCTATCAGTGACGATGAGGAGGTTAGAAATTTTTTGCAGGTAGCACTGCTTGAGGCGTTGTGGGATGAAAAAGTGGTGCTGGAAAAAGCATACACTTATATGCTGTCAGAAACTCGAAAAGTCAATGAAGCGATTAGAGATTATTTTTTATATCCCACGAAATAATTAAAGAAATCATTTATCAGGTGACTATTTTTTCCCGGCACTTGTGCGCCAGACTTCTGGGCCAGTTGACTTCTGCCTCAAATCCCCGCCGCTCCAAATTGTCTGCGATTTGCTGATAAACCTCAAAAGCACCTGCATAATCGCCCATTTCTTCGTAACAGGATGCCATGGAATAGGCTGCGTCACACCACTCGGGTTCCATCTCCAACGCCCGTTTCCAGTGTGTGAATGCTTCCTCATACCGCTTCATGGAGCGCAGCAGATCACCGGTATAGGTATGCAGCAGCGCATTCTCAGGGAATTTTACCGCCGCTTTTGTTGCCCACTCTAAAGCAGAATCATTATTTTCTGCGAAGGAGTAGGCCTGTATCAGACAAATCCACTCCTGTAGTTCGCGGCTTCCTGCTTCCACGAGAGGGAGAAACTCGTCAATATTTTCCTGATTTCGTCCGATTTCCCAGAGAAAGTATGCTTTTTGCCGACGAGTGGCCCAATAGGTCTGAGGATCCTTTTGCGGACCGTTTTTGAGTACCCGATCAAAAATCTCTCCTGCTTTTTTGATGCACACATACATCATTTCCTGATAAAGAATGCCGTACAGGCGCAAATCCTCGTCGGTATAGTCCTGTGAACTTAATAGTTTGCGATATTCGATATCTGCCCGCAGGAAATCCTCGGGCTTCAAGCTGGCCTCAAAGACGCTTCCGAGTCTCGAAGCATAATTCTCATAGGCCATACTCGTTTCTTTATACAAATCATCAATCGTGACACAGTACAGTGCTGCAATGTCGGGGAGAATGGTTACCTCTGGCAAGGTCGTGTTGCATTCCCATCTGGAGACGGTTTGTGTGCTGACACCCAGTGCCTGCGCAGCCTGCTCCTGTGTCATGTTCTTCGCGACTCTAAATCGTTTCAAATTCTGAGAAAATACGCTCATCTATCTTATTCCTTTCAAATATTAGAAGCTTCTGATGCTATTATACCGAAAGGGAGGGGGGAAGTCCATGTCTTAGTTTATGAGTGGTATCTTGAATTTTGATGAGTGATGCCGCACCGATATATTTATTTGCTTTGTCCGATCAAATCCATCACCACTGCGCCGCCCATGAGAAGTCCTGCGACAGAGGGAACCCACGGCACACTGGCAGGGACACTGCGCCGCCCAGGTGGGGGAGCTTCGAGTTGCTGTGTTTCTGCCGCTTCCTCTGCGCTGAACACGACTTTCAGATGCTTGATGCCCAGTCGCCCCAGTTCGCGGCGCATCACACGGGCGAGGGGACAGCCGTAGGTTTTGCTCAAATCCGTAATTTCCAAGCGTGTGGCATCCAATTTGTTGCCCGTTCCCAGTGCCGAGATAATCGGAATCCCACGCGCCTGTGCTTGGCAAATTAAATCGACCTTACACGCGACCAAGTCGATGGCATCCACCAGATAGTCGTAATCGCCCCAGAAGGTTTCACGGTTCTCCTTGGTGTACTTGCCGACAATGGGGTGAACAATGCAGGCGGGGTTGATGTCTTGGACACGCGCCGCCAGTGCGTGTGCTTTGCTCTGTCCTACGGTGGAAGTGAGTGCGCCAAGCTGACGGTTGATGTTGGTCAGTCCGTAGGAATCTTGGTCAGTCAGCGTCAATTCACCGATGCCAGCGCGTGCCAGTGCCTCCACCGCATAGCTTCCCACACCACCTAGACCAACTACACATACATGGGAGTGAGCAAGTTTCTGTACGGCTTCTGCACCGAACATCATTTCGTTTCGTAAAAATCTTTCATCCATGGTATTGTATACTCCTTGTTTGAAAAAACCGACCCTGCCCATAAAGCAGAGTCGGCTTTCTTTCTCTTAATCGTAGGGGGAGAGTGGGGGATTAACCGACCACGCTCATACCACCCTGTACATCGGCCTCGACGCTGTCACGCAGAGCAGTTTCCCACTCGGTGTATGCCTTCTCAGCCAGTGCATCGCTACAAGCATCCTTCCAATACTCGGTGGAACCGTAGCCAACGAAGTACATGATGTGCTGACCATAGGGGGACTCAACGATACCAGTATCGCCAGCCTTACGACCCTCAGCATAGCACCAGTCGTTGAACTCGGCAATCATGTCGCCCTTCTTGACATTCTCGTACAGACCGCCAGTAGCAACACTGCCGCTGTCCTGGGTGTACTCCTCAGCCAGCTTTGCGAAGTTCTCCTCGGTACCATCCCACTTGTCGAGGATGGTCTGAGCAGCCAGAGCGACCTCGCCCTCGCCAGCCTTCTCGCCCTCAGCCAGATTCAGGTTGGCCTCGGTGACAAGGATGTGGCGGACATTGTAGTCCAGAGCTTCTTCGCGCTCACGGCTGTTGAACACCAGAACATAGTAGGTGCTGGTTTCCTCGTCCAGAACAATCTCGGCATCGCCTGCAACACGAGCCTCGTCAAACAGCCAGTCCATAGCGGTGGAAGTACCCGTGTAGGTCAGCTCCTCGTCGCCAGTGTAGGTGGCTTTCAGAGCCTCAGCCAGAGCCTTCAGCTCATCACCAGCCTTGTAGCCAGACAGCAGGGTTTCAGCGGTGGTCTTAGCCTCAGCCAGAGCAGCGGCCTTTTCCTCGGCAGTAGGCTCGATGGTCTTGCCCTCGTCATCCTTCTTGCTCTCGGGCTTGCCGGAGATAGCAACATAGGCACCGTCAACGGTGTCGAAGTTCTTCTTATTCTCCTCGTAGTAGGCGAGAATCTCGTCATCGGTGTACACCAGACTGTCGTAGTGGTCCTTGGTGTACATATTAGCCAGCATGGTCAGCTCCAGATTGCGCTCGAAAACAGCGGGGGTCATGTAGCTGCCGTACAGGGCGGTGAGGTAGTTCTTGTAGGAGTAGTTGTTCTTCTCAGCGGCTTCCTTCATGTAGTCGATGTTGGCCTGCACGCTGGCGCGCTCCTCCTCGCCGAGCTTCATGCCTGCTTCTTCAGCGGCCTTAGCAGCGGCATGCACCAGCTTCATGTTGTTGATAGCCTCATCCTTGAAGTAGTCAGCCCAAGTCTTTTCGGCATCAAACACGCACTGCTGGCTACCAAGAGGCTGTGTGGTGTTGATGAAGTAGCTACCGTAGCCACTCTGCATGAAGTTCTGATAAGCGGTGTAATAGTAGTAGTTGACATCGCTGACGGTGTACTTCTCGCCATCCACTGTCAAAGCGGCGCGGTTGCGCTGGATGATGCCGGAGTTAAAGACCACCAAGAAGATGGACACGGCAACGAAAACAGCGGCGATGGTGGAGTACATGATTTGGGACTTTTTCTCTGCGGCAAGACGCTCAGCCTCGCGGGCAGCTTTGGGGTCAAGACCACCGTTGGTTGCCACGACTTGCTGCCGTCTTTTTTTCTCTCTGGATGCGCTCATTTGTATTCATTCCTTCCGAAAATTCCTGCCGTATTTGTCCGTCAGACAACGGCGGGTTTGTGTGTAATTCGCCAAGCCGTTGCAGACAGCTCGACAGTCAACAGTATACTAGATTTTCTGTCGGAGCGCAAGTAAAAGTTGTGAATTTACTGCAAATAATTTATCGTACGCACTGGGACAGATTTCTTTCGATTCCATAGGATTAGACCATTGGTCAAAAAAATGGTTGACGAAATGCACCAGTAGTCTGTGGATTTGTCGGCACAGCAACGATATAATACAGCGAGAAAGGGGTAGTAAACATGAAGATAAAATTGAATGAAAGCATCAAAAGGCTACGCAAAGAAGCGGGATTTACGCAGGAACAACTGGCGGAAGTTCTGGGGGTGTCCGTCAGTGCCGTCCACAAGTGGGAATCTGGCAAGGCAAATCCAGAGTTAGAGATGTTGGTCGATATCGCAGAATTTTTTGAAACCTCTGTGGATGCGATGCTGGACTACGGTTGGCAAGAATTAAATATGGGGCAGACGGTCGAGAAACTCCGACAGTTTCGTGCGGATAGAGATTTAGCAGAGGGGACTCGTTTTGCAGAAAAGGCACTGCAAAAATATCCCAACAGCTTTGATATTGTTCGGCTCAGTGCGCAACTGTATTTTTTTACCATGAAGCGAGAATGTATGCCGAGGGCAATCGAACTGTATGAGAAAGCACTGCAACTGATTGACCAAAATACCAGCACGCAGATTGGTGCAGTAACGATTCAAAATTCAATTGCGTACTGCTACTGTTATATGGACAGAATGGAGGAGGCTATTCATATTCTCAAAAAGAATAATTTGAATGGCATGAACGATGCACGAATTGGGTTGTTGTTATCCCAAGACCCCCAAAAAGTAGAGGAAGCGTTGCGGTATCTATCTGACGCGTTAGACGATTGCTATAGCACACTCTATAATATCTGCATCGGCTATGCAAATGCCTACGGTATAACAGAGGAAATGGACAAACTATACGATTTGATTCTGTGGCTGTACGAAGTAGGGAACGGACTGCGCGACAGGGATATTGTCAACTGGATGGACCGCGGAAATGTCCGCCTGTTTACCATCCTTGCTTCGATATCCTCCATCAAAGGAGAAGAGCAGACAGCCTACGAATGGCTCGTCAAGGCGAGGGATACGGCGCAGAAGTTTGACGCATCGCCAGAATACCGCGCGGGGGCAGGACTGAAATTTTATCATGGTAGCGACAAGGCAACTTCCTACGATGATATGGGCGAAACAGCGATACAAATGATTGAGCGATATATGGCAGATAGGGTGGAAGGTAAAAGGTTGCGACCGATTTGGGCAAAAATTCAGGCACAACAATAAGACGGTACTTATAATGGGGAGGTTTCTACCAAATATGAAAAGGGATAAAAAATTACGCCCCCTAATGCGTCAATTCTATCGGGGCAATGGTTGGTGCTTGGCACTGGGGATGGTACATACTTTGCTCTACACGCTGGCGGCTATGATGATATCTTGGTTGCTGCAACTCATTATCGATATGGCTACGGGTACAGATATCGGTTTTACCTTTACACAGATTGTGTTTCTGACAGCTACGGCTCTGCTTTTGGAGGCCGTGGCGTGGGGCGTTGCCTACTGTTCTAAACCGCGCTTTATTGCACGCGGAATTGGACAATACAAGGAATATATCTTTGGGGAGATGTGCAAAAAGGGAATTTCTGCGTTTTCCAAAGAAAATTCTGCGCTCTATATCTCCGCCTTATCCAACGATGCCAACTCGATTGAAGCAAACTATCTGAGCAATATTTTTGTGATTGCGGATTGCCTAGTCCTGTTTGTGGGTGCATTGGGGCTGATGTTTTATTACAGTCCGATGCTGACTATTATTTCTATCGCCCTATCCATCTTGCCCCTACTGGTATCTATCCTCACAGGTGGTCTGGTTGCTAAGGCAGAGAAAACAGTATCCAACAAAAATGTATCGTATATGGCAACGCTGAAAGACAGTTTGGAGGGATTCTCTGTCATAAAGTCGTTCCGAGCAGAGCAGAAAATAGGGCGTATCTTTGTGGATAAAATAAACGAGGTTTCAGATGCCAAGTGTTTGCGAAGAAAAATGTCAACACTGGTCAAGCTGTTGGCAAATTTCGCAGGTAGTTTTGTTCAGCTTGGTGTGTTTTTGCTCGGTGCATATCTGGCCTTGACTGGCTCTGGACTGTCTGCTGGTTCTGTTCTGGTGTTTGGACAACTTTTGAACTTCGTCATCAATCCAATCGGAACGATTCCCACCGCTTTGGCGGAGATGAAGGCGACCAAGGCGTTAATGGCAAAAATGGCGGACGCACTGGAGGAGCATATCCGCGAGGAAGGTCTGGAGGGCAAGAATGAACTAAACTGCGGTATAACGGTTCGGGATTTGAGTTTTGGATATGAACCAGAAGAGCCAGTATTGCAAAATGTAAATTATACCTTTGAAGCAGGTAAGAGTTACGCAATTGTGGGAACATCTGGTAGCGGTAAAAGTACACTATTGCATCTGTTGATGGCTTCCTACGGCGGGTATACTGGCTCTATCAGCTATGACGATACGAACCTACGGAAAATCAGTAGCGAAAGTCTGTATGAACTGGTTTCCGTGGTACAACAAAATGTCTTTATCTTCAATGCGTCTATCCGCGATAACATTACGATGTTTTCTGATTTTCCCAGAGAGGAAGTAGAACGCGCGATTCAACTGTCGGGTCTGTCGGTATTGATTGATGAGCGCGGAGAAGATTACCTCTGTGGGGAGAACGGTTGTCATTTGTCTGGAGGTGAAAAACAGCGGATTTCTATTGCGAGAAGTCTGCTCAAGAAGTCGCAGGTACTATTTGTGGATGAAGCGACGGCGGCTCTCGATGTGCAGACAGCCTCCCAAGTTTTCCATGCAATACTCAATTTGACTGGTCTGACAAGGATTGTGGTGACGCACGCATTGGATGAAGCAATCTTGAAGCGGTACGACTGTGTGTTGACCATGAAAAATGGTCGTATCACGGAATCGGGTTCCTTTGATGAATTGATGGAGAAAAAGGGATACTTCTATTCCCTGTATACGGTTTCGCAATGAGGAAAGGATGGCAAAAAATATCGGGGTACAGTTCGTTTGTGAGCTGTACCCCAAAAGTTTACTTTTCGTATGTATTGGCAACGCGCTGGAGGAATCCAGTGACATTCAGGTGCTGGGGACAGGCGGTTTCGCACTGCTTGCAGTCCACACAGGCGGAGGCGAGGCCGTGACCCTCTGCAATCTTGCGGTACTGCTCGCGGTTTGCACTGCCACCGTTACGCAGAACCAACTGGTCCTGATTATACAGCAGGAAGAAATCGGGAATCTGGATATTGCGGGGGCAACCCTCCTCGCAGTAACGGCAAGCGGTACAGGGGATAGCAGGCTGTGCGCTGATAATCTCGGCGGCCTTCTCCAGCAGACGAATTTCTTCCTCGTTCAGAGGGGCGAAGTCCTGCATATAGGTGGTGTTGTCGTTGAGCTGTTCCATGTTGGACATACCGCTCAACACCATCATCACCTGCTCCAAGCTGGCGGCAAAGCGGATAGCCCAAGAAGCAGGGGACCAATCGGGGTGCATGGCCTGCATCATCTGCAAGACCTCGTTGGGCACATTGGCCAGACGACCGCCCTTGACAGGCTCCATAACAATGACATTCTTGCCGTGCTTGACCGCAGTTTCGTAGCACTTGCGCGACTGCACACGCTCGTCCTCCCAGTCCAGATAGTTCAACTGGAGCTGAACAAACTCGACTTCGGGATGCTCGGTCAAAATCTGGTCGAGCAGTTCTGCTTTGTCGTGGAAGGAGAAGCCGAGGTGACGAATCTTTCCCTCCTCCTTCTTTTTCAGCAGGAAGTTGAAGGTATCCAAACGCTGTGCGGTCGCATAGTTGTCCACATTCAGGCAGTGGAGCAGATAGTAGTCGAAGTACTCAACACCGCACTTTTCAAACTGCTCGGCAAACACTTCTGCCTGTCTGACGCTGTCTGCCTCTTTCAGCAGAGAGAGGGGCAACTTGTCGGCAAGGAGAAAACGCTCGCGCTCCAAACGATTGACAATCGCGTTTTTGACAACTCGCTCGCTCTCTCCCTTGTGGTAAAAATATGCCGTATCAAAATAAGTGAATCCGCGCTCCACAAAGGTGTCAACCATCGTGCAGACCTGCTCGAAGTCAACCTTATCCTGTACCTTTGCGTCTGGCATCGGCAGACGCATCATACCAAATCCAAGCTTCTTCATAAAAACAATACCTCTCCTAAATTTAATTCGCTTGCGAAACATTGTACCCTAAAAGCAAGAAGAATGCAAGAGAGATTTTAGATGTTTTTGACAAAAAACTATCCCACAGCGTAGTCGGCTGTGGGATAATCTGTGATGCTGTTATGGGATGGTAGGCTCGTCTGGCTCATCGGGGACATTCGGTTCGTCTGGTTCATCGGGAATCGTGTCGTTGTCCTCGGTATCCTCGTTGTTTCCGCTGTCGCCATCGCCCTCATTGGGTTCGTCGGGGGGGAGAAGCGGTGTGTCAGGGTCGAGCGGTTCGCCCCCCTCCCACCAGTCGGGACCCCACTCATAATCCTCATCTCCGGGAACAGGTGGCTCCTCCTCGTCGGGGAGGGTAGGGTCAATCGGTTCGGTGTGGTACGGACAAGTTGGCTGTGTGATGCGGTAGGTGTAGTGGAAGTCGGCATCCGTGGACAGAACGATGGTGCCGGGGTCGGTTGTCCCATCCTCATAGACCGTTGGATTTGCCGAGGGGATGAACATGAACTCGCGTCCTTTCAGCCAAATCTGCTCAAAACAAGTTTCGTCGGGGCAGTAGGGACCAGCCAGATGCACCTCATCGGTGATGGCGTTGTAGCACACGCGCACAGGAATATGGCAGGTACACTGCTCCGTCGGCTTCGCACTTTCCTGGATTTCGGCTTGGAAGGTGCGGTTGCCACGCGCCTCGTTCTCACAGTTTGTCGTTGCCAACATACCGCAGTCGGAGCAAAGTCTGACTTTTACAATGTTGGAGGGAGCTTCGGGGAAGGAGCGTTTTTCCAGTTCCTTGTGGACTTCCTCCATAATCATCTTCCAGACCAGTGCGGCAGGGTTTTTCGTGCCAGAGTTAATCTTCTCGTTGGACTGTGCATAGCCAACCCAGACAGCGGCGGAGTAGTAGGGCGTATAGCCGACGAAGTAGCGGTCGAAGTTGTTGCTGGTCGTACCTGTCTTACCTGCGATGGTCATACCGTCGAAGCTGGCACTGGTACCAGTACCAGAGGAAACCACCTTGCGGAGCATATTGTTCATCAGATAGGCGGTGGACTCCTTCATCGCCATACGGGACTCGACGATGGTGTTGTCTACGACGATTTCTTTACCGTCATTACCGAGAATCTGTGTGATGGTGCGCGGAGGGCTATAAATACCAGAGTTGGCAAAGGAGGCAAAGGCTGCCGCCATGTCCACCGTGCTGACACCGTAAGTCAGACCGCCCATCGCCAGCGGTGCAAGGTCGTTGTCGTTGATATGCAGGTCAAAGCCCAGATTGTTCTCCATAAATTCAAAGGACTCCTCTGTGCCGAGCATATCGAGGACCCGGGTTGCTACCGTGTTCAGCGACCACTGTACGGAATACTCTACCGTAGAATAGCCACGGTATTTGTTGTTGGAATTTCTCGGCCATGCCGTGTAAGAGGTAGAACCGCCGCCTGTACTTTTCTCGTTGCGTAGCATGGGGTAGTCGTCAATGACACTACCAGGGGAGATAATATCGGCATCAATGGCGGGGGCATAGACTGAAATTGGTTTGATAGCACTACCGCAGGGACGGGGACGGGTGGCAAGATTCTGCGCGCGGCTGAGAGTCTTTTCGCCTACACCGCCAGCGATAGCGACGATGTTGCCAGTATAGGGGTCAATAATGGAGATGGCACTGTCCAACTGTGCGCCAGAGGCAGAGGGGTAGTCGAAGTTGCTGGTGTCCAGATAGACCTTGTCCACAATCTTCTGGATGTCCATATCCAGTGTGGTGTAGATGTGATATCCTGCACTATAGAGTAAGGTGGTTGCCATCTTTTCATCACATCCCTTTGCCTCGCGAATCAGACGAATGGCATCCTCAACGACCAAGTCGGTAAACCAACTGTAGATATTGCTGGTCTGGGCGACTTCGTCCTCCTCCTCGTTCTTATGAAGCATGGCGTACTCAGGGGTATCCGTAAAGAGCAGAAACTCTTTCTTAGCCGCATCCGCCTCGGCCTGTGTGATATAGCCGATTTCGTCGGATGCCATAACATCGAGAATCAACTCCTGACGCTCCTTGTTGTACATACGCGGTGTTTTACCGTTTTTGAATGTCACATCATAGAAGGGGTCGTACAGCGAGGGGTTGTTGGTGATGGCGACGATACAGGCACTTTCTGCCAGTGTCAATTCGCTGACATCTTTCCCAAAATAGGTCTGTGCGGCGGTCTGGATACCGTCACAGCCTGCGCCAAAGTAGACATAGTTGAGGTAGAGCGTGATAATATCTTCTTTGCTGTGGGTCTTTTCAAATTCCAGCGCGCGGAAAATCTCACGCACCTTGCGTTTGAAAGTGGGGTCATCGTCTAGTGTCAGATTACGCAACAGCTGTTGCGTGATGGTCGAACCACCGCGTGTCGTGCCTGTGGCAAAAGTCTTGTAGAACGCGGCGGCGGTGCCCTCCCAGTCAACACCGTGGTGGGTCCAGAATCGCTGGTCCTCGATGGCAACCAGTGCATCAATCAGATGTTTGGGGAGTTGGTTGTACTCTACAATTTGACGGTTGCCCTGCGGCGCAAACAGGGTATCGAGGACGACCCACTCGCCTGTGGCGTTGTCCTGATAGTAGATGGTAGAGGCCTCCGCCATCGTCAGTTCTTCCACCGTGACATTGACGGTCGGGACAATACTGGTGTTGATATAGTTCATAAAAATCTGCAAAAACAGATAGAGTGTAAATATACCAACGACACCAATGGTAAAGATTGTCAGAAAAAGTCCGCCAATCAACCGAAGAAAGCTAAACCTCCGTTTCCGTCTGCGACGCTTTGGCTTGGGTGCGCCCGTATTGTTGGACTGTTCCATGGTGAAAACCTCCTTTTTGGGATAGGGAACTGTGCACGGGGTGTAGGGAATGGCAAAACAAACTAAACTACAGTATAACACGGTTTTTTGTTTTTGGGAAGATGAAAAATGTAGCGAAACTGTGAATTAAATAGTAAGGATACCCCAAGTTCTCCGAATTATACAAAATATCTTTTTACGAATTGTCAAAATGTACCCCATTTGTGTTCTTGCATTTTGCAAAGAAATCGGTTACACTATAGTCACGAAGAAAACAGCGAAACAACCAAGGAGGACACAAGGATGAGCGAGGAGTTCGGCCCCGATTTCATCACTATCACCGATGAAGACGGTAACGATATAGAGTTGGAACTGGTAGACGCGCTGGACCATAACGGGCAGACCTACATGGCATTTTTCCCCGCTGTCGAGGAGGACAGCGACGAGGATGGCGAGGAGTACGGTCTGGTGATTCTCAAGTCCATTATGGAAAATGGTGAGGAGATGCTCTCCACACTGGACAGTGACGAGGAGTTGGATATGGTCTACGACCTGTTCATGGAGCGTCTGCTGGAGGACGACGACGAGGAATAAGCGTCGTGCCACCGTAATATTCTAAAACAGTGTTTGAAACGACCCTGCTGGGTTCGTGATGAGTCTTTTTTTAACCCACATTATGTTATACGGGATGCTGATCCGATATCTGGTTTGCAGGCCTCCCGACTGCAGTTGCGGTTGGAAGTTGGAAGCAGTAAAGGATATCGCAGGCGACCCACCTGCCAGTACTGTGCAGGTTATAACAGGGCTCACACGGCTTTCGCGGGGTCGTTTTATTTTTGCAATAGAGGAAATTGTCGGAATAGGACAGCCACACACACGCATACGCATGGTAGGGGAGGAGATGGTATGCAGTGTAGACTGGTTGAACTGCGGTATAAAGAAGTTATCAATATCTGTGACGGATGCAGACTTGGCTATGTGGGGGATGTGGAAGTCGTGATTCCAGAAGGTAAGGTGTCGGCATTGATTGTGCCGGGACCTTGTCGTTTTTTTGGCCTGTTTGGACGGGGGGAAGAATTTTATATCCCGTGGGAGTGTATCAAACAGATTGGGGACGACATTATTTTAATTGATAAGCCTGTGGAACGGCGACCACCACACCAAGATGGACGGCGGAAAAAAAGAATGTTCTTAATTTTTTGAATTCTCTGCAAAAAAGTGCTTGCCAAACGAAACTTCGTGTGATATGATAGCGCAGTATTACGCACAGCCTTGGATGTTTGGTCGGTGCCGTTCATGCGGTTGGCCCGACAGATGAAGGGGCTGGAGGTAAGAAAACTAAATGTTACGGAGGAAACTACTACTATGGCAAATGTTGTATCCATGAAGCAGCTGCTGGAAGCAGGTGTCCACTTCGGTCATCAGACCCGCCGCTGGAACCCCAAAATGGCTCCCTATATCTACACCGAGCGCAACGGTATCTATATCATCGACCTGCAGAAGACCGTGAAGAAGCTCGAGGAGGCTTACAACTTCGTTCGCCAGCTGAGCGAGAACGGCCAGTCCATCCTGTTCGTCGGCACCAAGAAGCAGGCACAGGAGGCTATCAAGGACGAGGCTCTGCGTTGCAATATGTACTATGTCAATGCTCGTTGGCTGGGTGGTATGATGACCAACTTCAAGACCATGCGTACCCGTGTTGACCGTCTGGCTCAGCTGAAGCGTATGCAGGAGGACGGCACCTTCGATATGCTGCCCAAGAAGGAAGTCATCAAGCACATGGCTGAAATCGAGAAGCTGGAGAAGTATCTGGGCGGCGTGAAGGATATGAAGAAGCTCCCCGGTGCTCTGTTCATCGTCGATACTCGCAAGGAGCGCAACGCTATCGCTGAGGCTCACAAGCTGGGTATCCCCGTTGTTGCTATCGCTGATACCAACTGCGACCCTGATGAGATTGATTATCCCATCCCCGGCAACGATGACGCTATCCGCGCTATCAAGCTGATTGCTTCCGTCATGGCTAACGCTATGATTGAGGGCCGTCAGGGCGAGCAGGTGCAGGAGAACGAGGAAGCTGCCGAGTAAGGCATCCGAAATCAGGAAACCCTATGGGGCGGGAGAGTCCCGCCCCATTTTTACTATCGATACAAAATAATTACTGGAGGATTATTGATTATGGCTTTTACCGCTGCTGATGTTAAGACCCTGCGCGAAATGACCGGCGTAGGTATGATGGATTGCAAGAAGGCACTGGCTGAGACCGACGGCAACATGGACAAGGCTGTTGAGTACCTGCGCGAGAAGGGTCTGGCTGCTTCCGCTAAGAAGGCTGGACGTATCGCTGCTGAGGGTGCTGCTTACGCCGCTGTTATCGACGGTGTTGGTGTTGTTGTTGAGGTCAACGCTGAGACCGACTTCGTTGGTAAGAACGAGAAGTTCCAGGACTTCGTCAAGGGTGTTGCTACCACTGTCGCTACCCAGAACCCCGCTGACCTGGATGCGCTGATGGAGTGCAAGTACAACGGCACTGAGCTGACTGTTCTGCAGCAGCAGCAGGAGATGGTTCTCGTTATCGGCGAGAACATCAAGGTGCGCCGTTTCCATCGCTTCGCTGACGGTCTGACCGTTCCCTATATCCACGCTGGTGGTAAGATTGGTGTTCTGGTCAACCTCGAGGTCGAGGGCGAGGTCAGCGAGAAGGTCATCGAGATTGGCAAGGACATGGCCATGCAGATTGCTGCTCTGAATCCCCGTTTCTGGGACAAGGCTCAGGTTACCGACGAGGTCCTGGCTGAGGAGAAGAAGATTATGATGGCTCAGATGGACAACGACCCCAAGATGGCTGGCAAGCCCGAGCAGGTCAAGGAGAAGATTGTTGTCGGTAAGCTGAACAAGTTCTACGCTGAGAACTGCCTGCTTCAGCAGGAGTTCGTCAAGAACGGCGACTTCACCGTGGAGGGCTATATGAACGCTGCCGCTAAGGAAGCTGGCGTGAAGCTGACCTTCAAGGATGCTGTCCGTTTCGAAAAGGGCGAGGGCATCGAGAAGAAGCAGGACGACTTCGCTGCTGAAGTCGCTTCCATGATTAAATGACACTCCCCGCGGCTAAAGCCGAGGGATTCTCGATTCGCTGACCGTAGCCTGCACTTGCGAGGTCTTACATGGTCTCCCCGAGCGTATTGGTTCGGGTGTGTCCCACCCTACCAGATTATTTCAGCTACGACAATAAGCGCAGTCCTTCTTTCAGGATATTCTTTGCAGCATTGCAATCCCTATCGTGGATAGTACCGCAGTTTGGACAAATCCATTCTCGCACAGAGAGGTCTTTTGTTCTAGGCCACTGTACACCACAGGAGGAACAGAGCTGACTTGACGGATAGAAGCGATCGATGACTACGACTTTTCTCCCATACCATGTCGCCTTGTACTCCAACTGTCTGCGAAATTCGCCCCAACCTGCGTCCGAAATAGCTTTTGCTAAGTTGTGATTTTTCACCATGTTGCTTGGTGCAAGATTTTCGATACAAATGATATCGTACTTGCGAAGTAGTTCTGTAGATAGCTTGTGCAACTGGTCTTTGCGTTGGTTGCTGATATGCTCGTGTAGTCTTGCTACTTTAATGCGCGCCTTCTCTCTGCGATTGCTCCCCTTTGTTTTTCGGGAGAGTTGCTGTTGGAGGCGCGCTAACTTTTTCTCAGACTGGGCAAGATATTTGTGGTTAGGGTACTCGTTCTTCTCTGCGTCTACAGCAAAGGATTTAATTCCCATATCCAGTCCCGTGACTGTTCCTGTGTTGGGCAGTGGTGCTATCTCAACATCCGTGCAGCACAGAGAAACGAAATATTTTCCACTGGGATTTCTGGAGACGGTAGCAGACAGGATACGACCTTTGACTTTTTTTGAGATACGGCATTTTACCTTTTGAAAAAAGAACCGTATTTTGATACCACGGGACTTGACACAAGCAGAATCTCGTGGTATGTTTTTGGTGAAGCTACTGTATTATTTACAATAGCTAAAATTACAATAGAGGAGTGAACGATATGGATAAGCAGACTTACTTCCGTAGATTTTCAAATTCTGTGCGTTGGCGGCTTTCTGAAAAGGAAGCGAGAGAGGTGTTGGCTGACTATGAGGAGATTCTTGCCGAGAAGCCAGAGGAACTGGATGAAGCTACGCTGTGTGGTTTGGGAGAACCGTCCCATGCCGCCGCTGTCTTGACAAATCAAAGTGTGTACCGCCGTTGGCTGGTGGTCTTTAGCGCAATGGCATTTTGTATCCTAATGTCTTGGTGGTTACTCTTTCGGGGAGGCTTTTACCATGAGCCGACACTTTTCGTGTGTGTGGCGTTTCTGCTTGGCGTGGGACTTGCGCTGTACTGGTTTCGCTTCCAGCGTGGCAGGGAGCGTCAGAAGTGTCCCAAAGAGTTGTGGGTATGGTTGGGTGTACTGTTAGCACTGGCAACGGTTTCTGGTCTGGTGTTGGGTGGACTGGTGTTGAAGCTTTGGGAGATGCTCCCCGATAGGATGTATGGCATTACGGCGCGGTTGGCACTCTGTGTCAGCGGAAGTGTTGCTATGGTGGCAGGAATCAAGGGACTTCTCAGGGCACGGCTTGACAACCACCGTTGGAGTGCGTTATATATTTTGGCACTGGTGGTTCTGTTGGAGTCGGTATCTGTGCTGGCACTTTTGACAGGAATCGATACCTCGTATTCTGTTCCTAACTGGTGGGTGCCGTATGTGGTACAGTGGGGCGTCCTTGCGGGGGTAGGACTGTTCGCCACGGGAGTGTCACTATGCTGAAAAAAGAGTTGATTGAACTTTGTCTACTTCACCTACTGTTGGTGGAGGATTTATATGGCTACGAGATTCTGCGGAGAATAGCTGAGGGATTTCCTGGGACACAGGAGAGTGGCATCTATGCTTTGCTCCGTGGCTTGTGTCGCGACGGCTATACCGAACAGTACGAGGGGAAAATTTCGGATGGTCCGACCCGTAAATACTACCGTATCACGGAAAACGGCAGACAAAAGGAGGCACAACTCCTCGCAGAGTGGCGGCGATTACGGGATTCGTTGGCGGCAATCGGTGTGGAGTGAGGGGAGAGGGATATTACATTAGCACTCGCAGCGAAAGAGTGCTAATGTTTACAATTTCGTCATACTCTGTTCACAATTATTCGCCATGATAGTGCCATTGGATTTTGGGTCAGTTGTGACCCCAGCAGGAGGCAAATAAAACATGGTTAAAAAAGAATTTCAAGCGGAGTCCAAGCGTCTGTTGGACTTGATGATTCACTCTATCTACACGCACAAGGAGATTTTCCTGCGTGAGATTATCTCCAACGCAAGCGATGCTATCGACAAGCTGTGCTACCTCTCTCTCACCGATGAAAAGGTTGGTCTGAAGCGCGAGGATTTCCGCATCCGTATTACCGCCGATACCGAGAACCGTGTCCTGACCGTCAGCGACAACGGTATTGGTATGGATGAGAGTGAACTGGAGAATAACCTCGGTGTGATTGCATCCAGTGGCACTTACCGCTTCCGTCAGGAGGTGGATACCGCTTCCACCGATGTGGATGTTATCGGCCAGTTCGGTGTCGGCTTCTACTCCGCCTTCATGGTCGCGGATAAGATTACCGTTATCACGAAGAAGTACGGGGCAGAGAGTGCCTACCGTTGGGAGAGTGACGGCGTGGATGGCTACACCGTTATGCCCTGCGACAAGGAAACCGTCGGTACGGACATCATCATGCACATCAAGGCGGATACCGAGGATGAGCAGTACGGCGAGTATCTGACCGAGTACACCCTGCGTTCTCTGATTAAGAGATACTCCGACTATATCCGTTGGCCCATCCGTATGGAGATTTCTAAATCTCGTAAGACCGAGGATTCCCCCGAGGATAAGCCCGAATACGAGAGCTACAGGGAGGAGGAAACCCTCAACAGCATGGTTCCCATCTGGCAGCGCAAAAAGAGCGAGGTGGAACAGAGCGAGTACGACGCATTCTATCAGGAGAAGTTTGGGGATTTCGCGCCGCCGCAGTCCATGGTGACAGTTTCTGCCGAGGGACAGGTCAGCTACAAGGCTTTGCTGTTCATCCCCTCCCGTCCTCCCTTTGATTTCAACAGTGTGGACTACGAGCGCGGTTTACAGCTCTATTCCTCTGGTGTGATGATTATGGATAAGTGTGCTGACCTCATCGGGGAGCATTTCAGCTTCGTCAAGGGTGTCGTGGATTCCCCCGACTTGAGCTTGAATATCTCCCGTGAGCTGTTACAGCACGACCGCCAGCTGAAGCTGATTGCCAACAATATCGACAAGAAGATTAAGGGCGAGCTGGAGCGTATGCTCAAAGAGGACCGCGAGGGCTATGAGAAGTTCTTCAAGACCTTCGGCCGTCAGCTCAAGGTTGGTTGCCTGAACAACTACGGTGCGAAGAAAGACTTCTTGCAGGACCTTCTGCTGTTCTACTCCTCCACGGAGAAGAAGATGGTCACACTGCGCGAGTATGTGGACCGCATGAGCGAGGACCAGAAAATCATCTACTATGCCACAGGTGAGAACCTCGCCGCGATGGACAATCTGCCTCAGACGGAGCTGTTGCGCGAGCGCGGTATCGAAATCCTGTACCTCACCGAGCCGATGGATGATATGCTGATGAGCATTCTGCGTGAGTACAAGGAAAAGACCTTCCGTTCCGCCATTGACGGCGATTTAGAACTGGACAACGCACCCACCGAGGAGAACAGCGAGGCACATCAGGACGCATTTGCCTTCTTGAAAGAGGCACTGGGCGAGGCTGTGGATGAAATCCGTGTGTCCAAGAAGTTGAAGACCCACCCTGTCTGTCTGACCGCGGGTGACGGCATGAGCTTTGATATGGAGCGTTACTTCAATGCCGTCCAGCCTGAACTGGGCATGAAGGCAAAGCGGATTCTGGAGCTGAATGTGGACCATGCCGCCTTTGCCGCACTGGAAAAAGCGCGTACCACTGACCCCGAAAAGGCAAAGAAGTACGCAACCGTTCTGCTCAATCAGGCGAAGCTGATTGCAGGTCTGCCTATCGACGACCCCTCTGGCTATACAGACCTGCTGTGCAGTCTGTTTGGCTAAGTGACAAACCATACACAATATCGACCCAATACGGGGGCTGTTGCACAACGACAGCCCCCTAAAATTTTGACCAAATCTGTCGCATAGAATCACCAAAAAATCCAAAGAGAATTTATAAAAAATTCCCGAAAATTCTCTTGACTTTTCAGTGGCAATCCTGTATCATAATCCCTGTTGTAAAGCCGACACACTTTACACAAGGGAGGAATACTCGTGAAAAACCAGACTTACCGCATGACCATGCTGTATGATTTTTACGGAGAACTCCTCACAGATAGACAAAAGGAGTTCTTCGACCTCTACTACAACGAAGATTTGAGCCTGGGCGAGATTGCTGAAAACAACGGTATCAGTCGCCAAGGGGTGCGCGATGTGATTGTGCGCGCCGAGGCTACAATGCAGGAGTTTGAGGATAAAACCGGTTTGATTCGGCGGTTTCAGCAGATGCAGGGACATATCAACACCATTGTGGATAGTGCCTCTGAGCTGAAAACCATCAATTATCGGCAATACGAAGATCCCCGAATCGACATACTGGTCGGTGCAATTACAAAGGCCGCCCAGGCACTCAAGGAATAACGAGGTACACTATGGCATTTGAGGGTCTTTCCGAAAAACTAACTGCGGCGTTCAAACGCCTGCGTGGTAAGGGACGCATTACCGAGGCCGATGTCAAGGAGGCGATGCGCGAGGTTCGCCTTGCCCTTTTGGAAGCAGATGTAAGCTACAAAGTTGTAAAAGACTTTGTTTCTACCGTAACCGAACGCGCGGTTGGTACGGATGTGCTGGCGAGCTTAACGCCTGCACAGCATATTATTAAAATTGTCAACGAAGAATTGACGGCGATGATGGGCGGTGTCAATGCCCGCATCTCGTTTGCGAACTCTGGCCCCACCATTATTATGATGGTCGGTCTACAGGGTGCTGGTAAAACCACCAACGGCGCGAAGCTGGCTGGCTACCTGAAACAGAAGATGGGCAAGCGTCCGCTTCTGGTCGCCTGCGATGTGTACCGCCCTGCGGCTATCACACAGTTGCAGGTGGTCGGTGAACAGCTCGGTATCCCCGTCTTTGCACTGGGTCAGGTCAACCCTGTCCAGATTGCCCAGCACGCTCTGCGCTATGCCAAGGAGCACGGCCATGACACCATCCTGTTGGATACCGCTGGTCGTCTGCACATTGACGAACAGCTGATGGCTGAGTTGCAGAAGATTAAGTCTGCTGTCAATCCCCACGAGATTATGCTCGTGGTTGACGCGATGACAGGTCAGGATGCCGTCAATGCCGCAAGTGCTTTCCACGATGCGCTCGGTATCGACAGCGTATTGTTGACCAAGCTGGACGGCGATGCCCGTGGCGGTGCCGCGCTCTCCATCCATGCCACCACTGGTAAGCCCATTAAGTTCGTGGGTACGGGCGAAAAGCTCGATATGATTGAGCTGTTCCACCCTGAGCGTATGGCTTCCCGTATTCTGGGTATGGGTGATATGCTCTCCCTCATCGAAAAGGCGGAGCAGAGCTACGATGAGAAGAAGGCCGCTGAACTGGAGGAAAAACTCCGCAAAAACCGCTTTACGCTGACGGATTATCTCGACCAGATGTCGCAGATTAAGAAGATGGGCGACTTGAGCCACCTGCTCGGCATGATGCCCGGCAACCTCGGCAAGCAGTTAGAGGGTGCAGGCGCACAGATTGACGAGAAGATTATCGCGCGCCAAGAGGCTATTATCCTCTCCATGACCGTAAAAGAGCGCGAGAATCCTGGTATCATTGATTCCAGTCGCAAAAAGCGTATCGCCGCAGGTTGTGGTATGGATGTTGCCGATGTCAACCGTCTGCTCAAGCAGTACGAGTTGATGGTGCATATTACGCGCCAGTTCTCTGGCGGTATGGGTAAAAAGGGTATTCCCAAGAATCTCGCCAGTATGAGCAAACCGCCCAAACTCCCCGGTGGGCAGATGTACGGCTTTGGCCGTAAAAAACGCCTGAAGTAACAGGCACACTATCCGAAATAAATGCCGTAAGCATTTATCATATGAAAGTATTATTTATGTATTAAATTTTTGGAGGAATTTTACCATGGTTAAGATTAGACTGCGCCGTATGGGTGCTAAGAAGGCTCCTTTCTATCGTGTTGTTGTTGCTGACAGCCGTTATCCCCGTGATGGTCGTTTCATCGAGGAGATTGGTACCTACAATCCCTGCGTTTCCCCCGCTGCCATCAAGATTGATGCTGACCGCGCTCGCGAGTGGATTAAGACTGGTGCTCAGCCCACCGAAACTGTTCGCGCTCTGCTGAAGAAGGTCGATGTGCTCTAATGATGTCGGTTGGAGGGCACAGCATGAAGGACTTGCTGCTCTACATCGCCAGAAATCTGGTAGCAGAGCCTGATGCCGTTTCTGTAACGGAAATCCAGGGTGAACAGGAACTGACGCTGGAGCTGCGTGTCGCCCCCGACGACATGGGTAAGGTGATTGGCCGTCAAGGCCGTATCGCCAAGGAGATTCGGACTTTGATTCGCTCTCAAGCCCAGCGCACCGGACAAAAGGTTTCGGTCGATATTGTAGACTAACAAAAGGGGTATGCACCGTAGGGCGCATACCCCTTTTTACTAAATGTGCCGTAAAGTCCCTGCCGTTCGGCAAGGGGCGTGTCAATTGTCTTGTTAGGGAGAGTATAACTATGGAACTGGAATTTATTACGGTTGGCCCCGTTGTCAATACGCACGGTATCCGCGGTGAAGTGAAAGTGTTACCGCAGGGCATGGAGGCGGAGCTGTTGCGTGGCTGTAAGACCCTGTATATCAATGGTACCCGCTGTGCGGTGGAGTTTAGCCGTGTCCACAAGGGCTGTCTGCTCGTCAAACTGGTCGGGGTAGATGATATGGACACCGCACTGACTTATAAGAATAAGACCGTCACCATTCGTCGCAAGGATGTCAAACTCCCCAAGGGCGTGTTCTTTGACCAGGAATTGATTGGTCTGACGGCGCGTGATGCAGAAACAGGGGAGGAACTGGGCAAGGTCGAGGAAGTGTTGGACTACCCTGCACACAAAGTCTATGTGGTGCGTGGTGGTCGCGATGAGTTCTTGATTCCTGCTGTCCCTGCATTTGTGCAGTCGATTGATATGGACAGTGCAACGATGGAGATTCATGTCTGGAAGGGAATGGGGAGCCATGAGAATTGATATTATGACGCTGTTCCCTGAAACGGTGGGGGACATGATGAATGAATCGATTCTCGGACGCGCACAGGAGCGCGGTTTTATCCGCATTGATGCCCACCAAATCCGCGACTATACGGTGAACAAGCAGAAACAGGTGGACGACTACCCCTACGGTGGTGGTCGTGGTGCGGTCATGCAAGCCGACCCCCTGTACCGCTGTTGGGCACATATCAAGGAGAACTACGGCACAGAAAAGACCCACACCATCTATCTCTCGCCCTGTGGCACGACTTTCTGTCAGGCGAAAGCGCGTCAGCTATTGGCGGAGTACGACCATCTGATTTTGGTCTGCGGCCACTACGAGGGTATTGACCAGCGATTTATTGACGAGTGTGTGGACGAGGAGATTTCTCTGGGCGACTTCGTGCTGACTGGCGGCGAAATTCCTGCCATGGCGGTGGCGGATGCGGTGTGCCGTATGGTTCCTGGTGTGCTTCCCGACGCGGAGTGCTTCGAGGAGGAGAGCCACTGGAATGGCCTGCTGGAGTATCCCCAGTACAGCCGTCCCGACGAGTGGCATGGTCGGCGCGTCCCCGATGTGCTGTTGAGTGGCCACCACGGAAATGTTGCCAGATGGCGCAAAAAACAGTCCATGTTGCGTACCCTGCGCCGCCGTCCCGATATGTTCCGTGAGGAGGACTTCATGCAGACCAAGCAGGACCGCAAACTACTCACCGAAGTCTATACCGAGCTGAAAAACGACAAGAAAAACGGACAAGTGCCCGAAAACGATTGACACTCCCCATGCCTAAAGGCAGGGGATTCTCGGTTCGCTGACCGTAGCCTGCACTTGCGAGGTCTTACATGGTCTCCCCGAGCGTATGGGTTCGGGTGTGTCCCACCCTACCATATTATTATTATTCTAGCTACGCTAACAGGCGCAGTCCTTCGTTGAGAATGTTCTTTGCGGCGTTGCAATCTCTGTCGTGGACAGTACCACAATTTGGGCAAGTCCACTCTCGCACCGAGAGGTCTTTCGTCCCAGACCACTGTGTACCACAAGCAGAACAGAGTTGACTGGACGGATAGAAGCGGTC
>JAZOVU010000026.1:0-57517 GCA_045658885.1 Candidatus Pelethomonas sp. | reverse complement strand
GGGTTCTCGCCTCGCTTTACCCGTCGGAAGAAGTTCTGGTATGCTGTATCCAAGTCTTGCAAAGACGATTGCAGTGATGTAGAATCCGCTTCTTTAAGCCACGGAAACTCCTGTTTCAGTGCAGTGAGTTGCTTGTCCTGTTGGAATCGGGTCGGTGCTTTTCCATTCTCCCGATATTGTTTCTGTCGCTGGGCGAGAAAGTGGTTGAATATATACCGACAACAGCCAAAATTTCGGGATATCTGTTCCTGCTGTTTTATGTTCGGGTATAGCCGGAATTGATAAGAATATTCCACTTTCTCACCTCACAATCACATATATTGTTTGATTTTCTATGGGTATAGTATAGCATTTTTCGCTCCCTATTGCAACTTGTTACCCTCTTTTACGAGGGAATAATGTGTGCCTTATATCCCCATGTCTAAAGCCAGGGGCTTTACGGCACGGATGGTAAATAGTCGCTTGACATCCCCTAGGGATATGGTATACTGAATATGTTAAACGACGGTGCAGATGTTTAGCTGTTTGTGATTTGATGTATGAAATCCGTCCCGACTTTGGGGCGGATATTTCTCTATGTGATGTGCTTGTTAGAAAGAACAGATAGGAGAGATACAAAAAGAGGTGATATTGTGATTTTAGAGCGTATTGCATCCCCAGAGGATGTCAAACGGCTGAATCCTGAGGAAACACGGCTTCTCTGTGATGAACTTCGTACCTTTTTGGTGCAGAGTGTATCCAAAACGGGGGGACATTTAGCATCCAATCTCGGTGCAGTGGAATTGACAGTTGCCATCCACCGTGTCTTTGATACCACTCGCGACCGACTGGTGTTCGATGTGGGACACCAGTGCTATGTCCATAAGGCCTTGACAGGGCGGCGCGACCTGTTTGCAACCCTGCGTCAATTCGGTGGCCTGTCTGGATTCCCAAAACCAGAGGAGAGTGTACACGATGCCTTTATCGCTGGACACGCTTCCAACAGTGTATCGGTTGCGCTGGGTATGGCACACGCGCGTACGCTACAGGGCGAGGACTACGCGGTGGCAGCCATGATTGGTGACGGTGCGACGACAGGCGGTCTGTCCTACGAAGGACTGAACGACGCTGGTGCATCGGGGGAACCCATCATTGTGATTCTGAATGACAACGGAATGTCTATCAATGAGAATGTAGGTGGTGTTTCGCGACATTTGAGCCAACTGCGTTCTCGCCCGGGATATTTTCGTTTGAAGCGGAAATATCATACGGTGCTGGACAAGTTGCCCGGTGGAAAGCGTTTATACGACTTTGTCCACCACACGAAAATGAATATTAAGAAATTGCTGTACCCCTGCTCCATGTTTGAGGATATGGGATTTGCCTATCTCGGACCTGTGGATGGTCACAATGTGGAACAACTGACGAACACCTTGGAGTGGGCGAAGGAGATGCAGTGCCCTGTATTGGTTCATGTCCACACAAAGAAAGGCTGTGGATACCCACCAGCGGAGAGTAGACCAGAGCGTTGCCACGGTGTTTCGCCGTTTGATGTGGAGATTGGACCGACGACACAACCCGCAACGGATTTCTCGGCGGTGTTTGGACACGAGCTGACCGAACTCGCAAAAGACGATGCGAAAATCTGCGCCATCACTGCCGCAATGGGAGAGGGAACAGGATTGCAGGAGTTTTCCGCAGAACTGCCCAAACGCTTCTTCGATGTCGGTATTGCGGAGGGGCACGCCGTCGCGATGGCGGCAGGTATGGCCAAGCAGGGCATGACACCTGTTTTTGCGGTGTACTCCAGCTTCCTACAGCGTGGCTTTGATATGCTCATCCACGATGTAGCGTTACAAAAACTTCATGTGGTACTGGGCGTTGACCGCGCAGGCTTGGTCGGTGCAGACGGTGCGACACACCACGGTACGCAGGATGTCGGGTATCTCACGCAGATTCCTGGCATGACCGTTCTCTGTCCTGCCTCCTTTGCCCAGTTGCGCGCAATGTTGCGCGCCGCCGTGCATATCAATATGGATGGTCCTGTGGCTATCCGCTATCCGCGCGGAAAAGAAACCTATCCCCATCCTGCGTGGGATGGCAGTCCTGCCTCCGTGTTACGGCAGGGCAGTGATGTGACCCTTGTTTCTTATGGGGTGATGATAGACGAGCTGTTGATGGCGGCAAAGTCCTTAGAGGAGCATGGGATTCGCGCAGAGGTCATTCAACTCTACCGTATTGCACCACTGAATGCGGAGGCGATTCTCGATTCTGTGCGCCGCACGAATCGTCTGTTGGTCTTAGAGGATTGTGTGGAAACAGGCAGTATCGGACAACAACTTGCCGCCGAACTGGCGCGCGCTGGCATTGTGCCACGCAATCTGATTCTGAAAAATCTGCATCGCAGTTTTGTGGGGCAGGGAACAGTAGCACAGCTTCGTGCCGAGGCAGGAATTGATTCCGCCGCCGTAGTCCGTGCTGTGTTGGAGGTGTGCCATGAGTAAGAAAGTCCGTTTGGATGTGCTTCTGGTGGAAAAAGGCTTTGTCGAAAGTCGCCAGAAGGCACAGACCACGATTATGAGTGGTCTGGTATTTGTGAACCAGCAAAAAGTAGATAAACCCGGTACCAATGTTGCGGAAGATGCACAGATTGAGGTGCGCGGGAATGCGTTGCGCTATGTCAGCCGTGGCGGTTTGAAGTTGGAAAAGGCGATGCAGACATGGCCCATTGTGTTGGAGCAGACTATCTGCATGGATGTCGGTGCGTCCACAGGTGGCTTTACCGACTGTATGCTCCAAAATGGTGCCAAAAAGGTCTATGCAGTCGATGTCGGCTACGGGCAGTTGGCATGGAGCTTACGGAGTGACGAGCGTGTGGTCTGTTTGGAGCGCACCAATGCGCGGTATCTCAACCACGAGATTATCCCCGATGAGCCCGATTTTTCCTCGGTCGATGTCAGCTTCATCTCTCTAAAACTGATTCTGCCTGCCATTGCCTCTGTTTTGAAAGAGGGGGGGCATGTGGTCTGTCTGATTAAGCCTCAGTTCGAGGCAGGAAAGGAAAAAGTGGGTAAAAAAGGCGTGGTGCGCGACCCCAAAGTACACTTGGAAGTGCTGGAAAACTTCCTCATCCATGCAAAGGAAAGTGGCTTTACTGTCCTTGATTTGACTTTCTCTCCCATCCGTGGCCCAGAGGGGAATATTGAGTACCTCGGATATCTCCAGAAAGCGGATTGGGTGGAGAAAACTTTCCCCTTGGACGCACTGGTAGAGGCATCCCACGGGGCATTGCAGGAAGGGGAAAATGGATGAAACGAGTGATTTTATGTCCGAACCCCTATCGGGACAAGGGGCTGGCCATTGCCAGAGAAGCGGAAGCCATCCTCAACCGCGTTGGAATTGAAACGGTGTTTTGTCTTCCGTTCCGCCCCGAGGGGGGAGAACAGCAGTTCGGTGTACCATGCCAACCGTTGCAACAGGAACTACGCAACGGAGAGTTAGTGATTGCGTTCGGCGGTGATGGGACGATTCTACATCTGGCGCGCTCGGCTTCGATGCGCCGTGTCCCACTGCTGGGTGTCAACCTCGGTAGTCTGGGCTTTATGTCGGAACTGGAAGTGAGTGAACTGCACCTGCTCAAGAATTTGGCAGATGACCAGTTCAAGTGCGAAAAGCGCATGATGTTGGATGTCACCGTGGAGCGCGACGGTCGTACCATCTACACCAACAGCGGATTGAATGATGCCGTCGTGACCAAAGGTGCGATTCATCGCGTTGTCCGTCTGCAAGTCACCGCTGGCTTGGAGAACATCGGGCAATTTTCGGGGGATGGTGTCATTGTCGCCACCCCAACTGGCTCGACGGGGTATTCGCTGTCGGCAGGCGGTCCGATTGTTGAACCGACAGCACACAATTTTGTGATTAGTCCCATCTGTGCCCATACAGGATTTCCAAAATCGTTTGTCCTCTCGGCAAACGGCCATGTGACCGTTTCCACTGCCGAGCGAGGACGCAATAAACAGATTTTTCTCTCGGTAGATGGGGGAAAAGCATTCGTGCTCCACAATGAGGATAAAGTCCGCATTACACGCTCCCAATATGAAACGGAATTGCTCCGTCTGACCGATAAGAGCGTGTACCAAATATTACATACAAAGATGACAGGAGGGATCGGTTATGAAAAATGAGCGTCAATCGAAAATCTTAGAGATTATTAAAGCAGAACCGATCGAAACGCAGGAACAATTACAGCAGTGCTTGTCTGATATGGGGATTCACTGCACACAGGCAACCATCTCGCGTGATATTAAGCAGTTGCATCTGATTAAGGAGCCGATTGGACAGGGCAAATACCGCTATGCTATCTCGATTCAGCGGAAACGCCTCAATATTGCCGACAAACTCCGCACCATCCTGCGCGAGAGTATTGTGAGTGTCAACTACGCACAGAATTTGGTCGTGATTAAAACCATGTCTGGCTTGGCAGGGGCGGCGGCAAAGGCACTGGACAGTATGCGAATCAGCGCGGTGCTTGGCACAGTTGCTGGGGATGATACCGTGTTGTTGGTGTTACAGGATACTGATTCAGCCAAGCATTTGTGCGTTGAAATTGCGGAGATGGCCAAGTAAACCGTATGCGAAGTAGATGAATTTGAAGTGAGGTGACGGAATTGCTTCAATTGCTTCATATTGAAAATATTGCAGTCATCGAAGAAGCGGATATTACTTTTCACCACGGTTTTAATGCACTGACTGGTGAAACGGGCGCAGGTAAGTCCATTGTGATTGATGCGCTCGGTGCGGTGCTTGGGCAGCGGACCAGTCGTGACTTAATCCGCACGGGTGCGACGAAGTCGTTCGTCAGTGCCGTGTTCACCGATGTTCCTGTTTTGGAAGTACTCGTGGAGCATGGCATTCTGCCAGACGACGGTGAATTACTGTTACAGCGTGAGATATCTGCGGACGGAAAGAATATCTGTCGCGTGGGTGGTCGCCCTGTCACGGTGGCGCAGTTGCGGAAAATCGGCTCTGCGCTGTTGAACATTCACGGTCAGCATGATGGACAACAACTCCTAGATGAAGAACAACATTTAGCGTATCTGGACAAGTTCGGCCATGTGGGTGCGGCATGGGAGCGATATTCTGCGTGCTACACCGATATGGTAGAAACGGAAAAGAAAATCCGTTCGTATCGGATGGATGAAGCGGAAAAAGAGCGCAGACTGGACACGCTCCAATTTCAAATTCACGAATTGGAACAGGCGAAGCTCACTCCAGGCGAGGATGAGCAGTTACAGGAGCGCAGAATGTTCCTCCGCAACAGTGAACGCTACATGGGTGCCATCCAAGGGGCACTGTGGAGTTTAAGCGGTGGCGACGACGGTGGTGGTGCAGTGAGTGGACTGCGGGAAGCGGTAGGGGCACTCGGCAGTGCCAAGACACTGGGCGAACAGTTTTCATCGCTGTACAATCGCTTAGAAGCGGTGCAATCCGAAGCCTATGATATTGCGGAAACTTTGCGCGATATGCAGAATGCGATGGAGTTCTCTCCGCACGAGTTGGATGAACTGGAGAGTCGTGCCGACCGCCTGTACCGTCTGAAAAAGAAGTACGGCGCAACGGTGGAAGATATGCTCGACTATTTAGAGAAATGTCGAGAGGAACTCGACCAAATCACTTTTTCTGCCGATATTGTACTCCGTTTGGAAAAGGAGTGGGAAGTCAAACATACTGCCGTACTTTCTCAGGCACGACAGCTCTCCGAACTGCGAAAAAGCGCGGCGAAAGAGTTGGAGGAACGGATTCAAGACGAACTGCGACAGCTTGCCATGCCGAAAGTACGCTTCTCTATCTCCTTTGCGGAAAAAGAGCCAGATGCTACGGGAATCGATGCGGTACGGTTTTTGATGTCCGCGAATGTTGGCGAGGAACTTCGCCCGATTCACCGCGTGGCTTCTGGCGGTGAATTGGCGCGCATTATGTTGGCGTTGAAAAATGTACTAGCCGAGAACGAGGAAATTGGTACCTTAGTGTTTGATGAAGTCGATACAGGTGTGAGTGGACGCGCCGCACAGAAAGTAGCGGAAAAACTGGCACAGGTTAGTCGGAAAAAGCAAGTGCTGTGTGTGACCCATCTCCCACAACTGGCGGCCATGGCCGATGTCCATTTTGTCGTGGAGAAAGGGGAGCGTGGCGGTCGTACCTTTACCCGTGTCGAGGAATTAGACCGACCGCGTCGCTGTGAGGAATTGGCGCGCTTGACAGGTGGCGAGAAGATTACCGATGCTATGTTGGCTAGTGCAGAGGAATTGATTGCCTCGGCGGAAGCCTACCGCACAGCGTTATAATTCTGGTATTTTTTAGTTGACAAATCTGAGAACTATCCGTATAATACCAAGTAAGTCAACGCGATGATAGGAAGAAGTAGCAGTGTGCGCCCTGTGCAGAGAGCCCCCGTCTGGTGAAAGGGGGAGAGGGTACGCTGTGAATACATCCTTGAGCAGCGAACCGAACTCTTTCAGACAGTAGGCTTCGCCGGGTGCGCCCGATACTGCGCTTCCAGGTTGTTTGACCTGATGAGGCTGTACTCCGCGAGGATGCAGTGAACCAGAGGTGGTACCGCGATTTTTGTCGCCCTCTGTCCCAGTCGGACAGGGGGCGTTTCTATTTGCCTGTCGTCCGATATATTATGTAAAAGGAGAACGATACTATGCAACTGTACGAAGAATTGGTCGCCCGTGGATTGATTGCACAGGTGACGGATGAGGAACACATCCGCGAGATGGTGAACAACGGAAAGGCAACTTTCTACATTGGTTTTGACTGCACGGCCGACAGTCTGACTGCTGGTCACTTTATGGCCCTGACGCTGATGAAGCGTTTGCAGATGGCTGGCAACAAGCCTATCGCTCTGATTGGTGGCGGTACGACGATGATTGGTGACCCCTCCGGCCGTACCGATATGCGTAAGATGCTGACCAAAGAGGACATTGACTACAATGCGGCCTGCTTTAAGCGTCAGATGGAGCGTTTCATCGAGTTCGGCGAGGGCAAGGCACAGATGGTCAACAATGCCGATTGGCTGTTGGGTCTGAACTATGTGGAACTGTTGCGCGAGGTCGGTGCCTGCTTCTCCGTCAACAATATGCTCCGTGCCGACTGCTACAAACAGCGTATGGAAAAGGGTCTGAGCTTCCTGGAGTTCAACTACATGATTATGCAGTCCTACGACTTCTACTACCTGTTCCAGAACTACGGCTGTAATATGCAGTTCGGTGGCAACGACCAGTGGAGCAATATGTTGGGCGGTACGGAGCTCATCCGCAAGAAGCTCGGCAAGGACGCACACTGCATGACCATCACGCTGTTGACTGACTCCAACGGCAACAAGATGGGCAAGACCGCTGGTAATGCCGTGTGGCTCGACCCCAACAAGACTTCTCCCTATGACTTCTACCAGTACTGGCGCAATGTGGACGATGCCGATGTTCTCAAGTGCATCCGTCTGCTGACCTTCCTGCCCATGGAGCAGATTGCCGAGATGGAGAAGTGGGAGGGCAGTGACCTCAACAAGGCCAAAGAGATTTTGGCTTGGGAGCTGACCAGCATGGTCCACGGGGAAGAAGAGGCCAACAAGGCACAGGATGCCGCGCGCGCACTGTTCGGCGGCGGTGGCAATAAGGCGGATATGCCTACCACCGAGCTGACAACAGATAACTTCGGCAACGGCGAAATCGGTGTGATGAATCTGTTGGTCTGCTGTGGTCTGGCCCCCTCTAAGGGAGAGGCACGCCGTCTGGTACAGCAGGGCGGTATCGCAGTCAACGATGAAAAGGTCACGGATATCGACCAGAAGTTTGGCTGTGAGCTGTTCTTGGGTGAAGGCGTTATCATCAAGAAGGGTAAGAAAGTTTTCCACCGCGCTGTGATGATTTAATCGAGTATGGCACAAGGGGTTGTCGCATTTTTGTGATGACCCCTTGTTTTTTTGCGGTCATAATGATGTGTCACAGTAGAAAAAGTGCGATGACAACTTAAAGTTGCGTGAATTTTTACCCGATTTGGGCAATGACAACTTAAAGTTGCATCGGTTTTTGCCAAAATTTTGCCGATGTAAACTTAAAGTTGCTAGACAAATTGTACCTGTACCCCTATTCTTTGGGTAGAAACTCTTACAGAGGATAAGGAGGACACACAATGAAACATTTGACGCGCGCTTTTTCCCTACTGCTATTGGTGCTATGTCTGCTACTCTCCGCTTGTGCAACAAGGCCCAATCGTACCCCTGCGGATTCTATTCCCAACTATGTGTATACAGAAACGCTTGTTTCCTTTGATGAGCCGAGCGGTCGTATCTATCAAGATAAGTGTGGTTGGGAAACAACACAGGGGACACTCACCATCCGCTTTACCAGCACTATCTCCGAAGAAGAACGAAATGCGGTGGTTTTTGATATCGTTCAGATGGTTGCGTTCCTGCAAGAACAGTTCGACATCACGGACACGGTTCGCACCATCTGTATCCATAGCGACAGATATGCCCCAGGGATGTATCAAGATATGCTGTATAGCGGAATCTCGGAAGTGGAAACACAGGATTTTGCGGCGGCTCTGGTGCAATTCCTCTTTGGTGTAGAACTCAAGTATGGACTGTGTTATGCCATTGGTGCGGAATTGGCATTGGCGATAGCGTACCCAATCGAGGCGTTGACCGTTACGGTTGCGGACGCTTTATCTCTGTGCGACACTGCGCCACAGTACCTCGATATGAACTATGCCTGCTTTTTGCCACAGTATGCAGAGGAAACAACACGCGAACAGCTCAAGGTATTGGCATTGGACTTCTATCGCTCTCTGACGCAGGAGGAAAAAATTGACCTTGTACACAATTACTCCCACGCTCTGTTTCGTCAGCGGTTCAATGCGTACCTTACCGCCTGTGGACAAAACGCATATGAAAATGCCGACTTGGATGCGGTGCATTTCTATCCTTGCGGTGGGGAAATCCGCCTTGCATGGGAGGACCCTTACGCGCGCTTTTATCTCTATGACGACTACACGGTAGCATATGGTTTCCAAGGGAGCGATATCGACTATGTAAACTCCGGATATGATAACCTGCGCTATCTTGCTAGCTGCTACTATCTGCAAGCGACGGAAATGGAGCGACTGGTCGGTCATTTGGAATCGGAGGATAAGGACGAAAAAGTACCTGTTCTCTTTATTCGGGATTCTGCCACCGAGAGATATGCTGGTGGTGGGTACTTTGTTCAGGAAAAACACATTAAATTGTTTTATGTCGATGCGTATGCACACGAGTATGTCCACTATGTAACACGAGGCGCAAGTTCCCAAGAGGCGTGGCAGTTGGAACTTTTGCCATGCTATTGTACCCAGCGTCCTGGTCATCCGATGGTTGCATGGAACGCAACTGGTGCAAAAGCTACTTATGAAGCCTTGCGCCCTGAAAATCCAGCGGACGCGGAACAATATGCGTTTTACACAGCGGTCATAAATTCCTTAGACCATCCGTTCGATTGGGAGAATGTAGAGGATTTTGTCTATTTCTATGATGTCTACATGGTAGCATACGACCAATTTTCCAGAGTGAAAACGAGAGGAGGATTGGTTGGGCATGGGGCATTTGCCTACTATCTGGCCTCTTTGGTAGGGGAACAGGCGATGATGGATGCTATCTACTGCGATACGCCAGAAGAAACTTTTGGGAAAAGTTGGGATATGCTCGTCAGAGATTGGGAAGTAGAACTGACAGAGAAGTATGGTTGGATACGGGAGTAATCCACCGTACTTGTAAAATACATATAAAAAATCGGCATCACGCAACCTATTACGGCACATGATGTCGATTTTTGCTTGCAATTTTCTTTCAGATGTTTTATACTGCTCTCATAGTTCTCTGGAAAGGGTGGAAAAATGAACAACTAAGCTGATTTTCGCGTAAACATTGGTATACCGATAGGCGCACAGTTGTGGTGCGTCTGGTTTCCTGTTGCCGAAAGTCAGAGGATGCAGTGGTTTCCTGTTGGAACCAGAGCGTCTTGTTTTGACACGCTCTTTTTGCATCATTTGCTCGCTTTCGGCAGTGCCGGAGGCGATTTTTATTTGCCCTATCGGAGAAAGAGAGGTTGTTATGCTACAAGTCAATCATTTGACGATAACCCATACCAAGGATTTGCGTACGCTCATACAGGATTTGTCGTTTGTCTGTAACGACGGCGACAAAGTAGCCATCATCGGGGAGGAGGGGAATGGAAAATCCACACTTCTCCAATGGATATATGATGATGCGTTGATTGCACCCTATTGTCAGTACAGCGGTACGGTGCATGGCGCACAGGGGGCAGGCTATCTCGCCCAACAACTCAGCGAAGAAGAAAAGACACTCTCCATCTATGAATTTTGTATGCGCGCGGAGAATTTTTTGGAGCTGTCGTACCGAGAATTAACCGATATCGCCAGACAGCTCTCCTTTTCGGTGGACGAATATTACAGTGACCGTCCCGTATCCACCTTGTCGGGCGGTGAACGCATCAAACTACAACTGAGTCGATTGCTGTTCGACCAACCGCGTGTCCTGCTACTCGATGAGCCGTCGAGCGACCTCGACTTGCCGACACTCCGCTGGTTGGAGCATTTTATCCAAACTTTCCGCGGCAGTATCCTGTATATCTCCCATGATGAACTGCTGATGGAACATACCGCAACGGCAATTCTGCACATCGAACATCCCAGAGAGAATAAGCCACCGCGGTGTACTTTCGCACGACTGGACTACCGCACCTATGTAGAGCGTAGACTGTCGGGAATCCAGGAGCAAGAACGGCGCGCCAAGAAGGAGCAGGAGGAGTACGACAATAAAATGGCGCGATATCGTCGTATCCAGCAGAGTGTAGAACACGCACAAAATGCCGTGTCCAGACAGGACCCGTCTACAGGTCGTCTGCTCAAGAAAAAGATGCACGCGGTTACTTCCATGGGACGACGGTTTGCGCGTGAAGCGGAAAATATGACGAAACTTCCCGAAGTCGAAGAAGCCGTTTTTCTGCGCTTTTCCCCGGAAATCATGCTCCCGTCTGGGAAAACGGTGCTGGATTTTCGATTGGATGCACTTCTGGCAGGGGAGAAGATACTAGCCCAACATATCCGTCTGCGTGTGTCGGGTGGAGAAAAAATCGGCATTATCGGGCAAAACGGCGCAGGAAAGACGACTTTACTCCGCATCATCGCGCAGGAGTTGTGCCAAAGAAAGGACCTCTGTGCCGTCTATATGCCACAGGACTATGCAGATGAATTGCCAGCGGAGGAAACTGCCTTGGCGTTTCTCGCACCGAGTGGGCATCGGGACGATGTTACGCGAGCCAGTATCTTCCTGGGCAGTATGCGCTTTCAGCGTGAGGAGATGTTCCATCCCATGCAAGAGTTGTCTGGCGGTCAGAAAGCCAAGATTTTTTTAACGCAGATGATGCTACAGGATGCTAATGTCTTACTTCTGGACGAACCGACCCGAAACTTTTCGCCACTCTCGCAACCGCGTATCCGTTCCGTGCTACAGACCTACACAGGCAGTATCATTTCTGTGTCCCACGACCGTAAATATCTATACGAAGTCTGCGACAAGGTATACCACTTAACAGAGGTTGGATTGGTTGCGATTGACAAAGAAACGCTGTTATAGCATTAGAGCAGGGAGTAGGACTGCAAGACCTGTTCCAATTCTTTGCGGTTTTCTTCGCCCATTTCGCACAGTGGGAGGCGCATGACCTCTTTGCAGTACCCCATCATGCTCATGGCAGTCTTGACGGGAATCGGATTCACCTCGCGGAATAAAATTTCACACAGTCTACGCAGGTGCAATTGTTGTGCGCCAGCTTTGCGGAATTGACCGTTCCGACAGGCTTGCGTCAGGGCGACCATCTCCCGTGGGGCGACATTGGATACGACAGAAATCACACCGACACCGCCCAACAGCATGATGGGGGCAGTTTCATCATCGTTACCCGACCAGATGTAAAAATCATCGCTACACAGTTCGCGTGTTTTCTGTACCAAGGAGAGGTTGCCACTGGCTTCTTTCACACCGATAATATTCGGGTGGGCGGAGAGGGTTGCATAGGTTTCTGCCGTACAGGATACCCCAGTACGAGAGGGGACATTGTACAGGATGACGGGCTTGTTGACCAAATCTGCAATGGTTTCGTAGTGTCGAATCAATCCGCGCTGTGTCGCCTTATTATAATAAGGTGTAACTACCAGAAGTGCGTCTACACCGATATGCGCCGCATCCCGTGACAGCGCAATGGCGGTTTCGGTGTTGTTCGCACCAGTGCCTGCGATAATCGGGACTCTGCCTTTGACATGGCGCACGGCGACTTCGATGGTTCGCATCCGTTCGGCATAGCTCATGGTGGAGGCTTCCCCTGTTGTCCCACACACCACAAGCGCGTCAATCCCTGCATCTAGCTGGTAGTCAATCAATTTCCGCAGTGCATCGCAGTCTACGGTGTCCTGTGTAAACGGTGTAATCAGTGCAGTGGCGCAACCCTTGAATACGGCTTCTTTCATCAAAATCCTCCTACTATTTCACAATTAACAGGTGATATACCCTTCGGCGCACAGCAGTTCTGCCAACAAAATGGCACCGCCTGCCGCACCGCGCAGTGTGTTGTGGCTCAAACAGACAAATTTATAGTCGTACTGCGTATCGGAGCGCAGTCGACCAATGGAAATTCCCATGCCATGTTCCAACATCCGTTCTGCTTTGGTCTGGGGACGGTCGTTTTCTGCAAAATAGGTCAAGAACTTTTGTGGGGCAGAGGGGAGCGCGAGCTTCTGTATCGGATTCTCGTACTGCGACCATTCACGGAGAATGGTTTCCCTGTCGGGCGCACCGTTTTCACGAAATTTCATAAAACAGGCTGCCAGATGTCCGTCACTACAGGGAACACGGATGCACTGCGCCGTAATATTGGGCGTACTGGCTGGAATAATTTTGCCATCTCCCAGAGTTCCCCACAGTTTCATCGGTTCACGCTCACTTTTTTCCTCTTCGCCCCCGATATAGGGGATACAGTTATCCACCATCTCTGGCCAAGTGGCAAAAGTTTTCCCCGCACCAGAGATGGCTTGGTAGGTGCAGACGAGGACGCGCTCCAGTCCATACTTGCGGAGTGGATGGAGTGCCGGGACATAGGATTGGAGCGAGCAGTTGGACTTTACGGCGATGAAACCGCGTTTTGTCCCCAATCGCTTGCGCTGGGCTTCGATGACAGCGAGGTGTTCGCTGTTGATTTCGGGAACCACCATCGGAACATCCTCCGTCCAACGGTGGGCACTGTTGTTGGAGATGACGGGACACTCCAGTTTCGCATATGCTTCTTCCAAAGATTTGATTTCCTCTTTGCTCATGTCTAACGCGCAGAACAGGAAGTCAACCGAACTGGCAATCAGTTGTTTATCGGCACAGACATCCCGCACCACCAAATCTTTTACCGCATCTGGGAGGGGGGTGTCCATCGCCCAACGGTTTGTCACGGCGGATTCATATGTTTTCCCTGCACTGCGCCCACTGGCCGCGACTATACAGAGCGAGAACCACGGATGGTGGGCGAGCAGTGTGACAAACCGCTGTCCAACCATGCCTGTTGCCCCCAGGATGCCAACACGATACTGTTTCAAATAATTGTCCTCCTACATTATATTATATGGTATAAAAACATATCTTGAAAAATGCTGTCGTTCCGTGTATACTACAATAGATTGTACGAATAATGGGATATCAAATATTTACAGGGAGGTATTTAACTGTTAGATATAAATTACAAAAAGCAAAGTGCAGGTGTAGCTCGTTAGCGCAGAGTTTCCAAAAAATATCTCAAAAACAAGAAAGGAGGAAGTTACTGTAAAACTTGCAATAGTAAGAAAGCGGAACATCAGCTATTAAAGCTGAACCGACGACTGACGAACATCCGTCATGTCTATCTGCATCAGGTCACAAGTGAAATCACAAACAGAAAACCAATGTTTGCCCGATTTGCGGAAACTCCATTGACCGAGATGTACAGGCGAGTGTGAATCTGAAACGATACGGAGAATCTATTGCATAGCGAAAACAAATGCAGTAGATGTGTACCGATGCGTTAGTCGTGAATTTACGCCTTTGGAGTGTCACACAAACGCAAGTAACTTCGGTGAAAGCGGACACGGTGAAAAAGGAATGAAACAAAAAAGTTTACTTTTTGATGAAGTTTATAACTTTTTGTAAGTTTTCAGTAACGGTTCCATGAAAAAGAAACTGCTCTCTTTGTTACTCGGTGCATTTTTAACGGTTGGCCTCACCACCTTTGCAAATGCGGCTGGAGATACGCTGAAAGTGGGATTATATTACGGCAGTAATGCGCTGGCATCTGCCAATTTACAAAATAAAGTTGGCAGTGGCTATCAAACGGGGTGGTTCGATGAAGCCACCAGAGAGTTTGTGCCTGTCGGTGTACTGACGGAGGAAAAAGTGACGGTCACGGTCAATTGTGGCTACCATGTGCAGATTCGGGAGGAGTTTGCCTCGTTTGAGGAGGCGAAGTTTGTTGCCGACCAGTTCCGCAGTGGCTTTGTCTGTTACAACAACAATACCTATCGGGTGCGTGTGAATACTTTTCCGACCAGTCAGGAGGCGGAAACTGCCGCCGCTACTTATATGACTTATGTGTGGTATGATACCGCTGGCAATGCACACTCCTTTGTGGGTGATACAACTTCCCCCAGTGCAACAGGCGTAACGGTCGTTATCACAAATACCGATACTATCTTGTTTGAGTTTGACTGTTCTGGGGCAAAATCTCTGGGAATTTTACCTAGCGGTGCAGAGGAAACCTTGACTTGGTTCAAGGGCTATCAGTGGTACGGTGGCTTTGAATATCGGCGCAGTACGGGTGGAAATATCAATGTTATCAATGTGGTACCGCTGGATGACTATGTAAAAGGTGTTCTGCCGTATGAGATGAGCCCTGCTTGGCCGTTGGAGGCACTCAAGGCACAGGCGGTCTGTGCGCGTACTTATGCGCTGATGCAGACAAAGCATTATAAAAGTCATAAATTCGATGTGTGCAATACCATCGACTGTCAGGTATACTACGGTGCAAACAATGCCAGCGCAGTAACCGACCAGGCGTCGGAGGAAACACACGGCATGGTGATGACGCATAACGGAGAACTGGCGAATACTTTTTACTATTCCAGCAACGGCGGTGCGTCGGAGAGTTCGGAAAATGTCTGGACAATGGCATTGCCTTATCTGGTAGGCAAGCAAGACCCCTTTGAAGCGACTATCTCGATTCCCAACTATCACTACAGCGAAACTTTTACCTTTGCACAGTTGACACAGTTGTTGCAGAGTAAGAATTACAAAATTGGAAAGGTCAATGGCGCGTATGTGTCCGGTATCACGCCAACGGGCAATGTTGCGGAAATTACTTTTACCGATACCGATGGCCGTACGCTCCGCATTACAGGGGAGAAGTGTCGGACAATATTTAGTACCAGTATGTTCGGAAAAAACCAGTCGGTCAAAAGTATGCGCTTCACGATTGACGGTGGCGAAAAGACAAATCCGTATTTTGTCAACGACGCATCTACTGGTGTCGATACAGTGTCTGGTTTGTATACCATTTCTGGCAACGGTACAGTGGACCGCTACAGCGGTAGCGAAACTTATGTGATAACCTCCTCTGGTACGCAGAAGTTGGAGGAGGAAGAAATCGGAACTGTGAGCAGTGGGATTACTATTACGGGCACAGGTTTCGGTCACAATGTCGGTATGAGCCAGTACGGTGCGAAGGCGATGGCGGAACTGGGATATAGCTACGAGGATATTTTGCATTTTTACTACACAGGAATTAGTCTGGAAAGGGTTGAAACTTTTTTTGAAAACACATGATTTTTATTTTCATCTCCCGGAGGAATTGATTGCACAGACTCCATTACAACAACGCGATTCCTCGCGTCTGTTGGTGTTAGATAAGACCACGGGGGCGATACGGCATCAGCATTTCTCCGACATCTTGGAAGAACTGCACGCAGGGGACTGTCTGATTATGAACGACTCGCGTGTGTTGCCGGCACGACTGCTGGGTAGTCGCGTCCATGCAGATGGTACACTCGGCGGAGCTTGCGAGGTTCTCTTGCTCGTGGACCGTGGGGACAATATTTGGGAGTGCTTGGTGCGTCCTGGTAAGAAGCTCCGCACAGGGGCGCGTGTTTCTTTCGGCGGCGGTGCCTTGACGGGAGAGATTGTCGGGGAAGTGGAGGGCGGAAATCGTCTGGTTAAATTCTCCTACGAGGGAATTTTCTTGGAGGTCTTGGAACAGCTCGGACAGATGCCCCTGCCTCCGTACATCAAGGAAACTTTGGAAGACAAGGAACGGTATCAGACCGTGTATTCTCGCAATAACGGCTCCGCCGCTGCGCCCACCGCAGGTCTGCATTTCACCCGTGAACTGATGGATAGAATTACCGCCAAGGGTGTTTCGATTGGCTATGTGACACTCCATGTCGGTCTGGGCACTTTCCGCCCTGTGAAAGAAGAAGATATCACAGCACATGATATGCACAGTGAATACTGTGTTATTCCGCAGGAAACAGCGGATTTAATCAATCGCACCAAGGCATCGGGTGGTCGTGTCATTTGTGTTGGTACAACTTCGTGCCGTACCTTGGAGAGCTGGGCGAACGAGGACGGGCATATGGAGGCAAAAGCAGGATGGACAAATATCTTCATCTATCCTGGCTATCGTTTCAAAGTATTGGATGCCCTCATCACAAATTTCCATCTGCCAGAGAGTACGCTGATTATGTTGGTCAGCGCATTGGCAGGGCGTGAGAATGTACTGCACGCCTATCAGACCGCAGTAGAGGAGAAGTATCGGTTCTTCTCGTTCGGTGATGCGATGTTCATTCAGTGACGGATACGACAATGTTGTTTCATATATTAAAAGAGTATGTAGGCGAGAATGTGGCACCATTTGTCGCAATCGCCCTGTTTGTGTTCGTGGTCGGTGTATCGCTGTGGCTGACACCGAGATTGGCAAAATGGATTGATGCACATAAAAACAATCGGACGAGTTTTTATGACGGCATGATGGAACAGCCACCAGAACACACGGAAAAAGAGTAAATTAGGTGATAGTATGTTTGAAGTAATCAAGACACAGGGCCGTGCACGGCGCGGACGGTTTACCTGTGCACACGGCGGAGAAGTGCAAACGCCTGTGTTTATGAATGTTGGTACACAGGGTGCCATTAAAGGTGGTTTGAGCGCACACGACCTCAAGGATATTAAATGCCAGATTGAGCTGTCGAATACCTACCATCTGCATCTGCGTCCTGGCGATACCGTCGTGAAAGCACTGGGCGGTCTGCATAAAATGATGGACTGGGACGGCCCAATTTTGACCGACTCTGGTGGATTTCAGGTCTTTTCTCTCTCTGGGTTACGCAAAATCACAGAGGAGGGCGTGACTTTTGCCAGCCATATTGATGGACACCGCATTTTTATGGGTCCAGAGGAGTCGATGCAGATTCAGTCCAACTTGGGCAGTGATATTGCCATGGCATTCGACGAGTGTGTGGAGAACCCTGCGCCTTATGACTATGTGAAGGCATCCTGCGAGCGTACCCTGCGGTGGTTACAACGGTGCAAGGTAGAACATGACCGCCTCAATACCTTGCCTGACTGTGTCAATCCCGACCAGATGCTGTTCGGCATCAATCAGGGTGGAACCTATGCCGACCTCCGTGTGTGGCATATGCAGGAGACAGCGAAGATTGACTGCGACGGTTATGCCATCGGTGGACTGGCGGTAGGTGAGGAAACGCAGGTGATGTATGACATCATCGACGCGGTGGAACCCCATATGCCGAAAGAAAAACCCCGTTATTTGATGGGCGTAGGAACGCCGAGTAATATTATCGAAGCGGTATGGCGCGGTGTGGACTTTTTCGACTGCGTAATGCCGGCGCGCAATGCCAGACATGGCAAGCTGTTTACTTGGCAGGGAAGTTTGAACATCAAGAATGAGAAGTACAAGTTGGATACACAGCCGATTGACCCAGAATGTGATTGCCCTGTGTGTCGCAGTTTTTCCAGAGCGTATCTCCGCCATCTGTTCAAAGCAGAGGAGATGCTGGCGATGCGTCTGGCGGTCATGCACAACCTCTGGTTCTACAATACGCTGATGGAACGGATTCGTGCCGCCATTGATGCTGATGAATTTGAAGCATTCCGCGAGGAGTACAGCGCAAAGTTGGAACGCAAAATTTAGTACTTGCCAAAGGTAGGAAAATTTTGTATAATTATTTTTGCGTTTTTGCAAACCAATCTATCATAAAGGAGAGTATGCAATGAATACTATGGAAGCTCTGTCCCCTGTTATTCTGCTTGTTGTCATGTTCGGATTTATGTATTTCGCCATGATTCGTCCCGAAAACAAGCGCAAGAAGCAGGCGGAGGAAATGCGAAACAATTTGAAGAAGGGCGACCAAATCACTACCATCGGTGGTATCGTTGGTAAAATCGTGATGGTCAATGAGGAAACCATCGTCATGGAAACCAGCGATGACCGTGTTCGTCTGGAACTGAACAAGTGGGCTGTTTCCGCTAACAATACCCAGCAGGCAACGACTGAGAAGAAGTAATCCTGCTACCTGTTCGCGCTTGCCGCGGCATAATCAAATCTCCCGACCCGTATACTGCAGTATCAGTATCATGTGGTCGGGAGGTTTTTTTATGTCTAAGTTACTGGTTCCCAATTCTAAGAAACTGATACAAAACAGTGCAATCGGAGCAGTTCTGGCATTGGTCAGTTATGTGGTGCTTCAACTCCCCGTGGCTCTGTTCATTCACTGCGAGGTGTGGGGAGAGGAGATGTTGTATCTCAGTGTCTGTGTTGCCGCTGCGATAGCGTCCTTTTTAGGCTGTGCATTCAGTGTACTGCATGGCGGAGAAGGGGGGATACTGCGTGCTTCTGCAGTAGTGTTGGTCTTTCTCTCTTTGACGGTTATCGTGGGATTGCTGTCTGGTGAGGCTGGAACACTGGGAGCAGGGTTGACAGGGGTAGGTGGTGCCATGGCGGTTGGTGGATTACTGGCTGGTATTCTGCCTTCATGGAAAATGAAAAAGCGTCGTCGCGATAATGGCAGAGAGAAACGACGAAATCGAAGAAGATGATGGAGGGTATTGTCCACAGTTGTCTATTTTAACAGCTACTTTTTGTATTCGGCAAAATAACGAATATATGTAGATAACATTAGGTATTCGGCAAAATGACGAACGCGCCGCGGAATTTTGAAAATTACTATCTGTATATATACAAAGCGAAGTGTCCCCCACAGAAAATAGTGATTACAAAATGAAGATTCTGCGTAAAGGCACAAATAAAACAGATTCTTGCGCATATGACAAATCTGGATTATAATAATCGTATAAACCTTGTCCACGAAGCATATCTTTGGATGAGGTGATGGAAATGCGTAGAAATTCCGCGTTACAGGTGATACGAACTGTGCAACCTGCTCCTGTAACGATGAGTATGTTAGTTCTTGCTACTTGTTTTTTGATAGGTGGGATTTTTGGCAACCTATATGCTAAGAATTGCGATGTGTCAACGCAGACTGCCTTTCACCAATATCTATCAGATTATTGTATTTGGTTCGAGCAGGTAGGGGAGAGCGTTCCGTTGGGGCGGTGTATGTTGCTCTATTTTTCTGGAGTTTGTACAGCGTTTCTGTTTGGCTTTTCCTCTTTGGGTCTTATTGGTATTCCGGTGTTTTCTGTTGGCTTTGGCTTCCTCTCTCTGTATACTGTTTCCTGCTTTGTGCAGTCGTTCGGGAGAGAGGGGGTGGTGTTGGCGGCGGCTCTGACAGCCACGCGATTGCTATTTACTTTGCCGTGTTTTTTGATGATGGCCAGCGAAGCACTGCTCCTGTCATTGCGTCTGGCAGCACTCGCTGTGGGGCAGGGGAAGCGACTGTCTCCGACCAATGGCGGTCGTTATCTGATGTTGTTTACCCTCTGCTTGATTGGTCTGTGTATCGGCATCTGTGTTGAGCGTATCGTAACACCGATTTTATTTCGTGTAGCGATAAGTAAAATGGGGGTGTTCACATAATGAATATTTGTATATATGTATATACACAAAATGTATAGTATGTATATACAAATACGGTGGCGGGTGATATATTATGGGATACGACGGGGGCGGTGCGGTGCAATACCATTTATAATGTATAATAGGCACATGAATTCTCGGTACATAAATACTGTAATACTGTATAACGGATGTCAGTGTAAATGAGAAAGGATATTACAATAGATATGATAGCTCTCAACCAATATCTGATTTTTGACGGTGGGTTTGGTACGATGTTACAGGCAACTGGACTGCCGACGGGGCATAATCCTGAGCGATTGAATCTCTCAAACCCAGAAGAAATTCGCGCGATTCACACAGCGTATGCTACCGCTGGGGCGGATGTGATATCTGCGAATACCTTTGGTGCAAGCCGTCGGAAACTGGGGGAGGACCCCAGACCGTTTCTTGTCGCTGGTATTACCTTAGCGAAAGAGGCCGCCGCACCACATGGGGCAAAAGTTGCACTGGATGTGGGACCACTTGGTACACTGTTAGAGCCTTTTGGCACGATGACTTTTGAGGAAGCGTACGAGGCATTTGTGGAGATTGTCACCATCGGCGCGGAGGCAGGTGCCGACCTGATTCTAATTGAAACGATGTCGGACCTACTGGAAGCAAAAGCTGCCCTGCTGGCGGCGAAAGAACATACCTCCTTACCAGTATTTGTGACGATGACCTTCGGGGAAGATGGAAAAACATTCCTCGGTGTTGACCCTGCCGCCGCCGCGGTGACATTGACCTCGCTGGGCGCAGATGCCATCGGTGTGAACTGTTCCCTCGGTCCAGACAAGCTGGTGCCTGTCGTGGACACCTTGCTGGCCGCTACACATTTGCCGATTATGGTACAGCCGAATGCAGGGATTCCTCGATTGGTAGACGGAAAAACGGTGTTTGATGTGGATGCAGAGGAGTTTGCACACTGGGCAAAGCGATTTGTCGAGGCAGGCGTTGCCATTCTCGGTGGTTGCTGTGGTACGACACCGTCCCATATTGCTACTCTGCGTAAGGTCGTCGAGGGGCGCGTCCCTGTGTCGCGCAACAGTAACGGTGCAGAAACCTGCCGTGTGTGCGGTTGGCAAGGGGTGGTAGACTGTGATATCCACCAAATTAAAACCGTGGGCGAACTGATTAACCCCACAGGACGCAAAAAGCTGACCGAGGCTCTGCATCAAAAGAATTGGGAGTATGCCGCCGAGTTGGCGATTGCCCAAGTGGAGGATGGTGCGGACTGCATCGTGGTGAACGCTGGGTTACCCGATATCGACGAAATCGAAGCACTGAGCGCGCTGGTGTTGGCGATACAGAAGGTGACGGCTGTACCGCTGGTGATTGACTGTGCGAATCCTGTGGCATTGGAACGCGCCCTGCGTGTGTGCCGTGGCCGTCCGATTTTGAACTCTGTCAACGGAAATCCAAAAAGTGTAACCGAAATTTTGCCGTTAGCTGTCAAATACGGCACAGCTCTGATTGTCCTCGCCTTGGAGGAGGGAGGCATTGCCACCGAAGCAACGGAACGATGCGCGGCAGGCGTACGCGTGGCAGAGATAGCAGAGCGCGCTGGAATTGCCAAGCAGGATATCTTCGTGGATTGTCTGGCACTGTCTGCCTCTGCGTTACAAACGGGACTGCTGGCCACCGCTGAAGCCATTCGTCTAGTACATGAACAGGGATATAAAACCATACTGGGTGTTTCTAATGTATCGTATGGACTGCCCAATCGAGAGGTGCTGAACTGCGCCTTTTTGTCCGCCTGTCTGACCGCAGGACTGAATGTCCCGATTGTGCAGGTGGGTTCAGAGGGTATCCGTGGAACGATTGCTGCCGCAAAAGTTCTGTTGGGGGAGGATGTTGGGTGTACCCAGTATATTGCACGCTATGCTGGAAGCGTCGCGATACACGAACAGAAACTACTCTCCCTAAAAGATTTGATTGTGGGCGGCAGAAAGAGCGAAGTGCGCGAAGCGGTGCAGAATCTGCTCCAGAGCAATCAGCCGTTGGCAATCATCAACGAGCATATTATTCCTGCACTGGACGAGGTAGGACATCTGTACGAAACAGGAGTTCTGTTTTTGCCCCAGTTGATGGCGTGTGCCGAGGTGGTGAAACTGGCATTTGATGTGCTGAAAGAGCATATGCCGACCGCACATGCGGAAAAGGGAACCGTGGTGCTCGCTACAGTGCGTGGTGATATCCACGACATCGGCAAAAATATTGTGAAAATGTTGTTGGAGAACTACGGCTACCGTGTGGTAGACCTCGGAAAAGATGTACACGAGGAGGCACTGGTGGCAGGTATCCGAGAACACAACGCCAAATTGGTGGGGCTGTCTGCGCTGATGACTACCACGGCACAGAATATGGAGCCGATGATTCGTGCGGTGCGGGAAGCTGGCTTGGACTGCAAAGTTATGGTGGGCGGTGCCGTGGTGAACGAGAACTTTGCGCGCCAGATTGGGGCGGATTACTACGCAAAGGATGCCGCGCAGTCGGCACGGATTGCCGCCGAGGTGTTTTAAGCACACAATTCCGCCGAGAATTTCTCGGTCTTATCCTTGTGTTTTGTCGGAAGAAATGGTATACTAAAAGACCAAATTGCCGTCGCGAACAAATGGGAGATAAGGAGAGGAATAGATGCGCGTATTAGGAATCGACCCAGGGGTGGCGACCATCGGGTTTGGCGTAATTGATGCGAACCGAACTGAACACCGCCTGGTGCAGTATGGTGTGATTTCCACCCCTGCCGGTCTGCCGTTGAGCCGCCGTCTGTTGCTGATTGCACAGGATATGGCGCAACTGTTAGCCACCTTTTCTCCCGACGAAGTCGCGGTGGAGGAGTTGTTTTTCTCCAAAAATATCACGACAGGTATTGCGGTTGCCCACGGGCGCGGTGTCGTCCTACTGGAAGCGGAGCGTGCAGGCATCCCCATCTATGAGTACACCCCAATGCAGGTGAAGCAGGCGGTTGTGGGATATGGTGGTGCAGAAAAGAAGCAGGTGATGCTGATGACACAGCGACTGTTGAAGATGACACAGCTCCCACGCCCCGACGATGCCGCCGATGCCTTGGCAATTGCAATTTGTCACGCGAGAAGCGCGACGAGCCTTCTGAACACAGAACGGGTCTTTGACCCCAGAAAATACAATACGAGGTGACGGAAATGTTTTACTATATCTCTGGAACGGTCGCCCATATCGAACCCTATCTGGCGGTAATTGACTGCGGTGGTGTCGGATATGCCTGTCGTACCACCAGTTATAGCTTATCTCAACTGAAAAAAGGGGATACAGCAAAACTGTTGACCTATCTACATATCCGCGAGGATGCGATGGAGCTATATGGGTTTGTCGGCTCGGAGGAGTTGAAGCTGTTCCAACAGCTACTCTCGGTGTCGGGTGTTGGCCCGAAAGCGGCACTGAGCATCCTATCGAGCAGTACTCCCACAAATCTCGCGCTGTCGATTATCACAGGCGACGAGAAAGCCTTGACCTGCGCGCAGGGCATCGGCAAGAAGATTGCCCAGCGCATCATTTTGGAATTGAAAGATAAGTTGAATAAGGGACAAGCCCCCACCTTTGCAGGGGAGGGAACTGCTGTGTCTGGTGTGACGGTGATTCCACAGAATAAATTGTCCGAAGCCAGTGCTGCGTTGGCGGTACTGGGGTACTCGCAGACGGAAATCCATATGGCACTGCAGGGGATTGATTTGGACGCACAACCGCTGGAGCAGATTGTCCGTCTGGCACTGAAGAATATGATGAAAGGGTAAACGGGAATGAGCATTGATTTTTCCTCAAATGATACCTACGCGGAGCACGAGTCCCTGGTCACGACCTCGTTGACACGCGCCGACGATGGGGAGTATTCCCTGCGCCCCAAATTTCTGCGGGAATATATTGGGCAGGAAAAAGCAAAGGGGAATCTGGAGGTCTTTATCCAAGCCGCAAAGATGCGCGGAGAACCGCTGGACCATGTGCTGTTGCACGGCCCGCCCGGCCTCGGTAAAACGACTCTGTCCTGTATCATTGCCAATGAGATGGGGGTAAATGTGCGGATTACCTCTGGCCCTGCCATTGAGAAAGCAGGGGACCTTGCCGCACTGTTGACGAACTTGAATGAAAATGACATCCTGTTTGTGGATGAGATTCACCGTCTGAATCGCTCGGTGGAAGAAATTTTGTACCCGGCGATGGAGGACTATGCTATCGATATTATTATTGGGAAAGGTCCCTCTGCGAACTCGATTCGCTTGGACTTGCCGAAGTTTACGCTGATTGGTGCGACAACCCGTGCAGGACAGCTCTCCGCACCGCTGCGTGACCGCTTTGGTGTCACCTTGCGGTTGGAGCTGTACTCGGCGGAGGAATTGGCTTTTATCGTGACGCGCTCTGCTGGTATTTTGGATGCGTCGATTGAGCCAGAGGGCGCAATGGAGATTGCCAAGCGAAGCCGTGGAACCCCCCGTATCGCAAACCGTATGTTGCGACGGGTACGCGACTTTGCCCAAGTGGTAGGGGACGGCGTGATTACCAAGGAACTGGCGGATAAGGCACTGACCGCCCTGGAAGTCGATGCGCTGGGGTTGGACAATATCGACCGCAGGATGTTGCGCGCGATTATCGAATACTACGGGGGCGGTCCTGTGGGATTGGATACACTGGCGGCGACGATTAACGAGGAGGCCATTACACTGGAAGATGTGTATGAGCCGTATCTGATGCAGTTGGGCTTCTTGACCAGAACACCGCGTGGACGATGTGTGACAGAGAAAGCGTATACACACCTTGGACTAACGGTGCAGTCTGATAGCCAGCAGTTACTATTTTAATTTTAATGCTAAGAAAACATGGGAGGATATTTCTATGGGAAAGTTGTTTGGCACGGACGGAATTCGCGGCATCGTCGGTGAGAATTTGACCGCCGAGCTTGCCTATCGTATCGGACAGGCTGTCACGATGGTGCTGTGGGAGGAGAACGGAAAAGCACCGCTCATTACCATCGGCATGGATACGCGCATTTCTTCGGATATGTTGGAGAGTGCCATGATTTCTGGTATTTGCTCCGTCGGCGGAAGCGTGATGCCCCTCGGCGTGATACCGACCCCTGCTGTCGCGTATCTGACGATGGAAGTACAGGCGGATGCTGGTGTTGTCATCTCCGCCAGTCACAATTCGTTCCAGCATAACGGCATTAAGGTGTTTAATGGAAAGGGATATAAGCTAAGCGACGAGTTGGAGAACCGTGTAGAGGAGAAAATTCTGTCCGCCGAGCTGATGCCGATGAAAAGTGGGGCAGAGATTGGCAAGCGCATCCGCGGCATGAAGAAGATTAAGAGCGCGTATATCAAGCATCTGACCGAGAGTGTTTCTGTCGATTTGGGCGGTCTGCGTGTGCTGATTGACTGCGCCAACGGTGCGGCGGCGGCAACTGCACCCGACCTGTTTGCGAATTTTGCCATTGAAGCGGACTTTATCCACCGCAAGCCAAACGGCATTAACATCAACGACCGCTGTGGCTCGACCCATCTCAAGAGTTTGGCGGCGATGGTGACGGCAGGTGAGTACGACTTGGGTATCGCCTTTGACGGCGATGCCGACCGCTGTCTGCTGATTGACGAGCGCGGCGAGGTCATTGACGGCGATAAAATTATGGCCGTGTGCGGTCTGGCGATGCAGGAACAGGGGACTTTGACAGGGCGTACCGTCGTAGGTACAGTGATGAGCAACCTCGGTCTGCATGAATTCTGCAACAAGAACAACATCCGTCTGGTGTGTACTGCCGTGGGCGATAGAAATGTGTTGGAGAAGATGTTGGAGTTTGGTTACCGCATCGGCGGCGAGCAGTCGGGACATATGATTTTTACGGACTACGCTACCACGGGCGACGGTCAGTTGACCGCACTCCAGTTCTTGCAGATTCTCAGTCGCAGTGGCAAAAAGGCTTCCGAACTGGCCTCCGTCTGCCCCAGTTATCCACAGGTGCTTATCAATGTACCGCTGGAAAACAAGGCTGGTCTGAAAGAATCCATTATGAACAGCGATGCACTGCGTGAGGCGGTACGGAAAGAGGAAGAAACCCTCGGCGGAGAGGGGCGTATTCTCGTCCGTCCCTCTGGAACAGAGCCTCTGATCCGCGTGATGGTGGAGGCAAAGACCACCGAGCAAGCACAAGCGTGCGCGCAGCGCGTAGTGGATGTGGTCAGAACGCTGGAAGTATAAATAAATATTAACAAATTTTTAATATTCTCTTGACAAAAGCAAGGAAAAGTAGGTATAATACGGTATGTCAAGCAAACAACTCCAACAGCATGAATATGACGCTTTTTCCGATGAAACCTTATGTGAGCTGGCACGCGGTGGCGACCGCGTTGCGGAAGAAGCGTTGGTTTCGCGGTATACCAGATTGGTTCGTCAGTTGGCGCGCCCGTTTTATCTCACAGGCGGCGACAGCGATGACCTGATACAAGAGGGAATGATTGGCTTGATGTACGGCGTACGCGAGTACGACGGCTCCCGCAATGCCGTGTTCCGTACTTTTGCAGAAACCTGTATCCGCAATCGGCTGTATAGCGCGGTGCGCGCTGCCTTGCGCGACAAACACAGTCCGCTGAACCAGTCGATTCCACTTGAAATACCCTTCTTTGACAGCAGTCGTACTATCTCTTCCGTTGGTGCGCTAGTTCTGTCCCATGTCGACCCCGAAGAAGTTGTAATCGGTAGGGAGGACGCACGGGATACTTTGCGCGGCGTTCGCAAGCAGTTGTCCGAGTTTGAAGCGAAGATTTTGGGTTATTATCTGGACGGCATGACCATCAAAGAGATGGCCGAAACTGTAAAAAAGTCCCCGAAGTCGGTGGACAACGCTGTGCAACGCATCAGGCGAAAGATTGCACGGCACCTTACTTCCGGCGACCTCAGCAACGGCTGAGCGCATATATTATTTTTTTCTATTCAAAGAGAGGGTAACATCATGTACGAAGACAAGACCTTAGTTTGCAAGGAGTGCGGTCAGGAGTTCGTTTTCACCGCAGGTGAGCAGGAGTTCTACGCAGAGCGTGGTTTCCAGAACGAGCCCCAGCGTTGCAAGTCCTGCCGTGACGCTCGCAAGAACGCTGCTCGCGGTCCCCGTGAGTACTTCACCGCTACTTGTGCTTCCTGCGGCGGCGAGGCCAAGGTTCCTTTTGAGCCCAAGAGCGATCGTCCTGTTTACTGCAGCGATTGCTTCGCTAAGATGCGCGAGCAGGGCTAATAGATAGTAGCCTATTGACGGCGTGACCACATCGGTTGCGCCGTTTCTTTTTGCCAAATGGGGAAGAGCATTGCTTTTTCTCGAAATTGGGTATTGAAAAAGCGTCTATCTTGCGGTATACTATTTGCGCTTATGCATACACAAATTTTTGGAGGTATACAACCATGATTCAGATTACCAAAGACACCATTATCGGTGATATCCTCGACATCGCTCCCCAGACTGCTCCCATCTTCCTGTCCATCGGTATGCACTGCCTGGGTTGCCCCAGCAGCCGTAACGAGACTGTGGAGCAGGCTTGCGCTGTCCACGGCGTGGATTGCGAGAAGTTGCTGGAAGTCGTCAACGAGGCCGCTAACAAGTAAGAATCCAAAGATGGGGGTGTCGCGTATGCGATGCCCCCTATGACGGTTACAGGAGGAAGGAGAGAGTATGGCAAACGGACTTGCACTACAACCGCGGTTGCGCGCCATTGCCAATCTGGTACCAGATGGTGCGCGTCTGGTCGATGTGGGGACAGACCACGGTTTTATCCCTGTGGACCTTCTGTTGTCGGAACGAATTTGCTCTGCAATCGCCTCCGATATCGGTGTCGCACCGCTGGACCATGCGCGCCGTACCGCGGAACAGTATGATGTGACGGAGGGGATTACTTTTCGACTCTGTAACGGATTACAGGATATCTCGGCGGACGAAGTGGACTGTATCGTGATTGCTGGCATGGGTGGCGACAATATTGCCGCCATTCTGGAGGCCGCGCCGTGGACGAAAACAGGGAAGTTCCTGTTGCTACAACCCATGAGCAAGGCAGAAGTGTTGCGTCGCTGGGTGAGTGTCAACGGTTATCAGGTCGTCGCAGAATGTCTGGTGGCGGATAAGGGTGTTATCTATCCCATCCTGTCTGTACGCGGTGGCGAAATGCCAGCGGCGGACGAGGCACAGTGCTGGGGCGGTTTTCTGTTGGATACTGACCCACTGTGGGGACGCTATCTGGATGAACAGATTCTGCGTCTACGCCGTACCGCCGTAGGCTTGGAGAAAGCCAGAGATGTCGCAGTCCAGCAACGGCGCGGTGAGATTTGCCGTATCATTTCTGCCTTGGAGCAGAAAAGGGGAGGGATACACGATGCCAACGGTACATGATATCGAACAGGCACTGTTTCAATGGGCACCGCACGAAACGGCGATGCAGTGGGACAATGTTGGGCACTTAATTGGTATCCCGTCCCAGCCGGTACAGCGAATCTTAATAGCGTTAGATATGACAGAAGATGTGGTGCGCGAGGCGGTAGAGGGGAACTTTGACCTTATCGTTAGCCATCATCCAGTGATGAACTGTGCATGGAGTCCTGTACAGAGGATTCGTAACGATACAGAACAGGGGAGAATCCTGCTGTCCCTCATTCGGAACAATATCTCTGCTATCTGTATGCACACCAATCTGGATATTGCACGCGGCGGAGTCAACGATGTTTTAGCCGCAAAACTTGGGTTGCACAATGTCTGTGTCATAGAAGGCGGAGAAGGGATTATTCGCGCAGGAGAACTGCCGTGCGATATGCCCCTACAGGACTTTCTGGAGGTCGTAAAGCGCGCTCTACGACCGAATGGGCTTCGGTATGTAGACGGCGGTAAAACGGTCAGAAAAGTGGCTGTCGGCGGTGGTGCGTGTGGCGAATTTTTCCGCTGTGCGGTCGAACACGGCTGTGATGCGTTCGTGACATCCGATGTAAAATATAATCAGTTCCTCGATGCCAAGAACCTGGGACTGCATCTGATTGATGCAGGGCATTTCCCGACAGAGGACCCCGTGTGCGAGGCGATACAGCAGTACCTTGCAGAGCGTTTCCCACGATTGACCATACAAAAATCCATCTCCCACAGAGAGATGATTCAATACTGCATATAAGGAGAAGATACAAACTATGTCTGGACATTCTAAATGGCATAATATCCAAAAGACGAAGGGCGCGGCGGATGCCAAGCGTTCTCAGCTGTTTACCAAGATTGCCCGTGAAATGATTGTCGCCGTCAAAGAGGGCGGTAGTGGTGACCCCAACAACAACTCCCGTCTGGCAACCGTTATCGCTAAGGCAAAGGCTGCCAATATGCCCAACGATAACATCAAGCGTACCATTGATAAGGCTCTGGGCGCAGGAAATGCCGACAACTACGAGCAGGTTGTCTACGAGGGCTACGGTCCCTGCGGTGTTGCCGTTATCGTCGAGGCACTGACCAACAACCGCAACCGTACCGCACCCGAAATGCGCCATCTATTTGACAAGTACGGCGGAAACATGGGTGCTTCTGGCTGTGTGAGCTGGAGCTTCGATAAGAAGGGCGTTATCGTCATCGACAACGAAGAAGGGGAGTTGGACGAGGAAACTGTGATGATGGATGCACTGGACTGCGGTGCTGCAGACTTCCAGGCTGACGAGGGTATCTTTGAAATCACCACCGACCCCGATGACTTTAATACCGTGATTAAGGCTCTGGAGGAGAAAGGCTATGTGTTCGCCTCCGCTGGTATCGAAATGGTGCCCCAGAACTATATCAAGCTCACCAACGAGGATGATATTAAGAACATGACCAAGATGATTGACCTCATGGAGGACAACGAGGATGTTCAGAATGTCTACCACAACTGGGAGCAGGACTAATCGCTAATCCCATCGAAAAACAATATCCCAGTAGAATCTACTCAACAGCGGATTCTACTGGGATTCTTTATTTGCATTGGCGCAGACGGTTGATAATATCGAGCAGAAGGAGAATGTCGTTTTCCTCCAAGTCCTTGATGCCGTCTAAGGTCTTTTCTACTAACTCTGGATGGGCTACCTGCTTATCGAAAAATTGTTGTGGTGAAATTTCAAAGTAATCACAGATTGCAAAAAACTCTTTCAACGGGGGGAGTGCTTTTCCCGATGAAATGTTATAGACATAGCCTCGGCTGTGCCCTAAATCGTAGCTCATCTGGTATTCTGAAACGCCTTTTTTCAGACGCAACTGCGTAATGCGTTCCCTGACAAAATCTTCGTACATCTCGTATCACCTCACAAAAGATAATACAGGTTACTATGTTTCTAGTAGTATAAAAATATTTGTCGAAAAGACTTGAATAGTCTATAAATACATGTTACTCTGTAAGAGAAGATGGCGCGAAGTTATGGATGAGATAGAAAGGAGCAGGGGGGAGGCGGAAAGATGAGAAATACCCGTGGACTAACAAAGATTTTGGCTCTGGTCTTAACAGCGTTATTGCTGTTCTCGTTGGTTGGATGTAGATGCCACCACGATTGTTCCCATTGCTGTGATGGGAGAGAATATCAGCAGAGGGATTGCCGTGGTTACTAAATCAAATCGATATCGATGAAACGCCCTTGCAGAAGAAAAATCTGTAGGGGCGGTTTTTTTGCATCTTGTTCTTTCTTGTATTTCTCGGATTTCTCGGCGGAGGGTGGCGGTCGCGTGTTGTCCAAGCTAACCGTGCAGGAAAAGGGCTTGACAATCTCTGGATGTGTGCTATGCTTAATGAGATAGGGGGCACAGGAATCAGCACGCTTACACGCGTAGATGTGGGAGAGAATATCATGGGTATTTCTTTTTCTTCCGACTTTTGGGATTGGGTTATCGCTGGGATTGGTATCTTTGCCTTACAAGCCATCGCTGTTTTTTGTATTTTAAGGGAAATTATCCGCTTGCTTTTGCGTCGAGATAATAGCACCAGTACGATACGAAAAGCAAAGAGGGGGGCGACATTCTGGGGAAAGCTGACAAACCTGTGTTTCTGGAACATGAAAAGCTCCTGTAGAAAGCTACTGCGTTTTTTCATCGGGTATCGCGTCCTGATGGTAACAACAGCAGGCCTACCGCTTTTGTCGTCAATTCCGCTGTGCTTTGATGAACGGTGGTCTGTTGTTTGCTCTTGAGCGGTACGAATTGCCTATTATGTGGATATGATAACGCTGAACTTCACGGGCATTTATGCCTGCATATTGCACAAGAGGATGTACGGCAAATCGCGCTGATTTGCTCTTAATAATTGAACGAAGAAAGGGGAAGACAGCGCAAAATGGAGCAGAGAATCGCCCTGAGAGGGGCGGTTATTTCGATACTAATAATTGAACAAAATAAAAATTTTGTTCAATATAGGGTAGGAGTTTAGCGATTTTGCGTCTGCCAGCAACAATTATGCTAAAGTATCGCGACGATTCACCGCAGGTGCTCTGCGACTTTTTATCGTACCACGAAACCATCAAAGCGCATTCCCAAAAGACCGTGGACGAATATTATTTGGACCTCAGAAACTTTTTCCGCTACATGAAGCGGTCCCGTGACCGTGCGTTATCCAAAATTCCGCTGAACGAAATTTCGATTTTGGATATCGACATCGAATTTATCCGCACCATCACGCTGACGGATATCTACGGCTACCTGTCGTATTTGAGCCGTGACCGCGCCAAACGGCATAACAGCCCAAACACGGACTACGGCTTATCCGCCACGACACGCGCCAGAAAAATCGCTACGCTTCGCTCGTTTTTCAACTATCTGACCACGAAAGTCCACCTGTTAGAACAGAACCCCACAAAGGACTTAGACACACCCAAGGCAAAGAAAAATTTGCCGAAATATCTGACTTTGGACGAAAGTATTGACCTGCTCGAACAGGTGGACGGTGTCAACAGCGAGCGAGATTACTGTATTATTACCTTCTTTTTGAACTGCGGTCTGCGTATCTCGGAGCTGGTCGGTCTGAACATGAGCAGTATTCAGGGCGATGCCATGCGCGTCCTTGGCAAGGGCGGTAAAACCAGAATTGTGTACCTGAACGATGCCTGTAAAACGGCGTTGGAGCGATATCTGGTGGTGCGCCACCCTATCACAGGGCGCGATGCACAGGCGTTGTTTTTGTCGTCACGCGACCAGCGGATGAGTCGCTCCACCGTACACGCACTGGTGAAAAAACATATCAGCCACGCAGGACTGGACAGCAAGCAGTATTCCTCCCACAAATTACGCCATACCGCCGCCACCCTGATGCTCCAGAATGGCGTGAATATCCGCGCCGTACAGGAAGTGCTGGGGCATGAACACCTGAATACCACAGAGTTGTACACGCATATTGACAACAATTCTCTGCGTGTTGCCGCCAGTTCTAATCCTCTTGGACAGGTCAAACCGAAAAAGAATTGACCCGCGCTCCCCCATTTTGGTAGCACGGATAAAAAATTTTCCCGATTTTTTCTGTAGTTTTTGCGGTTGGATTGCAAGTTACTATCATGAGGGGGGATGTACAATGGATGATGAAAGCATTATTGGCCTGTTCTTCGCGCGGTCGGAACAAGCGATTACGGAACTGGATGCCAAGTATGGGAAAGTATGTCATAGAATTTCTTACAATATTTTGAACGATAAACGGGATGCGGAGGAATGTGTCAACGACGCATATCTGGGGACATGGAACGCCATTCCACCGCAAAAGCCGAATCCCCTACTGGCATTTCTTTGTAAAATTGTCCGTAGGTATGCCATCATGCGCTATCGAGAAAATACCGCGTTGAAGCGAAATAGTACCTATGAAATTGCGATGAGCGAGATAGAAGAAACCCTGTCTTCTTCGGAAAGCGTGGAGCAAGAGATAGAGGCAAAAGAACTAGCGTGCATGATAGAAAGTTTCTTGGATAGACTATCAGGAATCAATCGCGCAGTGTTTATCAGACGATATTGGTATTTGGATAGCTATGCAGAGATTGCCCATCAGACTGGTTTGACGGAAAAGAATGTTTCAGTTCGTCTGACCCGTACACGGAAACAACTGCGCGCATATTTGCTTGCGAAAGGAGTGTTGGTATGAAAGCCGATAAGTTTTTTGACGCAATGGGAGAAATCGATGAGAAGTATATTGAGATAAAACTGCGTATCCCTCGTCTACCTATCAACAAGCGAGTTGTGGTGTCTTCGTTGGTTAGTTTTACGGTATTTTATATGGTAAGCTACGCCTTGTTTCTGGTACTGCTCCCCGATATTACCTCGTATCCGCAGTTGGAAGGACAGATTCGACAATTGGCTATTCTGTTACTAAACGCACTCGGCGGCGGATGTTCTGCGTTTGTTTTGCGCCGTGTATTGAAACGCAGGGAGTATGGTGCATTTGTGGTGTGTTCTGCGGTGCTGTTTTTAGCGGTTCTGGCAATTGGCTGGGTGTTGTTTTCTGCTTTGTTCAGACTGTCATCCTATCATGAACTCAGCGGAATACAACGCCTATTGCAAATGATTGTCGTTGTTTTTCCTCAGATGGAATCATCTGTTTTGGATGGTGTAGTAATGACCGCTTTTGCGTTGCCTGCGCCAATTACACAATGTATTACCCTGCGTATCCTATTTCACACATGGCGAAAGTAGCACTTGATGGGACTATCTATTTCGCTATATACATTTTGTTATCTGTATGTTTCTATATGTTTTCGTTATTTTGATGGTTACAATTTGTATTCGTTAAAATAGATAAATACAGCGGTATACATTGCGTTATCTTCCTCTCTTCCCTGCACACTTCCCTCTTCTAGTCTGCTTCTGCCGTTCTGACCCCAATAAAATGTAGAAAACGAACCGCTTCGTACTGGTAGGAGCTGAGTGGTCGGTTATCGGCATCGTAGCTATGCGCCGCCAACAGAATGCCGTCTGGGTCTGGCGAATTGACGCTGACTACCACAGGGGTATGGTTCCACTCCTGATTGCGAAAGGAGAGCTGTACCACATCGCCTGGCATGATGTCCTGTATGGGGCTGTCGACCGCCACAGGACCGACAGATGCCTCGCGCCGTGTCATAAAATTGTAGAAAAACGGAACCCCTGTCCAAGCCGGGGATTTGTTGTTACTGTCGATGTAATACCAACCGAAAGTGGGGGTGAAATTCATCACACCGCTTCCAGCATAGACGCACTGCGAGGCGAAATTGGTGCAATCTCCCCCGATTTTTTCATAGTCATAGAAAGCTGGATTGCGCCCATACGCCCATGCGTGGGCATAGGCGACGACCGCCTGTCGATTGTATGGTTGAAACATGATGATACCACCTCTCCCCCATCTTATGCTATAACCCAAAAAAGAACGCCTGTCCGTATCCGTGGACAGGCGTTTTCGCTATTTATTTACGGTTGATGCGGAGGGTATTCATGACGCACAGCATACAGACACCGACATCGGCTAGGACAGCCATCCAGAGTTCCACATGGCCAAAGACCGAGAGCAACATGACCAGCGTTTTTGTCGCAATGGAAAAGACGATGTTCTGCGTGGCGATGCGCTGGGTTCTGCGTGCAATACGGATACCGTCGGCAATCTTGCCAGGCTCGTCACCCATGATGATGACATCTGCGGTTTCGATGGCGGCATCGGCACCAAGACCACCCATCGCAATACCGATATCGGCGGCCGCCAGAACAGGGGTATCGTTGATGCCGTCACCTGCATAGAGCAACTTCCCTTTTGCGGTCAACTGGCTGCGCAGCTGTTCCAGTTCGTGCAATTTATCCTGTGGCAAGAGCTGACCGCGCACAACATCCAGTCCCAACTCACGGCCAATCTGTTGGGCAACGACTTGGCTATCACCAGAGAGCATAGCGGTTCTCTTGATACCTAAGGTTTTCAGCGTGGAAATTGCCTTTTTTGCGTCTGCTTTCGGCTCGTCACGCAACAGGATAGCACCCAAGTACTTGGTATCTTCTGCTACATAAATAACGGTTGCGGCATCTTTGTGGATATCGTCCACCTTGACACCTGCACGGCGCAGGTGGTCAGCTTTACCTGCGAACACGCACTTTCCATCCAACCGAGCAGACACACCGAAGCCAGCACTCTCTTGGTACTCCTCCACAGTGGGTAGTGCTGTACCGTCCCACGCACGACAGATGGACTGTGCAATGGGGTGACTGGAACGACTTTCCACGGCGGCGGCGGTACGCAACAGCTGTTCCTCAGTCACACCATTAGCAGGGAGGCACTGATGAACGCTGAACTTGCCAGCGGTCAGCGTACCCGTTTTATCGAAAGCGACCACTTCTGCCTGTGCGAGCGTTTCGAGGTGGTTGCCACCCTTGACCAGAATACCGTCACGGGAGGCTCTGCCGATACCTGCAAAGAAACTAAGCGGTACGGAAATCACCAAGGCACAGGGGCAAGAGATAGCCAAGAAACACAAGGCACTGTACAGGGAGTCACTCCATGCCATCCATCCCAAGAGAGCAGGAACGATAGCAACGACCACTGCCGCACAGACCACAATGGGGGTGTACTTACGGGCGAAGCGTGTGATGAATTTCTCGCTCACTGCCTTCTTCTCTGAGGCGTGTTCGACCATCTCCAAAATCTTGCTGGCGGTGGAGTCGGAAAAGACTTTGTCAACGCGGATTTCCAAAGCACCGCTGAGGTTGATACAACCTGCCATGACGGTCTGCCCTTCCCCTACCTCGCGCGGGATGGATTCACCTGTCAATGCGGCGGTATCCAATTGAGAAGTACCAGAGAGAATCGTGCCATCCAGAGGGATTTTCTCGCCAGGACGCACCAGAATGGTCTGCCCCAACTGCACTTCCTCTGCGCGGACTTCGGTGACTCCCCCATTTGTCATCAGATTGGCGCGGTCGGGACGGACATCTAACAGTGCGGAGATGGATTTACGAGAGGAAGACACCGCCTTGGTCTGGAGATATTCGCCCAAACGATAGAGCAGAAAAACCAGAACACCCTCTGGAATTTCCCCGATGCAGACCGCACCGATACCAGCAATGGTCATCAGGAAGTTCTCTCCAAATACATCGCCTCGGCGGATGTTTTTGATTGCACCGCGTACGATGTCGAAGGCAACGAGTGCAAAAGCAACCAGTAGCACGGCGGTGGACACGATGCCCTTTAACAGAACACCAGCGACCAACAGAACCGCACCTGCACAGAGAATGGTTAATTCTCGCTTGACTTCGGCGGGGTCTTGTTCGTGGTTGTGGTCGTGTCCACAACCGCATCCACAGCCATCGTCGTGATGATGGTGATGGTCGTGGTGGTGTTCATGGTGTCCATGCTTGTGGTCACACCCACAGCCGTGGTCATGGTCACAGGCGCAACCATGCGCATGATGGTGTTCTTCTTTGTGTTTATGCTCGTGACTGCAATCGCAACTGTGTTCGTGATGATGTTCGTGGTGATGAGAATGGTCGTGCCCGCAGGAACAGGAATGTTCTTCCTCGTGGTGACAGTGGCACGATTTTTCTTCGTTATGGTGATGATGCTCGTGGTTATTGCTACAACCACAGGTGTGTTCGTCGTGATGGTGGTGATGTCCTTTTTCTTTTACATGGCTCATGTTTGATTACCTCTCATCTTTCTCCATGATATGTTCCAATGCCATGGTGAATATTTTTGTGATGTGGTTGTCGTCCAAAGAATAGTAGACCACTCTCCCCTCTTTGCGACTTTTGACGATGCGTGATAGTTTCAGCAAGCGCAACTGATGGCTGATGGCACTGTGCGTCATTTGCAACACTGCTGCCAAATCACAGACGCACATCTCCTCAATATGCAGGGCGCAGATGATACGCGACCGCGTGGAGTCACCGAACATCTTGAATAGCTCCGATACATCGTAGATGGGCTCCTCTGGCGGCATCTGTTCACGCACACGCGCAACGACATCGTGGTGAATGATAGAAATTTCACAGATGTCGAAATGTTCATTCTTCATCGTTGTGAAACAAATTCCTTTCTGTATAGTAAAATAGATGAATAAATGTTCATATGTACAATTATAAAAAATTTTTACCATTTGTCAAGAAGAAAATTAAAAAAGCCTGAGAAGGATTTCCCTCTCAGGCTCGAATTTGCTGTTTTTATGCGATTTTATTTGCTAAGTGCGGCGGCGGACTCGTCCAATTTGGCAATGAGCGCGCGCAGTTTCTCTGCCTGGTCGCGCTGTTGTTGCACGATATTGGCAGGTGCCTTCGAGGTAAATGCCTCATTGTTGAGCTTTGCCTCGATACCCTTGAGGTGTCCCTCTGCCTTTGCCTTCTCTTTGGCGATACGCTCCAACTCCTGCTGGATATCGACCAGTTCCGCCAGAGGCATAAAGACACGGGCGGCATGGGTAATGACCTCGACCATCCCCTGCTCACGCATCTCGTCGCTGGAGCGAACATCAGCAACACCGATGACTTCGACCTCACTTGCGGATGCCTGACGCAGGAAGAACGGTGCACCTGCGGTGAACGCGTCCTTCTCCATGGTTGCGATGGTCAGCTTGACCTTCTTGGCAGGAGAAACATTCATCTCTGCACGGCGGTTACGGATGGCACGGATAGCATCCATGATGTTCTCCATGGCCTGCTCCTCTGCCACGAAGCTAAACTTCTCATCGTACACAGGCCAATCGCTGACCATGATGAACTTGGCATCGTCACCAACCACATGGGGCAATGCCTGATAAATCTCCTCCGTAATAAAGGGCATGAAGGGATGCAGGAGCTTGAGCATCTGAATCAGCACATAGCAGAGGACATTCTGGGCGGCGATGGCGGTTTCGGGGTTCTGCATACGGCTCTTGGTCAGCTCAATATACCAGTCGCAGTAGGTGTCCCAGATGAAGTCGTAGACCTTGGCACTGGCAACGCCCAGCTCGTAGGCCTCCATGTTGTCGGTGACTTCCTTGATAAGGGTGTTCAGCTTGGACAGCACCCACTTATCTTCCAGTTCCAACTTCTCAGGCAGTTTCACCTCATCAATAGTGAGGTTCATCATCACGAAACGGCTTGCGTCCCAAATCTTGTTGGCGAAGTTACGCATAGCCTCGCACTTCTCCACATAGAATCGCATATCGTTGCCGGGGCTGTTACCTGTGATGAGGTTGAAGCGCAGTGCGTCTGCACCGTACTTCTCCGCCATCTCCAGCGGGTCGATGCCGTTGCCGAGGGACTTACTCATCTTGCGTCCCTGTCCATCGCGCACCAGACCGTGAATAAAGACCTTGTCGAAGGGATACTTCTTCATCTGCTCACAGCCAGAGAAAATCATTCTGGCAACCCAGAAGAAGATGATATCATAGCCAGTTACCAGCACAGAGGTGGGATAGAAGTAGTCCAACATATCGGACTTCTCAGGCCAACCAAGCGTAGAGAACGGCCACAGTGCGGAGGAGAACCAAGTGTCAAGCACATCTTCCTCGCGCTTGATGTTCTGACTGCCACACTTGGCGCAACAAGTGGGGTCCTCACGGTCCACGGTGATATGACCGCACTCCTCGCAGGTCCAAGCAGGAATCTGATGGCCCCACCAGAGCTGGCGAGAGATACACCAGTCGTGGACATTCTCCATCCAGTTGGTATAAGTTTTGCTGAAGCGGTCGGGGATGAACTTGACTTCGCCCTCGTTTACCACACGCAACGCTTCCTTTGCCAGAGGCTCCATCTTCACGAACCACTGTGCGGAAATCAGAGGCTCCACATCACTGCCACAGCGGTAGCAAGTGCCAACATTGTGGCTGTAGTCCTCGGTCTTGACGAGGAAGCCCATCTCTGCGAGGTCGTTGACAATCGCCTTACGACACTCGTAGCGGTCCATGCCCTCGTACTTGCCACCGTTTTCGTTGATTCTACCGTCGTCACCAATACAGCGGATGACTTCAAGGTTATGGCGCAGACCCACTTCAAAGTCGTTGGGGTCGTGGGCAGGTGTCATCTTAACTGCACCAGTACCGAAGCCAATCTCGCAGTACTCGTCGCCCACAATGGGAATCTCGCGGTTCATAATGGGCAGAACGCACTTCTTGCCAATCAGATGCTTGAACTTCTCGTCCTCGGGGTTGACAGCAACACCAGTGTCGGCGAGCATGGTTTCGGGACGGGTGGTCGCAATCGTGATATCCCCACTGCCATCCGCCAAGGGATAGCGGATATACCAGAGATGGCCGGGCTTGTCCTGATACTCAACCTCGGCATCGGAGAGGGCGGTGATACAGTGGGGGCACCAGTTGATGATACGGCTACCCTTATAAATCAAACCCTTGTCATACAGTTCGCAGAAAGTTTCACGGACAGCCTTGGAGCAACCCTCGTCCATCGTGAAGCGTTCACGCTCCCAGTCACAGGAAGCACCGAGCTTCTTCTGCTGTTCCACGATGCGGTTTCCGTACTTGTGCTTCCAGTCCCACACGCGCTCCAAGAACTTCTCGCGTCCCAAGTCGTAGCGGGTCAGGCCCTCGTTCTTGCGGAGGTCCTCCTCCACCTTAATCTGGGTGGCGATACCAGCGTGGTCGGTACCGGGCATCCAGAGGGCTTCGTAGCCCTGCATACGCTTATAGCGCACCAGAATGTCCTGCAAGGTGGCATCCATGGCGTGACCCATGTGCAACTGACCCGTGACATTGGGTGGGGGCATCACGATGGAGAAAGGCTTCTTGTTGGGGTTGGGTTCTGCGTGGAAGCAGTTGGCATCCGTCCACGCCTGATAAATCTTCCCCTCGACCTCCTGCGGGTCGTAGATTTTCGGCAGTTCTTTTCTCATACTTTGTACACTCCTTATTTCGGGGCGAAAAAATCGCCCCGAGCAGTTTTTTGCTCAGGGCGAATTAAAAAATCCGCGGTACCACCTGAATTTCCCCAGAGGGGGACACTCTTGCTCCCGATAACGGGGGAGAAACCGTCGGCATCTACTGGGTGATTCAGACCGTTCGGACCGAGGCTCCAGGGCGACTTCTACTCCTCCATCACAAGACTTTACACCAACCAGTCTTTCTCTCCGCATCCGTGAGGAATGTACTACTTCCCTATCACAGCCATAGTTACAGCTATCAGTATAGCCAAATCCCTCACATTTGTCAAGCATTACGAAACGCTTTGATATAGTTGAAAGTTATCTTGATTGGGATTTCGTGTTGTAATTCTGCAAGGATACGCTATAATACAGTTGTGATTTGGAATATTTCGATAGTTTTTGTACAGATACAAGAATAAACTGGACAATTAGAACTATTTTGATTTAGAAACAAATTAAATAGTTAGACAAATAAGAATTTATAGGTGAACAAATGGCGAAGCATATTGCAAATATACTCACTGGTTGTCGTATTCTCGGCAGTATTTTATTGCTGTTCTTCCCTGCATTTTCCGTGGCATTTTATATCATATATCTCTTCTGCGGATTTAGTGATATGGTAGATGGTACCATTGCCAGAAAAACAAACAGTATCAGCAAGTTTGGAAGCCAACTGGACACTGTTGCCGACCTCTTTTTTGTAGTGGTATCTTTATTTAGGTTGTTGCCTGCAATCCATATTCCTCAATGGTTGTGGATATGGGGCGGTGTAATTGCGACTATTAAAATCAGTAATATCATTTGGGGATATGTTTCTAAAAAACAGTTTATATCCCTACATACGATTATGAACAAAGTAACAGGACTACTGCTGTTCCTATTGCCTTTGACAATATCCTTCGTGGAATTGAAATACACTGCCATAGTTGTATGCTCTATCGCAACATTTTCCGCGATTCAAGAAGGGGTTTATGTTATAGCAGATATTGAGTGCATGTAATCCAATTCCAATATATCAAAACAACTCGTCCAGAAGAATGTAGTAGCGTATCTTGTCCCAGTCGGGGGTAATACCGAGTTTGCGAAACAGCGCATTGGCATCGAAGTCTATCGGCGGATGGTCGCCGTAACTGCCGTGGAGATTGCTTTTCAAACTGCGGTAACAGAGGGCGATATCCCGATAGCGGTCGGCATAGCCCGCCCTGCCCAAATCCAAAAAGCCACATACCCCTGTGTCGTCTGCGAAGATGTTGGGTAAACAGTAGTCGCCGTGGGACAGAACAATATCCTCAGTCGGTCGATTGGCTTTGAGCCATGCCAAGAGTTCCTCTGGATTGCGGAAACCATGTTCCCCGAAGGTATCTGGTTCTGCGTCGTCCATATCGACCAGACCGTTTTTCACGCGGTATTCCGCCGCCGAGAGGTGTTGGTCTAAAGTAGCATCACAGGGACAGTCCGAGATATCTACCTTCCATAGCATCTGTAATCCCTCACACAGCAGGTCAACCAAGCGCGTGGGGTCGTTGAGGATGGCAAGGTCACAGACCATCTTTCCCGACAGACGGGACATCAGGAGATAGGATGTGCCGTCCACTATCTCGTGACAAAGAATGTCTGGGACAGGCAACCTTCCGCCGAGCCAGTGTAGCATTTTTCGCTCGGTACGCGCCTCTGGTGAGTCTGGCCGTATCTTCAACACCATCGTATCAAAGAGCAGAATGGTTGCGCCAGACATCCCGATGGTATCCTGTGTATAGGACTGCGTGCCAATTTTCTCTTGGATTGTCTTGGGCAGTTTCATGTGTGTTCCCTACGCTTTCTATTTCTTAGGTTTCATCGATAAAGATTTCAATGGCACGGATGGGCGCATCCTTTGCCCATTCATATGCCTGCGAGGTCCGAATATAGGAAAAGAACGCTTCTTCCAAATCAACATCCCAGATACTCTCCGAGAATCCCGCATTTTCTGCCGTCGGCTCGTATGCGATATCAATATGCAGTTGGGAATATTCGTCCTCGTTGTCGGGGTACTGTCTGACAAGCGAGATAGAGAACATCGGCTGACCTTGGAAAGAAAAAGTGCCTGTTTCCCATAGGCACATACTCCCCTCACAAGGCATCTGACACATCTGCTCAAAGACATTGACGATATCCACCAGTGTCATGTCGTCTGTGATGGTATCTCTCAAATAGGCTAAGTGCTTGCCTTTATTACTGTTTTGCACAGTAACACCTCCCTTTTGTATTTTCCTATTCCACTATAACATGAATAGACGGTAGATACAATACAAAAAGCCCCCTGCTGACACAAAGCCAACAGGGAGCGTGCTATCATGGGTTAGCCAATCACAAAGCCATCAAGGATTTCTTTCAGTGTCTCCAGAGCAACCGTTTCATCGGGATGGAAAGTCGTTTTCACGAAGATATAGGAATTATTCAGACAGACATATCCGAAATAGCTCACAAAACCATCACGCCCATTCTCAACCTCTGCGCGTATAATGCGGAATTCGCAACCACTGGGAGAAACATAGAGTTCATCTGTGAAATCAGCCCCCGCCTCAAAGAAGAAGCCAGAGAACATCTCGCTCTCCTCAATGGGGCTATGCTCTGTATAAACCGCGGATTCAATCACAACAGAAACAGGAACGATATTGTTGATTCCAGCAGACCCCGAGGGTACTTCAGTGGGATTCATGTGGTATACCGCCTTTGCCCGTACACCTGTCAGGATAGTATCCATTTCCGTGCAGGTCATATACCCGTGTGACTGCACCATATCACCATCGCCTTCCTCGATGGTCAACTTCCAACAATCCGCAGTATCCAGCACAGGATTGTCCCACAGATTGATTCCGATATAGTCCTCCAAGTCGGACCACGCATCAAAGTAATAATACAGGAAGTGCTCCTCCTCTGGCTTGTTGGAAACATCCGCCAGGAACGCCTCGTTAAAGCTAGACAGCGGTACCTTCGTGCTGGTGGGAATACCATCCTCTTTGTTTAAGACAGGACGGAAGCTATCTCCCACTTTGTCGACAACGGGGTGCTGTTGATTCTCGTAGTACTCCACATCGGGCGCGCCAAAGAAATAGCCTGCCGCCAGTGCGGTGGTCACGAGCAGACCAAGACACGCCGCAATGAGCATCCCTCGTTTGAGCAGATGGTTGCGTGCGGAAATCGTGGTATCCGCCTCCTCAATGAGCTTCTGGTCGATGTGCGCCATTGCCTCCAACATCGTGTTCTTATCCATGATATAGTTCCTCCTTTACCAAATAGTCTTTGAGTTTCTTTCGGGTACGAAACAGAACCGTCTTGGTTTTCGCCTGTCCCCACCCCATGAACTTCGCCGTTTCCTCTACACTGTCACCGTACCAGTACCGCCGCAGAAATGCCGTTCGGATGTGGCGCGGTTGCTGTTCCAGAAACCGACTGATAGCCTCGCCCAGCAGTTGGGTGTCTACCCTGTCCTCTGGTCCCTCCGTCAGAGCCAACGAGAGTTCCAGTGCGGCATCCCCTACGCTCTGCGGTTCTCTGGCGTACTTGCGACAGAGTGTTAAGGCACTGTTTCTGGTCACGGTGGCTAACCATCCCTTAAAATGCTCTGGATTCTGTGGCGGAATGGAATTCCACACCTTGAGCCAGACATCGCTCAAACACTCCTCCACATCCTGTTCACTGCCCAAAATGTTGTGAGCAATCGCCTTGCAGTATGCACCGTACTGCTGTTGCGTGGCGGTAATCGCTTCCTCGGACCGCGCTATGTAGAGTTCCATCAATGTACTGTCATCCATCGTATCCCTTCCTCCTGAAAGCCGCTTTCACCTATATAGACTACCAAATGCGCGCTTTGGTTTCACCTCTGGCAAAAAAATATAAAAAAAGAAAGAGGGCGCAACCGCGCCCCCTCATCATTTTGCAATTTCCTCAATCCATTCTTCATAGCGAATATCGCCCCGAAAACCACCCTCGGCATCGATATTGCGCGTCTTTTCATATAGACACATTCCAGTCCCAAAATAGGCTTGGATGTGCGAGTGTGGGAGATACACCGTCATACAGTTTCCACTGACATGACAACCGCCCGAATGGGTACCGACAAGCGTTGTCCCTGAAAAAGACTTCAGATAGGCAATGACGCTCTCCCCCGCCGAACAGGTATTTTCATTAAACAGCACATAGAGTTTTTTGGTTGTTTCGGTAATGGGTACATCTTGCTCGTATTCTTCCACATCCCCATCGTATTCCATTTGGAACTCTGGGGCAGTCATGCTGAGATACTCCCGAAAGAGTGGGGAATACTTCTGTCTGAACTTACAGGAAAAACCAGGCTCAACCGCAAACAAGCCCTTGATAAAGTCCCAGATGTAGATTTCTGAGCCGCCCGTACAATCGCGTAGGTCGATAATGAGCGGTTCTTCGTTTCTGTACTTTGCGCCACTGGCAGCAAATGCCTCCAGCTGCTTGCGTTCTTCCTCGGTGTCATACCAGAACTTCTTACACACAATCATATCCATACCGTGCAGTTTGTCGTATTGGACTGCGTAATCGTAGGCTGGTACCGTTTCCTCCGCCGAGTCTGAACCATCTGCACCAATGGAAAAATGTCCATCTCGAATGAACGAAAACAGGTGCTGACGCAGTAGCGCAAGTGCGCGCGCAAAATCGAATGTGTCACCGCGCAAGTCGGCAAGTACATTCTCTTTCGCCTGTAAAAAGGTTTCTTCCCCATAGTATTCGTAAAGACCATAGGCTTCTTGCAAGATACGGAACAGACATTCCACATCTTCTACAAACTGCTCTCTACTAATCGTGGGGTCTATTGCCTGCTGGATAAACAATGGATTCATTCTCTACTCCTCTTGCAACGCGAGAACGCCTAGCGCAAGTATAGCACACCATTGCCGTTTTATCAAGATGGAAAATCGTCTGCGCCCTCAGGTCATCCGCAATATCTCTTTTTTGAGTCGTGCGATGATTCTCTTTTCCAGTCGGGAGATATAGCTTTGGGAGATGCCCATGCGGTCTGCAACCTCTTTCTGCGTCTGTTCGGGATGACCAGACAAGCCGAAGCGCAACACGATAATCTCTCGCTCCCGTTCACTCAACTTTTGCAGGGCAGCCTCCAACAGTTGACGGTCCACATCGTCCTCGATGGGACGCATCACGGTATCGGCATCTGTCCCAAGCACATCGCTCAGTAATAGCTCATTGCCGTCCCAGTCGGTATTCAAGGGTTCATCCAGACTGACCTCTGTCCGCTGTACTGAGCTTTTCCGCAGATACATCAAAATCTCATTTTCAATGCAACGGCTGGCATAGGTCGCCAGTTTAATGTTTTTATCGGTGCGGTAGGTGTTGATGGCCTTGATAAGCCCAATGGTACCGATGGAGATTAAATCCTCAATGTTGATGCCTGTGTTCTCAAAGCGACGCGCGATATAGACCACCAGACGGAGATTGCGCTCTATGAGAACCTGTTTTGCCTGTTCCTCGCCGTCGACCATGCGTGCGAGTAGTTCACTCTCCTCCTCTCGTTTTAAGGGGGATGGCAGGGTGTCACTGCCACCGATGTACATAATCTTACCGGGTGGCAGTAACCCCAACCGCAGTAGTAGTCGATGTAGCCAAAGTTTTATCCGCTGTACCATCTTCTCTTGTCCCATTCCTTTCTCCACCCCACAGGGCGGTATAGCCTCCTCCATCCGATACGGGTGTCGGTGATAGGGCAACTGTCAGTTTGCCGTGTGGCACACGGTCGATGCAGACCTCGTCCGCTGGAAAAGTCAACAGCATGGCGCACGCAACCCCAACGGCACGATAGGGCACTAAACGAAAATGCCCCCCAGAAAGTGCGCCCAACTGTTCTGCACACCAGACGCTCCCCCGTGTCCCCAACTGGTCGAGAATAGCGCGTTCCTCGTCCGACCAAAGTGCGGCAAGGGCAGGATACCAGACCGTGACGATGGATGTTCCACTGTAGGGGTCACACAAAGTATGGCCTGTATCATAGAGGGCATCGACCAACGCGGTTTGTTCCCCTCGTGTGATAGCGATACGGCATACTTCCCCTGCAACGGCGTGTTTGGCACTCCCCCGAAAGACCACAGATAGCAAAAAATAGCACAATCCACTGACAATGAAAAATACTTTCCAGTCCAACTGTTGCAAGGTATCCACCATTCCATGCTGGGAAATTTGCTGTGAGAGTACCGTCATGGCTCCGCCGAGCGTACAGGAGAGGAGAAAAAACAGCACAAAGAGGCGCAGAAAGGCGGTTTGCTTCTGAAACACGAGCCTGACCAAGAGCATGGCGATGAAAATTTGCACCAAAAAGCTCCCCAGAGGAACCGAAAAGGGCAGATAACACAGGACACCGTAGACGCCCCCACAGAGAGAGGCGAGTACCAATCTGCGGTTCCGCAAGGGCAGTCCTGACAAGCGCGCTGTGATGTAGAGTGCCAAGGCATCCGACAGGCTGTTGATGAGGAAGATGAGGTCGAGATAGACAACCAACGCCACTCCCCTCCTTTCGGACACCATTATAGTCGGCACAGGGAAAAAATGTCGTCGGAAACCGACGGTACCAACAGGAAAAACAGGAGCTTGTACCACAGCGATACAAACTCCTGTTCTATTTAGCGTCCCATTTAGAATAGCGTGATTTGGCTGGTATCCGCCAAGCCTGCAAAGGCACCCAACCCCTTGAGCTGTTCGATATGCGTCTTAGAGAGCTTGTTGCAACAGATAGCAAATTCCTCGATGGAGATGAACTCCTTCCCTTTTCGCTTCTCGACTGTATCCATCGCCGCCGTTTCTCCCAGTCCACGCACCGCCGTGAAGGGCGGAATCAAGGCGTTGTCGCCCTTCAGAACAAAGCGGATGGCCTCGGACTCATAGATATTGATGGGCTCGAAGTGGAAGCCACGCAGATAGAATTCATAGCAGACTTCCAGCGTCACGGCGAGGTCCTGCTCGACCGCCGCCGCGTCCTTGTTGTTCCAAATCTCCAAGAGCTTGCGCTTGACCGCATCGAAACCTGCACAGCAGTACTCGGCATCGAATGCTTTCGCACGCACCGTAAAGAATGTGGCGTAGAACGCCAGCGGTCTGTGCGCCTTGAACCATGCAATGCGGAATGCCATCATAACATAGGCGACCGCGTGTGCCTTGGGGAACAGATAGCCAATCTTGGCGAGGGACTCAATATACCACTGCGGAACATCGTGTTCCTCCATCGCCTCGCGCCAGCCCTCCTCGAAGCCTTTTGCCTTGACTTTACCCTTACGGACGGACTCCATAATCTTGAAGCTCATCTTGGGGTCTAAGCCCATCTGGATGAGGTAGAGCATGATGTCGTCACGACAGCCGACCGTTTCCGTAACGGATGCCGTGCCACTGACAATCAAATCGCGCGCATTGCCGAGCCACACATCCGTACCGTGGGAGAAGCCAGACAGACGCACCAAGGTATTGAAATCCTTGGGCTGGGTATCGACCAACATCTGCCTTGTAAATTTCGTGTTGAACTCAGGGATGGCCACCGCACCTGTTGGACCGAGAATTTCATCATTCTCAAAGCCGAGTACCTTACTACTGGTGAACAGGCTCATGGTGTCGGGGTCGTCCAAGGGAATCTCGCGCGCGTTGACCCCTGTAAGTTCCTCCAACATATGCACGATGGTCGGGTCATCGTGGCCGAGCATATCCAGTTTCAGCAGATTGTCCTCCATGCAGTGATATTCAAAGTGCGTTGTGATGATATCACTGTCGGCGGCATCCGCAGGGTGCTGGACCGCACAGAAGTCCTCGACATCCATATCGTCGGGGACAACGACCAGACCGCCCGGGTGCTGTCCTGTCGTGCGCTTGACACCGACACACCCCAAGGTCAGACGGTTTTCCTCCGCCATGCCAGGGTGTAAGCCACGCGCCTCCAGATATTTCTTGACATAGCCGAACGCCGTCTTTTCCGCCACCGTGCCGATGGTACCAGCACGGAACACCTGCGTTTCTCCGAACATCTCAATGGCGTGGCGGTGGGCACGCGCCTGATACTCTCCAGAGAAGTTTAAGTCGATATCGGGGACTTTACCACCGCCGTAGCCGAGGAAGGTTTCAAAGGGGATATCAAAGCCGTCTTTGATATAGTTCGTGCCACATGCGGGGCAAGTCTTATCGGGCATATCACAGCCACAGCCATACGAACCATCCGTAATAAACTCATGGTGTTTACAGTTGGGACAGCGGTAGTGCGGTGGGAGCGCATTGACCTCGGAAATACCAGACATGAACGCGACCAAGGACGAACCAACACTACCACGCGAACCGACCAGATAGCCGTTCTCTAAGGAACGCTGTACTAGCTTCTGTGCCGACATATAGACCACATCGTACTTGCCCAGAATGCCGCCGAGTTCCACATTGAGTCTATCCACAATGAGCGCAGGCGGATTCTCGCCAAAGAGTTCGTGTACCTTCTCCCATACCAGACGGTTTAAGTCCTCCTCGGAGTTTTCCAGACGCGGTGGGAAGAGCTGTCCCTTGGGCAACAGGTCAAAAGTTTCCACCTGCTCCGCAATGGCGACCGTATTGGTCACGACGACCTCCATCGCCTTCTCCTCCCCGAGGTAGCTGAACTCCTGCAACATCTCATCCGTAGTTTTGAAGTAAATGGGCAACGGTGCATCGCAGTCGGCAAACTTCTTGGTGTCCAACAGAATGTGGCGGTAGATTTCGTCCTCTGGGTCGAGGAAGTGGACATCACCTGTCGCGCAGACGGGTTTCCCCATCTCCTCACCGAGTTGGACGATGGTGCGGTTGAAGTCGCGCAGTTCTTCCTCCTCGCGCACGACACCGTTGCGGAGCATGAAGGCGTTGTTGCAGATGGGTTGAATCTCCAGAAAGTCGTAGAACGAGGCGATACGCTTGAGTTCCGAGATGTCCTTGTTGTCAACCACCGCTTGAAAGAGTTCGCCTGCTTCACAGGCGGAGCCGATAATTAAGCCCTCTCTGTGCTGGATTAACTCGCTCTTGGGGATGATGGGAAAGCGTTTGAAGTATTTCAGATTGGACATGGAAATCAAGCGGTAGAGATTCTTGAGTCCTGTCTTATTCTTTGCGATAAGGATAATGTGGCGCGGTTTGCGGTTGGCAATGCCACGGGTGCGGAGGGCTGGCATGGCATCGTTGATACTCTGCAAGGTGTGGAGGTCCATCGCCTCCAACTTTTGAAAGAAGTGCGGGAGGAATAGGGCGCAAGTTGTGGCATCGTCACTGGCGCGGTGGTGCTGGAACGCAGGGAGTTTTAGATGCTCCGCCACAATGTCGAGCTTATACTTCCCCAGTTCGGGCAGAAGATTTTGTGCCAAGATGAGCGTGTCCACATAGGTGGGCGCAAAATCAATACCGAGCTTGCGACAGCCCTCGCGGATGAAACCGATATCAAACTCCGCATTATGGGCGACCAGTGGACGACCGCCGACAAAGTCCAAAAAGGCAGGCAATGCCTCTTTGAGCTGGGGCGCACCGTGCAACATGGCATCGGTAATGCCCGTCAAGGAGATGATTTCGGGTGTAAGATGGCGGTTGGGATTGACGAAAGTTTGGAAGCGTTCGAGAATCTCGCCGTTCTTGATGACCACTGCACCAATCTCCGTGATGGCATCGTGCTTCTGCTGTAAGCCAGTTGTTTCAATGTCGAAAGCCACATATTCATCGGAGAAAGAGAAGTCCTGTTCCCCGTGTACTGCTACGCGGTCATCCACATTGTTGATGTAGTAGCCCTCCATACCGTAGAGGATTTTGATGTTGCCTGCGGAGTGCCACGCATCGGGAAAACCTTGGACAACACCGTGGTCGGTGATGGCAATGGCAGGATGCCCCCATGCCTCCGCGCGTTTGACGATATTGCTCTCCGCATTGCCCTTGGGACTGAGCGAGGAGAGTGCGTCCATATTGGAGAAAGTGGAGTGCATATGCAACTCGACACGCTTGACAGGCGCGGTATCCATTCGCATTTCGTGGGGGTATGTCATAATGTTCTTGGGGTCGAGCAGAATGTCCGTGCCGTCACGGTTGAGCTTGATGTAGCCCTGTACCTTGACCCACATCCCCACTTTGATGGATTTCTTGAGTGCGTCCTTCTCCTCTTTCTGCATATACTTGGTGACACGCACCGAGGATTGGAAGTCGGTGATATCAAAGGTGAGGCAGTACACCCCAGCACGGCGCGTCTCATAGAGGTCGGAGAAAAAGACGCGCCCCACGACCACTACACTGCCCATCTTGGGGTTTAAGCCCGTCATAGGCGAAACACTGCCCCGAATCGAACCGCCGAAAATCACTTCATTCCCAGCAGACGCGGTAGCGACCTCCGCCGAGGACTTTGTTTCCTTACGGATGACCTGCTGGTGAATGATGACTTGCTCCAGACCGTAGGCAGTTGCCACCGCCTTTTGCAGAACGGCTATCTCCTCGCCCAAGTCCTCCGCGATGGTGAGGTTGAGCACCATCCGCCGACTGGCGCGCTCCACCTCTACCGCCGTCAAATAGGCATCTGCGAGGGTACCGCGCAGGCGTGGCGATAGGGTAAGAGATTGAAAGAGTTCAAAAAAAGGTATCTTTTGTGCCATAATGACCTCATAGAAAAAGGATGATGGGATTACAACTGCTCAATTTCCGCCATCAGTGCGTCAACCAGTTGCTCCTGTGGCACTTTGCGTAAAATCTGCCCCTTGCGGAACAGCAGTCCCTCTCCAACACCGCCAGCAATGCCGACATCGGCGGCAGATGCCTCGCCAGGCCCGTTGACGGCACAGCCCATCACAGCCACGGTAATGGGCTTGTTGCAGTCGAGCAGTCTGCGCTCCACTTCCTCTGCCATAGGGATGAGGTCGATGTTGGTGCGTCCACAGGTGGGACAGGCGATGAGATTCGGACCGTCCTGTCGTAAACCAGCGGCGCGCAGAATCTTCTTCGCGGCATAGATTTCTTCCACGGGGTCTGCGGTCAGGGTGACGCGCAGGGTATCCCCGATACCCATGCACAGCAGTCCCCCGATGCCCATAGCGGACTTGACCATGCCCATCGAGGGGGTGCCTGCCTCGGTGACACCCAAGTGCAGCGGATAGTGGCAACGCTCGCTGAGGAGGCGATACGCCGCCATGGTCAGCGGAACAGACGAGCACTTGACCGAGATGCAGATATCGTCAAAGTCGAACTGGTTGAGCAGAGCGACATGCCCCATTGCACTCTCCACCAGTGCCTCCGCACAGACACCGCCGTATTTTTTCAGCAAATCCTTTTCCAGAGAACCGCCGTTGACCCCGATGCGGATGGGGATATTGCCCGCTTTACAGGCATCCACGACCGCCTTCACACGGTCCTCCCCTCCGATATTGCCGGGGTTGATGCGGATTTTATCAATCCCCTGTGCCGCACACTCCAGTGCCAACTGGTAGTCGAAGTGGATATCAGCGACCAGCGGAATATGAATCTGGCTTTTAATCGCGCCGATGGCCTTCGCCGCCGCCATCGTGGGCACGGCGACACGGATGATTTCACAGCCAGCCTCCTCCAGACGCAGAATCTGGTCGACCGTTGCACCGACATCCTCGGTCTTGGTGTTGCACATGGACTGGATCGCAACGGGAGCGTTCCCACCAATGGGAACACCGCCGATAAAAATCTGTTTTGTCATGGTCTTTCCCCCTTATCCGAATAACTTCATCACATCGTGGAAGGTAACAAAGAGCATCATGGCCATCAAGAGGATGAAGAACACCACATTGATTGCCGCCTCGTATTTCATGGGAATTTCTTTGCCAGAGAGTTTGCGGACAACCGTGGCGATACACAGGAACACGATATGGCCACCGTCGAGGGCAGGAATGGGCAGGAGGTTCATCACCGCCAGATTGACGGCAATCATCGCGCCGAAGTAGGCGATATTCTCCATCGCCACTTTGAAACTGCCACTCTGCTCGCCCACATCGTTGATGGTGGACACAATACCAACAGGGCCACTGAGGTCCTGCACGCCTGCATTGCCGAGAATCAATTCCTGCAAGCTGTAGCGCACAATGCGGACAAAGTCGATGGCATTCAGCCATGTCATTTTGAGTTTCTCCCCAAAAGTTGCCTCTGTAACACCGCCAAAATACAGACCATAGCCCATGTATTTTTCCCCACTACTGCTGTCCGTACACTCCTGTAGCACCATCGGGAAGTCGTCTAACACCACTTTTTCCCCATCGCGCAGGACCACGAGGTCGAAGCCGTCGCCGTCCCCACGGGAGAGGAACATACTGACATCGCTAAAGATATAGATTCTCTCACCATCAATGCTGTAGAGGGTGTCCCCCTGTAGCAGTCCATCCTCGCCTTGTAGCTGAAATTCGGGGGCAAAGCCTGTAATCTCAGTCGTGCGATAGGCGGAAGCCCCCAGATTGAGCACCAGCAGAATCAGCACACCCGTCAGGAAGTTCATCAGGGCACCAGCAATGAAAATAGCAATCTTCTGCCAGAAGCCTTTTTTGTGCAGACTGTTGGGGTCGTCGGACTCCTCCTCCTCGCCCTCCATCGCGCAGTAGCCGCCGACAGGCAGGGCACGCAGAGAGAACACCGTTCCCTTCTTCCCCGTCCGTTTCCAGATGGCTGGCCCCATCCCGATGGCGAACTCATGGACAGTCACACCACACAGGCGTGCGGCGATGAAGTGTCCCCACTCGTGCGTGGCGATTAACACACCAAACAGCAGAATTGCGATGATGATATACATAATTCAGGCTAACCTTTCTATTGGGATTCTACTTAGCAACGCTCTCTGACGCACAGACGAGCAAGTTGGTCTGCTTCTAGTATATCAGAGAGTGGTGCGTGATATTTCACTGGAATGGTATCCAGTGCGTGTGCCACCAGTTCCGGAATCTGTCCGAACGAAATCTGGTCGCGCAGGAACAAGCCGACCGCCTCCTCGTTGGCACCATTGAGAATGGCGCAACTGGTACCGCCGATGTTCGCACAGTCCATCGCCAGACGCAACGCAGGAAACACCGTGGTGTCGGGTTCGTGGAAGGTCAGGGGCGGACAGGTGAGCAAATCGAGTGGCGGTAGCGGAGAGTGGGCGCGCGCAGGATAGGTCAAGGCGTAGCGGATGGGCAGACGCATATCGGGCGTTCCCATCTGTGCGATAACCGAGCCATCCCGATACTCGACCATCGAGTGAATGATGCTCTGTCGATGGATAACAACCGAAATCTGCTCGGCTGGGATGGCAAAGAGACGCATGGCCTCGATGAACTCCAAGCCCTTGTTCATCAGCGTGGCGCAGTCGATGGTGATTTTTGCGCCCATCTTCCAGTTGGGATGACGCAAGGCATCCGCCTTGGTCTTTTTGTCAACTTCCTCTTTGGTCATGGAGAAGAACGGACCGCCAGAGCAAGTCAAAATCAACCGCTTGACCTCCTCAGCACTGTGACAGCCCTGTAGACACTGGAAAATGGCGGAGTGTTCACTGTCCACAGGGATAATCTCTGCCCCGTACTGCCGTGCCGCCTGCATGACCAGTTCACCAGCGCAGACCAGCGTTTCCTTGTTGGCGAGGGCAATGCGCTTGCCCTTCTCAATAGCGGCGAGCGTGGGACGCAGACCGACCATACCGACCACTGCGGTCACAACGGTATCGCTCTCGTCCAGGGATGCCGCCGCTATGAGGCCGTCCACACCAGATAACACAGGAATCGACAAATCAGAGATGCGGTTACGAAATTCCTCGGCGGCCGTTTCCTCATAAAGTACGACCAGACGAGGCATCCATTGCCTCGTCTGTTGCTCGAGAAGGTCAATATTACTGTGCGCGGTCAACGCCTCGACACGGATGCCCAATTCTGCACAGACATCCAGTGTTTGACGACCAATGGAACCCGTGGAACCGAGCAGGGAAATTGCTTTCGTCATTTACGAACCTCCTTTACAAAAATGCAAGCATTAACGATGGTAGCACAGGTGCAACAAAAATAACACTGTCAAAACGATCCAATACACCGCCGTGTGCTAAGAACAGCGTACCGTAGTCCTTGATACCGAACTCGCGCTTGATGAGAGAAAAACTCAAATCGCCGAGCTGTGCCACGGCACTGCAGATGATACCGAGCAGAGCAATGGGCAGGTAGCCGATGCTCTCACCGAATCCGCAGTTCATCACCAAGGCGAACACCACACCGCCGAGCGCATTGCCCAACAGACCGCCGATGGCACCCTCTACCGTCTTTTTGGGGCTGACCTTGGGGGCGAGCTTGTGCTTGCCGAAAGTCAATCCAGCGAAAAACGCACCGGTATCACTGGCGAAACTAAAGATGAGTGGCAGGAGCAGAAAGGCGCGGTGGTAGCCTGCGTCCGACAACCGCAGAAAGGCGGACATCGCGTAAGGAATAACCGTGATGGCAAAAAACGAGGTGGCTATCGTGCGCCACTGAACCGCCCCTGCTTGTGCGACGGCTATGGCAAAAAAGGCGACCATACTGGCCATGATAGTGAAACCAAAAAAGTCTGAACCCAAGACACTGGGCAGTAGTAGCGCAAGTGCCGCAGATACCCCAACCAGCGCGCGCCAATAGCGTGGCGCGTCGATACATTTCAGTAATTCCCATGCGCCGATACCAGACAACAGAACCAGCGCGATTTTGAGTGCAGTCAGAGGTGCCCAGAGAATTAACCATAAAATGAGTGGGATACCGAGAGCTGCAACCAGTAATCTGGATTTCATAACAACAATGCCTCCGAATTAGGATACACCGCCGAAACGGCGATTGCGACGCTGGTACTCTGCAATGGCTTGGTGCAGGTCCTCTTTGGAAAAGTCGGGCCAAAGCACATCGGTATAGTAGAACTCGGCGTAGGCGCACTGCCAGAGCAGGAAGTTGCTCAGACGCTGTTCTCCGCCCGGACGGATGAGCAGTTCGGGACTGGGGATACCCGCCGAGTAGAGGTAAGAGTCAAACTGCTCCTCGGTCAAGCTGTCTACCGACGCTTCTCCCCTCTGACAGTCGGCAGCAAACCGCTTCGCCGCCGCTACGATTTCAGCGCGGCCACCGTAGTTGATGCAGACGATACACAGACAACCATCCTGCTGTTCTGAAACAGCGTTTGCTCGTTCTACCAGTTCTCGCAACTCATCGCTGAGAACAGAAACATCACCCATGAAACGCAGGCGGATATTGTCGCGTTGCATCGTGTCAATCATTTCCAACAGATATGTTTTCATCAACGCCATAATGGTGTCGACTTCTTCTTGTGGCCGTTTCCAATTTTCCGTGGAAAACGCATACACAGTGAAGTATTCAATACCAATGCTACGGCAATAGGTCGCAATGGTGCGGAAAGTTTCTGCGCCGACCTTGTGCCCTGCGGTACGGGGCAGACCGCGCTTTTTTGCCCAACGGCCATTGCCATCCAGTATGATAGCGATGTGACGGGGCAGACGGTCAAAATCCACCTGCCCCGCTGTATCATCGCTTTTTTTCTGATTAAAAAAAGCAAATTTCATCGTTTCTTACCGTTCCGCCGATGCGCTTAGACAGCCATCAGCTCATTCTCCTTCTTACCCAGCAGAACATCGATTTCCTTGCAGTAGTCATCCGTCATCTTCTGGATGTCCTTCTCTGCACCCTTCAAATCGTCCTCGGTAATCTCGCCGTTCTTCTTCAGGGTCTTGAAGGCTTCCACCGCATCACGGCGGATGTTGCGAATCGCAACCTTGCCACCCTCGGCGTACTTGGCAATCTGCTTGACTAGCTCCTTACGACGCTCCTCCGTGAGCTGGGGGAATGCCAGACGAATCACACGGCCGTCGTTCTGGGGATTGATGCCCAAATCGGACTCCTGAATGGCCTTGCAGATGGGCTTGAGTGCCGTAGCGTCCCAAGGCTGGATAGCCAAGGTACGGGGGTCGGGGGAGCTGATAGAAGCAATCTGCTGAATGGCGGTGGGAGTGCCGTAGTAGTCCACCATAATACGGTCCAGCACGGCGGCGTTGGCACGGCCTGCACGGACGGCGGCGAAGTCGTTGGACACGGACTCCACAGACTTCTTCATCTTTTCCTCATAAACCTTGTATTCGCTTTTCATTGGGGAAGTTCCGTTACTGAAAACTTATAAAAAGTTATAAACACCATCAAAAAGCTAACTTTTCCGTTTCATTCCTTTTTCACCGTGTCCGCTTTCGCCGAAGCTACTTGCGTTTGTGTGACACTCCAAAGGCGTAAATTCCCGACTGACGCATCGGTACATATCTACTGCACTTGGTTTCGCTATGCAATAGCTTTTCCGTATCGTTTCAGATTCACACTCGCCTGCACATCTCGGTCAATGGAGTTTCCACAAATCGGACAAACATAGGTTCGCTCCGACAGCTTCAAATCCTTTTTGATGTGTCCGCAGATGCAACACATCTTGCTTGACGGATAATAGCGTTCGGCAGTGATAAACGCGATATTCTTACATCGGCATTTGTACTCCATCTGCCGGTAGAATTCATAAAATCCCTGCTCCTGCACCGCTTTTGCCAAGTGGTGATTCTTCATCATACCGCTGACATTCAAATCTTCAAGCACTACAAACATTGGTTTTCTGTTGGTGATTTCACTTGTGACCTGATGCAGATAGGTATGACGGATGTTCGTCAGTCGGCGGTTCAGCTTTAACAGCTGATGCTCCGCTTTCTTGATGTTACAAGTTTTGCAGTAACTTTCTCCTTTCTTGTTTTTGATGTATTTTCTGGAAACTCTGCGCTGTTGTCTACGCTGGCGTTTCCGAAGCCTCTGGATTTTTCTCGTTTTGTTGATATTCGTGTAGGTGTTTCCGTCTGAACAAACCGCCAAATCCTTGATACCGATATCAATACCAACACCCTCGCCACTGGGAATTTCAGCGGATTCTGGACATTCCACACCGACTGACAACCACCAGTGGAGACCATCGAAAGTCACCCGAGGATTGCTGTATGACACGCCTACTGGGATTCGGTCATGTTCGGCAAGTCTGACCCAGTTTAACTTTTGACGGTTCACTTTTCGACTGTCAGTCAGTTTTTCCAGTTTGACATGGGTTGCTGTGATTTTGATTTTTGCGGTATCCACATAAAAACTCGGTTTCGATTTTTTCTTCGACTTAAATCTTGGGAAAGCTGATAAACCATTAAAGAATTTTCTGTAAGCATCACACGCATCTTTGACCGCCTGCTTCGCCACATTGTTGCTGTAGTTGTTCAGCCAGCGGAAATCATCCGTCTGTTTCAACTGCGTCAGAAACTTACGCAAATCATAGTCAGACAGGAACTTTCCGCCAGATTCATAATTTTTCTGCTGACAGGAAAGTGTCCAGTTATAGATAAACCGCGCTGTACCTGCATTTTGAAACAATTTTGTTTGTTGTTTATTATTCGGGCAGAGCATGACTTTATAGGTCTTTATCATCTTCTATCAACTACCGAATCATTTTCTTCGCTTTGTT
>JAZOVU010000025.1:0-45891 GCA_045658885.1 Candidatus Pelethomonas sp. | reverse complement strand
GGCACTGCGTTTTGAGTAGGGCCTGGTTTACTGTACCCTAAACACAGATAATTTGAAAAGTTTTCCACATTTTTTGTCCCGTGCCGCAGCTTAAGTCCAAAAAAAGCTGTCGCAGAACTTTTCTTTTCTGCGACAGCTCCGAAATCGCAGGCTTTTTAGGAGATGCGATTCACAAAGGCTGCGATGTTGCTGAGGTCAACGGAGACAGAGGGAGCAACAGAAGTAGCAGGGGCCTCAACGCGGTAGAAACCAACGAAGGCTTCAGCGTTTGTGGGCATGCTCCAGGGCTCGTCATCGGGCTCGGGGAACACGATGGGAGGCAGGTTGCCGATTTGATCGGCGGGAGTTGCATTCAGGATGGAGGCAACGATGTTACCGGTACCAGTACCGCCGAGCTCGAAGAGCATGGGCTCAGTCGTAATCTCAACACGGTTCCAGTTCTCATCCCACTCGTATTGGTCAGTGCCAACACCGCCGACATACAGGTACAGCAGGTTCTCACTGCCCTCGTTCCAGTAGTCATACAGGGACAGGTAGAACACGGGAGCACCCTCACCGGTCTTGCCAGCGTAGTAGATATCAGAGAAGTGATAGGTGATACGAGGCATAGTGCCAGCGCGGTACATGTCGGTCAGAGCGGTCTCCTCAATCTCACGGATGACGAAGACATTGTGCAGACCAGTCTCGTCATCAACAACGGAGAACACCGCAGGGCTGCCCCACATATCGCTGTAGCCAATCATGGAACCCATCTCATCGGTATACATTGCCTCGCCCCATTCCTCGTTGTAGGAATAGGTCATGTTGACGACCTCGTCAATATACCACAGGCGGCCGACATTATCCAGAATGACATGGGTGGTGGCGGGCATGTAGGTTGCCATAATGCTGTTGCCGAATGCGTCGTTGTAAAGGTCGCTGATGATGGTGCCATCAGTGTTGTCGATGTTGGTGATACCGCAGAAAACAATCTCGCCAACAGAACCCTGACCAGTTTCGCCAGTGTTGAAATTCTTGTCGGACTGAGCCAGGAAGCCGGACAGGTCGAACTTGTGCCAGGTATACTGATAAGTGTCGGGATCATAGGAGCCCAGCATATCCTCCTCAGCCTCGTGGGTGAGGGGCAGATCAGCATAGAAGTAGAAGTTCATGATGCCAGTGAACATACCGGTAGCTTCGGAGTAGTTGAAGCCGAACATCATATCACCGTCGATGGGACTGAGCATATCTCTGACCACACCAGTGACGGGGTCAATCTCATAGACGATACCGGAATTGCCGAACTCGCAGGCCCAGATGGAATCCTTGGCGTAGATGGCTGCACCGATAGACAGACCATAGCCCATGTACTCAGCAGGAGCACTAATCAGGGTGCCGAGGGTCAGCGTGGACATACCTTCCTTCATGCTGTAGGAGTACAGCTTGCTCTGGCCGACGCTGTTGATGCCACCGGCGGAGTAGGAGATGATACCTTCGATATCCAAAGTCAGGGAAGCGACAGTGATAGCGCAGGTGTCAAACAGGGTCTCGTCTTCTGCGTTGGCAACGGTGATTGTACAAGCACCGTCACCCACTGCGGTGACATTACCGTTCTGATCGACGATAGCAACAGACTCGTTGCTGCTGGTCCAGCGCAGGTCCTTGTGTGCGCTGTACCAAGGATCGAAGATGCAGCTGAGAGTAGTGCTGTCGCCCTTACCCATGGACAGAGTGTGGACAGTCAGAGTGGGAGCTGCGAGCTGCTCGCTGTCAAATTCAGGAACATTCAGATGCTCCTCCTTGGCAGCTGCCTCAGCACTCAGAGGTGCTATCAAAGCGCAGGTCTCCATGGAGAGCTGACCGACGACATCGGTGGAGAAAGTGCCGTTCTCGTTGAAGGTGAACTCAACCAGCTCGCTGTTGAGCTGGAACCAGCTGACGGGATAGAAGCGTGCCCAGTACAGGGTCTCGGTGTTGTGATCCCAGGTCATGGACTGGAGATAATCCATCTTCAGACCGGTGTCGCCCATATCGGACATCATCCAGCCGGGCATCCAGGAACCGGACCAATCGTCATACTCCATGGGCAGAGTCCACAGGTGAGCGGTCTCGCCCAGAACTTCGTTCTCGTTATCCCAAGTGGGACCCAGGACATAGATGGTATCATCGCTGATAGCCAGACCCAGACCGTACAGACCACCACGCTGGGTGACATAGTCCTCCTGATAGGGAGCGATGGTCATCCACATATTGGGGTCATAGTACTCGCCCTTCAGGTTGATGGTGTTCATCTCGGTGGTGGGATAGCCATCATACTCATAGGTGGTGATACCGTAGAGCTTACCGTCGGTGTAGTTGAATGCCATATCCTGATAGATGTAGTTCAGGGTAGTGATGTAGCAAGCATCAAGATTCACGGTGTCAGCCAGCATAGCCTCATAGGGGATGCCGTAGAACTTACCGGCCTTATCCTGTGCGTAGATGTGACCGTTCACATACTCAGCGCAGATGAAGTCGGTGGAGTGAGTGAACAGACCGGTCTCGTTCTTGTTGACACCGGTATCGAAAGCGACCCAGGAACCGGGATAACCGTCGGGATCGGGCTGGAAGCCGATGAAGGAACCGTAGCTTGCGCCCTCGCCACCCAGATTGATGGCGTAGTAGCTCTCGTTACCAGCATAGTCAGCAACAGCGATAGCAACCTTTTGACCTGCGTAGTCACTCAGATTCAGCTTGCCGCTGACAGCCTGACCACGCTGGTCCTCATCCATGTCAGGATAGTAGTAGTCGATAGCTGCGTTGGCACTACCGTTGAGCAGAACGACTGCTGCGACATAGTTATTGTCCTTAACGGTGAAGGTCAAATCACCAGTTTCAGCATCGTAAGCGAGGGAATCGCCAACCAGCTCGGGAACAGTGGAGTCGATGGTGAAGGAGTAGGTCAGGGTGTTACCCTCGGTGACCTCATAGTTGTCCCAATCGACCTTGCCATTCTCAACATAGTACTCGGGGACGCAAATCAGGTTGATGTCAATCTGAGTGCCATCGGGCAGGGGATTGCCGTTGGCATCAGTGTATCTCCAGTCACCCAGACCGATGCCGTAGTCAGCGGTGGAATCATACCACTGCGCATAGTTGGTGTAGTAGAAGCTACCGTACATGGTATCATCGAACTGCTCATAGTCATCAACATAGTAGACCTCGCCGGTCTTGGAGTCAACGACCTCAAGCTTGAAGTCACCTGCGTTACGAATCAGAGTGGGGAAGATAGCGTAAATCTCCCACTGAGCGTTGGGCAGGTTGGAGATAGCGTTACGGGCCTCGATGTAACGCTGATCACCGTAGACCTCACCAGTCTCGGTGTCATAGCCACCGTAGATGTTACCAGTGTAGTACAGACCCTGACCATAGCCGATGGGGCACCATGCCAGAATGTTCTTGGTGGGATACATGATGTGGCTGTAGCGGGACAGGGTGCCGTAGGCGAAGTCCATAAAGGTGTTGGAGTCGAACATGGAGGGCTCGCTCCAGCTACCGTACCAGCCCAGCAGGGGGATGGAGTGGGAAGCATCCATAACACCCTCGCTGTTTGCAACGGGGTTGATGTACAGGAAGCCTTCCACATGGAAACCCTTGGTGTAACCCAGTTCCACCATATCAGCAACGGTGGTCTCAGGGATAGAAATGGTTGCGGTGACGGTCACAGTTTCGCCAGCGGCGACAGTGACGGTGTTAGCACTGAAAGTAACATTGGCATCCAGATTGGTCATGCCAGAGGTGCTGTAAGTAAAGCCGTACTGGTCCTGAACGGTGCCAGTGGTCAGCAGAGAGGCAGACAGGTTGTAGGTCAGCGCACTATCACCGAAGTTGGTGATGGTGAACTCGACCACGCGGTCGTGAGTGCCGTCACCCAGCTCAGCCTTGACCTTGCCGTCGTCCTGACCCTTGACCATAATGTAGGCGTTGGAGTTGATGGCGTTCTGAATATTGGCCAGACCTGCGCCCTGATTACGGACGGAGTACTCGAAGCCGGTAGCGTCCTCAATGATGGGCTTTGCAGTGGACATCAGCAGGGAGTGTGCCAGAACACGGGCAGAAACATCGACCTTATCCAGAATACCGTTCTCCTTGACATACTGGGTCAGCAGAGCGGTCAGACCAGACAGGTGGGGAGCTGCCATAGAAGTACCAGACATAACCTCGTACTGGTCGCCAGAGGTGCCAAGACCGTTGACGGAGTAGATGCTGCCGCCGGGGGCGGTAATCTCAGGCTTAATACGCAGGTCGCCAGTGGTACCCCAGGAGGAGAAGTTACTCATCTCAGCGTTGGTGAAGTCAACCGTCATGTCGACATCCAGACGCTTGCAAACGGAGAGCTTGCCAGTGTTGTTCTTTGTGGCGGCGTTAAACAGAGCCTGTGCTTCCTCGAAGGAGATACCCATGCAGGGAACCTCGGGATAGGAGGTACCAGAGATGTTGGGCTGGATTGCACCAGGAACATTGTTGTAAATCACAACACCAGCGGCACCAGCCATAGCGGCGAAGTTGTGCTTGTCGAAGAAGTTGATGCCGTTACCACGGGCAACCAGAACGACCTTGCCGGTGAAATCGTAACCTGCAAAGTCAGACTCGTTACCTGCATAGATGGTCATGTCCGTCTGCTCCAGACCGTTGAACAGGTTGGAGGGGTCACCCAGGAACACCAACTCGTAGTTGGAGGGGGTGTACTCGGGGTCAATGGTATCCAGAGAACCCCAGCCACTCAGGGTGTAGTTCTCATCCAGAACGGCACTGTAGGGAGAAACGGTAATCTTGTCACCGTTGCCACCGAAGAAGGAGACAGTCAGTGCAGTAAAACTGGACACATTGTCGGCACTGGCGACGGAGAATGCGTTCTCATAGGTAGCGGGCTCACCAGTGGTATAAGTACCAGCCTCGTCGGTGTACATCATGCCCATGCCGTTCTCGCTGTAGGTAGCCCAGTGACCACTGTTACCAGCGGCGACGGACATCACAATACCAGTTTCGGCAACGCGCTCCATGATGCCGTTGACGAAAGCAGAGTACTCGGAGCCGTAGGAGGCATTAAAGCCGGGATAGGGTGCACCCAGAGAGAGGTTCACAACATCACAGCCCAGAACGATGGAGTCCTCAACAGCGGCCATGTAGTCGCTGGAGTATGCACCGCCGTTCACACCAAAGACCTTCATGGTCAGCAGCTGTGCATCGGGAGCGACACCAGTGACGCGCACGGAATCGTAAGCAGAGATGTAGTGGGCACCGTTTGCCTCCTGGTCAGCCAGCGCATCCAGCAACAGATGCAGGTCGTAGGTGGTGACACTGCCGTTGCCGCTGATGTCAGCATAGTCGACATTGTGGATAGCAATACTGTCGAACAGGAAGTTCTGGACAGCCAGAATATCATCCATATCAAATGCACCGTCTGCATCAAAGTCGTAGACCTTAGCGCAGTCGATGTAGCGGTTTGCGGTGGAGATACCAGCAACATGGGAACCGTGCTCGTTCAGGTTGTCCTCATGGTCCATGCTGGTGTTCATGTCCACATAGTTGTAGTTGAAGGGGAGCTTGCTGTTGATGTACAGCTCTTCGGCGGTGATAGCACCACCGCTACGGGAGTAGATGTGCAACTGCTCCAGAACGGAAGCAATCTCCTCAACGGAGAGCAGGTTCAGGGAAGCAACATACTCCTCGAAGGTCTTGCCGTTCTTGGCGGCCAGCTCAGCCAGAGCGTACTCGAAAGCTGCGCCAGAGAAGGACTGGTGGTCCGTATCCGTACCAGTGTCAATGACAGCGATACGGGAGCCTGCGCCAGTGTAGCCAGTGTTCTGGACGGCACTTGCGCCAGTCATCTCCTGAGAGACGATGTTGGAAGTGTTTGCCTGCAGAGGCATATACTTGACTTCCACATAGACGGCCTGCACACCGTCTACCTTCTTGATGGCCTCAATCTGGCCAAACTGGACATTAGCGGAGATGGCATTGGTGACCAGGGTCAGATTCCACTGGACATCCAGAGCCTTGCCACCCAGAGCGGTGGCGGAGATGGTGTCAGCAACCGAGTGCTGGACATCCATCAGATACTCACGATGCTCGGCAACGGCACTGCCGTCGGAGAGTGTGTCGTCTACGCTGTGCATCAGAGAGATGGCAGGGGCATCTTCCAACACAATCATAACGCGGACCATGTCCGTGTCGGCATAGAGGTCTTCGGCGGAAGTTTCGTCAATGACACTGCTTCCGTTAAACAGATTAGCAGTCACATCAGAGGGATTCAGCCGTTCAACGGTGATGCGAGAATCAGCACCGGCGGTATGAGGGCCAGTAAAGCCGATTGTCAGCACCATCGCAACTGCCATTAGAAAAGAGGACAGTCGCTTCATACGGGAATGTCTCATATGATGATTCCTTTCCTATTTTTGTTTGTTTTGTCACCTGTTGATAATAAGAGGTGAGGGGATAGTGGGAGAAAGGAAGCGCGGTAGGTGCTTACAGATTGATGAAGAACATCAGAATCTTAGCGAGCTGAGCGCGGGTAGCTTCACCCTTGGGGGCAAGAGTGCCGTCGCCCATACCGTTGATGATACCGTTCTCAACAGCCCACTTCAGAGCGTTCTCTGCATAGCTGCTGACATCGTCTGCATCGGAGAAGGCATCAACACTGCCGTAGGTCTTGGGCTCACCAGCGTAGCGGTACAGCATGGTAGCCAGCTGCTCGCGGGTGATGTCCTTGGTGGGGTCGGAACCGTCGGAAATACCAGCGGCCTTAGCCCAATCCATGCCCTTCTCGTACCAGGTGGAACCGCCCTCGGTGTCCACGCCATCCAGACGGGCCAGAACGGTCATCAGCATAGCACGGGTCATCTGCTGGTCGCCACCGAAGGTGTCATCGGACACGCCGTTGAACAGCTCGCGGGCGGTAACGAAGGTGATGGCCTCACTTGCCCAAGCCTGTGCGTTGCCATCCACAAACTCCTTGGTGTTGTCAACAACCTTAACGGTGACAGAGCCATCGACAGTGATAGCCAGACCGTCCTCGGTCATTGCGGTGCTGGGCAGGATGGTCTCGTTGCCGTCAGCGTCGACGATGACGATAACAGTACCAGCGGTGACATCCTTGACAGGCACCTCAACGGTGACGGAGTCCACGGTTTCGGGAACCTTAATCTCCACGGGGACAGCGTTGGCGGTCTTATCAGCAACCTCAACCTCGACGGGCAGGGTCACGGAACCGTCAGCAGCAGCCTCCTCGGAGACCTCAGCGGTCATCTCGGTCACATTGCCGTCCTTGTCGGTCACGACAGTAGCGGTAGTGCCATCCTTGGTCTCGGTGGTCTCAGTCACAGTACCATCCTTATCGGTGGTAGTCGTGGTGGTGGAACCATCGGGATTGGTAGTCACTTCCTCGTTGTCACCAGTGTCAACGGGAGGATTGGGATTGACAGGAGGGTTGGGGTTCACAGGAGGAGTAGGGATGACAGGGGGATAGTGGGAGAATAGGACGCGGACAGTGGGGAGCATAACATGCAGGTTTTCCTCGTTGTTAAACTCAAACACCATCATATCAATGGAGCTAGAGCTTGTCTGCATCTGGACGACGAAATGGAGAACGGCGATGGTTTCATCGGCATGGATGGCATTCTCAGTGCTGGTAGCATAGCTCATCGTGATGGTGTCACCATCTACTACGGTGTTGGTGAGCATACCATCGAGCTCGCTGTCCGAATAAGACAGACACTCATCATCAAAAGTGACCGTAAATTTGCCATTAGTCGTAGTGGTAGCGGCCTTAATGATGAGCTCGACAATGCCCGTGTCTGCGTCATAGAATGTATCTGCGTTCAGATAGTCGGGTTGAGCAGCTGCCAGCGTGGGCATACAGAGAACAGACATCAGCATGACCATAGAGAGAAGTACGGATGTAAGTTTCTTCATTGGTTACTTCCTTTCAAAAAAATTTGTTTCTTCTGGAAGAGAGCCTCTCGCCGTCCGAACTGAGCGCGACAGCACCACCTCCCACAAAGGTGCCATCTCTCACAATACATAAGCAACAGGCGAAAAACTTCCAGCATAAGATAACAATATCAGTATACTATATGTTGCTTGAAAATACAAGGTAATATGGGAAAATTTTCACAATGTTTTGCCATAATTTTTGCTTTCTCTCGTGTAAGAAAGCGGAGAAAAGGGCATATAATAGAATATCTGCCCGTTACTTTTTTGCATAAATCTCTAAAATGCGGAAGAAGTTGTGACAAAATCGCAAACTTGTGTATTTTTAACGAAAACGGCAGAGGGAATATAGAATCAGAGGCATAAATTTGTAAATTGTGCTGTTGACGGAAAGCAAGAAATTTGCTAACATAATTGTGTATTCCAATCCGCGCAGGGAAGTGCGCGGGATGTGAGATTTGAAGAGGAGAATTGACCTATGTATACGCAGGAAGTTACTATCAACAACGAAGTTGGTCTGCACGCAAGACCCGCCACTTATTTCATTCGCAAGGCAAATGAGTTCAAGAGCGGTATTTGGGTTGAGAAGGATGAGCGCCGTGTCAATGCCAAGAGCCTGCTGGGTGTTCTCTCCCTGGGCATCGTCAAGGGCACCACGATTACGCTCATCGCTGACGGTTCTGACGAGAGAGAAGCTGTTGAGGCACTGGCTCAGCTGGTTAGCTCCGGCGAGTTCGGTGAATAAACGAAACGCATAAAAGAGCTTTCTGCCGCGGCGGAAGGCTCTTTTTTGTATACTCCATCTACCAGTATTTTCCTAAAAAGAAATCTGAGATAGAACAAGGGAGAAATCTATGACAAAATCGGAGCTCTTGGAAAAAGCCAACCGTCTGCCCCTTGCCCCAGGTGTGTACCTGATGCACGACCGCGCAGGGATGATTATCTATGTCGGCAAGGCGAAAAAATTGAAGCATCGCGTCAGCCAGTATTTTCAGGACAACCGTGGCCACAACCCCAAGACGCAGACGATGGTGGCGCAGGTGGTGGACTTTGATACCATCTTGGTCGGCAGTGAGTTTGAGGCACTGGTGCTCGAAAATGCGCTGATTAAACAGCACCAACCGCGCTACAATATCCTGCTGAAAGACGACAAGGGATATCCCTTTGTGCGGTTGAGCCGAGAGCAATATCCGCGCTTCAGCGTGGTGAGCAAGATGACGAACGACGGTGCACGGTACTTTGGCCCATACGGAGGACGAGGGGAAACCAAGGCGGCGTTGGATGCCATCTGTCACGCACTGCATCTGCCGACCTGTGGCAAGCAGTTTCCACGCGATATTGGCAAGGAGCGTCCTTGTCTGCATCACCACATGGGGTACTGCGATGCGTTTTGCCGCGCGGAGCAGAGCGAGGAGGAGTATAACCGCCGTATTACACTGGCGGTACAGCTGTTGGAGGGAAAAATCCGTGCAGTAACTGCTAGCTTAGAACAGGAGATGACCCTTGCCGCAGAAGCATTGCGCTTTGAGGAGGCTGCCGTTCTGCGCGACCGCATCCGTGCCATCCGTATTTTGACAAAGAAGCAGAAAGTGATGGCAGGGATTTGTACCGATACGGATGTCTGGGGCGTGTATCAAGGGGCGAAGTGCTGTTATGCGGTACTCCACTATGAGGAGGGACAGTTGACGGGTCGGGAAACCGAGGTGTTCTCTCCCCATGCCGTTGGTGACAATGCGGAAATTTTGTCCGCCTTGCTGTTGCAGTACTATGGGGAGCGCAGTGTGATGCCGCGCGAGATTGCCATTCCCACAGAGATAGAGGACCGCACGGTGTTGGCGCAACTATTGACAGAAAAGGCAGGGCATGGCGTGACCATCCGTGTGCCACAGCGCGGAGAACGCGCCGAGGTTCTGCGGATGGCGGTGGATAATGCGCGCGAGGAGGCGGAGCGACAGACCACGGCCGCCGAGCGTACCGACCGCACCGTGCAACTGTTAGGGAATTTGATGGGATTGGAAAAAGCACCCGAATGGATAGAGTCCTATGATATCTCCAACACTGGCGCAGATGATATTGTGGGCGCGATGGTAGTATTTCACCGCGGAAAACCTGCCAAAGAACGCTACCGAAAGTTTCATATGCAATCCGTGGAGGGGCATCCCGACGATTATCGCTCGATGGAGGAAGTTTTGACACGGCGGTTTACACGGTATGCAGAGCAGGATAAAAAATTTATGCCCCTGCCAGATGTGTTATTGGTGGATGGTGGTATGGAACACGCTGTCGTTGCCCGGCGAGTAGCAACACATTTCTCCCTTGCTATCCCGATTTTTGGAATGGTCAAAGACGACCGCCACCGTACCCGTGCCCTCGTCACCGCCGAGGGGCGTGAAATCGGGATACAGCAGAATCAAGCGATATTCTCTCTGATTGGGCGCATCCAAGAGGAAACCCACCGCTTTGCCATCACTTTCCACCGTGAGAGCCACGGAAAAAGCGTGAAAAGGTCCACCTTGGATACAATTGTCGGTGTGGGCGAAGCGAGACGCACGGCACTCTTACAACACTTCAAGAGCATCCGCGCCATTCGCGAGGCAGGATATGATGAATTGTGTGCTGTCGTACCCAAAACTGTGGCACAGGCAATCTATGCACACTTTCACGGAGAAACCAAAAAATAGAAAGATGAGGGATTTTTATGAAAAAAATGGTTACAATACTGTTTGCATGGCTATTGGTATTTTCTTTGGTTGCCTGTGGTGCCAAGAATGGAACAACGGACGGGGCGGAAGGCTGGTCAGAAGATTGGGGTATTACGCTGACGGTTCGTGATGTTTCTCCTACGGGGTTGACCCTTGTTTGTACCCAGAGTGGCGGCATTGCAACGGGTCGTCTGGAAACTGGGAGTGCGTATCAGTTGTGGAAAGAGAACGAGGATAGCTTTGAGGAGGAACTTATCCCACAGGGGGAAGCCATGTGGGATATGATGGCCTACCTGATTGCGCCTGATGCGACAACAGAGTGGACAGTAGACTGGAGTTGGCTGTATGGAGAACTCCCTCCTGGTACTTACCGCATTAGTAAGAACATCGTGGAGTTCCAAGAAACAGGCGAGTCGGAAAGCCAACTGTACTATGCAGAGTTTACAATCGAGGAGTAAGATACCTGAATGAAGAAACAAATCATATCCGCACTGCTGTTTGTGGTGCTGTGTGTGGGACTGATGCCTACGACGCTGGCGGCAGGAACATACAGCGATGTCCCTGCTGACCACTGGGCATCGAGGGATATCGCCTATGCTACGGAACTGGGGATTTTTCAGGGGGTCGGTGACGGCAAATTTGGTCGTGGACAGGAGATTAGCCGTGCGGCGTTCGTGACTGCGATGGTGCGTATGTTTGGCTGGGAGATGGTCACGCCATCGAGCGCGACTTTCACGGATGTAACCAGCGAGCGGTGGTACTACAGTGCCGTAGAAACTGCCGTGGCAAACGATGCCATCCCAACAGCCACGCAGACTTTCCGCCCCAACGAACCATTGAAGCGTGGCGAGATGGCCTCCATGCTCCTGCGCGCGCTGGGGTATACTTCCCTCGCAGGAACCGTCAATAGTTACCAGTGTCCATTCACAGATGTAACGGTCAACAAGGGTTTTATTACGATGGCATATGACATGGGACTGGTTTCTGGTATGGGGAATGGGGTGTTCTCACCCGATACCTACGCGACGAGAGAACAGGCGGCGACAATTTTGGTACGCCTGTATGACCGCTTGGCAACAGCTCCGAAACAGCTCTCCAATACAACGGGCAGACCGACAGTTTCTGTGTCGATTCCCAAGGCGGAGGCAGGGACGGAACTGCCGACAACCCCCCTTGAGCCGATGGCACAGCTCTATGATGTCCTGCGTACAGCGAAGGAGCGTGGACAGGATATGAGCCACTTGGTGTTACTCTTGACCGCAGGAGGCGTTCGCACCATTGTTTCCGATACAGGGGAGATTGTGTCCAGTGAAGTGATTTCGGCAAAGGAAGTGGCGGATATCTTGGCAGACCCAGCGGTTCGTCTGTATTATTCCCAGCGGTATGAAAGTGCCTACTGCGTGTATCAGCCGAATTTTTACCAAACCGTGACGGTGTGGTACCAGAGCGCGGAGAGTTTGGCGGTCAAACTCCAATTGGCACAGATGTTCGGTGTTGTCCACTATAGTTTTCAATAAAACGAGGGAGTGTTGCCAGTTTTATGAGCAACACTCCCCATTCTTTTTTGTTGTTAAGTTTGTTCTGGTTCCTCGTGGGACAACCATTCCAGACAGGAATTGAGGTAGATGAGATGGGACACAGCGATAATCGCACTGCGTAACATTTCTTTCTCGACAGAGGAAGTATAGCCGATATCCTCGATGGCATCGTGGATGCCAAAACGGAAGTTTAGAATATTCTCCATCTCCATACAGAAATAGTCGTAGGCGATTTCGTCTGTATAGACCTTTTTCTGCCGTGCAAAGAGCAGACGGATATAATCCAACGGCAATGCAGATTTTAACACCGTAATACTCATTAGGTGGGCAATCTGGTCGGCATAATACTGCTTTTTGACAGGACGAGAAACCAGTCCCATTTTCACATAGTTGCGAATCATGGAGCCAGTGACTTCCACACAACCCAATGGTGCAAGGGATTGGTTGATATAGTGAGCAGTCTGCTCCAGATAAAGACCCATATTGGGTAATTCAGCATATCTGGGCAGATGAAACCCCTCCAACTGTTTGGCAAGGGTGTCCTTCATTGTACTATTCATATTTTGCGGTCGTGGCGTGGATGCTCCATCACAATCCGACAGGCAGAGAGCAACTGTGCAGTGACAGCAGCGGCATACTTGCCCTCGTACAGAGAAATACGGGGGATAACTTCCCCCTCCTGCATGACGACATATTTTGCCTCCAGACGATTGAGTGCCAATGCCTTGACATCCGCTACACAGCGGGAACATTTGCACAGGCCAAACATCTCAATGTACTTCATCGCTCTATCCTCGACCAATGACTCCATGACATTGACATACATCGTGCCAGGGGTGACAGGAGCGATAGGGGGGGAGGAAGGCTCTATGACAGGTTCGGAGACAGGCTCCGCTGTAGCAACGGGAGTAGGCGTGGTAGCAATTTCCGCAACAGGTGCAACAGGTTCAGCCGTCGCTACAACAGGCGTGGGCGCAGCCTCGACAACAGGAACAGGCTGTTCGGGTGTCGATTGGGGCGCAGACTCCAAGGCGATTTCAGGAGTAGGTTCTGGCTCTACCACAGGTTGGGCAATGGGTTTAGGCGGAATCACGGGAACAGGTTCTGGCACAACCGCAGGGGCAGGGGTCGGTGCCTTGGCAGGTGGTGCGGTTTCCCCTAGCTCGCTGTTCAGTGCATCCTCCAACGCGGAGAATACTTGGTCAGAAATAGCGGAGTCCGCCTGCATGGAGGAGATAATCGGGCGCGTGGTTTGATGCGGTGCTGTGGGCTGTGCTGGTGCGACGGGGGCGGGGGTGGCGGTTTCCGTAGGTGGTGCGCTACTGGTTGGTGTAGCTGGGGTCTCCTCGACGGGAGTGGCAACCTCTGGAGTTGGCTCCTCGCGATTCTTACTGAGGAGATTCATGACACGAGCTGTTTTACTCGTGGTAGCTTTTTTGCTAGTGGCCATCGGTATCGGCCCTCCTTTCGGTACAAAACTCGACGACTGGACTTAGTTACCGCCGACGAACACGGGGGAACTCATCCCCTGCGACAATGTCGATGATACGCATTAAGTCGAGGGCAGGTTTGCAGTCAGGGGCATATGTAATCACGCTCTGACCGTGGGCAGGGGCAGTGGCTACATGGACACTGCGACGGATTTTAGACTTAAATACCCGTGTGCCGAGCTGACGGGCGACTTCGTCTGCCAAGTCGAGCACCTCGCGGGAGAGGATAAAACGAGGGGTAAACTTGTTGAGCAGAATACCCAACACTTTTAAGTCGGGGTTGAAGGTGCTGCGCACGGTTTCGATGGTTTCCTGCAACTGCGTGACACCGACCAGACTGAGAATCTCTGCCTCCATCGGGACAATCAGGGCATTGGAGCAGACATACGCATTGATGGTCAGAATGTTAAGAGCAGGCGGTGTGTCGATGATGATGAAATCGTAGTCATTCCGCACGGCACGCAGATGCTGTTCCAACATGAACTCACGCCGTGGTGCATTAAATTCCATCTCGGCGGTGGACAGCATAATATCAGACGGCAGAATATCGCCGTATTCGGTGCGGTAGATGGCCTGCTCGATGGGGAGAGTGCCTTTGAGGACATCGTAGACGGTGTTGACCTGTCCGATATCCAGGCCCAGTGTGAAACCGAGGTTGCCCTGTGGGTCGAGGTCGATGCCCAAGACACGGGCACCGCGCTCGTGCAGGCCGCTGACAAGGGCGGAAGCGGTCGTGGTCTTGCCAACGCCACCTTTTTGGTTAGTAACAGTAATAATCTTTGTCAAGGAAGATTCCTCCTTAGAAAACAAAAAATTGAGAAAAGTCTTAAGTTATTATACAACATGACGATAAAAAATAATAGAGGAAGATAGAAAAAAATCTGAAATTTCCGTAAAAAATGTCGTTTGTCCTGTGAACCGCCTCCATGGTGCGGAGGATGGTTCGCCCTATTCCGTGAAATTTTGGATTTTTTGCATCGATATGTCGCATTTAGAGCCTATTTGTAGGCCGTTTTGAAAGGAGTGCTTTGTTATGGCATCGATTAACAGTTTGATGAGTAGCACCAGTAGCACCAGTAGCATTTACGGTAACAGCAATATTATCTCCGGTCTGGCCAGTGGCATGGACACGGAGGCTATGATTGAAAACGCGGTTTCTGGTATTAAGAATAAAATCGCAGGCTTCAATCAGGATATGACCGTGTTTGAGTGGGAGCAGAATGCATATCGTGACCTCATCGGTAAGATGACTGATTTTTCCACGAAATATATGTCTTTCTCCTCCAACACCAACCTGCTTTCTTCTGCATTTTTTGATTCTGCTACGAAGATTACAGTCCCAGATAAATATTCTGATTTGATTTCTGCAACTGGCAAGCCCAACAGCGCAGTACAGATTGTTTCTGCTAAGCTTGCCACGGCCGCCACTAAGACCTGCTCTCTCGGCGGAGGTAGCGGTGATACTACGGCAATTGTCAGTAACGCGCTGAACCTTGAAGCCCCTGTAAAAACCAGTAATGTCAGTGGCTCTTTGACACTGGCGTGTGGTACATCCTCCGTAGAGCTCAAATTTGATGACACGGTTTATAACACTATGGACGACTTTGTTGCAGCTATCAATCAGCAGATAACAGATGCCGGTCTAACGAATGTTGTAAAAGCGGAAAAAGCAGGGGATGGCTTTAAGTTTACGAACACAGACGGAAAAGCCGTCAAGATTACTGCCGCAAGTGGCAGTTTGAAGAATACCTTGGGCATTGAAACTGGTGACGCAGATATAGCTGGAAAGACCTATACTGGCACGCTTGTAGATGAGGCTGGTACGACCGTATTGGGAAACATGATTGGGAAAGAATTTTCCTTTACGGTGGACGGTGTTACTAAGACCATCACGCTGACGGAAGACGATGCAAAGAAGATTGACGATAAAAAGACATCGGAGAATCCACAGAAGGCTCAACTGGAGGAACTGGCAACTGTTCTGAAAGATAAGATTAGCGATGCTTTCGGTGAGGGTAAAGTTTCTGTATCTGCCACCGATGACGACAAGTTGTCCTTTGCAATTCAAAGCGATAAAGCATCTACCATGAAAATTACCGGTGCTGAGGAACTCGGCATCGGTTCCACGGCTACCAACTACACCAATATGACAAAGAAGCTCAGTGAGCTTGGTTTAGATATTCCCACGCAAAAGAATGACAAGGGTGAGGATGAGTACAAGTTCACCTTGAACAATGAAACTATCACCTTTGGCAAGGATGCCACCCTTTCCGATGTGGTGAAAGCCATCAACGCCAATGAAAAAATGGGCGTTACCGTGAGTTTCTCCGAGTTGACCAATCAGTTCCAGTTTACCAGCAAGGAAACAGGTGAAGGTGCTAAAATCGAAACAGGAACAGGTGAAAATAATCTGGCGGTAAAGTTGTTTGGAGAGATTAACAAGCAAGGAACGGATGCAAAGGTCAAGGTCAAGGTCAATGGTGAAACAGGAGCGAGAGAATTGCACCCCAGCGATAATACTTTTGAGCTGGATGGCATGACCATCAGCCTTAAGGGTGATATCGACGGTTCTGAGCCTGTTACTTTTACCGCAGGTGCTGACACAGATAAGATTGTCAACGCCATCAAGAGCTTTGTTGAAGATTACAACAACATGGCCAACGCCATCAAGGATGCCTATACCACCAAGCCGTTGACTGCTTCCTCTGGTGGGCGGTATAAGCCTCTGACCGAGGAGGACATGAAGGATATGTCCGACGAGGCGGTTAAGCGGTACGAGGAGAAGGCTAAGACGGGTCTGCTGTTTGCCGATAGCAACCTCTCCAGTTTGTATAGCGAACTGCGCTATGCCATCAGTGACCGCGACGATAATGGCGATAGACACTTGGACCTGGAGGCCATCGGTATTAAAACGGCGTATTCCAATGGTAAGACCACGCTGGTGCTGGACGAGGAAAAGTTGCGTACCGCTGTGGAAACGGATATGGAGAAAGTCAAGGATGCTTTCACCAGAGAGCCAGACCCCACAGATGAAAAGGACCCTGGCGGTCTGATGGTTAGACTCCAGACGACCGTGGACAAGTACGCCAGAACCACTGGTGCTACCAAGGGCGTTTTAATCGAACTGGCAGGTAGCGAGAAATCCCCTGCTTCTATCAGCAACAATGTCTATAAGGGCAAGATGGACCGCTTGCAGGAGCAGATTGACCGTTGGCAGAACAAGCTAGTCGATAAGGTCGACTACTACACCAGACAGTTTACGGCACTGGAGAAGCTGATTTCTCAGATGAACTCCCAGAGTTCCTCGCTGGCTGGTATGATGGGGTATTAAAGGAGCCCGAATGATGTATACAAAAGGATTTCAGCAGTATAAGGAACAGTCCATTGATACCATGACGCAGAGCGAATTGCTGTTGACTGTGTACGATGAGTTAGTCAAGCGTCTGACCCGTGCGGAATTGGCACTCCAGAAAGGCGACTATGCCCTAATGGAGGCATCCGTCGACCGCAGTACCGAGATTATCAAGTACCTCGACAGCACGCTCGACCGTTCGTACGAAATCAGCAAGAATCTGGCGCAGTTGTATGAATATTTTACTTATGAGCTGGTACGCGTCAAGGTGGGACGCAATGCCACGGAGTTACAGCGTGTGAAAACGATGGTCAGCGAGTTGCGTGACAGTTTCCGTACCGCTGCCGCCAATAGCGCATCAGGAAAGTGAGTGGTCCATGAAGCAAGAAAAGATGGAGGAGATTCTCGTTCTGACCAGACGCATCGGGAATCTGTTCAATGAGGTCCTCGATATCACCATGCAGTTGGCTGAAGCCATCGACCGTCGCGATGAGGTGTCTGTCAACATGATTATCGCCATGCGCGCTGAGCCGATTGATAAGCTAGCGATTGCGGACCACGCGCTCCGTGAACGGTTGCATGAGCTGAATGAGGAGGATGCCCAGCAGATTCGTGCCATTCTGAATGGGGATGAAGCGCGTGCGACTGCGCCACTCGAAAAAATCCTCGCCAATCAAGCAGGGATAAATCTCCGCACCCATCGTAGGCTCATGGAGTTAGATAAAATTTTAAACCGTAAGCTGGCGAAGGAAAAGTCTATATACGAATGAAAACAAAGACATCGGTCCCCATTTTCGGGGGCCGATGTCAGAGTGCTTATAACGGGAAAAGAAAATGATTGAGTAGCAATCCCTCGGTCAGCTTCGCTGACAGCGTACCCTGTACAGGGAAGCCTATAAAATCAGGTGAAGTTGGTATTCTCTGCATGGGAAATGAGCCAGAGGGGACTGCCACTGGCGGTACTTTTGGACAACTCATCCAGAATAAGCTGGGCATCCCACGCGGTTAGACTGCGCTCCAGACTGCCAGGGTCGGCAACTAGAATGTCACCACTCAGCGTGACACCGCGCAGAACGATGAAATGTCCACTGCGTGTAAAATGGCCAGGACCCATCAAAGCCACAAAGAGATTACCAGCCAGCAATTCCTCGCGCAGGGCATCGGCATCGCGTAGGGAATAGCCCTCCGCCTGTAGACCGAATGCCGTAGCTGCGCCGATAACAATGCTGTGGTAGGACCCACTTTGTCGTGCCCAGTGTCCGTGGTTGACCGCCCACTGTGCCATGTCCTGTGGTTTTATTGTTGTATCGGTCATACTAGAAACAACCATAGCTAAAGCCGTGGGACCACAACCGTGGGAAGAGATTTTGTCACTGCCGTATTTCAAATTTCCCCAACGCTCGTCTGCTTGTAAATAACAGACCACTCTAATAGAACCACCGGTGAGTACCTCTTGCTCTCCTACGGTCTTTAATTCGGTGATAGAGGGGTCACAGATAGAGGGAGGGATATTTAACAGCGGTGCGGTGACACACTGGTTTTCGAGTTCCTCGGATTCTTCTGCTGTGATGTCCGTGTTGGACGGCTCGGGTGTGGTATTTTCCAATTTTTCTAATTCTTTTTGCGCTTGTTCTGCTTCTCGTTTTTCCTTTGCCTCGGTAATGGCGGCCTGTAGGCGGTGGGAGAGCGTGTCGATGGCTTCGCCTGTAGCATGTGCCGTTGTCTGCACCGTATCCACGACGGTATCCGCCACCGCTGTCACCGTTGTGACAATGGGTGTGGTGATGCTGTGAAACAGCGTGGGGGCAAAGAAGCGACAGGCGACTAGCTCCACCGTGCCAATACATACGACAGCCAACAGCACGACCCATAGTATCCAAAATTTTTTGTTCGGTTTGTTTTGTGGTTTCACGGTGTTTCCTCCACCATACTTACGGCAATTTTGAGCATATTATACCAAATACCACAGGATTTGCAAGAGGGGCAGACGGGGTGTGCGCGTCTGCGAAAATGAGTTCGTTGTTCCACAGGAGGCAGAGTATGCCATCAATTACACTGGATAATGTTAGCAAGTTTTATAAACGAGAGGGGCGCGTCGAGGCCGCTGTGCGCGATGTGAGCCTGACCGTCAATCAGGGAGAATTTGTATTTGTCGTAGGCAGTAGTGGGTCTGGCAAAAGTACCGTGCTGCAGCTGATGAGTGGAGAGATTAAGCCCGACAGGGGCAAGGTGTATCTCAACGATCATGAACTGCAGAAACAGCTCCGTTGGAAACGCAGTAGTGTTTCCCTCTTGTTCGGACGGGTCTGGCAGGAACATAGCCTGATGCGAAAGCGCACCGTGGGCGAGAATTTACGCATGGCGGCACTGGTTGGTGCGTCAAAACGCAAAGATTCCCATTTGGCAGTACAGGCGCGTGTGGAAAAGGTACTGGGGATTGTTGGAATGCAAGGAACGCAGAATAAATTCCCAATGGAACTTTCAGATGGAGAGGTGCGCCGTATTGAATTGGCGCGTGCCATCATTAACAGTCCCCCCATTCTGATTTTGGATGAGATTACTGCCAATCTCGACGAGGATAATATCTGGGATATGTTCCACATTTTGCGTGAAATCAATCACCGTGGAACCACCGTGATTATGGCGACCCATGCCAGTCAATTTGTCAATATTATGTACCGTCGCGTCATAACAATGGTAGATGGCCGTGTGTTTGGCGATGTCGAACGCGGCCGATATGGAGATGTCTTATAAAATAAATGCTTGCGTAAGTAAGCAGGACGGAGTAGGAGGCGACAATAGTGGGTGAGAAAGAAAATAAGGGATTTGCTAGTTTTTTTCGCGGTTTGTTTGAAAAGAAACCAGTGATAACAGACGAAGAACGCATCCGTCAAGAGGCATTGGCGCGTACCGCCAAGCTGGAGGAGGAAGTGCGTCAGGAAGAAGCGCGACGAAAAGCGGCGGAAGAAGAACAACAGATGGCCCGAGAAAATGCGGCACGCCTCGTCGTAGGCGAAGGCGCGCTGTTGGAGCTGTGGCGCAGATGGACGCGTCGCAATAATCCGTTGACAATGTCCTTGTTGCCTGATGAGGGTGGCTGTGAGGTCGTATTGAATGACCGAGAATTGACGGCGGAGCGACTGCGCCTAACCATGCGCGTAGAGCGCGATGCTAGAGATTTTCTCCGTGAGATGAACCGCTACGAGGAAAAACGACTTCGTCTGGAGGCGGCGCGCGCGATGCGTCCTGTAAATGCCGACGGGGAAGCAGAAACACCAGAGGAAACTTTGGAGGATGTCAAGACCTGTTGCCGTGTCTATGTGTCCGCTAATGGTATGGCGGCATGGGTGTTGTTGATTCCTCCCTCTAACCCTGATGACCTCATAACGCGTACGGAACTGGATATTGCCATCAAGGACAGCCATATCGTGAACGGTATCAGTGAGGAGGCCGTGCAGTATGTCGCAACCAAACATCCCTACTTTACTTTGGTGCCGATTGCCTGCGGTACGCCTGTACAGAATGGTACGGATGGGCGGGTCGAGGAACTGTATCCGCGCCAGTTGACTAAGGCGGTCAAGGTAGATGTGGAGGGCGTAGCCGACTACCGTGCACAGAACTATGTGCAGTGTGTGGAGGAGGGCGATGTTATCTGCAATATCATTCCGCCCAAACTGGGAACGCCAGGTATTCGTCTGGATGGTACGGTGATAGAGCCGAAGGCGGTCAAGGCCGCTACGATTCCGGCAGGTAAATATACCAAAATTACAGAGGATGGCCTGAAACTGGTGGCGGATAGAACGGGGCATCTGGAATTTGACGGTAAAAAATTCTTTATCAAAGTGTTGCTGGATATTGCTGGCGATGTAGACTATGGCACAGGTAATTTGGACTATAACGGCGATATCCACATTCACGGCGATGTGCGCGCGACTTTCTCAGTAAAAGCGACAGGCAATATCATCGTAGATGGACTGGTCGAGGCCGCCAAGATTGAGGCAGGTGGCGATGTTCTTATCTCCAACGGTGTGTTGGGTGATGGTAATGCAGAAATTATCTGCGGTGGAGACCTCCGCGCAAAGTTTGTGGAGAGCTGTACCGCCTATGTTGGAAAATCTGTGTTTGCGGATTGTCTGATGGCCTCGAAGGTGTACTGCGACGAAACGATTCAGATTCTCAGTGGTCGTGGTGCTATCATCGGCGGTGTTGCCGTGGCTGGTACGCTCATTAAGTGCAAAGTGGTCGGCACGGATTCTGGTAGAAAAACGGAACTGGAACTCGGTGCACAGACCTATATCAAGATGAAACACCAAGAGGAAATTGACGAACTCAAGAGCGTGATGAACGACTTGACCAAACTGGACCGCGATATTGCTTTCTTAGAGAAGAAAAAAAAGACAGAAGAAAAGCAGTCGAGAACAGGGGCAGACCCCATTACCGTACAGCGTTTGGATAACGCAATGCGCCGTAGAACGACGCTGTGTGACACCATCGACGAGCTGTCAGAAATCCAAAAATTGTTGGAAGATAAGAAGCCCGACCCAGCCAAGTGCCGACTGGAGAGCTCCACGGTGTACCCACCCACGATGTTGACCATCGGCGGTGCGATTTGGAAATTCGAGGACATCAAGAACCGCTGTGCGGCTTGGTTGGATACAGTGGTCGGAGAAATCAATGTTACTTGATAGGATACACTATCTATACCGATAAACGGTGAAGAATACCCGAAAGGAGAAACGCAAGTCCTATGGCGGCATATACGGAACAAGATAAGGACCTCATCTTTGCCTTAGATATTGGTACACGCAGTATCGTGGGTATTGTGGGGCGGTTGGTCGCAGACCGTTTTCAAGTGCTGGCGGTAGAGTCCGCGGAGTACAGCAAGCGTACCATGTTGGATGGACAAATTGATGATATCGCAGGCGTAGCGGCTCTGGCGCGCACCGTCACGGACCGCCTGGGACAGAAACTGGAGGTTGACCTCAAGCGTGTTTGTGTGGCGGCGGCTGGTCGTGCCCTGCGGACACAGCGCGGTTCGTTTAGTGCAGAACTGGCGGAGGAGCGCACCATTGATGCCAATGACATCAGTGAGATGGAGGCAGGGGCCGTCAGTGCGGCGGAGGAAGCCCTGCGACAGCAGGATGATGCACCACAGCAGTTTTATCTGGTGGGCTATACGGTTTCCCAGTACCGACTGGACAACTATCCGCTGACTACCCTACAGGGTCACAGTGGTAAATATGCGGAAACAGAAGTGGTGGCTACTTTCTTACCTGGGGAAGTGGTGGATAGTCTGTATGTCGCCATGCAACAGGCGCATCTACAGGTCGCCAGTATGACACTGGAGCCAATTGCCGCTATGAATGCGGCGATTCCTGCCGAGTTGCGTCTGCTGAATCTGGCACTGGTGGATATTGGCGCAGGTACTTCGGATATTGCCCTGTGTCGTGACGGCAGTATTGTCGGATATACGATGGTCACACAGGCTGGTGATGAGATTACCGAAACGATTATGCGCGCCTTTTTGGTGGATTTCCAGACGGCAGAGCAAATCAAACGCAGTGCGGCACAGGAGGAGCTTATCCACTACACCAATATCCTCGGCTTCGAGGAGCGTGTCAGCGCACAGGAGATTCAAGAAACCATCCGCGAACCGATGGAGCGACTGGCGAATGCCATTGCACAGCAGGTTTTGGAGATGAACGGCGGTGCGCCCTCCGCGCTGTTTTTGGCAGGTGGTGGCAGTAAATTGGCAGGATTGAAAAGCAAGATTGCCACCGTCATGGGCATGGAGGAGAAGCGCGTTGCACTGGCTGGTAATAATTTTTCCAGAAGTGCATTTGCAGAAAATCTGGATTTGAACAATCCTGAGTATGCCACACCGCTTGGTATCGCGGTTTCTGCCGGTATGGGACTGCTGAACGACAGCTATGTGGTAAAGCTCAATGGACAGACCGCCAAGCTGTTCCGCAACGGTACGCTGACGATGAAAGACCTGTTGCTGATGAATGGATACACCTACACGGACCTCGTGGGGAAAACGGGGCAAAATCTACATATCACCCTAGATGGTCGGCGCGTGCTGTACCGTGGTGAACCTGCGATGCCTGCGGTTCTCAAGGTGAACGGCAAGGATGCCACCATCACGACACTCATCCACGCAGGGGACCATATCGAATTTGTGCCAGCAACGAGTGGGGCAAATGCGGAAAAGACCTTGGAGGATGTGCTGGGAAAGGATTTCGTGGGCCGTGCGCTAGTCAATGAGGTGGAAGTACCGCTATCAACTGCACTTCGTCAGGGAGATGCGGTGTTGACGATGAAAAAAGTAATACTACCACCGCCTGTACAGCCAATCGAACCGCCTGTAGAAACGGTGGTGGAACCCAAAGCGGAACCAGTGGAAGTATCTACACCGCCACTTCAAGAGCCACCGCACGAGGATTTGAGCATTTTCTTTAATGAAGAACCTTTTTTCTTACCAGAGAAAGAGAGTGGTGAGTCGTATTATTTGATGGACTTGCTGGAGTACTCTGGCATTGACTTCAAAAACTTGAATCGCCGCGTAAGAATGGAAGTAAACGGACAGGAGTGTGGTTTTCAGACTGCACTTGCACAGGGGGATTATGTAACAATCCGTCTGGAATGAGCAGAGGGGGGAATACTGTGAAATATATCGGGAGAAAGCGGACACTGGCTGTTGTTTTGGCGACCGTACTGGCCTGCCTGTTGACGGCCTGTGGAGAGAAAGAGGAGCCCGAAGTGACCGAGGAGGAACTTGCATTAGTTCCTAATGCCTATTTTGTGGGCAGTCAGAGTATCGCTGCCGTGGAAGCGGAAAAAGGTGTCACGCTCAGTCAGCTCTATGCGACAGAAACAGGGGCGTTTGTCTACACCTATGTCGGCTTTGAAATCGTCAATGAGTCGGTGCAGACCTATGTGACCACACTGACAGACGCAGAAAACGGCTTCAGAATCGTCGATGGCGAAACATTTCGCTCGACAACACCGCCCGATTTTACACAGGCAGAAGGAACGGTGAGCCTGTCCAAGCCTGCGGAGGACAATAAAATTACCGTGGTTCGTCTGGATTGGTCCGCTGACCAGTGTGTAGCCTCTATCAGTATCGAGGATGCGCCCGTCGTCGAGAAGCAAAAGCCAAAGAAGAATATTGGTCTGTCGCATACGGGCGCAAAGGAGTTCTTCTATGAGCTGTCGCCCTCCGTCCTGCAACTGGAAGGCGAGAGTATGGAGGCATACAATGTCTACATTATGAATGGCTTTACCTATGTTGATGGAGAAGCCTGTCTGAAAGTTAATATTTATTCCGACGAAAATGCGACCCATACCAATGTACATATGGGAACTTACTTCATGTCGGGCGATGGGGAACATATCTATCGTCTGAGTGAGGATGGTCTGGCTGTTGAGTTGGACCAAAATCAGTAAATATCCTGTGACAATTAGAGAGGGAGTGCTGCCATACTTCGGCAACACTCCCTTTGTATTGTATTAGGCTCTTTTTTGCATCTGCTCCAGATGGAAAATTTGGTCGTATGTTTCTGCATTGCGGAGATTGTGTGTAATGGTTAATAGCGTGAGGTCGTGGATGGCGAGCAATTCGCCTTCAATTTCCTCTGCGGTCTGCTTGTCCAACGCGGAGGTTCCCTCGTCCAAAATGAGGAATGGCGTGTTGCGAATTAGGGCGCGTGCGATGGCGACACGCTGTTTCTGTCCGCCAGAGAGGAATTCACCACGCTGTCCGACGCGATACTCCGCCCCCTCTGGGAACTGTTGGAGGAAGGACTGCACACCACTGAGACGAATGGCGCGCTCAAATTCTGCATCCGAGAACTGGTCAAATAGACAGATGTTATTCCGAATGGTGTCGTCAAATAGGAATACATCTTGGTGGATAACGGATGCCATATGGCACACGGATTCACGGTTGACTGCGTCCAGAGAAGTGCCGTCATAGAGAATTTGACCTGTGTATCCATCCAGTTCGCCTGTGAGCAGACGAATTAAGGTGGTTTTGCCACTGCCACTGGCACCGAGTAGCGCGCATTTTTCTCCTGGGCGAATGGTCAAGCTGATATGATTCAAAATAGAAGTTTCTTCCTGGTAGCCAAAGGAGAGATTTTTGACCTCCAATTTTTTTGCAAAAGAGGGAGCTGTAGTGCTGTGAGGGAGCGTTTCCTGTTGGGTAAAGCCGTTTACGCGCGCAATAATCGGCTTTGTACCACGAAGCATGGGAATTCCCATCAAAACCATGGACAGTGCGCTACAAAAACTGCCGTTGAGGGAGGTAAATGCGACTAAAGCACCAGCACTCATGCGCCCCTGCAAAACCATCCATGTCGACAAGACAAGAATAAAGGTTTGTGCCATCACGCTGAGAAATTGTGCAAAGGCATCGGAGAAAGTGGACATGCCATCGTATTTGCGTTCTGCCTGTTTCAGTTCCGTACTATATTCGGCGAATTTTTTTCTTGCGTGTCCTGCCACACCAAAGGAGTGGAGTACTTGAAAGCCAGAAAATAACTCTGTCAGGAGCGTATTGAGGCCAGCCAGCTTTTCAGAATGTGCTTTTGATAGTGTTGCCATCTGTTTTCCAAGAATCATAGGAAGAACAGTCATCGCCGCCGCACAGAGGACAGCAACCACAGCAACCACAGGTTGATACCAGAACATCAGCAGACCAGACAGCACCAAACTGCTACAAAATGTAATGGTCATAAACAACATTCCGATAAACTGACCACGGATGAGTTTTAGGTCATTGGTAATAGCGGAGATATAGTCGGCGTAGTTGACGGAGAAAAACGCTTTTCGGCTTCGTTGCATCACGCCCGAAAAAACATCGTTTCGCATATCGTCTATCACCGCGATGGCGAACATTCTCTGGAGCAATTGGGAGGCCATGTAGACCAACCCCGACAGGGCACCAAACGACAAAACGAGGAGCATGGCGCGTGGAACGCTGGCGGTATCCAGTGCCAAGACAGCATCGATTAACTCCTGCTCTAAAATTGTGTTTCTTGTGTTGATGAAGCTAAAGGAGAAAGTTGCCCCCAGCGTCAGCAGAAACAGCCATTTCCGACGCATGATGTATCGCTTCATGGTAACACCTCCGCAACAATGTCGGGGAAAGGTGCCCCCATTTTTGTGACAACCTGTAGAAGAAGTTCGCGGTTGCTGTCTGGTGCAGAGAGCACTAACTCGCGTGCACGGTCAAGTTGTAGAAATTCCGCAGATGCTTCAATTTCCTGTTTGCTGTTTCCCTTGGCAAGTTCGGCGGCTTTGCGTATCGCCGCCTGTGCCGCTTCCACTTGCCCACACTCACGGTACAGTCCTGCTAACTGGGTCTGAATCAGGAGCATCATCGTGGGATTGTAGTGCAGTCCCTCCATCACATCATACATCCATGCTAAAGCGGCGCAGGCTTTTTCGTACTCGCCCAACAGAACCCACGCATCGACCATGGTACAGATGTCCCCATATTGGTGAAATACACTTGTTACGACTATCTGTGACAGCATTTCGAGAGCTTTCTGCGTCTGTCCCTGTTGGAATAGGCATCTGGCAATACACGCATCGCTACTGCCATCCACATTGCTCTGCTCGTAGTAGTCTTTGGCAATCTCCCACTGGTGTAACAACTCGTATTGATTTCCAAGGTAGTTAAGGCGTGTCAGACGATTTCGCTCTGGCTCCCCTTGCTTCAGAGTCATCAGGCGTTTGGTTTGCGTGATGCTCTGCTCCATATAGGTGTCCTTACCCGTATATGCGAATAACTGATAGTAGCCACGGGAGCAGGCTTCGATTGCTCGACTGTTGTTTGGATAATTGCGTAAAATTTTATCGCAGACAATAGCCGTAGTTTCTTCCTCTCTGGCGGATAATGCCTCGTCCATTTGGGCAATGAGGTTTTCCAAGCGGTCCTCATGTAAAGTGTGACCGAGCAAGGTATCCACAGACACCTCAAAAAAATCTGCCAGTTCCATGAGTACGGTTAATTCTGGGGCACACTGGGCGGTTTCCCATTTGGATACCGCCGCGACAGAGACACCCACCGCTTCGGCCAGCTGTTCCTGCCGTAACCCACGCTGTTTTCGTAAATGGCGTAAATTATTTCCGAGTTCCATAACGCACCTCCTGTTGTTTACGATACACAGTATAGTGGTGCATAGAGGGAAAATCCAGAAAGCGATTCTCGAATAGATAGAAAAAATATTTTACTACAGGTAGAATTTCTGGAATCGTTGCAGAGATGTAGTAGCTGAAAAGACATAAAAAACCCCTCCCCTTGCAGAATGGACAAAGGGAGGGATAACGATACCAGCTGTTATGGCTTTTGTTGGATGTCGCTCTTGGTGAGGAGCTTGATAGGGGTGACGGACTGCGCCTGTGTGGACGCAGGGAGAAACCCATCGAGCATCGTCAAGAGTTCGGCGGGGGCAACCTGCTCCATAGCAGCATCCAAGTTGGTTTCCCGTGCGCCAATTAACTCACTGCGGAGAATGGTAATCTCTTTCGGGGCGGAGATGGATAGACGCACACGACCACCCTCTGTGGAAACGACAGTGATTTCAATGTCCTCGCCAATGCGGATGGACTCGCCAGCACGGCGTTGGAGGATTAACACTCAATCGCCCCCTTGCCATGCTTCAGCTTGGAGAGGAGATGGCGCATCCCGTACTCGGGGGAGTCGAGAATGACCTGTACAGAAACGCGCGTGGTGGGGTTAATGGCCACAGGACATTTGAGATTAACCGTGCTGTCGCCAACAGGCTGTTTAACCACACACATCACATAGTAACACAGGTCGCCACTGTCTTTTACACCAAGGGCGGAGAGTTCGGCTCTCTGCAACACAGGGGCGTAATCGGGTTGTAGTGCAAACGGGTCCATCAGAATAAATGCCAGTGTCGGGGTCTTTCTGCTCTGGAGACAGAGGAGAGAACCTTCACCGCCCTCGAATGGAATAAGAAGAAATTCTCGTTCTTCGTCAAAGCCATACAGACCGCTGGGGAAGGTTAGAATGTCGTCAGCATCGTATTCGATTTCGCCAAAATATTTCGTTTGCAGTTTCAAGACTATTTCCTCCTATCAGGCTTCGCCTTCATAGTTGGGGTCAGAGGAGGGGGGAACATAGAGGGGGCCACCGACATATTTAATCTGCACCGAGGGCTGTTGTGTGACGGAGAACTGGATGTCGCCGGGGGTAAACTCGAACGATGCCTTGTTCATGCGCCAGTCAAAGTTGAGCTTATCCATCTCAAAGCGAATTTGCATATCGCCAGCGTCCCAATTCAGCTCTGCACCGACCGTGGGCAGGAACTCAATGCCAACATTGGTTTTGACATCTTTCATCTGAGATTCAGCGGCGAATTTGGTAATCAATTCTTCGCCTACCTTGGCGTTGAGCAACAGCTTGCCCTGTCGTGCATAGGCGGCGGTTGCCTCGTAGGAGGCTTGTGTACCGCGCTCGGCGGCCTCAGAAATGGCGGTAGCGGTGGTGGGGGTGATGGAGTTGCGTGCCTCAAAGGTGTCAACATTCAGACGAATGGGACGACTTTTAATCTGGAGGTTGCCTTCGTTGCGAGATATTTCAAGGTCGGCAGTGCCACGCGCATATTCCAGCTTGGCATCTGTTACTCTCATCTCGATTTCAATAGGCACAGTGGTAATTTCAATCAGAGGAAACATGGAAAACACAGACTCCTTTCTGTTATAGTATCGTGTTATTTAAGAAAATCCATCAGAGATTCACTCAGCATACTGTTACCCATCTTCAGTGCCGCATTGTAGCTGTACTGTGCCCAGGAGAAACTGGTGATGGCATCCGCCAAGTCGCACTGCTCAATAGAGAGAATCTGCTCGTTGAGGGCGTAGGCGTTATTTTCCAGCGTTTCATAGTTTCTGGCCAGATAGTTGGCCTTGCTACTCATATCTGTGTGAAATTTCTTCAGCTCAGTGGAGGAGTCGTTGAACTTCTTCATCAGCTGTTTGAACTTCTCTTGGTCCTCTTGGCTTGCCCAAGCACCACTCTCCTTGTCGCAGTTGGAGAGAATGGTACCCATTTGGTGAATAATGGAGGCAAGGTTGTTTGGCAGACCGTTCTCGTCGGTACCGTAGCCGAGCGCGTGGATGCCCTGCAAAGTACTGTTAAAGGCACTGGAGGCGACGAGGTTGTTATTCTCGTCCTCTTCCAGACCGATACCGACATCCACATAGCGCGCTTCGCGCTCATCCATGTATTTGAGCATATCGCTGTTTTCGTCAACAGGATAGCCACGGAAATGCAGGGTGCGCTCCGTGCCAGTGCCCTCCCAAGAGAACGGGAGGGTCAAACCGTCTGCGCCAGAGAAAATGTACTGGTCGCCGTACTTGCAGTTGAGTGTTTCGATGATGTTGTCCGACATCTGTAACAGCTGTTGTCCCAGCGCAGGACGGCCTGCACCTGTCGGGTCAGAGGCACCAGCGAGAATGGAGTTCAAGGCGGAGCCGTTAGAGGTATTGTCAACCAGTGTGACCACGGAATCAACCGCACCGTAGGCGGTGTCGAATTTAGCGGATACAGACTCGTTGACATCCATTTGGGCTGTCACTCTGGAAAAGGAACGGCGGAGCTGGAAACTCTCGGCGGCGGCGGCGGGGTCCTCCGCATAGGAGTTGAAGTTGCGCTGGGTCAGAACCGTATTTCTGGCACTGTTCAGACGCAGAGTAGAACGGTTTAAGCTGGCACGATATGCTTTTAAGGTGCCGTTAGTCGTTGCTCGAATCATAGAGAAATGCCCTCCTTATCGTCCAGCCGTACCTGTGCCGTTGATGAGTTTATCCAGTGTTTCATCGAGGGCGGTCATCAGGCGACAGGCGGCGGAGTAGGATTTTTGGTACTGAATCATATTCACGGTTTCATCGTTCAGGTCAACACTGGAAACAGAATCACGGCTGGTATCCAGTTCCACCGCAGAGGCGTAGTAGTTATCCAACATAATCTGTGTACTGCTCTGGTCATTACCGAGAACAGCACCGATATTGCCCAGCATTTCAGAGAAACTACCGATAAAGAAGGACTGTGACTTGCTATCAGCGACCAAATCACTGGGGATATAACTCATATCCTCCTCCATCAGCTGTATCATATGCAGAATGTTGGTGTTGTCGGTTGTGGGAATGGTGTTACTACCAGAAACGACGGCGTAGGAGTTGACAATCTGATATTCACCGCTGGCCCATCCAGCAGAAATCGAGATGTTGGAGGCAGTGATGCCCTCTGCATCGTTGCAGTCACTGCGGATACTGAACAAATTACCGCAATTTTCGGGACGGGAGCCGTGTTCATCGAGATAGGCGATGTCCTCGGCGGTCAAATCCTCCTCGGCTTTCTTTTCCATAAAGCCATCGCCGTCAGGGTTGGGAATAGGTTTTCCTTCGCCGTCCACATAGTAATACTTCTTAGCATCGTGGTCGAAGGTGTAGCGGTAGCCAGTGTTGGCTTGATTCATGGAATCAGCAAATTTCCTTGCCAACAAATCCAGTGCATTCTTGTAGTAGCGGATACCGCGCTTGGTAGCGGCACCGGTATCGACAGTATTGATGTACTCGGTCGTGGCAAATTCGCCAGACTCGGTCAAAAATTCGCGGGAGGCCTGCAACGCACCGTAGAGGGAGTTATCGTGCAACTGGATGTCGATGGACACCTGCACTTGGGTGGCGGTGATGACATACTCGGCTCTGGTTCCCTCGGGGGTTTCGCTGGTCACTTTTCGCAGAAGATACTGCGTCTGATAGCCCTTCTCGTCTGGCTCGGAACGCCAGGAAACCTTATCATCAATCTCAGCCATGTTGGAGATGATGGAGTCCAAGTAGTAGGTCTGACCGTTGACGGCGGTGACGGACATACCCGCGACAACAGGCTCGGTAGACACGCTGAGGTAATCCGTCTTGAGGTTACCACTGCTATCGCGCAGTGCGGTCATGTAGAGGTCGAAATTGCTAACATCGGTGGGGTTGCCGTCTTTGTCCAGATAGGGCTTACTCTCAGGGTCGTCAGGGTTGTAGTCGGGGTTCAAATCCGCCTGCTTGAGCTGGGTACCGTAAATACCATCAATGAGATACTGGGCAGGATGGGTGCTGGCAATCTTAATCGACAGTTTCTCGACATCGGTGGCAGGACCGATATTTTCCATGGAGTACTCCACATCAATCTTGATGTACTGCGAGAGTTTGTCAATCAGACGATTGCGCTCGTCGCGCATCTCCAAGGCAGGAGAGCCGTGGACATCACACTTGCGTATCTGCTCGTTGAGGTCACGAATACTGTTCAGCGTTTCATTGACAATGGTGAGGTCGTCGTTGAACAGCTTGACTGCGTTGGTTTCTACCTTTTCCAACTGGCTGGCATAGGAGTTGAACAACTTCACCAGTGTGGTGGCAGAGGAACGCGCCTGTGTATCAAACTCGCCCTGTCCTGTGTATTCACTGAGGTTTTGCAGGGCGGCACTAAAGTCGGAAAGCTGTGCGCCGATAATACCGTTCTGGTCCTTACCGTCACCGATTTCGTCCAAAATGGCGGCAATGTCGTTCAAATGGGACAGCTTGGTGTCCATATGTCCCACACTGGCGGATTCGGTGCGGTAGCGAATGTCCAGATAGGGGTCACGCAGTTGGGAGATACCCGAAGCATAGGCACCATGGCCGATACGCACAGCGTCACCAGAATAACGGTCCATACCGTTACCAGCCATACTGCGGATGTCCAAGGTCTGTCGGGAATAACCCTGCGTATTGATATTGGCGATGTTATTACCGGTGAGATTTAACCCCTGCTGGGAGGTGTAAATACCCATACGCACGGTAGTAAACATTCCAAAAGTTCCAATAAAACTCATACTTCACGCTCCTTAGTCGTTCAAAAAAGAGATGCGCGTTATGCGCGAAAATCTGCTTTCAGCTTGGGTGGGGCATCTACATTGCCATCACTGCGACGGTAGCCCGTGCCAGCATCGGAGACAGCTCCAGCTGCGGCGAGAAATTTTTCAACTTCATGGAGATTGCACTCCAATGTGTTGCGCGCAACTTCGGCGGCACTGTTGTAAATGGCAAATTCATGGCGGAGCGTTTCCGCAATTTCCCGTGTCCGTTGTTGCAGGTGGGTGGGCATATGGGTAGGGAGTGCCGTCAAGGAAATAGTATCTAACCCCATCTGGCGAAGCAAAGTGATGCGTTTTTGCTCCAGACCGCGCAATGCCAACGACTGCGCCTGTTCCTCCTTGAGAATCTGGTTCAGTGTGGTCAAATCACTCTTGCGGACAGCCAGCGTTTTACGCTTTGCCAAGTCGGTGAGTTGACGGAGGTGGTCAAGGAGTGTTTCTAATACGGTCAGTAGGGCTTCCATTTACAAACCCTCCCCGAGAAAGAGCATCCGTGCGGCGATGGAGGCGGCATCGGGCTGGTAAGTCCCATTGGCTACCTGTTGGCGCAGAGCTTTAATATCACCTGTCGTGGTGGTGGTACGCACTTCCTGAGATAAACGACCGACTAAGTCCTTGTAGAATCGGCTCGTATCATCGGGGGAAGTGGATAAGGTAACACTGTCATAGTTGCCGTTCTCGTTGGAAACGGTCGGAGAAACAATATCCCGTTCGGTGACAGTCGGATAATACCGCTGAGAACGCCCGACTTGGGACATGATATTGGTTCTGGATGAAGTCCTCATTTATCTCACATCCTTACTTGAAGAAATTTGCACATAAGATGTCACATTTAATATCGGCAAATAGGTATAAAAAATAAGGGTGCGTCGCAAAAAAGCAACGCACCCGAGGAATAAAGTTGAAATCATTAGCCCAGCGTTTTCAGATGGCGGAGCAGAACTTGGGCGACATTGTCAATGGGAGCCTGGGTGACAACAGCACCGAGTTTATGTGCCACCATGGGCATACCGTAGACGACAGAGGTTTCCTCGTCCTGTCCAATAGTAAAGGCACCGCGCCGACGCATAGACAGCAAACCGTCAGCACCGTCCTGTCCCATACCCGTGAGGATAATGCCCACCATCTTGCAGTTGACATTCTCCGCCATCGACCGGAATAGCACATCGACAGAAGGACGGTGTCCGCTGACCTTTTCGGCGTGGATGCAGGAGAGTGTATAGCGGTTACCACTGCGTACCACCTTGGCTTGGAAGTCGGCAGGGGCTACCAGAGCCAAACCACGGCGAATTTCATCGCCGTTCTTCGCTTCGCGCACCTCCATCTTACACAGACGGTTCAAACGCTCGGCATACATGGCGGTGAATCCTGGAGGCATATGCTGTACAATGACCATGCCAGGAATATCGGCAGGGAGATGTTTCATCACTTCCAAGGTGGCTTCCGTTCCACCAGTAGAAGCACCCAGACCAATGATGACATTATCCAGAGAGGACTGCGCGCCCAAAGTGGTCGCACCACCAGAGAGGATGGAGCTTACCTTTGCCGAGGCGGTACTAGCCTTAGCGACCGTGGTGGAAGTGGGGAGAGGCGGTCTGACCTTGGCGGAAGCGGCGGTAATGACCTTCTGCTTGAGGGTTTCGATAAAGATGTCCTGCGCCTCCTTTTCAGGCTTGCGTACGAAGTCCACCGCACCAGCGGAGAGCGCGTCAAACACCTTGAGGTTAAGCGAGGAAACGAGAATGACAGGAACGGGATGTTCGGGTAGGAACTGCTTGAGGAAACTGATGCCGTCCATACCGGGCATTTCCACATCCATCGTCATCACATCGGGATTGAGCTTAGAAAATTTATTTCTTGCGTCAGTTGTGTTGATGGCATAGCCGACAACTTCGATATTGGGGTGCGAGGACAGACCCTTGATGAGCAGACTGCGCGCCAGAATCGAGTCGTCCACGACCATGACACGAATTTTTTTGCCGGGAGTGAGAAGCATAGCGGGATACACACCCTTTCCTTATTTTTGGAAGGTAGCCGGAGCCAGTCTGCGGTAAGGCGTATTGGGACTGAGATTCTCCGAATAGCTGATGAGAAGATAACCACCTGGGTTGGTCGCCTCATAGAACCGTTGGACAAGCGCGTCCTTGGTGGGCTGGTCGAAATAAATCATCACATTTCGGCAAAAAATTACATCGAATTTACGGCGGAAACGGATGGGGTCCATGAGGTTAAAGGTCTGGAAAATAACATTGTTTTTAATGGCTGGTGCGACAGAATGACGACCATTTTTCAAATCGGTGAAATACTTACGCCGCCACTCGGCAGGGATGGTGTCGGGCAGTTCGTAGATGCCCTGACGGGCGGTATTCAACGCCTGTGCCGAGATATCAGTGGCCAAAATACGGGTATCCCACTGGCTCGCCTGTGCGCCCAAATAGTCGAGCAGGTACATGGAGATGTTGTACGGCTCCTCGCCAGAGGAACAGCCTGCACTCCAAATTGCCAACGATTTGTCACGCTCGTGACGGCGGACGATATCGGGAATAATCTTCTGACGGAAGTAGTCCAGATGGTCCTGCTCGCGCATGAAGAAAGTGTAGTTGGTCGTGAGTTTGTTGAGGAGGAGCGTGATTTCCTTCTCGTCTCTCGTCTGTAGTACATGGTCAACAAATTCCGAAAAATTTTTATAACCGAGCTGTTTGATGGTGACAGACAGACGGCCTGTGATGAGCTGACGCTTCTGCGAGAGGTCGATGCCGTAATTGGAACGGATAAAGTGAACCAATTTCCGAAAATCGGCATCCGAAATGGTCATAGGAGAAAATACACTTCCCTGTATGGAGGTATCAGTCATGTGGCAACAACTCCTCACAGTCCAGCACCATCATAGTGCCAGAACCATCGGGCAGAGAAACCATGCCGTTGACGAGCTTCTGGGTGTGGTTGACAGGGGTGGGCAGAATATCTTCCTTGGGAATATCCAACATCTGGTCCACAGAGTCTACCAGAATACCTAGTTGGATACCGCCTACATTCAGGACGATAACCAGACAGTCCTCCTTGGAGGGCTTGCCAAGGCGCAGACGGATATCGAGAATGGGAATCATATCGCCGCGCAGGTTCACGATGCCACGGACGAAGTCGGGCAACATGGGCAGAAAAGTGATGGAATAGTTGGTGATAATCTCAACCACAGAGTTGGCATTGATGCCGAATTTGAGGTTGTCAGTCACGAAGATGAGATATTTCTCGGTATCAACAATGTCCTCGGTCTGGACACCGAATACCGCTTCCATCTGTTCCTCGGTTGCGAACATAAGGTCTTCATTCACATTGACACTCATCGGTGTTCCTCCTTTGTGTGTTACATTTCTTGGGTGGATGCGTACAGGTTCGCTACATCCAGAATGATGCTAATGCTACCGTCACCCAACAGGGTGCAACCGTTGATACCGTAGCGTTTGATGTTGTAGCTGTTGACATAGCTGGGCAACTGTTTGACCACGACCTGCTGTTCGCCGAGAAGGTCGTCAACAAACAGACAGTAGGAACATTCACCAGACTCCAACCAGAGCAGGATGCCGTCCTCAATATTGTCGTGGCCACTCTGGAGCTGATACAGCTCCTTGGCGCGGATAATGGGGTAGAAGTTATTCAGACAGCTGATAACTTCGCGGTTGGTGGAATCATAGATAACATCGCCAGCGGAAACTTTGAAACTCTGGCGGATATTGTTGATGGGAATGGTGAAGATAGAATCGCCAACGGAAACCTCCATGCCGTCCATGATGGCCATGGTCAGAGGAATCTTTAGCGTGGTTGTCATGCCCTTGCCAGGCTCGCTGGACAGAGACACGGTACCGCCAACTTCCTCGATATTTCTCTTAACGACATCCATGCCGACACCACGGCCAGAGAACTCCGTGACCTGATTGTTGGTAGAGAAACCAGGCATCAGCAGGAAGTTCAGAATCTCGCGGTGGGAATACTCCATATCGGGGCTGGCCAGACCGTTCTTGATGGCTTTCTTCAGAACATTATCATAGTTGACACCCTTGCCGTCGTCCTTAATTTCGATGATAACCTCACTACCTGTATCGCGTGCAGTGAGAACCACTTCGCCGACGGGGTCCTTGCCAGCGGCAATACGGTCGGCCTCGTTGTCCTCTAAACCGTGGTCCATCGAGTTACGGACAATGTGCATCAGGGGGTCACCAAGACTGTCTACGATGGTCTTATCCACTTCGGTATTTTCACCGACCAGCGTAAGCTTGGCGCGCTTGCCGAGCTTCTTGCTCATATCGCGCACGATGCGGTTCATCTTCTGGAAAGTGCCAGAGATGGGAACCATGCGCAGGGACATGGCGACATCCTGCAACTCGTCGGTCAGCTTGCGGAGCTGACGGGCGGACTTCTGGAAGTTATCCAGTGCCAGACCGTTCAGGTCGGGGGAGGAAGTAACCATGGACTCTGTAATGACAATTTCACCGACCACGGCGGTCAGCTGTTCGAGCTTGCTCAGATTGACGCTGATGAGGCTCTCCTTGGGGTGCTGTACCGTGGCGGACTGTTGGGCAGGGATACTGACAGCGGTGTTGTCCACCACAATCTCGGGGTCCTCCTGTATGGGCTGTTCCACGGGTTCTTCAGGCTCGATGAACTGGAGGTCGTGTGCCTGATAGGACTTGATAGAGCCAGAGGAGTTGACAATAGAGATGGCCTTGGTGCGGTCCTCTGCCTTGCGGAACATCATGTAAAAACCGTTTTCAATGACGGTTTCAGAGGAATCCATATTGGTTTCCACATCGTCGGGGGTGAAAATAAAATCGGAGTCGGCACAGCAGTCGCGCACAGAGGTCACAAGCATGAAGGAGCGCAGACTCTCCATGCCACAGCCCTCGTCGAAGAATACGCGCAGTTCATAGGGGAAGTCGCGATTGCCAGAGGAAACCTCGATGCTGGTAACTTCAGGTACAACAGTGGCTGGTTTTGCTGGGGTAGCGGGGCGCGCAGCTGGGGCAGGCTCGTTGTCGCCAGCCTTAATTTTGGCAATCAAACTATTAATATCTGAGAGGAAGTTGTCGATATCCTTAGAGAGAGGTTGGTCGGATTCAATCTTGTCAACCTCGCCTCGGAAATAGTCGATGGACTGGAATACCAGGTCGAACAGAGTGGAGCGATTCGCCTCGGAAACGACGGACATGGAATTTTCTCTAATGAGGAAAAAGAGGTCCTCAATCCGATGTGCGATAGTAGCAAGGGAATCAAATTCCATCATCGCGGAAGAACCTTTGATGGTGTGCATGATGCGAAAAATTTCGTTGACATTGTCCTGCGAAAAATCGTTTGCTTTTTCTGCTTCGAGGACACTGGACTCCAACTGTTCCAGCAATGTATGGGTTTCGTAGATATACATATCCAGGATTTCATTGCCACTGCTCATAAAAAACACCGCCTTATCTTAAAAGTATCTTTAGATTTTATCGGCACGCGCCAATAGAAATTAAGACTATAATATTACTTTACCAAATTTAGTCGACTAAATCAACCTTTTTTTGGAGGATTCTGAAATGCCGGATCTTTTGGGTGTAACGAACCCGGTACCGGGACGGGAAAATACCAATATTAACCGCAATATCCCACTGACACAGACCAATACACAGAACAATCCGAATATTCAAAATGTTCCCGACCTAAACAGGGTCGTACACGCTGACGGCAAAACCGACCGACAGGACAACGGGGCACTGAATGCACACCAGCGCGTACGCTACGATTCCAACTACGAAACATTCGTACAGCGTCTGCGTGAATCGCCCAACTTGGCGGAGAGTCTGTCGAGGCTGTTTGGTGGCCGAGAGGGGACTGTCGTACTGTCTGGCATGAGCGAGGGCATCGCACAGGAGATGTCGCAGGTCATGCAGATGATGCACATGGACCCAGAGCAACTCCTCGCCTTCTTGAAGGGACAGCTGAAAAATGGCAGTCGTCTGGGTGGCCCTCTGTTTGCCCTGTTGCGTGGCGCGTATGCAAACGCTGCCTCTGCCAGTGTGCAGGAAGATATCTTGCAGTTTATTAAGGCGTATATGGACCACTCGTCCTCGGCGCATATTGAAAAAAATATGTTGCGCGCCATGCGTGGTATGGCAGATAGTATGCCAGCGAGCTGGGCACAGGCTCTCCGCGATATGTTGGAGGAGATGGAGGGCGATATGGCAGAGGGGAACCGTCAAGCGGTTCTACAACTGTTGCGCCAGAAAGTATTCCCCCATATGGGTGACTATGTGGGGAGAACCCATGACCTCGGCACACCACGCGAACTGTTGAGCAGATTGATGCTCGATATGGCGCGCTATGAAAATGGCTCTCTGGACAATCTATTGGATTCTTTCCGCCGACTGGTGAGCTATGGTACTTTGCGTGACCAACTGGGTGGACTGACGGACGAAATGCTCCTGCAACTGTTGCAGGAAAATGCCTTTGACCCCAATGACCCCTCCAATCTGTTTGCGGATTACCTGACCTCGGCGGCGGCGCGCGCCATCAGCGGAGAAGGTGACGCGAATATCCAGAGTATTTTTCGGCAATTGGTGGCGGCGATGCTCATCAATGAAAGTGTGTATATGCCAGTCAACCACTTTATCCTGCCACTGGAGTGGAATGGAAAGTTCCTGTTCTCTGAGCTGTGGGTGGACCCCGATGCAGGGCAGGCGGATGAAAATGGACGCAAACGGCGGTGTACCAAACTCCTGTTTAAGATTGATGTACAGCCGTTGGGCGCATTCGATGTGTTGATGGTCAGTGTGGACAAAGAGGTTGGTATGAATATCTTCTGCCCTGAAAAAGTTTTGCCGTTCTCAGGACAGATTGAACAGACATTGGGACAGATTTTGGAACGCAATGGACTGAAAAATGGCGGTGTATCTGTGCGGAAGATGCAGCGTCCGTTGACCCTCACAGAGGTCTTTCCGCAAATCTTTGAAAGGAAGAACAGCGTGAATGTCAAGGTCTAAGAGAGGACGCAATGCGTCCCAAATGGCGGTGGCACTCCAGTACGGGGCTGGGGATGCCGCCCCTGTCGTTGTAGCCTCTGGTATGGGCTACATGGCGGAGAAAATTGTGGAAACTGCCGCCGATGCTGGTGTTCCGATTTATGAAGACAATTCTCTTGCCACCGCGCTGGCACAGCTGAAACTGGGACAGGAGATTCCAGAGGAATTGTACAAAGCGATTGTTGAAATTTATGTCTATTTTCTCAACTTTGACCCTAACGAACGGGAAAAACAGGCACAGGAGGTCGCCCGTACGGTGCAGAGTAAGGAGGAACAGGCGTGAAAGAGAGAATCTATCTGTTGCTCAACGATGAGGATGTCCCCTTTAGCCGGGGGGTCCTGATGACGGCACCGACGGCATCGGAGTTTTGTGTGAAACTGCTGGATGGCGGTAGCGACGAAATCAAAGAGAATAAGCTGATTACACTCATCGGAACGCAACAGACCATGCCTACTTTACAGGGGGCGGTGTCCGCTATCTCAGGTAATACGCTGAAACTGCGCCCCGTCACCTCCAAGGAGGATGTCCGCGAGATGTTGCGCGTAGATGTGGCATTTGATTCGCTTATCTACCCCATCAACGGCAAGTGGAGTGGACGCAGAACGGTCGAATTTATGGACTTTAGCTGTGGTGGTGTAGCATTTTACTGCGACGAGCCGTTGGAGCGCGGTGAATTGGTGGAAGTTGTTATCCCCGTGACAGCACCGCAACCGCTTTTGGTACGCAGTAAAATTCTGCGTGTCTGGGAGAAAGGTGGACGGACTTGCTACGCCGTGCGATTTGTCGATATGTGCTACGACGAGGAAAAGTTGCTCTGTGAAGCTGTGTTTGCTATCCAATTGGAGCAGCACCGAAGAAAACGCGAACAAGGAGGAAGCGTGAAATGAAGGAAAAGCTATTGGATTTCTGCAATCGAAGAACGATACAGCGTGTGGCGTCAGCATTGCTGACGCTGGTCTTGCTTTTCGAGATGATTCCTGTGTCCCTGATGGAGGCGCAGTCCGCATCATGGGTGGATGAATATGTCGAAAAAGTGGTGGACTGGGGCGTGATGCGCGGCGATGTGCAGGGCAACCTGAATACCAGCGGTATGGTTACACGCGCAGAGTTTGTCACCATGATTAACCGTGCGTTTGGCTATCAGGCTGATGTGAGCCACCCATTTGAGGATGTGAAGTTGAGCGACTGGTATCACAATGATATCGGTATTGCGTACAACATGGGATATTTTAAGGGAACTAGTGAAAAGACGGCGGAGCCAAATGCCTATCTGACCCGTGAGCAGGCGGTGGTTCTGATTGGTCGTAACCTCCTGTTGACAGAGAAGTCAGGGGAAACACTGGGATTTTCTGACAGCCGTACCTTTAGTGACTGGAGCCGTGGCATGATTGAGTCGGGTGTCAGTGCTGGCTATATCAGTGGCTATGAGGACGGTACTTTCCGTCCGCAGAAAAATATTAGCCGTGGCGAGGTCGCCGCTATGTTGGTGAAAGCCATCGGCACGATGGTCAATACCCCAGGGACACACACGCTCGGCGGTGTGTATGGCAATGTGATGTTGTCCACCTCTGGTGTCACACTGAAAAACACGACCATCGCAGGTAATCTGTACATCACAGGTGGTCTGGAACTGGGCGATGTGATGCTGGACAATGTGGTGGTGCTGGGTAAAATTATTATCTCTGGCGCAGGTGAAAGCCACAAGGGTGAAAGCAGTGTGATTCTCCGCAATGTCGAGAGCAGTGAACTGGTGATTGACAGCATTGCCGACCAGTTTGTTTCCGTGCGCGCCGAGGGTGACACGGAGATTGATTTCACCAATGTAAAAACGAGTGCATATCTGGATGACCGAACAGCAGCAGGGGATGGCCTGTTATATGTGGAGATTAACGGCGAAGCTGGCATGTCCGTCACGATGGCAGGTAACATCGAGGAAGTGATGAACCGCACCCCAATGTCTACGCTGATGATTGCAGAGGGTAACGCGAAGTTTGTGACCATTGACGAACACGCGATTGGCTCTCTGTTGGAGGTTCGCAATATTGCCACAATTGAGGACCTGAATCTCGATGTGGGTATTACGGTTACGGGTCAGGGCGATATCGCAGAGTTGGATGTCAATGCGGCTGGTGCGATTGTCGATATTCTGCCCGATGAAATTGAAATTCGACCCGGTCTGGAGGCGACGGTTAAGGGAGAACCGATGGATACGCAGGAGGCGGAGGAGTCCTCGGAGGACCCCAGAATTCTCACAGGGTATCCCAGAATGAGAAATATCGCCCCGAACAGTGCAGAGGTGTTCTTTCAGACCAACAAAAAGGGTACGATTTACTGGGCCTTGAGTAGTATGAATGATGGCCCGATTAGTGCCGAGAGCCTGTTGGAAAGTAAGGACTATGATGTCAAGATTCTGCAACAGGGCAGTTTTGCGGTCACTAGCTCCAACAAAGATTTCAAGATTAAAATTAGCAAGTTGGTAGCGGACGGTTCCTACTATGTGTCTGCTGTGCTGGTGGATAACCGCGGTAGGTGCAGTGCGGTGAAGTCCGTTCTGTTCTCGACCCCCGATGGTACAGCACCGAAATTTGCAACGGGCTACCCTGAACTGACACTGGTGAGAAGAAGTTACGCACAGGTTAGCGTCATGTCCACTAAGAGCAGTATTCTGTACTATGCACTGTTGCCGAAGGGAGCAGGTGCCCCGACCATCAATGAGTTTAAGACGGGTGCGATTACGGGTGATTTGAGTAACTGCCCGATTGACGGTATTCCCGTAGAGAAGAATGTACTTAGACTTTTGAATGTCTGTCAGGAGGGCAAGCTGGAGGAGCAGGTGACCTATGAGCTATACCTGTGCCTGATTGACCCCGATAACGGCAAGGATTCTGGCGTGAAGCGTCTGTCCTTCACCACCGTTGACGGTACACCGCCTGAATTGGTCGACGGCGTGGTGACAGGTATTCAGAAGACGAGCTTGGGCGTGACCACCGCCATGAATGAGGCTGGTACGATTTATTGGGTAGCAGTTAAGTCTGGTTTGAACTATCTGGGTAATGTGGATGAGAGAACTGCGGCGTTGCAGGTTATCAACGGAATCGGTAATATTGTCAAGGCAGGTAAGTCCAACGCTTCCGCCAATAAGGATGTCGTTCTGAGAATTACTGGTCTGGCTTCGGAATCTGCTTACGATATCTACTATGTGGCGGAAGATAAGGCTGGTAACTACTCCAGCGTCAAGATGATTACTGCCAATACTTTGGACGATGTTGCCCCCACCGCCAGACAGGAGTTTACTAAAACAGTGGATGAACAGGGTAAGGAACCGTTGGCAGAAACAGATGTTAAGCTGATTTTCAATGAGGTGGTGCGCTACAAGGAATCCGAGTATTCCTTCTTAGAACTGTATAAGCAGAGCAAGGATAAAAACTTAACCGCAGAGGAACGGGCAGCTGCCAAGGCAGAATTGCTCGATGGGTTGGAACGGTCGGTGCAACTCTGGGATGTTAGCAATGTGAGCTTGAGCTATCAGGTGAAGAACCGTACCGCTGAAACGGATGAGAATACGAGTGCGTGGATTGATTACAACAAAGTAGAGATTGAACTCTCGGAGGAGGGTGAACTGGTTCTCGAATTTATCCACGGTGTCGCCATCAATTTGAGCAGTGGTAGTACCTACCAGTTTATCTTGGAGGATATCACCGATATTTCCAATTCGAGAAACCTCATCAAGCCCAACCCCTATAAGGTCACGCCGTTTACCACTGTGTTTGCACAGGTGAATCTGACCAGCCGTATTAGCGGTAACACTGCGGTAACGGGCGACCCAATGCAGTGGCTTGGTAATGTGGAGACCGAAAACAAGGCGGATGTCGATATGCGATTCTGGATGGACCCCCAGTCCACTGAGAGTGTCAACAACGGTGTCTACTACGATATCTGGATTGAAACTGAGAATATTATCGTCTACTTCGATGTCTATTGCCGTGTGATTGACAGCGTGAGTGGAAAGGTAGTAAAGGAAGGGGCTGCCGAGGATGGTCTGTCCATGTTTGCCGACTGTGAGCATTTGGACAAAAACGGATGGCACTATCTGGGCAACATGAGCATCTATAGTAGTGGTGGTAAGGCGCGTTCCAGTATCAACGGCCTGATTAACGGTGAAAATGCAACAGTTATCCCACAGTTGAATAGCCTGAATGATGCGTATAGCTATGAGTTCGTGATTGATATTACCGAGATTGACGGTAACGATGTCGAGGAAAGTTGGAGCGCGGATGTGAAGTTGCGCGTCCTCATCCCTGCTGGTCAGGACCTGTCTGGTACAGACTACGCCAAGGTTGACCCGTGGACGAACGATGTCACGAACCTCGCAACCCCTGCTGACTTCTCCGTGTCGCGTAAGTTTATCGACACCAAAACACCGCGCTTTATGAGTGGAAACCCCACTTTCAAAGCTGGTGACGGTATGGTACAGATGAATGTCATGCTCGACCGTGCTGGTACCTTGTACTATGTCATCGCGCCGATGTATACCGCAGAGAACGGCTATGAGGCGAGTGTGCTGACCCGTGGCTATGACGAAAACGGAAACGAAGTGGATTTCGGAGAGCTGTTTAAGTTGGGAGTCAATCCACCGACCAAGGGTGACGGTATCACGGACCAGAATCCGATGGGCTACTCTCCAAAACTGGCTGCACCGACGAAAGATAGTGTGGCACTGATGGTCGATAAGGGTGCATCCTCCACCCGTATCAAGACGGGTAAGAAAAGCGTGGGCACGAACCTGCAAACTATCCGTGTGGATGGTCTGGAACCCTTGACCACATACTTCGTTTATTGTATACTAACAGGTGAGTCACAGAAGTATTCCGATGTCTACTGCTTCCAGTTCACCACATTGGCGGTCACAACGCCAGCGATTGAGCTGAAAGTTTCTGGTGGTGACACCATCACAGCAAAGACCACCACCCCTGCGGAGATGAACTGGGCAGTCTACAGCTACGACATGGCGTACAAAATCTTCAACGATAGATTTACCACCTGTATCCCAGACGATAAGAAAACGGCCTATGAAGCCGACTGTGCCAGATTGTCAGTGAATCCCACGACGCTGACGGTCATGCAGTCGCTGTTGATTTCGATGTCCTCTGAGGATGATCGTTCGCTGTTCGATGTCTATGCCGACGAAGCGACACGAAAGAATGTAGTGGAGTATGTGCAAGGTGAGGCGACTAGTAGCTACAGCCCTGCGGATACGGGTAATCAGAGCTTTGCGGAGGCGGAAAAGACAGAAACCATCCGACCGACAAAGCTTAGCCCAGAAACGACATACTACTTCATCGCGGCTGCGCGCAACCAGTTGGGTCAGACTTACGGTTTCAAGGCGATTGGTGGTGTCCATCTGGCGGACTCGACCGCACCAGAGCTGATTGGCGATGAAAATAAGATTACCTACCTCCACAAGTTTGCCTCTGAGATTCCTGCCGACGGTGAGAGCTATTTGTATAACATTGCGCTGGAAGAGGCACTCCGCGATGAACCCAGAAACTACGCTTATAAGGGTACTGTCACGCTCCACTTCTCTGAAAAAGTGTACCAGTTGCTCCGTCTGGAGGACTTGAGTACCATGTTGGAGAACATTACCGATGACAACTTCGCGGATAAGGTGAGATTGTCTGGTGGTGACTTGGCTATCTCCGATGTTGATGTGTCTGGCAGTACCATTACCTTTGACTTTGAACACGCTACGGTCGGTGCGACCATCACCATCTTTAAGGATGGTAGTATCTCCGACGCATACAGCAATGTCAACGGACAGGGTGCAAGACTGGTTCTGGAGTTTGTGGTAGAGGCAACACAGGGCTTCTTGGAGTCCTTCGTCGAACCGCGCTTCTCTATCAGATGGGTGTCGGGTGACTAAACTTTTGCAATAGCTATCCCTCCCGGCTGTGCCGGGAGGGACGATACAGACATAATACGCAATCAAAACAGGAGGAAGCGATATGGCAAATAAATTGGAAATCGAAATTGGTATGTTGATGGAAATCGTAAACGACGATAATGATGTCGTTTTCCACGCGCGTGTGATTGATTATGACGGCGAAGCCGTCACGCTCGAGAACAGCGCGGGCGGACGCGTGCCTCCTGTGGAGTACAATGCCAGCTATAAGTTGCGCGGACATTTGAGCGATGACCGCCGTGTAGTCTACCGCGGAACGGTCTGTGGCAGCAGTAGCGCAATCTGGAAAATGGACCGACTGTCCAACTGGTTTACTTGGGATAAGCGCGAGTTCTTCCGCCAGAGTATTGCAGTGGATGGGGTGCTGACCCGTGTGAAGCGCGCAGAGGATGGTCCTGATGCACCGATGTTTGACGAAGATGAGTACAACTGCCAGCTGATTGATATTAGCGGTGGTGGCGCGATGGTTTCCTGCGACGCATTCTTTGAGGTCGGGGACCAGTTGCGCGTGAGCAATGTGGAAATTATTCCTGGTACACAGCCATTTACTTTCCAGTGCAGTGTGCGCCGTGTACAGCAGACACCGTACAGCAATATGTATGGGTGTCAGTTCCTCAGGATGCGTCCCAATGAGCAGGACCGCTTGGTGAGCGCAATCTTTGTCCTACAGCGCGAAGAAGCAAAGCGTCTGCGTGGCAGAAAATAATTTTGCATAGACTATAGGGAGTATTGCAACAGAGTGTGCAATGCTCCCTATATTTTGTTCACGGAAATCAATTTTCATTTACAGTTGTGTGGAATATGGTATACTGGAAGCATGAATACAAGAAAGTTAATAGAAATTTTCGAAGAAGTAGAGACGGTGGTTGAATATAGCGGATACTACTACGATGTAAGCGATGCAA
>JAZOVU010000024.1:0-28500 GCA_045658885.1 Candidatus Pelethomonas sp. | reverse complement strand
CCTCCGGGTTCGCTTCGCTCACCACCTCTGCAGCGTTAAGAAAATATGCCGGTGGCATATTTTTAGCGTAAGCCACAGGAGCTATGCTCCGAGGATACCGTGGTTCATACGACCCCTCCGGCTCACTTCGTTCGCCACCTCTGCAGCGTTAAGAAAATATGCCGGTGGCATATTTTTAGCGTAAGCCACAGGAGCTATGCTCCGAGGATACCGTGGTTCGTACGACCCCTCCGGCTCACTTCGTTCGCCACCTCCCCTGTAAACAGGGGAGGCTTTATTTTTTATAACATAAATCATAACATATCAATCACAACTTGTTCGTCATACAATTGTGTTAAGGAGTGATAGTATGAAACAAGACAAGCTGATTATCTATCTTAAACGGGCAAAGGGTGAGGATGGATATAAAACATTTTCCATTCGCATGAAAGATGAATTGGCAGAACAGCTCAATCAAATTTCTACCCAAACGGGATACAGCCGTAATGCGTTGATTGTACAATGTGTTCGTTTCGCTATAGAGCATATGTGCTACGAGGAATTATAAAAAAGGCTCCCCTTGGGAGCAAGGGGAGCTGGCACGGCGTAGCCGTGACTGAGGGGTCATCCATCACCGTATTGCCTACACGCAACCCCTCCGGCTCACTTCGTTCGCCACCTCCCCTGCTTGCAGGGGAGGCTTTTAGTTGGTAACTTGGCATGCTCCCCTGTACTATAAGGGGAGGCTTTTTTGTGCTGATACTATTACTCTTGCGGCACGACGGCACCGCCGTGGGCGAGGACTTCTTCCGACAGTTCCACGGTGTTCGTAGAGAGATAGTGGACGCTCTGTGCATCATACTGCGCGGTAAACTCGTCCAAGGTTTGCAGGACATCAAAGCCCATCTCGCCCTTGCGGTAGTGCATAGGGATAACGATACGCGGTGCAACGGTATCTGCCACCTGTTTAGCTGTGCGAACATCCAGCGTGTAGGTGCCACCAACAGGCACAAGCAATACATCACAGTGTTGTATCTGTGCAACCTGCTCGGCATCGAGCAAGTGCCCCAAATCGCCCAGATGCACCACGGTGATTCCCTCAGCCGTCAGCACATGAATGGTATTCTCTCCGCGCTTCGCCCCCTGTACCTCGTCGTGGAAACTGGCTAGCTTCTGCACAGCAACGGGGGAGGGCAAGCGGTTCGTCACACGCAATTTCTCTGTGTAGCAGTGGTCAAAATGGTGGTGGCTACAGTATACCGCATCTACTTCTCCTGCAGTGTCCTCCACACCAGGTACCCCTTTGCAGGGGTCGAGCATGACACGGTAGCCGTCACTCTCCAACAGAAAACAGGCGTGTCCCAACCAAGTCAATTTCATCACAGATTTCCTCCTTGTGGTTTCGTTCTGTTGCTATTGTATCGGCTATCAAAAAATTTTTCAATAGATTCTAAATTTTTTCATTTAAAGCGGAACATTTTCCCATCTTTTTTCGTCTGTATGAATAGATACCCCATAGGAAGATGGGGAGAAAAAGGAGGATATAAAGATGAAAAGAAAAATTCTTGCCCTGTTACTGATGATGGGCCTGCTGACGAGCTTGACCGCCTGTGGCGGTGTTGCCACGGACAACATGGCGATGAACAATGGTGCGAGCGCGCCACAGGAGAGTGTAAGCGGTGGCTTTATCGACAAAGAGAGTGATTTTGACGGCGGTTGGGTGACGGAAGATTCCAAGGCAGACATGGATATGCCCGAAGCCCCCGCCCTCGACAACTCGCTCACGGGTAGCGATGTTTCACAGACTGCACTCCCCAATGCAAATAAGTTAATTTACACTGCCGACATGACACTAGAAACACGCGACTTTGACACGGCAAGCCAGTCCCTCACCACATTGGTCAGCTCTGTCGGTGGCTTCTTCGAGAGCCGTGAGTTACATCAGGGCGGAAATTATCGTTCCATCTTCTGCGTGATTCGTGTTCCTGCCGCACAGTTCCACGCATTTCTCGACCAAGCAGGCGAAGTCGCCCACATGACTTACCGCAACGAATACAGCGATGATGTGAGCGAAGCCTATTATGATTTGGAGGCGCGTCTGACCACCCAGCGCACCAAACTGCAACGCCTACAGGAACTGCTTGCCAAGGCGGAAGATATGGCAGATATTATCACCATCGAGAGTGCCATCAGCGATACGGAGTTGCAGATTGAGTATCTCACGGGTAGCCTTCGCAATTATGATAGCCTGATTGGATACTCCACCATCAATCTCTCTCTGCGCGAGGTCTATCGTCTGAGCAACGAGGAAGTCACCCCTGTGACCTTCGGAGAGCGTCTTGGAAACGCATTTAAGCGCGGTCTGGAGCAGGGCATTGAGAACCTCGAGGACTTCGTCATTTTTGTGGCGCGCAACTGGCTGACGCTCATTGTTTACGCCGTGGTACTTGTGGGAGTGGTCGTGCTGATTCGCCGCCACAGACGCAAGCGACTGGCGAACAAGGATACCAGCACTGGCACACACCCCTTCTGGCGCAAAAAGACCGACGAAATGGACGAGAAGTAACCGTTTTCTCCTATAAAAACGATGGTGCGTTGCAAGTCAAAGGACAAACAACGCACCATTTTCCTGTTTACTTTTTCAATTCGCCTGTGGCACTGGCACTGAGGTAGGCATTGATGAAGCCATCAATGTCACCATCCATCACGGCGTTGATATTGCCGTTTTCAAAGCCAGTACGGGTATCCTTGGCAAGCGTGTAGGGCATAAAGACATAGGAGCGAATCTGACTACCCCACTCAATCTTCATCTGCACACCCTTGATATCGCTGATTTTGTCGGCGTGTTGCTGAATCTTCATCTCGGTCAACTTTGCCGCCAACATCTTCATACAGTTCTCACGGTTCTGTACCTGAGAACGCTCCTGCTGGCTGGAAACCACTACGCCAGTGGGCTTGTGAATCAGTCGCACCGCAGAGGAGGTCTTATTAACATGCTGACCACCTGCACCAGAGGCGCGGTACACCTGCATTTCGATGTCCTCAGCGCGCAGGTCCACATTGGTATCCACATCAATCTGGGGCATCACTTCGACCGCAGAGAAGGAGGTCTGACGGCGCGCCTGTGCATCAAAGGGGGACACACGCACCAGACGATGCACGCCATTCTCACTCTTGAGATAGCCGTAGGCATTTTCACCCTCGATGGAGATGGTGGCAGACTTGATACCTGCATCGTCGCAGTCTTCGTAGTCCAAGGTCTTCCACTGGAAGCCACGACGCTCCGCCCAACGGGTGTACATACGGTAGAGCATCTGGCACCAGTCCTGTGCCTCCGTACCACCTGCACCTGCGTGGAGAGAGATAATGGCACTGGAACTGTCGTACTCACCTGTCAGCAAGGTGGCGAGGTTTGCCTCGTGGAGCGAGGTTTCCAGTCGCTCGTAGCCGTCGCGAATTTCTTCGAGCAGGGATTCGTCATCTTCCTCAATCGCCATTTCCACCAAGGTGGTCAAATCCTCCCACTGGGTCGTCAGGCGTGCATGCTGTTCCAGCTTGTTCTTCAACTGCTTGGAACGCTGTAACACCTTCTGCGAGGCCGCCAAGTCATTCCAGAAATTCGGGTCGGCGGTCTTGTCCTCCAACTCGTCCACTTCACGGCGCACGGTGTCCAAATCCAATGCGGTGGCAAGCTTCTTCAACTCAGGCTCCAGTGCGCCGAGTTTCTGTTTATAGCTGTCGTATTCAATAATGGGCATAGATATTCTCCATTCCAACTAAAATGCAATTGTATTTTTGTCAATTGTATATTATGCCACACAAGCCATCCTTCTGTAAAGGGGGAAAATGGTTTTTTCTTTCCAAATTCTACACTGCTCTTGTATTCTGGGCAGATTTCCGCTATAATAAATTGATATTCTTTTAAGATTTGGAGAGAAGTTACATTGGAACGCAAAGAAGTTGTTATTTCCGCAGACGAGATTGCGCGTCAGCGAAACTTTATAAAAACTATCGCCACCTTGCATGAGGGGCGCACCGTCCGCGCCTTCGTGGACACCTACGGCTGTCAGCAAAATGTTGCCGACAGTCAGCGCATTATGGGTATGCTGTCCGATATAGGTTGCACTTTGACGGACAACGACAAAGAGGCGGATATCATCGTGATTAACACCTGCGCCATCCGTGAAAATGCGGAGAAAAAGGTGTTTGGCGTGATTGGGCAGTTGGTACACCGCAAGGAGCAAAATCCCAACTGTATCATCGCCCTGTGTGGCTGTATGGCACAGCAGGATATCGTGGCGGCACGAGTGAAACAATCCTACCGCCATGTCGATTTGGTATTTGGCCCTCAAGCCCTCTGGAAGTTCCCCGAACTGTTGCACAAAGTCTATACCAACCGCCGCCGTGTGTTCTCCATCGAGGACGAACACGGCTCGATTGCCGAGGGACTGCCCGTGGTGCGTGAGAGCAATGTCAAAGCGTGGGTATCCATCATGTACGGCTGTAACAATTTCTGCTCGTACTGCATCGTGCCCTATGTGCGCGGCCGTGAGCGCAGTCGTGATGCGGCACATATCATTGCCGAATGCCGTGAATTGGTTGCCAGTGGCATCAAAGAGATTACCCTGTTGGGGCAGAATGTCAACTCCTACGGCAAGGATTTGGAGGTGCCGATGGATTTTGCCGACCTGCTCCGTGAGATTGACAAAATCGAGGGCGATTACCTCATCCGTTTTATGACCAGTCACCCCAAGGATGCCAGTCAAAAACTGTTTGACACGATGGCACAGAGCCGTCATGTCGCCCATCAGCTCCATCTGCCTGTCCAGTCTGGCAACAGCCGTGTGCTGAAAGAGATGAACCGCGGTTATACCAGAGAGCAATATCTGGAGAAAGTCGCGTATGCCAAGCGCGTCATGCCCGACTTGGTGTTGACTAGTGATATTATTATTGGATTCCCTGGGGAAACCGAGGCGGAGGCGATGGACACCGTTTCCCTCATTCGGGAAGTGCGCTACGATGCCCTGTTTACTTTTATCTATTCTCCCCGCCCTGGAACCCCTGCGGCAAAAATGCCCGACCCTGCCACCCGTGCCGAGAAGCAAGTCTGGTTTGATGCGTTGTGCAATGCACAAAATGAGATTTCCGCCGAACTCCATCGGGAATATGTGGGACAGCGCGTGCGCGTGTTGGTCGATGGCGAGAGTGACGATGTGCGCTATCCGCTAACCAGCCGTACCGCAGGTGGCCGACTGGTGCATTTGCATGGTGACAAGTCCCTGGTTGGGCAGTATGTCACCGCGTCCATCACCGACAGTAACACTTGGGCCTTGTTCGGCGAGGTCGAGTAACGATAGAAAGAGAGTACCGTCATGGCTGAAATGACCCCCATGATGCGCCAATATCTTGAGATTAAGGAACAACATAAGGATTCTATCCTGTTTTTCCGTCTGGGCGATTTTTATGAAATGTTCAATGAGGATGCCAAACTCGTCAGTCAAGAGTTGGACCTCACCCTCACAACACGCGACCGCAACAAGCCAGAGGACGAGCGTACCCCGATGTGCGGTGTGCCGTTCCACTCCTCAGACGGCTATATCGCCCGTCTGATTGCCAAGGGCTATAAGGTCGCTATCTGTGAACAGACCGAAGATGCGACACAGGCAAAAGGTCTGGTCAAGCGCGATATCATCCGCGTGATTACCCCTGGCACGGTGGACAGCTCTATGTTGGAGGGCAGTCGCGCCAACTATATCTGTGGTATCTATCTGGATGCCAACTATGCAGGTCTGTGTGTATGCGATATTACCACAGGTAAAACCCATGTCACCGCCTTTGCAGGCGCACAGCGTATCACCCATATTGCCAATGAATTGGGACGCTTTTCCCCTGTGGAAGCTGTTCTGAACGACACCGCCTTTGCCGACCCAATTCTGACCGAACTACTCCGCAACAAATTGAACTGTCGCACAGAGAACTACGGTGAACGGCGGTTTCGACTCGAGGAAGCACAGCGCAACGCGGAAAAGCAGTTCGGCGCACAGGTGCAGGCACTGCCTACCGCCAATCCTGCTGCGATGATGGCACTGGGCGGTCTGCTCAGTTTCCTGTATGAAACACAAAAAACAGACCTGAGCCACATCAGCGACTTGGAATACTACGACCACGGACGGTTTATGGAACTGGATTTGACCGCACGGCGGAATCTGGAACTGACGGAAACCTTGCGTAGCAAGGAAAAGCGCGGTTCGCTCCTCTGGGTGTTGGACAAAACCAAGACTGCCATGGGCGCGCGCTGTCTGCGCTCGTGGCTGGAGCGACCCCTACTGAGCGTAGTGGCGATTGAACGCCGTCTATCTGGTGTCGATGCACTGGTGCGCGACAGCATGGGCAGAGAAGAAGTCCTGCTCGCCCTATCGGGCATTCAAGATATTGAGCGTCTGATTGCCCGTATTGTCTACGGCAGTGCAGGTGGGCGCGATATGGCTTCGCTCCGCGCCTCTCTGCAAAAGCTCCCCCATCTGAAGGAAACCCTTGCGCCGTTTCCCACAGGACTGCTCGCGGAACTGTGCGCGGAACTGGATACACTGGACGATGTCTATACCTTGCTCTGCTCCGCCATTGTGGACGAACCACCGTTCTCCGTGCGTGAGGGTGGCTTCATCCGCGACGACTACGACGACGAAGTGGACCGTCTGCGCCACATTTTGAACGGTGGTAAAGGCATTATCGCGGAAGTAGAGGCGCGTGAGAAAGAAAAAACAGGCATTAAGAGCCTGAAAATTGGCTACAACAAAGTATTTGGCTACTATATTGAGGTCAGCAAGTCCTACTATGACCTCGTTCCTGAAACCTACATTCGCAAGCAGACTTTGGCGAACTGCGAGCGATTTATTACCCAAGAGTTGAAGGATTTGGAGCATACCATTCTGACCGCCAGTGACCAAGTAGTAGCACTGGAATTTGAACTGTTCACCAAACTGCGCGCGTGTATTAGCGCGCAGACAGAGCGCATCCAGCGCACCGCCACCGCCATCGCACAGCTTGACACCTTAGCCAGTTTGGCAACCGTTGCCGCCAAGCACAACTATTGTCGCCCCACAATGGACGACAGCGGTGTGATTGAAATTCACGATGGCCGCCACCCCGTTGTGGAGCGTATGTTGAAAGATACACTGTTTGTCCCCAACGACACCTACATGGGCGAACAGGAAAACCGTGTTTCCATTATCACAGGCCCAAATATGGCTGGTAAATCCACCTATATGCGCCAAGTCGCGCTTATTACGCTGATGGCGCAGATTGGTTCGTTTGTCCCAGCACGCGCCGCGCGTATCGGTGTCGTGGACCGTATTTTTACCCGTATTGGCGCAAGTGATGACCTCGCCGCTGGACAGTCCACTTTTATGGTGGAGATGAACGAAGTAGCAGATATCTTGCAATATGCCACGAAGAACAGTCTGCTGATTCTCGACGAGATTGGACGCGGTACGAGTACCTTTGACGGCATGAGTATTGCGCGCGCCGTGGTGGAACACTGTGCAGACAAGAAAAAACTAGGGGCTAAGACCCTGTTTGCGACACATTACCACGAATTGACCCAGTTGGAAGGTGCCGTGGATGGCATCACCAACTACAATATCGCCATCAAGAGCCGTGGTGAGGAATTGATTTTCCTGCGTAAGATTATCCCCGGCGGTGCGGATAGAAGCTACGGTGTGGAAGTCGCGAAACTCGCAGGACTGCCCGACAGCGTGATAAAAAATGCACGGTCAATTTTGAAAGAATTGGAGAGCCAGTCGGGGAGAGAGCCTGCACCGCGCCCGATACAGGACACGGAACAGGTGTCTATGACCGCGTTGGGCGAAGCAGAGGTGATTGACCGCCTGCGCCGTACCCAGATTGATACGATTACCCCCATTGAAGCAATGACCTTGCTCTATGAATTGAAACAGAAGTTAAACTAAGGAGTACCTATGTTGATTCAACAGCTTGCGCCCCATGTGGCGGACCTGATTGCCGCTGGTGAGGTGGTCGAGCGACCTGCCAGTGTGGTCAAAGAATTGGTAGAAAACGCAATTGATGCAGGGGCGAGTGCCGTTGTGGTAGAAATCCAGAACGGTGGTATGACCTCTATTCGCGTGACAGATAACGGCTGTGGCATCACACGCGACGACCTGCCCACCGCCTTTCTGCGCCATGCCACCAGTAAATTGCGCGGTGCGGACGACCTCTCTGCCATTGGAACGCTCGGCTTCCGCGGAGAAGCTCTGGCGGCGATTGCGGCGGTGAGCCGTGTGGAGATTTTCTCGCGCCATCGGGATGCGCTATTGGGTGCAACCCTCTCGTTGGAGGGCGGTATCCCCAGTGCTGTCGAGGACGCAGGTTGTCCACAGGGTACGACCATTCTCGTGCGCGAATTATTTTACAACACCCCTGCACGGCTTAAATTTATGAAAAGCGACAGTGCGGAGGCCTCCGCCGTTGCCTCGCTCTTACAGCAGATGGCTCTGAGCCATCCCGAAGTTTCGATCCAGTATATCCGCGACAGCAAAGAGGAACTGCATACCCCCGGCGACAACAAATTGCTGTCCGCCATCTATGCCGCACGGGGGCGCGACTTTGCCCTACACTTGACCGCCGTGGACGGTGGGGGCGAAGATGTCCGCGTGCGCGGTTTCGTCACAGACCCACTCGCCTCACGCGGTAGTCGTGCCATGCAGACTTTCTTTTGCTGTGGCCGTGTGATTAAATCCGCACTGTTGACGGCGGCACTGGAGGAGGCATATGCCAACCGCCAGATGAAAGGAAAATTCCCTGGGTGCGTTCTGCACATTGACTTACCCCTGCATACGGTGGATGTGAATGTCCACCCTGCAAAGACCGTCGTAAAATTCGCCAAGGAGCGTGCTGTATTTTCCGCCGTCCACCACGCGGTACAGGATGCCTTAGACAGCATGGGCAGACCTGCCCCTACCCCTACGGCAACGCCCACCGCGCAGAGCGTCCCCAAAAAAGACTTTTATCAGACGATGGATGTGGCAACTTTCCGTAAACAGCAGGAAAACGCCTCCTCTGCACCGAAAGCGACCGCACCTGTCCGTTCTCCGATGATTACCAGTCCTGAATTGGGCGGTCGTACAGCGTTGCACGACAGCGGACACACACGCAGGATACCGCTCCCTATCGAAAAGCCAGTACAGCCCTCACACAACCGTCCCCCCATATTTTTCGACCCCAGCAGACGAGCGCACGGTAAACCACCTGCGCCAATTCCCCCCGTGGAAGAAAAGCCAGTGCAGACCTCCATCCTACCGCAGGAACCAACGCCGTGGCGATTCATGGGAGAGATTTTCAAGACCTACATTATCGCAGAAGACGGGGATGATATGTGGCTCATCGACAAGCATGCCGCCCATGAGCGTATCCAGTTCGACCGTCTGAAAGCGAACACAGAACCGCTGATGCGACAGCAGTTGTTGTCCAGTATGGCGGTGGAATTGCCCCGTGAGCAGTATACTGCGCTGTTGGAACACCTGTCTTTATTAGAGGAATTTGGCTTTGAGGTGGAGGATTTTGGTGACGGTGCAGTGCTAGTCCGCGCCATTCCTGCCGATTTGGAAACCGGCGTGGTGCGCCAGACATTAGAGGAATTGGCGGAGCGTCTGTTGACCTGTGGCAGTGCCGACCCCACCGCCGCACGCGATGCCATGTTGCATACGATGGCTTGTAAATCCGCTATCAAAGGCGGTTGGCAGTCAGACAAGGCAGAGTTACAAGTTCTGTTGGACAAGGTACAGCGTGGAGAAGTGCAATTCTGTCCACATGGCAGACCTGTCAAAGTAAAACTCACCAAATACGAAATCGAAAAAATGTTCAAACGAGTATAAGGAGCATCCATATGGCAACACCGAAAATTCTCTGCATTGTTGGTCCGACCGCCTGCGGTAAGACCACGCTCGGCATACTACTCGCCAAGCAGTTACACGGCGAGGTCGTCAGCGTAGATTCCATGCAAATTTACCGTGGCATGACCATCGGCACAGCCGCACCCACCGCGGCGGAGATGGACGGTGTACCACACCATATGGTCGCGATTGCCGACCCAGAGGAAAATTGGTCGGTGGCACGCTTCGTGGAGGAAGCGGATAAGTGCATTCAGGATATTCTCCGCCGTGGCAAACTGCCCATTTTGGTCGGTGGTACAGGGTTATATCTGGATGCCATTATTGCAGGGCGTACATTCGCCCCCGGTGTCAGCGGTGGTGAAATCCGCACCACACTGGAAGACCGTTTGGCGACCGAGGGCATCGCGCCGTTACACGAGGAACTGCGCGCCGTTGACCCAGAGAGCGCAGAGCGACTGCCTTTGGCAGATGAAAAGCGTATTTTGCGCGCATTAGAGGTCTATCTGGAAACAGGAAAGACCATGACCCAGCACAACCAAGAGAGCCAGCAAATCCCCAAGAAGTACGATGCCACCTACATCGGCCTCGCTTTTGCCGACCGCGCCGATATGCGTGCGCTCATCGACCACCGTGTAGATCTAATGGTGGAGAACGGTCTGCTGGATGAAATCCGTGCGCTACTGGCGCGTGGCCTTGACCGTTCCTGCACCGCACTACAGGCGATTGGCTACAAAGAATTTCTTGCCGCGATGGACGGCGAGGCAAGTATGGCGGATGCCATCGAAGAAGTGAAGCTCCGTTCGCGCCAGTATGCGAAACGACAACTGACCTGGTTGCGCCGAAATCCCACTATTTTTTGGATACACTGGGAAAAAGAGAGAGATTTTTCCACTGCCATCCGTCTTTCGACAGACTTTCTCGCCTCTCAGGGCATACAATAGGCCTTGAGGCGGACTGTCAGTCGTCCGCCGACATATTACGATATAAGAGAGGTAGACGACATGACACAGATGCAAACGCAGAAGACCAATTTACAGGATGCTTTCCTGGCAGCCGCACGGCGCAACGAGATTCCCGTGACCGCATTTCTGGTCAACGGGTTCCAGATGCGCGGTATCATCACTGGCTTTGACCCATTCACCGTTGCACTGACGGCGGAGGGCAAGCAGAATCTCATCTACAAACACGCCATATCAACCATCAGCCCGGTGCGAAGCGTAGACCTGTCCGATTGGGAAAATTCCCTCTGACCGATTGCGCGTAACCCCCGGCGTACAGAGAGAGAACGCTACTTATGAAAAATACGAACCTTTCCACAAAACTTGTGATGGCGATTACCATTGTGGTCGTTCTTGTCTACTTTGGTACAAAGCTCGCCTCGTTCTTTATCGACCCATTCTCCACCACGCTCGCCTACTCGTACACCGCTGAAAATGCTATAACGGTATCGGGCTATGTGGTGCGCGAGGAGGAGCCGATTGCGGTGGACAGCGAGCGCATGTACTTCTTCCGCAGTGAAGGAGAGCGTGTCAGTAAGGGCGGCAGTGTGGCACTCCAATACGACACGGTGCAAATTTTGCGGGATGCCAACCGCCTGCGTACCTTAGAGGAACAACTGGAACAACTGCTGTACGCGCAAACTCTTGTAAACTCCGTTTCTGCCACCAGTTCTCTGGACCAAGAGGTGAACACCGCCCTCACAAATTTTCATGTTGCACGCGCCAATGGAACATACGGCACGGTAGCAGAAGCCTGTACCGCTGTCCGTGCCGCCATTCTGCGCCACAGCTATGCGTATAGCGGTACAGAGGAATTGAATCGCTCGATTGCATCTCTACAGAGTGAAATCACCTCCCTGTCCGCCTCGGTCAGTGGGGCAACCACTGCCGTCCGTGCGCCACAAACAGGCCTGTTTAGCTCCCTTGTCGACGGGTATGAGTCTGTTTTGACCCCTGAGAGTTTGCAGAATATGACCCCTGAGGACTATCGTGACCTCGCACCGCAAAAGACCACCAACGCTTGTAAACTGGTCTATGGCTCGAAGTGGTACTTCGTCACACTCCTGCGTGCCGCCGACGCAAAACACCTCAACCAAGGTGACACGGTAACGCTTCGTTTCCACAGCGGACTGGACCGCGATTTGACACTTACCGTGGAGCGACTGAGTGCTGAGGAGGGGGGACAGTGTCTGTTGGTACTGTCCTCGGACAAAAATCTGCATCTGACCACCCTGTTACGGCGACAGAATGCACAGCTCATCTTTGCGCGCTACGATGGAATTCGTGTCCCACGCAGTGCAGTGCGTATTGTCTGGGAAACCGTAAAGGACGCGGATGGTACCCCCATTCGCAATGCAGACGGGACAGAAAAACAACAGCAGAGCTATGTGGTATACTGTGTGTGGGGCAAGACATCCAGATTGAAGAAAATCAATATTCTCTGGCAAGAGGACGAGTATATGATTGTGGAATCCGCAGACACTAACGACCCGAAGCGTCTGCTACGCGCAGGCGACCAGGTCATTACCGCGGCCGCCGACCTATATGATGGAAAGGTAATCGAATGATGGAACAGATTAGAGAGAACATCGCTATCATCCGCGAAAAAATCCGCATTGCCGCAGAACAGGCAGAGCGCGATGTAAACGACATCCTGCTGGTGGGGGCCAGCAAAATGAACGACAGTGCCGCGTGTCGCGCCGCTATCGCAGCAGGCATTGACGCACTGGGCGAGAACCGCGTACAGGAGATGACCCAAAAACTGAGCGAAGGCGCGTATGACGGTGCGCCACTGCATTTTATCGGACATCTCCAGCGTAACAAGGTTCGGCAGGTAGTGGGCAAGGTGGACCTCATCCACTCTGTTGGCTCGCTGGCTCTGCTGGACGAGATTGACAAACAGGCCAAAAAATTGGGCATCCAACAGGATATTCTCTTGGAAGTCAACATCGGCGGCGAGGAGAGCAAGAGTGGCTTTGCACCGCAGGACCTTTTTTCCGCCGCACAGTATGCACAGACCTTAGAGAACGTCTGCGTCAAAGGATTGATGACCATTCCCCCTGTGCAGACCGTTCCCCACGGAAATCTCCCGTATTTTGCAGAAGTGCATCGTCTTTTTGTTGACATCAGTGCAAAATTGTATCATAATGGTTTTGTATATCTTTCTATGGGTATGAGTGACGATTTTGAAGATGCCATCGCCGCTGGTGCTACGATGATTCGTGTCGGCAGTGCCATCTTCGGTGCACGGCACTACCAATGATGATGCAAAAAGGAGGTATCCGCCAGAATGAACCTGTTTGATGATATCAGAAAGTTTATTCGCCCCACAAGTGATGAGGATACGGATTTAGGCGAGGATATTCTCGAAAAGGACGATGATTTTTCAGAGGACTATCCACGCAATGAACGCCCCGTTGTCGACAGTCGCCGTGGTAAAGTGGTGAATATTCACGCAACAACGCAACTCAAGGTCGTACTGGTCAAGCCTGAGCGTTTTGAGGCCGCCAGTGAAATCGCTGACCACCTCAAGGAAAAGCGCACCGTGGTCATCAACTTGGAGTCCACACACAAAGATATTTCCCGCCGTCTGATTGATTTCCTCTCTGGTGTCGCGTATGCCAGCGAGGGCAAAATCAAAAGGGTCGCCGCAAGCACCTACATCATTACGCCGTACTCGGTAGACATTCAGGGAGATTTGATTGATGAGCTGTCCAACAATGGACTGTATTAACCTACACAGATAACCCATACAGACATATCAGGGAGGAACGCGTATATGATGACCCCACAGGAAGTGGCCGCCTCCACTTTTCCCAAAGCAACACTGGGCGGATATAACATGGCAGCGGTGGATGTATTTCTGGACAAGCTGACCGAGGATTACACCGAACTTTACAAAGAAAATGCTACACTCAAGTCAAAAATGAAGGTGCTGGTGGACAAGATGGAGGAGTATCACGCCATGGAAGATACCATGCGCTCCACCTTGCTGACCGCACAGAAGATGGCCAACAACATGATTACCGAGGCCGAGGAGAAGCGCGCCGCCCTGCTCGCCGATGCAGAGGATGAGGCGCGTGCGCGCATCCAAGAGCTGACCGCTGGCATTGCCGCCGAGGAACAGCGTCTGGCCCATGTGCGCGAGGAAATTGACCAGCAGATTGCGGTCGAGCGCGAGGAAATTGGCCGTAAGGTTATCGCAGAACGCGATGAGATTAACCGCCGCGTCACCGTCGAACGCGAGCGTTTGGTGGTTGCCCAGCGCGAGCTGCGTGCGTTTATCAACGGCGCAAAAGCTCTCTGCACCAGACAACTGGAGCTGATTGCTCGTCTGGGCGATTTGGACATCGCGCCTGTTGCAGAAACAACTGTGGAGGAGCCTGTTGAACAGCCCCCTCAGGATATCGCGCCTGTTGTCGTACAGGCTGAGCAGGTTGTCCCCGTCGAGGAGCCGATGGTGGAAGAAGCACCGCTGTCCGTTGCACCTGTGGAGGAAACTTCCCCTGAGGCAATGCAACAGGTCGCAGAAATTGTCGAAGAACTGGGCGGTGATGCCAGCTCTTTGATGGAAAACATGCGTAATGTGATTGACCTGTTCTCCAATGACAGCGAGGAACACAAACCGATGGAACCTACCAATCTGGACGGGTTCCAGCAGGCCGACAAACTGTTTGACGAAGGGGTAGAAAAGGTTTTAGACGACCCATTTGACCACTCCGACGAGCCACTGGAGGATGAGCCAGAAGCTACTCGTGTTCTCAATCTGAACGACCTACAGTTTGGCCGTAATTATCCCAAGAAGTAAACATACGAGGGGTGTTGCAGTACTTACTTTGCAACGCCCCTTTATCTTTTTTTCTAGGAGGTTTTTTTATGGAGAAGAAGCAGAAAACCGTGGTGGCTCTACTGTACGACTTTGACAAAACCTTGTGTACACAGGATATGCAAAACTACTCCTTTATCCCCAGTTTGGGGATGTCCCCCCACGATTTCTGGGAGGAAACCAACGAGTTTGTTGAGAAAAATCAAATGGACGGTATCCTCGCATATATGTATCGGATGGTGCGGAAAAGCCGTGAGAAAGGTGTTCCTCTGACGCGCGAAACACTGCGCCAGTGTGGACAGGATATCTCCTTCTTCCCTGGGGTAACGGACTGGTTTACTCGCATCTCTCTCTTCGGTGAGCTGTTGGGTATTGCGGTAGAACACTATGTTATTTCGTCTGGACTGCGTGAGATTATCGAAGGCACAGAGATTGCCAACTACTTCAAAGAGGTCTATGCGTGTGAGTTCTTCTACGACGAGAACGGTATCCCCGTATGGCCGAAACTTGCGGTGAATTTCACCGCTAAAACCCAGTTTATCTACCGCATCAACAAGGGTGTGCTGAATGTCAGCGATGATAAGGCACTGAATGCCTCAATGCCAGATGAACACAAGCGCGTTTCGTTCGTGAACATGGTCTATATCGGAGACGGTTTGAGCGATGTGCCGTGCATGAAGATGATGCGCTCCTACGGCGGACAGGCGATTGCCGTGTATCAAGATGCTAACCGCGGTGCTGTGGAGGAACTGCTCCGCAAAGAGCGCGTGGATTTTATCTATCCAGCCGACTACCGCGCGGGTTCGCCGTTAGAAAATACGGTCAAAAATATCCTGCGAAAAATGGCTGTCAGTCAACAGCTGTACGAAGAAAATAAAAAACAAAGGCAAAGTATCGCGTACTGATATATTTTCCAGTTTATCTGCGCTTTTTGCCACGCATAGGCAGGAAAAACCTGCGGATACTAACCATGTTTTCCAAAGAAAAACATGGGAGGAAATACGAGAATGAAAGCAACTGGAATTGTGCGTCGTATTGACGATTTAGGGCGGGTGGTCATCCCGAAAGAGATTCGACGCACCATGCGTATCCGCGAGGGCGACCCCTTGGAGATTTATACCAGCCGTGACGGTGAGGTTATCTTCAAAAAATATTCCCTGATGGGCGAGTTGGACGACTTCGCCGCGCAGTTTTGCGAAACCCTATCCAAAACTTCGGGAGCCATCAGTGCCGTGACCGACCGCGATGCCATTATCGCCGTAGCAGGCGGTGGCAAGCGAGAACTGTTGGGGAAGCGTATCAGTACTGTGTTGGAGCAAATTATGGAGGAACGGCGCATCTATCAGCGCACAGGCGATGAACCATATATTCCTGTTATCGAGGGTGCCGACAAGTACACTGCAGGCATCGCCGCACCGATTCTCTGTGAGGGCGATGTATTGGGGCTGGTCCTGTTCATCGAGGACGGCGAAGGGACTTCCACAGGCAAAACAGAGTATAAACTGGCACAGACCATCGCCGCCTTTCTCGGCAAACACATGGAGAGCTGACACGCAAAAAACGACCGACCCACACGGGTCGGCCGTTCTCTTATCAGCAAAGGTAGGTCATATTCTTTTCTTTTAACCGAAGATGCCCAAACCGAAGATACCATCGAGCATACCTGCGATAATCAGAATCATAGCAGGGGGAATCACGAATTTAATGCAGATGGTAAAGAATTTTTCGGTAGCAAACTTGTTGCCCTGCTGTTCCAATTCTTTCTTGAGAGTGGAGATTCTCAGCTCATAGGCAATGCAGAAGGACATCAGCAGAACGCCCAGAGGCATCATAATACCCTCGGACCACAGGTCCATGAAGTCGAGCCAGCACAGACCCAGAGGCTGCGGCAGACCGTTGCTACCCAGACCGTCAGCAGCGACAATAGCAGCCAGTGCGAAGATAGCAATACAAGCAACAACAGTGTACAGCGCACGGTTGCCATCCTTGCCCTTCTCAGCGGCCTTATCGAGGAAGTGTGCGGTGATAACCTCAACCAGAGAGATGGCGGAAGTGATAGCGGCGATAAAGACCAGCGTGTAGAACACCAGACCGAACAGGGGACCGATGGCACCCATTTCGCCGAACACATCCTGCAGGGTCACGAACAACAGCTTGGGACCACTCATCGCAGCACCCTCACCGCCCAGTGCGAATGCAGCGGGCATAACAGCCAGACCGGCCATCAGTGCGACGATAGTATCGGAAACCACGACCAACAGGGCGTTCTTTTCGAGATTCTCGTGCTTGCCGAGGTAGGAACCGTAAGTAATCATAGCACCCATACCGAGGGACAGGGAGAAGAACATCTGACCACCGGCAGTTGCCAGAACGCCGACGAAATTCTCCTTCAGAGGCTCGAAGTTGGGGGCAAACATGAACTTGATACCTTCCATAGCACCGGGCAGGGTAACGCTACGCACGATAACGATACACAGCATGACAAACAGTGCGGGCATAGCGATACTGGTGAACTTCTCAATACCGCCCTTGATACCACCCATAACAATGAGGGCAGTCAAAGCCAGGAAGATACCCGTGAACAGAACAGCTTCGCCCTGATTGGTAATCATGTTGACGAACACATCCGTACCATTCAGCCCATTGGAGCCGAAACCAGCACCAAACAAGTCACCCAGATTGACGACCATGTACTTCAGGCAGTGACCGCCCAGCACGCTGTAGAATGTCATAATCAGGAAGGGGGACAGCGCACCCAGCCAACCAATCCAACTGAACTTCTTGGACAAAGTCTGATAAGTGGCGATAACACCCTTACCAGTCTTACGACCCAGTGCCAACTCCGCCACCATTGCGACAAAGCCGACGAAAATTGCCAGAACCATGTACAACAGCAAAAATGCAAAGCCACCGTTGGCACCCATCTTGTAGGGGAAACCCCAGATGTTACCCAGACCAACGGCAGAACCGACAGCGGCCATCAAGAAGCCGAATGTCGAACCCCATTGTGCGCGTTTCGTTTCCATAAAATTCTCCTCCTCAATTTATTTCTTTCTGCTCACAGAAAGACTGTTTGCACACAGATACGATATGCCAAACAATTCAGTATAGGACTACTTTACCTCATTTGTACGCTAAATTCAAGCAGTGTTTTACTGCATTTGGAAATTTCATCCAAGTTGTGCAAAAATTATATAAATTTTTTGGATAGAATTCTGAAAATATTGGAAATATTCCCCTATATTTTGCCAACATCGTCTATTTTTTAACAAAAAACAACGATTTTTTGCAAGAAAATACAAGATGTCACTCGTTAATTAAATTTATTCTGCGCCTCGTTGACACCTTTTTCAATCAGACATGCCGCCGCATCTGCTGCGCGCGCTACCGCCTCACTGACAACTTTTTTCTCCGCAGGGGTGAAATTCCCGATAACCCAATCTACCATCTCGTGTTCGGGGTGGTTCGGTGCGCCGACACCAATCTTAATACGGGGGAACGCATCCGTACCAAGGTGCTGAATGATATTTTTCAAACCGTTGTGACCACCTGCACTGCCGTTGGCACGGATACGCAGTTTGCCCAAGGGCAAGGAGACATCGTCTGAAATGACCAACACGCGCTCAGGGGGGATTTTGTAAAATCCACCAGCCAGCTTTACCGCCTCACCAGACAGGTTCATATAGGTCTGGGGTTTCATCACCAGAACGCGCTCGCCACCGAGCTTCATTTCCGCTGTCAAAGCGCGATATTTCAGCTTGTTGACCTTGGTTCCGTCACGCCGTTCCAACTCGTCAGCGGTCATAAAGCCGATATTGTGGCGTGTGTTCTCATATTGCTTACCAGGATTGCCCAGACAGACAATCAACCAACTAATCCCGCCAGAAGATTTGAATAATGCCATAGTATTACTCCTTTTGATAAGCAAAGAGGGCGGAATAGCTCCGCCCCCTTCTTTTTGTCTTTTGTGTCAAAATGCGCGTTGTGGTATCACACCCACAGCTTAGAAACGGAAATCTCCTGATAGATACGCTCGATAGCTTCTGCGAACATGGGAGCGACAGTCAGATACTTAATCTTCTCGCTCTTATCAGCAGCAACAGGGGTGATGGTATCCAGGAATGCCAGCTCGGTGATAACGCTGTCATTGATGCGCTGGATAGCAGGGCCAGAGAGAACACCGTGGGAAGCGCAAGCGTAGATGTTCTTGGCACCACCGACCTCGACCAGAGCCTTAGCAGCGTTGCACAGAGAACCTGCGGTATCGACCATGTCGTCGAACAGGATGCAATCCTTGCCCTCGACATCACCGATAACATTCATAACCTCGCACTGGTTGGCCTTCTGGCGACGCTTATCAACGATAGCCAGATTCATGTGCAACTTCTGTGCGAAGGCGCGGGCGCGGGCAACAGAGCCGACATCGGGGGAAACCACGACCATATCCTCGCACTTCTCACCGAACTTCTTGGCATAGTAGTCTACGAAGATGGGGTTGCCATACAGGTTATCCATGGGGATATCGAAGAAGCCCTGAATCTGTGCTGCATGGAGGTCCATGGTCAGCACGCGGTCTGCACCAGCGGCGGTAATCATGTTTGCCACCAACTTGGAGGAGATGGGGTCGCGTGCCTTGGTCTTGCGGTCCTGACGCGCATAGCCGAAATAGGGGATAACAGCGGTGATACGACCAGCACTGGCGCGACGCATCGCATCAATCATAATGAGCAACTCCATCAGGTTGTCATTGACGGGATTGCTGGTGGACTGCACGATGAACACATCGGAGCCACGCACAGACTCATAAATAGAAGCGGAAACCTCGCCATCTGCAAAGTGACCGATTTCAGCATGACCCAGCTGAATACCAATCAGATTACAAATGTCCTTTGCCAAGCCGGGGTTGGCATTACCGGTGAAAACCTTCATGTCCTTACCGTGAGAAATCATTTCCAATACCCTCTTTTCTTTATTCTTCTGCGGTAGTCCGCAGAGTTTTATCTGATGCTAAATATATTGTATCGGCAGTGCCGTTACTTATTTCTTTTTATGCAGTTCGCGTTTCCGCCGTGCCCAGTTGGGTTTGACCTCCTGACGCACTCTACCGATGGCTAAGGCATCCGCCTCGACATTCTTTGTAACTGTCGTGCCAGCGGCGATATACGCTCCTCTGCCCACCGTCACAGGCGGTACGAGGTTGGTGTTACAGCCGACAAAGACATCATCCTCAATGACAGTACGGAATTTTTTATAGCCGTCGTAGTTCGATGTAATCGTGCCACAGCCGAAGTTGACCCGACTGCCCACATCACTGTCGCCCACATAGGTGAGATGGCTTAACTTTGTATTCTCTCCAAAGACTGCATTCTTAATCTCGACAAAGGCACCGATTTTACAGCCGTCCCCCACTTCGCACTTTGGACGAATATGGGCATACGGACCGACATGAACCCCGTTGCCGAGGAAGCTCTCCGTCACCTGCGAGGCATTGACCACTGTGTCGTTGCCGATAATACAGTCGGTAATGACGGTGTTGGGTCCAATCTCACAGTTCTCCCCGATGACGGTGTTCCCCTTGAGAATGGTACCGGGGAGAATGGTCGTACCTGGTGCGATGGTCACACGCGGGTCGATATAGGTGTGGTCGGGGTCCAGAATATTGACCCGTGTACGCTGGTGGTAAAAGGCAATCTTTTCCTTTGCCGCCTGTTGCAGACGCGCCAAATCCTCAATCGTACGGAAGGACAGCATCATACTGCCCAAGGGAAGCACCGCTTCGTGGACTTCCTCCACCCAGCAGTGTGCGGCAAATTCTTCTAAATCGCTCTGGTAAGTATCCTCCGTTCCGACGGCGACAATCGCATCAGGGGGACAGGCGGCCATCACATCGTCGTGATGCTCACTGTCACATACAATAAAAAACCGCTCGATGCCTTTCTCCATCCACGCCCGCATACACCAGTTCAACACAGGGCAGAACAGTACATTTTGTAGCATCAGCGGCTTACCGTCATAGGTTGGGGCGGTATCCTCCGTTAAAAAAATTACGATACACTTGCTACCCACGAAAAAAATCACTCCTCTGTCAGGATACTATCGTCACTACCATTATAGCAGACCTTTTCTGTTATGCAAGGGGCATTTTTCTGTTTTTCTTGTCCTTTTGTATCGGAACAGGAATTTAGAAAAATCGTTGACAAGGGGATATCTGCTCTTGTATAATAAGTCGATACGAAAGAAGCGAGGAAGGAGAATTACTGTGGATTATCTTTTGAAAAATGCCCGCGTTTATCAAGATGGCTCTCTGGTTGCGGCGGATATCTCCGTTCGTGACGGACGCATCATTTCCATCAGCCGGGATGTGGAGCCTACCCCCGGTGCTTCTGTCATTGATTGCCATTATGCCGCTGTTTTTCCCGGTTTCGTTGATGTGCATGTTCATCTTCGAGAGCCGGGTTTTTCTTATAAAGAAACCATCCGTACTGGCACACTGGCCGCCGCGCACGGTGGATATGCCCATGTCTGCCCTATGCCGAACCTCAACCCCGTTCCCGACAGTCGGGAACATCTGGACGAACAGCTCCGTCTGATTGCACAGGATGCCTGCATCCATGTCCACCCCTTCGGTGCTATCACCGTGGGTGAGAACGGGGAGCAGATGGCCGACCTTGAAAGTATGGCCGCCGATGTCGCTGGTTTCTCGGACGACGGCAAGGGTGTCCAGAGCGAGGACATGATGCGACAAGCGATGTTGCGCGCCAAGAAACTCGACAAGATTATTTCCGCCCACTGTGAGGACAACGCCCTCCTACACGGTGGTTATATCCACGATGGCGAATATGCCAAACTGCACGGCCACCGCGGTATCTGCTCTGAGAGTGAGTGGGGTCCCATCCAGCGCGACCTGCAACTGGTCGAAGAAACTGGCTGTGCGTACCATGTGTGCCATATCTCCACCAAGGAGAGCGTCCAGCTCATCCGCGAGGCGAAGGCACGCGGTGTGAATGTCACCTGCGAGGTTGGACCACACTATTTGGTATTCAACGATATGGATTTGCAGGAGGATGCACGGTTTAAGATGAACCCCCCCATCCGTTCCGAAGCAGACCGTCTGGCACTGCTGGCAGGTATTCAGGATGGCACCATCGACATGATTGCTACCGACCATGCCCCCCACAGTGCCGAGGAAAAGGGCAGAGGACTGGAAAAGAGTGCGATGGGTGTTGTCGGTATCGAAACCGCCTTTCCCGTATGCTATACCCATCTGGTGAAAACCAATACTATCACACTGGCGCAGTTGGTCGAACTGTTGCACGACAACGCCATGCGCCGTTTTGGTTACGGCACCGAACTGAAAGAGGGCGAAGTCGCAGACCTCACGGTGTTTGACCTCGACCGCACCTTTACCGTTGACCCCGCCACCTTTTTGTCCATGGGCAAAGCCAGCCCGTTCACGGGAATGACTTTGCAGGGTGTCTGCACCCTGACCATGATTGGCGGAGAAATTGTCTGGCAGGAGGAGAAGCCATGAAACAGGGAATGTACACCATCGCAAGCAACCGCGCATTGACCGCAGATGTCTTTGAAATGCGTCTTTTGGGCGATACCAGTGCGATTACCGCACCTGGTCAGTTTATCAATATCAAATTGGATGGCCTGTTCCTGCGCCGTCCCATCTCCGTGTGCGACTGGGACAGCGAGAGCATCACCATCATTTATAAAGTGGTCGGCAAGGGCACGACCCAGATGAGCAAGATGGGCGAGGGCGACCAGCTGGATGTCCTCACTGGCCTCGGCAACGGCTTTGATGTCAGCAAGTGTGGTGACACTACGCTGGTGATTGGTGGCGGTGTCGGTGTGCCCCCGATGTATGGACTCGCAAAAGCTCTCCTCGCCGCAGGCAAAAAGCCCATCGCCATCCTCGGCTTTAACAAGAGCGAGGAACTGTTCTATGAGGAGAAGTTCAAGGCGCTGGGCATTGAAACCATTGTCACCACGGTGGACGGTAGCCACGGTGTGAAGGGCTTCGTGACCAACGCCCTGCCCGAAACTTACGACTACTTCTGCACCTGTGGCCCGGAGCCGATGCTCAAGGCGGTCTACAACGCCACCAACACCAGCGGTCTGCTCAGCTTTGAGGAGCGCATGGGTTGTGGCTTCGGTGCGTGTATGGGATGTAGCTGTGAAACCAAGTATGGCAACAAGCGCATCTGCAAAGACGGCCCCGTTCTCGAAAAGGAGGAGATTATATGGTAAGTACAAAGGTTACGCTCTCTGGCATCGAGCTGGACAACCCCATCATCCCTGCCAGTGGCACATTTGGCTACGGCTACGAGTATGCCGAACTGTATGACATCAACTGTCTGGGTACTTTCTCCTTTAAGGGTACAACCAAGGATGCACGCTTCGGCAACCCCACCCCCCGTATCGCAGAGTGTACCGCTGGTATGATTAACGCAGTCGGTCTGCAAAATCCCGGTGTGGAGAAGGTCATTGCCGAGGAACTGCCTAAGCTGAAGCAGTGCTTCCACAAGCCTGTGATGGCCAATGTCAGCGGATTCTCCATCGAGGACTACACCTACACCTGTGAGAAGCTGGATAAAGAGGAGCAAGTCGGCTGGCTGGAGGTCAATATCTCCTGTCCCAATGTCCACAACGGTGGTATGAGCTTCGGTGTGGACCCCAAGGCCGCCGCCGAAGTGACCAAGGCAGTCAAGGCAGTGACCACCAAGCCTGTCTATATGAAACTGTCCCCCAATGTCACCGACATTGTTTCGATTGCCAAGGCGTGCGAGGACGCTGGCGCAGATGGTATCAGCCTGATTAACACTCTGCTCGGTATGCGTATCAATCTCAAGACACGCAAGCCGATTATCGCCAATAAGATGGGTGGTTTCTCTGGCAGTGCCATCTTCCCTGTGGCAGTCCGCATGGTCTATCAGGTCGCTAACGCTGTTAAAGTACCTGTTATCGGCATGGGGGGTGTCAGTTCCGCCGAGGATGTCATCGAAATGATGCTCGCTGGCGCAACTGCCGTAGAGATTGGTGCAGCCAATCTGGTTGACCCGTTTATCTGCCGTGATATTATCAATGACCTGCCTACCGTCATGCAAAAGTACGGGATTCAGGATTTGAAAGAGATTATAGGAGGAGCAAAGTAATGGGTAAGGATGTCATTATTGCACTGGATTTCGACAGCAAGGAGAAAACCCTTGCATTTCTCGACCGTTTCACCGAAGAAAAGCCGTTTGTAAAAATCGGCATGGAGCTGTATTACGCCGAAGGTCCTGCCATCGTGCGTGAGATTAAGGCGCGTGGCCACAAGATTTTCCTCGACCTCAAGCTCCACGATATTCCCAACACCGTCAAGAAAGCGATGAGCGTTCTGCGCGAGCTGGATGTTGACATGACCAACCTCCACGCCGCTGGTACCAAGGCCATGATGGAAGCCGCACTGGAGGGTCTGACCCGTCCCGACGGCACGCGCCCCCTACTGATTGCCGTGACCCAGCTGACCTCCACCTCTCAGGAGCGCATGGAGGCTGACCTGCTGATTCACGAGAATCTGGATGATGTTGTCATGCACTACGCCAAGTGTGCCGCCGAAGCTGGTCTGGCTGGTGTCGTCTGCTCCCCCCTGGAGGCAGGTAAGGTGCATGAGAAGTGCGGTGCGGACTTCGTGACCGTTACTCCCGGTGTCCGCTTCGCAGATGGCGATGTGGGCGACCAGGTGCGCGTGACCACCCCCGCCAGAGCCAAGGAGATTGGTTCTGACTATATCGTGGTGGGCCGTCCCATCACACAGGCAGAAGACCCCGTTGCCGCCTACCGCCGCTGTGTCACCGAGTTTGTCGGTTGATACGCGCGTAAACCATGAATTTTCACACAATTTTATTTGACCTCGATGGCACGGTGACGGACCCAAAAGAGGGGATTACCAAATGTGTCGCGTGTGCCCTGCAACATTTCGGTATTGAGGTCGCAGACCTCGACACACTGACCAATTTCATCGGCCCACCACTTGTTGACTCGTTTAGTGGATTTTATGGGCTGAATGAGGCGGACAGCAAGCTGGCGGTGGACAAGTACCGTGAGCGATTCCGCGTCACAGGATGGGCAGAGAATGTTCCCTATGCGGGTATCGTAGAACTACTGTCCGACTTGAAACGAGCAGGGAAGCGTATCAGTCTCGCCACCTCTAAACCAGAGGAATTTGCCTGCAAGATTCTCCACCACTTCGACCTTGCCCAATACTTTGACCTCATCTGCGGTGCGCCGATGGATGCCCCCAAGGGTCACGGCAAGGTGGATGTCATCGAGGACGCGCTACACCGCCTAGGGATTTCCGATAGAAGCGGTGTGTTGATGGTAGGCGACCGTCTGCACGATGTAGAGGGCGCACACAAGGCAGGATTGCCCTGCGTGGGGGTACTGTTCGGCTACGGCGACCGCGCGGAACATGAAGCCTGTGGTGCTGATTATATCGTAGAGGATATGGAACAACTGCGTAAATTTCTGTTAGACTAAAATAGATAAAGGAGATTATACCAATGGACAAGATTCAGAATCTGATTGCAAAGGATTTGCTCTCCATCAAGGCGGTCTTCTTCCGCCCCGAGGAGCCCTTTACTTGGGCAAGCGGTATCAAGAGCCCCGTCTACTGCGACAACCGCCTGACCCTCACCAGCGTCAATGTGCGTAACGATGTGGAAAACTCCCTCGCAGAAGTCATTCGCCGCGAGTACCCCGATGTTGAAGTACTGATGGGTACTTCCACCGCTGGTATCGCCCACGCCGCTATCGTTGGCCATATCATGGGTCTGCCGATGGGCTATGTCCGTTCTGGTAACAAGGACCACGGCCGCCAGAACCAGATTGAGGGCAAGTTGGAGAAGGGCCAGAAAGTTGTCGTCGTCGAGGATTTGATTTCCACAGGCGGTAGCTGTATCGAGGTCGTGAATGTCCTGCGTGAAGCTGGTGCTGAGGTTCTCGGTATCGTCAGCATCTTCACCTACGGCATGAAGAAGGGTCTGGACCGTCTGGCCGAGGCCAATGTGAAAAATGTCAGCCTGACCAACTTCGATGTGATTGCACAGGTCGCCGCTGACGAGAACTATATTAAGAACGAGGATATTGCCAAGCTGATTGCTTTCCGCAATAACCCCTCTGACGAGAGCTGGATTGGAGGAACCAAGTAATATGAGAAGCCTGATTGACATTCTGGAGCTGACCACTCAAGAAATTGATGAGATGGTCGCTGTCGGCTCCGACATTATCAAGAACCCTGCTAAGTACGCCCACAAGTGCGACGGTAAAATCCTCGCTACCCTGTTCTTCGAGCCCTCTACCCGTACCCGTCTGAGCTTTGAGTCCGCTATGTTGAGCTTGGGTGGTCAGGTGCTCGGCTTCTCTGAGGCCAGCAGTTCCTCCGCCGCCAAGGGCGAGAGCGTGGCAGACACCATCCAGACCGTCAACTGCTATGCCGATATCATCGCTATGCGCCACCCCAAGGAAGGCGCACCTCTGGTCGCCTCCATGAACACCCAGATTCCCATTATCAATGCTGGTGACGGTGGCCACAACCACCCCACCCAGACCCTCACCGACCTACTGACCATCCACCACGAAAAGGGTCGCTTCAACAACCTGACCGTCGGTGTCTGCGGTGACCTGAAGTTCGGTCGTACTGTCCACTCCCTCATCAGTGCTATGAGCCGTTATGAGGGTATCAAGATTGTCGCCATCTCCCCCGAGGAACTGCGCCTGCCTGAGCATGTCAAGACCGAGGTGATTGAGAAGAACGGCATGGCCTATGTGGAAACCACCGACCTCGAAGCCGCGATGCCTGAGCTGGATATTCTGTACATGACCCGTGTGCAGAAGGAGCGTTTCTTCAACGAGGAAGATTACCTGCGTCTGAAGGACAGCTACATCCTGACCCCTGAGAAACTGCGCGAAGCTAAGAGCGACCTGACCATCATGCACCCCCTGCCCCGTGTCAACGAGATTTCCGTCGCCGTGGACAAGGACCCCCGCGCCGCCTACTTCCGTCAGGCTCGCTACGGTAGATACATCCGTATGGCACTTATCTTGAAACTGTTGGAGATTGCGTAATGAAAGAGGTAGCAGAAATGATTATTGATTCCATTAAGAATGGTATCGTTATTGACCATATTACCGCTGGCAAGGGCATGGAGCTGTACAACATTCTGAAGCTGGGCGAGCGTGACTGCGCCGTTGCTCTGTTGCAGAATGTCGTTTCCTCCAAGTTCGGCCGCAAGGACATCATCAAGATTGAAGGCGTGATGGAAGTGGACTGGGATTTGGTGGGCTATGTTGACCCCAACATCACCGTCAACATCATCCGTGACGGCGCATCTGTCGAGAAGCGTCAGCTGAAGTTGCCCGAAACCATCACCGATGTCATTCACTGCAAGAACCCCCGCTGCATCACTTCCGTCGAGCAGGAGTTACAGCAGGTGTTTAAGCTGACCGACCGCGAGAAGCGCGTCTATCGCTGCCTGTACTGCGAAACTCAGGCGAAGTAATCTCTCTTTTCTGTATAAAACCACCTTTGATTGCACACAATGCAGTCAGAGGTGGTTTTTCACTTCTAATGAAGGATGAAAGGACGAGAAGCATGGACAAAAGAGGCAAGCGACAGGCGGCCTCCCACTTTGACGGCATGGGCTTTTACATAGCCCTGCTCGTCTGCGTAGTCGCAGTCGGAGTGGTTGGCTATTATGCCCTACTGACGAATGGAGCCCCCAACAACGAACCCAATAACACCGACCCCAACCAGAATATCAGCCAAGAGGACGGCAATATTGCTACGAATGGAACCGATACGGAATCCGATGACGGTACGCAAGAGGTCATTTCTCAAGAGCCCGTGGTCGTGCCACAGACGATAGAAAAAACAACACCCACGGAAACTGAACCAGACCTCACCCAAAACGAACAGGAAGTGCCTGTTTCTGGTGAAATTAGCGTACCAGATACCACACCCCCTGTGACAGAAACGCCCACCGCCCCTGTGGTGGAGCGTATTGTTGCACCACTTCTGGGGGATACGGTGTCTGTATTCTCCGCGGACAAGCTGATGTATGATGCCACACTGGACGACTGGCGCACCCACGACGGCATTGATATCAGTGCCGAGGCAGGCACACAGGTGGTTTCCGCCGCATCTGGTACCGTGATTGCCGTAGGCGAAGATGACCGTCTGGGCGTAAACATCCGCATTGAACACGCCAACGGCTATGTCACCACCTACGCCAGCTTGCACCCTGAAACTTTTGTCGCCGTAGGCGACACAGTGAACGCAGGCGATGTCATTGGCACGGTGGGGAATACCTCCTTGCAGGAAGCCGCACTGGGCGCACATCTGCATTTCTCCGTGACTAAAAACGGTGAATTGATTGACCCGACCGCCTATCTGCCCAAAGAATCGTAATACCAAAAGGGAGTGCTACCGTTGTCGTAACACTCCCTTTTCTCCTATCCAAGCGTATTATCGAAAACTTCTCGCCCAAGTCAGCAAAGAACCGTGGTGGGTATTTTCGTACACCGTGTTTCGCATATACTCCTTGACACTCCCCATGCCTAAATGCAGGGGATTCTCGGTTCGCTGACCGTAGCCTGCACTTGCGAGGTCTTACATGGTCTCCCCGAGCGTATCGGTTCGGGTGTGTCCCACCCTACCATATTTCCAGTTACGCCAACAGGCGCAGTCCCTCTTTTAGGATGTTTTTCGCGGCATTGCAATCTCTGTCGTGGACAGTAGCAC
>JAZOVU010000023.1:0-17002 GCA_045658885.1 Candidatus Pelethomonas sp. | reverse complement strand
GCACTGCGTTTTGAGTAGGGCCTGGTTTACTGTACCCTAAACACAGATAATTTGAAAAGTTTTCCACATTTTTTGTCCCGTGCCGCAGCTTAAGTCCAAAAAAAGCTGTCGCAGAACTTTTCTTTTCTGCGACAGCTCCCTTCTATTTTTATTAGATGTGGTTACTTGTGGTATCGGCTTCCCTCCAGAATTTGATACCCCCGATAAATCTGTTCCAACAGCATGACGCGCGCCAGATGGTGTGGAAAGGTCATCGGTGACATACTCAACCGCAAATCCGCCTGCGCTTTCAAGGACGGATGCAGCCCAATACTGCCACCAATCAAAAAAGTCAACTGACTTTTCCCCTCTAAGGCAAACTTCGAGAAGCACTGCGCCAATGCCTCACTGGACATGGTTTTTCCCTCGATGCACATGGCAATCACGGCACCGCCTTTGGGCAATTTTTCGCTGACGGCTGCCGCCTCACGCGCTAGTGCGGCATCCATCTCCGCTTGACTGGGGTTGTCGCTCAACCGTTGCTCTGGCAGTTCAATAATCTCCAACTTGCAGTGGCGACTGAGGCGTTTCCCGTATTCCGCCGCCGCATCGATATAAAATTTTTCCTTCATCTTGCCGACACAAAGAATCGTTACTTTCTGCATCCCTCTCACCCCAATCGAAATACTTCACTCATCTTGTCCGCTGGCGCAACCAACAACCGCCCTGCGTACCCAATCGCTTCCAATGACCGCCCTACGGTATGTAGTGCCACCCCAGGTGCGTTATTCTCACGGCTCAAATGCGCCAAAACAATCGTCTTTGTCCCTGCTTTTGCACTGGTCACAGCAAAGTCCGCCGCCATTTCATTACTCAAATGTCCGTACTCTCCTAAAATTCGCTCTTTCAAAAAATCAGGATAGGGACCAGAGGACACCATTTCCACATCGTGATTGCTCTCCAACAGCAACAGTTGCGCCCCTGCCAACGCATCGGCCGTTTCGGGTGGGATATACCCTGTATCCGTCAGATAGCCCACCGTGCCGTGCGGTGTACGGATATGAAATGCACAACTCCCTGCACAATCATGGCTACTCTCCAACACACGGATGGCAACCGCCCCGATTTGGCACACCTCGCCCCACTCCACACAGTGCAGTTGTCGTCGAATCCCTGCCACGCTGTTGACCAATTCCTGTGCAGTATCCGTTGTAGCAATCACAGCGGTACGGTATTTTTTGGTGTAGGTTGCCAGTCCTGCGATGTGGTCGCGGTGGGCATGGGTAATCAGCACAGCCGATAGGGACTCCGGTGTCAATCCCAAGCTGTCCAACGACTGACAAATTTTCCGACAGGAGATGCCCATATCAATCAAAATATGTGTGTTGCCCACCGACAGCAGTGCCGCATTCCCTTTTGAGCCACTGGCAAATGTACAAAATTTCGTCATTTCTTTCTCCACAATCAAAGCGCGTTGCGAAATGCAACGCGCCTCGACCTATTTCTCTATTCTGTTTCCGTTATCCAGCGTTACTGACCGTCGTTTCCTCGTCCTCAGGGATTTCTACGGCATGAATCTTGCCACCGACCCCACGGAGCTTTCCAATGACATCCTCATACCCGCGCTCAATGTACTGCACATTGGTAATCTCACTGATTCCATGCGCCGCCAACGCGGCAATCAGCATCGCCGCACCTGCACGAAGGTCACACGCCTCCAGCTGTGCGCCTGTCAGATAGTCAACACCCTCGATAATCGCAAGATTGCCATCCACTTGGATTTGTGCACCCATGCGCTTAAACTCGTCGGTATAACGGAAACGGCTATTCCATACACTATCCGTAACAATACTTGTTCCCTTTGCCAGACACAACACCGCCGCCACTTGGGGCTGCATATCGGTGGGAAATCCGGGATAGGGCATCGTCTTAATATTGGTCTTGTTGAGTTTTCCGATACGGCTGACAATCAGATTGTCGTCCATCTCTTGAATCTCTACCCCCATCTCCTGCATCTTAGCCGAGATACAATCCATATGTTTGGGGATGATATTGCAGAGTTTCACTTCGCCACCACACGCAGCAACGGCCGCCATATAGGTGCCTGCCTCAATCTGGTCGGGGATAATGGAGTAGGTACCGCCGTGCAAGGTTTCTACACCGCGAATTTTAATGACATCCGTACCTGCGCCCATGATATCCGCGCCCATCGAGTTGAGGAAGTTCGCAACATCGACAATGTGGGGCTCCTTTGCCACATTTTCCAGCACAGTCATGCCGTCTGCCATCGCTGCGGCCAACATAATATTGATGGTTGCGCCAACGCTCACCTTATCCAAGAAGATGTTCGCACCCTTCAGGCGACCACCTTCCGCATCCGCCATGACAAAACCGCCCTGTGTATCGACAGTAGCACCCAGTGCGCGGAACCCCTTGAGATGCTGGTCAATGGGGCGCGTTCCGCCGAAGTCACAGCCACCAGGCAGTGCAACATCTGCACTAGCGAAGCGACCCAGCAGTGCGCCCAACATATAGTAGGAGGCACGACAACGGCGCGCAGACTCATATGGTACTCTGGCATTTCGCAGATGGGTGGAATCAATCTCCACCGCATGAGGGTTCAGATACCGAATGTTTGCCCCCATATCACGCAGAATCCCAAGTAACAGCTCAACATCACTAATCTGTGGAATATTTTCAATGCGACAAACACCACCCACCATCAGTGCGGCAGGAATAATCGCAACAGCGGCATTTTTTGCGCCGCTGATTTGGATTTCTCCATATAGGGGCCGTCCGCCCTCAACAATATATTTGGTCAAAGAATCGCACCTCGTCATTAACATATGGACCTATGGATACAGTTTACCCATGTCCTAACACTTCATACCGTCAAACGCGATAATCCGAAAATATCACTTTTTATGCTACGCATCATAAAAGTGTCCAAACAGCATGGACACACGAATAGACAGTATCAGTATAGCATACTTTTCCATAAAATCAATGGCAAAAGAAAAAATTTACCCCACGGATTTTCTGATAAAATCGTCGAAAAAAGTCGAAAATGCAACTATGCGCGCAAGACTTCCCCACTGATGCCATCGACCAGATAGCGGTAGGTGTCCGTTTCTACAATCCATACAGGCAACAGGCGCGGTGCATTGTCTGTATGCAGCTGATATATGCACTGCACATCTTGTACCACACGGCACACCACGCCCTCCTGCCGCCGATAATCAAAAAAACGCACCAGAACACTCACATAACTCAAGGACTCACTACTCTCCAGTTTTGCGTCACTCAAATCAATATGCGCGCCCATCGCTGAGATGAGCTGATGATTCTCAAAGACCATCGTAATACCGCACCCCAAAATCGGTACGCGCGCGACATACTGTGTCGCCGTCAGACTGCCAGTGCCCTCGACCAGATTGCCCTCGACCACCTCATAGCCGAATTTGTCGCAAAATAGGCGCATAAACTCCTGTGCATTTCCGACAGAGCGCGACAATCGTACGGTGTCGAATCCGCCACCAGCACGAAACTGTACCGTACCAGCTTCCGCGGTATAGCTGTAAATACCGCCACCCTCACCGTAGCCTGTCACCGACTCTCCCAACAAAAAAGTAGCAATCGCCGTTTCTGACTCCGTTTTTCGTGCCAAGGTCAGGGCAGTCAAACTCTCTCTGGGGGTGTCGTCCTCTAACGCGAGGGCTAGGTCCTCAGTGGCAAACAGTACCTTTAATTCCTCCAATGCTTCTCGCGCTACGCGCCGTCCCAACAGGTTTTGATAGCCCAACAGCAACAGCAGAAAGATATTGAGCAACAGCAAAATCAAGATGGCAATATTTTTTAAGCGTCTTGTTTCCATTCCAATCCCTTCCGCGCTATTCGCTATTCTGCGAACCAGTGTGCGCTGTGCACACCTTCCCCGATATCAACATACGCCAAAGTCAGCACCGCGCCCTCGTGTTCCGCCGCAATCGCCACCGCCATACGCGGAGGCAATAAGACACCATCCTCCTGTGTCGGGGTGTAGGTGCGACAGTAGTAGTCAAAGCCTGTAATTGTATCCCCCTCTATCACCACGCGTAAAGCGGTGCGCTCCTGTGCCAAGCGCACACGCACCCCATCCAAGCGATAACAGAAATCGACAATCCAACCGCGCTCGGTTTGTTCCATACGCTCCAACGACAGCGGTGTGGCATCGGTGCCATCCCGCAGAGCCATCGCCAAATAATATGCCCCCTCCAACACCTCCACCGCACTGGGGGAATCACCAGCACAGGCAATCCGATACAGCGAATCGGTCACCTCTCCGTCACTGCTGTAGTGGACAGAGCCATCTGTGCCGACCCACAGGAAGTGTGGTGCCTGCATAATCACCTCCGTACCACTGCTCTCGAAGTAGCGCGAGTTGGTATGGGCATTGAAGTGTAGCGCAGTCAAAAGATTATATGAGGAGTATCCCGCAGGAATCGACACGCTCATCTGTGGCGTACGGTTGATGGACTGCACCAACACCGTATACGGCGCGAGTGTATTGTATGCCGATTCATAGGCAAATTGACCGCCATTTGGAGAGAACAGTGCCGTAATCTCACGCACCGCCGAGGAAGTCAGCGCACACTCACAGCGCAGAAGCGAACCATCCTCACACAGGAGGAACAGCAGAGCCGTTTCGCGCGCCGTGGTCAATGCCAAGGCTCGAATCGTCTCCTCCACTGCTAAACTCTCCCCCAACCAAGCCGCCACCACTGCCCCTGGTAGAGCCGTTGTCAAATCTACATAGATGCCTGGGGTTTCTAAAGCGTTGCGAAATTCCGCGTGTGTCGCCCCCCGTTTTTCCGCCACGGAACCGATGGCACCGCGCAACAGGGGGCGCAACCGCTGAAATTCCGCCCCCTCCGTGGACGCATACATCTGCGTATAGCGACCGAACTCCGTTTCCGCCGTTACCACCAGATGGACGGACGGAATGACACCTGTGAGGTTGACAGTTCTCTGCACACTGTTCTCGGGCACGGACAAAATCGCACGCATTTGTCCGCCAATGATTCCCTCTAACATAGGAAAACGCATCAGGAGCAACACTGCTGTCACCGTCAGCGTCAACAGGGTGACATTTTGCAAAAAATTGATAACCACTTTTTTACGCACGATTCCCCTCCTGACAGACAGGCAGAACAATGCGTACCACCGTACCAGGTCCCTCGCGGTCTACGAGCGAAATCGTACCGTTGTGTCGTTGGACAATCTCTCGGGCGATAGAGAGTCCCAGACCCGTTCCGCCACTCTCGCGACTTCTTGCCTTATCCACACGGTAAAAGCGGTCAAAAATGCGCTCACGGTCCTTTTGGGGGATACCGATGCCGTTATCAGCAACTTCCATCCAGACATTTTTACCGATTACCCCTGCATCCACGCTAATAGTACCGCCGTCGGGCGTATACTTAATCGCATTCCCGATAACATTCATCATCACCTGCTCCAGACGACCGCGGTCGCCCTCCACGATGGGAAGAACAATACTATAGCGACGCACTAAGGTATGCCCATGTCGCTGTGCCTCCAACTCAACCGCTTTACAGACACTCTCCAACGCTTCGCGGAACGAGAACCCTGCCATCCTCATCTCCATGCGCCCAGAGTCCAGACGGCTTAATACCAACAAATCTTGTACAATGTGTGTCATGCGGTCGGTTTCATTGATAACAATATCCAAAAAGTTATTTTCCATCTCGCGCGGGAGGTCCTCGTTGTCGCGGATGGTTTCCGCATAGCTCCGCACATTGGTCAGTGGTGTTCGCAACTCATGGGAAACATTGGCGACAAACTCCTTCCGCATCTCCTCGTTGCGCCGTTGGGCAGTGACATCGTGTAGCACCGCCATCACACCGCCCGATTTTTCATCCGAAAAGGGAGCGAAATACAGCTCCAGTATGCGCCCTGCCTCCTCTAACTCGCTCGACAAAAAATTGGGACGCTGTAGGCCCATCACCTGCTCCAAGGCAAAATGTTCGCCAAACAGCTCGTCGTAGTCGTAAAACAGAAGTTCTCTCCCCAACATCGCACTCGCCGCTGGGTTGCTGGTCAGCACGGAACCGTCGTTGGCAAATGCTACCACACCATCCGTCATATGCAGAAACAGCGTATCCAGTTTGTTTCGCTCGTTTTCCACCGCTTCCAGCGTTTCCTGTAGGACACTCGCCATCTCGTTAAAGGTCGTCGTCAAAATACCGATTTCGTCCGTGGAATCCACAGCAATGACACTGTCAAAGTCACCTGCCGCCACACGCTCTGCGCCCTTGGTCAGCAGTTCAATCGGGGTAATCATCGTTTTACTCAACAGGAAACTCAACAGCATAGAGATGAGTAGACCGACCAACAGTGCCTGTAAAATAATCAAAAATAGCTGACTATTCAACTCACTTACTGTATCGCGGTTGTCGTAGATATAGATAATATACGCATGGTCGCCCCCTGTAATCGGGATGGCGACATCCATGTAATTTGCGGTCAAATCACTGTGCGCGCCGACCACCTCTGTCCCAGTCGCAATACTGCTCCGCGCCGTCAATAGATTTGGGGTGGTCTGCAAGTTCGCAAACCCACTTGCATCGTCAGAACCTGCCAAAAACTCCCCCGTAAATCCGTCCAGGATATAGTAATTGCGTGTGCGCCAGTTTAAGCCCAATACACCCGCCTTGGCTTCAATCATATCCTGTAAGCGCAGTGCGCCGTCCTCCTGTGCGGCTTCTCGCCGTAAGGCCTCCACAAACTGCGCGTTGGAAGGTGTCGATTCTCCGAACACATCGTCCATCTGCTGATAAAATTCTTCGATATAGAAACCGGTAATGCTCGTCATCAGAAACGCGCCAACAATGGTCATCAGCGAGGTGATGAGTAGGAGCATAATCAACACCAGCTTCATATGTAGACTGCGAAACATAGCCTGTCCCCTTTCGTTCGGAGTCGACACGCGGTATCACGGCGCGTTGTAGTAGTAGCCGATACCACGGCGCGTCAAGATACGCGCAGGATTGGCAGGGTCGTCCTCAATTTTCTCGCGCAGACGGCGCACCGTCACATCTACGGTACGGACATCGTCGCCCACATAGCCGTAATTCCAGACCTGCTCCATCAAATCGCCACGGGAGTACACCTTTCCCGGATTTGACGAAAGGAACACGAGCAACTCATACTCACGCTGTGTCAAATCTACGGTCTTTCCATTTTTCAACACCTGATAATTTTCGGTATTGATAACCAAACCGCTTTTGTTGGGTTCCCCACTGGTACTCTGCATAGCGGTGCGGCGAATATTGGCCTTGACACGCGCCATCAATTCCCGCATGGAGAACGGCTTGGTAATATAGTCGTCCGCACCAATCTCCAAGCCGAGGACTTTGTCCTCCTCCTCCTCGCGTGCAGTGAGGATAATGACAGGGACATTATTTCCCTTGTCACGGAGCGCACGGCACACCTCAAATCCAATCAGTTTCGGTAACATCACATCCAACAGGATTAAATCAGGATTTTCGCTGAGCGCGGCCTGCAATCCTGCTTCGCCGTCATAGGCAGCTACACAGCGGTATCCCTCTTTTTCCAAATTGAATCGCAGAATATCGACAATACTCTTTTCATCCTCCACGATTAGGATGGTTTTTTTCTCGTTCATGGTACACCTCAGCCAGTTTCTCTCTTATCCCAGTATCAGCTTGGCTTTCAGCACTGCGGCTACGGTTTTTGCATCGCGGATTTCTCCGCGCAACACCTGTTCCACCAGCTGAGAAAATTCGATGCGTTCCACTTCGAGGAACTCCCCCTCGTCCAGTGCATTTTCTCCAAAGGTCAGTTCACGCGCCAGATACATACGAATCACTTCTCCGCAGTAGGCCGGTGTCGGGTAAATTTCGCCCAAGCTGTCCCACTGTGCCGCCACTGCGCCAGTTTCCTCACGCAGTTCGCGCCGTGCCGCCTGTGCTGGGTCCTCGCCCACTTCCAACTTTCCTGCTGGAATCTCACGCAAAACTTTCTCGTGCGGATAGCGGAACTGTCGGACAAGCAACACGCGCCCCTCGTTATCCAGTGCCAGCACGCAGACACCGCCAGAGTGGTCTACGACCTCACGAAAACTCTCACTGCCGTCCTGCAACTGCACAATATCGCGGCGTACATGCATAATTTTTCCATTAAATACCGTTTCACCAGAAAGTCTTTTTTCTCGCAACTCCATTCTGTTTGTCCCCTTTCCTATCCGTTCACTCCAACACGGTTTGTTCCTCTGTCTGTTCCTCAACAAAGAAATCGGTCGGAACCAAGCTATCTGTATAGATGCCACAGACACCGCTTTCCACGAGGGCGCGCGCCTGTTCCGCATCGTTGACGGTATGCACATAGACCGCCAAGTCATATTCTTCTGCGACAGGTGCAAAGTCTGCTTTCCACCAATCGCTCCACATGGTAATCCCCTCAATGCTGTTGGTATGGCAAAAATTCGCGATGCTTTCAAAGCTCTCCAAACGCCCATCAAATCCCGTATTATAAAGTGTAAGGATATAGTGCGGAAACGCTCCGATATTGTCCACCACTTTGAACATCAGTTCGCTGTATACCTGCACCACAATGCGGTCAAACAGGCGGTACAGTCCCAACTCTTTCGCATCTTTGAGCATTGTCTGAAATTGCAGTGTAACCAGTTCTGCGTCCATAAACTTGGTATCTGTAATAATGCAGATATCCGGGTACTCCACCATCAACCGCAGGAGGTCTTGGAACGACAGTGCGGTATACTGACCGAGCAACGGCTTTTCACGAAACTCCGCCAGTGTCGGGATACTCGTTTCACTGACATCCTCCTGCCAGCCTACGCGCCAGTCGTGGCGCAGGACCACCTGTAGGTCGCTCGTCATACGCAAATCCGCCTCAAAGACGCGCACTCCTTGGGCATACTGCTGTTGAAAACTTTCCAGACAGTTGAGTGTCGTCACACCGTCTATCATGCCCATGCCGTGCGCAATCACGGTTGTTCCTGCCAAAATCTCTGACGCAGAGGGTGCAGTTGGTGGCGTGAGCAGTGTCTGCTCCTGTGTTGCCCCACCGTCCGCGGGTAATTCCTCCCCTACACGCTCTGGTAGCGTGGTTTGTGCATCCGTCGATATGATATCCTGTGGTTGCTTATCCACAACTTCGCGCTTTTTTTCTTGTTCCAGAGCCACCAACACACTGACCAGTGCGATTGACTGCACCAAAGTCAGCACCAACAGCCCAGCGATAATCTTCGCCCCATATTTACGGAAATACTTCATATTCCCCTCCACACGCAACATTTCCTCCCTAGTATAGCATACCTTACGGAATAATTCCATACCCATTCTCACCCTGTTGCAGAGCCCCCCATACATATTGACTATCCCATTTTCCGAGAGTACAATAGTGATATAGAAAGTATCCTAGAAAAAGGAGGAATCGTGATGAAAATACCATGCGTTTGGGAACATAATCACAACGACACTTTGCTTTATGCAATGGATTACATCGGTGCGTACACACGCGGGGAAACGCTGGATGTAGCAATGGAAAAGATGCCCCAAGAACTCGTATCCTATTGCAAATGGTGTGGCGCGGATACGCCTATCAGCTTTGAGATGGTCATTGCCCACGAAAAAGAATCCAACCTCGCGATTCGGGACGCTGATTCCGATGTCCTCTTTACCAGCGAAGCAGTGCCATTGTCGATGGAAGAATATGAAAAGTTGAAAGCACTTACCTTGCAATCGGCACAAGATTTCCTTACCCTGTATCAATCGATTCCAGATAAAAATGTGACCGCTATCCCTGCGCGTGAAACCTTTTATGGCCAAGTCCCGCGCTCCGCAGAGGAGATGTATCTGCACACGAAGAATGTCAACGCGTATTACTTCTCGGAAATTGGGGTCAACGCAAACAATGATGGCACCATTTATGAATGTCGTAAGCACGGATTTGACATACTGGAAACAACCGATGATTTTCTAAAAGATGTTGTTATCGCAGGCAGTTACGGTGAGGAGTGGTCACTCCGCAAAGTTTTTCGTCGTTTCATTTGGCATGACCGTATTCATGCCAGAGCCATGTATCGCATGGCGGTTAAAGTATTTGGCACAGAGAACATTCAAAACCCGTTTCATTTTTGAATGTGACAACAGCAAAGGAGTTTCGTATGATTGAAACAACAGACCTCATCCTCAAGCAAGGTTCTATCGAGGATTGGCACGACTTATATCGGAATCTTTGGAGCCGTGACGAGGTATTTCGGTATATGTTTACCAAGTCCAGTCCGACAGAAGAACACGCGCGAAAGAAAACTGCCGCCTATGTGGAAATGCACCAAGAAGTCAAAACTGAATTTTTTGTGTACGATAAATTAACTACACAAGCAATCGGTATCGCAGGTATTAAGAAAATCGAACCTGGCATTTACACTGTTACTGACATAGCAATTTGTCCCGACTTCTCTGGAAAAGGCTATGGAAAGCAGATTTTGAACGCTTTACTTTCCCTCGCCTTTGATGAATTTGGTGCAAACGCAGTACATTATGATTGTTTTACACAGAATGAAGTATCCAAGCGATTGGCTCTTTCCTGCGGTTTTTCCTATACGCACTCTGAGGAAGCTGAATTACTGAAGAATGGTGAAAAGGTAATTCTCGATTTTTATAAAAAGTAAGGAGAAACTGTATGGCAAGAACAGAAGAAGTCGAACTCACCAATATGTGTATGATTTGCGATGGCAATGGCAATGTATTGGTGCAGGACAAGAAGAATCACCCCACATGGCACGGTTGGAATTTTCCTGGTGGCCATGTCGAACAGGGCGAAGCGGTCACAATGTCCGTCATCCGAGAAATGCAGGAGGAAACTGCACTCACCATCGAAAATCCAAGATTGTGTGGCATCAAAGAATTTCATAAATCGAGCAATGGCAAGCGGTACCTCGTATTTTTGTATATTGCCGAGCAATTTTCAGGCGAACTCAAATCCTCCAGCGAGGGAGAAGTATTTTGGTACCCTCTCTCTGCACTTGCCTCCTCAGACAAACTCATTGACGGGTTCGACGATATGTTGCCAGTATTCACGGATGCTACCATCAGCGAAGTATTCTATGAACAGCACGGCAACGACTACAAGACACTATACTATTAACGGAGCTTGTTACCATGTCGGGAATTTACAACGAAGAATTTTGGGATGCCATTGACCGCCTGGTTTCCGAAGGAAACATCGTCATCGACAGACCCAAAGGCAGTACCCACCCCAAATTTCCCCATATTCAATACGAGGTGGACTACGGTTACCTTGCAAATACCACCTCTATGGATGGCGGTGGCATTGATGTTTGGCGTGGTTCTCTAGCCCATCCCACGGTAGATGCCATCCTATGCACGGTCGACCTGCTAAAGAAAGACTCTGAAATCAAGATATTACTTGGTTGTACCGAGGAAGAAAAGGAAATCATCTATCAATTCCACAATAACTCCGCATACATGAAGGGAATTTTGCTGCGACGATAACGATTCTTGTCAAAAAACAAAAAAATCCCGAACCGTTACTGGTTCGGGATTTTCGTGCGTTCATTACTGAGCCTCGTAGACGGAGACCTTCTTGCGGTCCTTGCCCATACGCTCAAAACGAACAGTACCGTTCACCTTAGCGAACAGGGTGTCGTCCTTACCGCGGCCGACATTCACACCGGGGTGAATGTGGGTACCACGCTGACGGACCAGAATGTTGCCGGCCAGAACATGCTGACCGTCGGCACGCTTGGGTCCCAGACGCTTGCTCTCGGAATCACGGCCGTTCTTGGTGGAACCAACGCCCTTCTTATGGGCGAAGAACTGAAGACCAATGTTCATCATCATAGCAGTATGCCATCCTTTCTATAAGATGCTTGCTCGGGGAACAGAAGGCTTATTCAGCCTCCATTACTTCAATATAGTCGGGGTATTCACTGTGCAACTGGGAGAGATAGACCATCATACCTGTGAGAAGATTCTGACAAGTATTCTCGGCAGTCTGTCCCAGAGAACCAGGCAGACGCAGGGAAATCTCGGTGGTTTTCTCGTTGACCTTGACGGCAGCGCACAGCCCCATCACATCGTTGAGGACACATTCAACCAGACGGATTGTGCTGGTGACAGCGGCGCAGACAATGTCTTCGCCCTCGACGGCATAACCGGCGTGTCCCACGGCATCGAATCCGACAATTCGATTGCCCTCCGTGTGGAAGGTGATGGTAGTCATCCCTTAGGCGTTGATCTTGGTGATCTCAACCTTGGTGTAGGGCTGACGATGACCCTGTCTCTTACGATAACCCTTCTTGGGGGTGTACTTGAAGATACGAATCTTCTTACCCTTACCGTTCTTGACGATGGTAGCCTCGACGGTGGCACCAGCCACAGTGGGAGCACCGATGGTGGCGTTGTCGCCATCCAGAACAGCGAGAACCTGGTCGAACTTGACCTGCTCGCCAGCCTCGCAGGGCAGCTTCTCGATGAACAGGGTGTCACCCTCGCTCACCTTGTACTGCTTACCGCCGGTAACAATAATTGCGTGCATTCCTTTTGCACCTCACTTTCCTTCATTATGAAACACTTAACCGCGTTTCTTTACGGGCGCGCTGTCGTAGGTGGCGCACAAACGCACTTCAACCCATTCAAAGCGGCCTATTCAATATATCAATAAAAATCGTGATTGTCAACAGCTTTTTTGAAAAAATTTGTAAAAATCGCTGTTTTTAATACGCCAGTTTTTCTGCTGTCCAATCACGAATGATTTCACAATAGGCTTTGCACTGCTCTTTTGCCAGTTCGGTGTCCAGATTGCGATAATTTCCGCACTCGACACTGCTATAGCCGGGCATTTGGCCTGCAAATTCCGCACCAGCGGCGAAAGTTTCTTGCACCAGTGCGACAGCATCGGCATCTGAGAGTTGTCTGCTGTCAACCAGCAGATAAAATCCCGTCTGACATCCCATCGGGCCGAAGTAGATGACGGCATCCTTGGCGCGACCATTCCGCAACAAAGTTGCAATGATATGTTCGACCGAGTGCATCTCGGCATTCGTCAAGAGGTCGCCCGTGTTGGGTTTCTTAAAACGCAGGTCGAAAGTAGTTACCTCTCCGTCACGGCGTGAGAGATACAGACCAGGTTGCAACTTGTCGTGGTCAACCTGAAAACTTGCGATACGCTCCATATGCTTCTCCTTTTTTGGGTCAATTGCCACACTGCAAAGCCTGTGCAAAGGGCAGGACAATGCGATTCAGCTTCTCCATCGCCTCAGGGAAATTGAAAAATTCGTTGGCATTATTCTCATGGCATAGGCGGTCGGAAACAGATTTCAGCGCAGTGAACTTCACGCCGTTTCGCAGACAGACCTGTGCAATCGCGCCCCCCTCCATTTCGCAGAGCGTGGGGGCAAAGAGGGCGGCAACACGGTCGGTACGCTCGCCCTTGACCATGAATACCTCGCCTGTAGCTACCTTACCCGTGATATACGGAACCCCCAGTTTCGCCAAGATGGACTGCATCAGGGGCAAGTCATCCGTGGGAAATTCAATCTGGTTGACGGTGGACACCATGCCGACAGGGTCGCCCATCGGACTGGTATCCACATCGTGCTGTACAAAGCAATCAGCCAAGACCACCGTACCGATGGGGATATCGAGAAAGCTCCCTGCCACACCAGCATTGACAATGTAATCAGGGTGGTAGCGGTCAATAAATAGCTGGGTACTCATCGCGGCATTGACCTTGCCGACACCGCCCGTATAGGCATAGACATTCGGCTCAATTTCATAGATATCGACACCACAGACAGTTTCCAACAGGCGAGCATTGGTCTGTTCCAAGATGCTGGCAATCTCGCCTTTCATGGCATACGCCAGTCCGATTTTCATGCGGACAACCTCTCTTTTTCCGAATATTGATATACAGACTGTACTATAATATGAAAATTATACTTTTAGTTCTGTTTTCAAGCCCTCATCGGGATAGCGTGCAAGAATGGGGGCAATCTCCTCGTCCAAAAATTCGACCACCTGAGAGGGCGCACGACCGACATATTTTTCAGGTGCCATCTGTTCGGCAATCTCCTCGCGTGTGAGGGGGAACAGCTCGTCCGCCAAGATACGCTCGATGAGGTCATTCTGTCCACCTTCGAGCTTGACCTTACGGGCGGCGGCATGGGAGTGCTCGCGCAGAGCCTCGTGGAGCACCTGACGGTTTCCACCGCGCTTGACGGCCTCCATCATAATGTTCTCCGTTGCCATGAAGGGGAGCTTCTCGTCCACACGGCGACGCACCACACGGTCATAGACGACCAGACCTGCGGTGACATTGATATAAATTTCCAAAATGGCATCCACGGCCAAGAATGCCTCAGCAACGGCAATGCGCTTGTTTGCACTGTCGTCCAAGGTACGCTCAAACCACTGGGTAGCGGCGGTCATGGCAGGGTTGACGGCATCCTGAATCACATAGCGTGCCAAGGCGCAGATACGCTCGGAGCGCATAGGGTTGCGCTTGTAGGGCATCGCAGAGGAACCAATCTGGTTCTTCTCGAACGGCTCCTCCATCTCCTCAAAGGACATCAGAATACGCAGGTCGGTTGCAAACTTGCAGGCAGACTGGGCAAAGCCAGAGAGGGCATTGAGGAAATAGGCATCCACCTTACGAGAGTAAGTCTGACCCGCCACGGCAACGGCGCGCTCAAAGCCCATCTGCTCGGCAATCAGACGCTCCAAGTCTTTGACCTTCTGCTCGTCGCCGTCAAACAGCTCCATAAAGCTCGCCTGTGTACCAGTGGTGCCCTTTGCACCGCGCATCCGCAGAGTGGACAGCTGAAATTCCAGATTCTCAATATCCATAACCAATTCATTCATCCACAGTGTGGCACGCTTGCCGACCGTGGTGAGCTGGGCAGGCTGGAGATGGGTATAGCCAAGGCAAGGGAGGTCCTTGTACGCCTTGGCAAATGCGGCGAGGTTACGCAGTACCTGTGCGGCCTTTTTAAGAATCAACTGGGAGGCATCGCGCAGAATGATGATGTCGGTATTGTCACCCACATAGCAGGAGGTCACACCGAGATGGATAATGGGCTCGGCATCGGGGCACTGCTGTCCGTAGGCATAGACATGGCTCATGACATCGTGGCGCACGACCTTTTCACGCGCCTGTGCAACCTCAAAGTTGACATCATCGGCGTGCTCCTCCAGCTGTGCAATCTGCTCGGCAGTCACGCCAAGACCAAGCTGGTGTTCCGCCTTTGCGAGCGCAATCCAGAGTTTGCGCCAAGTGCGGAACTTGTTGCCCTCGGAAAAGAGATACTGCATTTCCGAACTGGCATAACGGGTGGACAGCGGAGAGATATAGCCGTTGTAATCTCGTTCCATAGGGAGAATCCTCCTATTCTACGATAAAAAATTGAGGGTTACTGCTGGGGGTCGAGTGCCTCACGCATGGTATCGGTCATTGCGCCCATGAAGATGGAGGAGGCATGGCGGTGCAGGGTTTCCATACCAGCGGCAGCCAAGCGGGGCTCGGTCTGTCCAATCATAGAGATGTCCAAATCCAACAGGAACTTCACCTCGTTATCAGGCTGTGCGTTGGGGACATTGCGCTTCACCAAGCCAGTACCAGAGTGGATACGCGCACGGCAACTGCCGCCGAGAGCCAGCTCGGTGTCCAGTGCCACCTTGTTGAAGTTGCGCTCAGGCACATCCTCGTGGAGCAGGGGTCCGAGGTAAGCAGGCTCGAACAGGTCGCGCCAAGGGGTATCTTCCAGACCCAGTGCGGTACGGGAAAATGCGTTGAGGTAACGCAACCCGATATACTCAAAGAACGCAGGGCGATAGATGCGGATAAACTCAGCCAGTGCCAAGTCAAACATCTTAGCGAAATCTTCCCAACCAGTATAGGCGGAAGTGGTGAACGCAATATAGTTCTTCGTCAAGCTCAACTGGCATTTGCCATCTGCGGAGGCAAAGCAGTAGTTGTTCATGGGGGGATTCGGCTCCATCTTGACCTGAGGGCCGACATTCACCATGCGAGGGGGAACCTGTTCCTTGCGTACGGTGTACAGAGGGAAGTGCTCACGAATTTTCTCCTGAAAAGCGACGGGCTCTTTCGCGTCGATGGAGAGAATGGGAGAAAAACGGAGCTGGCAAATCACATTGGTCAGCGGGGAGCGTGCAAACTTAGGGGCAAGTGCATCAGATTGAAACATGAAATATCCGTTACCGAAAACTTACAAAAAGTTATAAACCTCATAAAAAAGCTAACTTTTCCGTTTCATTCCTTCTTCACCGTGTCCGCTTTTGCCGAAGCTACTTGCGTTTGTATGACACTCCAAAGGCATAAATTCCCGACTAACGCATCGGTACACATCTACTACTGCATTTATTTTCGCTATGCAATAGATTCTCCGTATCGTTTCAGATTCACACTCGCCTGCACATCTCGGTCAATGGAATTTCCACAAATCGGACAAACATAGGTTCGTTCCGACAGCTTCAAATCCTTCTTGATGTGTCCGCAGATGCAACACATCTTGCTTGACGGATAGTAGCGGTCGGCAGTAATAAACGCAATGTTATTCCATCGGCATTTGTACTCCATCTGTCGATAAAATTCATGGAATCCCTGCTCCTGTACCGCTTTGGCTAAGTGGTGATTCTTCATCATACCTCTGACATTCAAATCTTCAAGCACCACAAACATTGGTTTTCTGTTAGTGATTTCACTTGTGACCTGATGCAGATAGGTATGACGGATATTCGTCAGTCGTCGGTTTAGCTTTAACAGCTGATGTTCCGCTTTTCTGATGTTGCAAGTTTTACAGTAACTTCCTCCTTTCTTATTTTTGCAATATTTTCTTGAAACTTTGCGCTGTTGTCTGCGCTGGCGTTTCCGAAGCCTCTTGATTTTTCTTGTTTTATTGATGTTCGTGTAGGTATTACCGTCTGAACAAACCGCCAAA
>JAZOVU010000022.1:0-17620 GCA_045658885.1 Candidatus Pelethomonas sp. | reverse complement strand
TGTTAGCGTAGCTAGAATAATATGGTAGGGTGGGACACACCCGAACCGATACGCTCGGGGAGACCATGTAAGACCTCGCAAGTGCAGGCTACGGTCAACGAACCGAGAATCCCCTGCCTTTAGGCATGGGGAGTGTCAATCCGCAATAGGGGAGGGGAGAGGGTTCCTGGACAAGAAATTTTTGGACAGGAACTAGGAAGTGGAATGGAACAGGGTAGGCAATTCGTATATATCAATAGGGGAAAGGTGCCACCTTTTGCTCTTTAAATAACCAATCTGCACAAAAGATGGCAAAAACATTCGTCGTTTTGCAGTAAATGACACTTTTATTTCTAGCAACTTGTACAGAAAATTTTTCCTTTCCAAAAATAACTGCCCCGACAAATCGCTTTTTTCGACAACTTAGCGATTTTTTTAGAACTTTTACTTGAAATTTACGCTGTTAGAGTGTATACTATTTTTGTTAATAAATTGTGAAATTGCCGTTTCACATTTGTTAATCATTTGGCTGGCTACCAGTCAAATATCATAATTTGACTGGCAACAGTCGAAACATTAAGGAGGAAAACATGAAAAAGCTTCTTGCACTTGTGCTGGCTATGTCCATGACCTTCGCTCTGGTTGCCTGTGGTAACAACAGCAACAATGGCAACAAGAACAATGGTAATGGCGGCAGCAACAACCAGTCCCAGACTAACAACAACAAGGACAACAACAACGGTCAGTCTGACGACCAGACTCCTGAGAGCGATATCGTCGCTTTCGAGGGCAACTACACCTATCTGGACTGGGTTTCCACCCTGTCCGCAAACTGGAACCCCCACACCTATGAGACCAGCGACCAGTCCTATCCTATCGAATACCTGACCTCTGGTCTGTACAACTTCATCTTCAACGATGCTAACAACCCCGTTGAAGGCCGTAACCCCTATGAGGGCTATGTGATTGTTCCCGAAATGGCAGCTTCTCTGCCTGTGGATGTCACCGAGCAGGTCAAGGCTGAGGGCAAGTTCAACATCCCTGAGTCCGCTACCTCCGGTTACGCTTACACCATTGACCTGAACCCCAATGCTACCTTCGAGGACGGCACCAAGATTACTGCTGACGACTATGTCGAGTCCATGAAGCGTCTGCTCGATCCCAAGCTGCAGAACTACCGCGCTGGTGGTTACTACGAGGGTAACTTCTGCATCGCTGGTGCTGAGATGTACGCTAACTCCGGTATCGCAAGCCAGGTTACTGTCGCTTCCGCTATGGGCAAGGATAAGCTGGCTGACATGGATGCTTTCCTGGCCGCCTACGGCGACGCTGAGGCATACATCAACTGGAGCTACTCCTTCGGTGCTGCTTACGACTTCGCTACTGGCGAGTGGGGGGCAGCTGAGGATAAGGTCGTTGCTACTGGCAAGACCATCGCTGAGTTTATGCCCTTCTTCGTTGAGAGCGCACAGAGCATGAACGGTGCTGATGCAGCTACCGCTGATGCTTGGTCCTACGAAGAAGTGTATGTCACTTGGACCTATCCCGAGAATGTCAGCTATGACACCGTCGGTCTGTACAAGTCCGGTGACTATCAGCTGACCCTGGTTCTCGACAAGTCCCTGGCTGGCTTCAACCTGCTGTACAACCTGACTGGTAACTGGCTGGTTAAGACTGACCTGTATGACTCCTGCCTGCGTGAGGAAGTCACTGCTTCCGGTTCCGTCTGGACCTCCACCTACAACACCAGTGTTGAGACCACCTGCTCTTACGGTCCCTACAAGATGAGCAACTACCAGACCGATAAGGGTATGCACTTCGTCAAGAACGAGAACTGGTACGGTTACACCGACGGCAAGCATGTCTATGTCGACCCCATTGACGGTCTGACCTACCCCATGTACATGACCACCGAGATTGACACCCAGGTCGTTGCTGAGGTTGCTACCGCCAAGATGATGTTCCTGAAGGGCGAGCTGATGACCTACGGTCTGCAGCCCGAGGACTTCGATACTTATCGTAACTCCGAGTTCTGCCACTTCACCCCCGGTCAGGCTACCTTCTTCCTGCTGCTGAACGGTAACATGAAGGCCATCCAGGAGCGTGAGGCTGCCGCCGACTTCGACAAGGCTGCTTTCGACCTGGAGACTCTGACCCTGATTTCCTTCCACCGCGCTATGGGTCTGACCTATGATAAGGACCTGTACTGCGAGAACCGTTCTCCCGCTGACTCCGGTGCATTCGGTCTGATTGGTCACGCTTACATCTCCGACCCCGAGACCGGTGCTAAGTACCGCGACAGCGAGGCTGCTAAGAAGGTTCTGTGCGAAGTTTACGGCGTTGATGTTTCCAAGTTCGCTTCTCTGGATGAGGCTGTTGACTCCATCACCGGTTACGACCCCGTTGCCGCTAAGGAGTGGTACAACAAGGCTTACGAGGAAGCTATGGCTGCTGGTTACATCACCGACGCTAACGGCGACGGCATCTGCGACCAGACCATCCAGCTGACCTACTCCGCTTCTTCCGTTTCCGAGAAGCTGACCCAGAACCTCGAGTACCTGACCGATAAGGCCAACGAGGTTACTGCTGGCACTCCCTTCGAGGGCAAGATTAAGTTCATCGCTTCCGCTCCTCTGGGTAACGCTTGGTCCGACAATGTTAAGTCCGGTCTGTGCGATACCTGCTTGGGCGGTTGGACCGGTTCCGCAATGGATCCCTTTGGTCTGATCGAAGTTTACACCAACCCCGCTTACCAGTACGATGCACAGTGGTTCGATGCTACCAGCGTTGACATGACCCTGAACATCAACGGTGAGAGCGTCACCATGGACCTGAACGAGTGGACTCTGGCTCTGAACGGTGCTATCATCGAGAAGAACGGCAAGGAGTACAACTTCGGTGACGGTATGATCTCCAACGACATCCGTGTTGAGATTCTGGCTGGTCTGGAGAAGACCATCCTGCTCGAGTACAACTACCTGCCCTTCATCGAGGACGGTTCCATGGCTCTGCTGACCCAGAAGGCTTACTATGTCGTTGAGGAGTACAATCCTGTTATGGGCCGCGGTGGCGTTGCTTACCTGCGCTATAACTACAACGACGCTGAGTGGGCAGCATATGTTGCTGAGTGCGGCGGCGAGCTGACCTACTAATTCAGATACTCTGAATTTATCTGTCTGTAACATCCGCTAAGCGCACCTGTAGCGGGGGGGAATCCCCCCCGCTACAGCGTATCTTATCTTCCTCACAGTAGTAATCAGTGCCGTTGAACATCTCGGGAACGGTCTTAACCGTTTCGGTGAAGAGATATTGCAACGACAGTTTGCTCTCCGATGCACTTATCGGAGAGTTTTGGGTATCATCATCCGCCGGAAGGGTCAAGTCCATTCCTTAGATGCGTGAGAGAATTTGCCTCACAGGAGAAAAATTATGTTTAAGTATACACTGCAAAGAATTGCATACATGATTTTGGTCTTTTTGGCCATTACTTTCATGTGCTTTGTTCTGATCCGTATGCTCCCCCCTCTGCCCCTTGACCCCATGCGTTCCGAAACCATGGTCGTCGAGGCCAGACGCGAAGCAATGGGTTACAATGAACCATATCTGGTTCAGTTCGGCATTTTCCTGAGAAACATTGTCACCGAGTTTAACTGGGGTGTCAGCGAGAAGCTGTACTACGGCCGTGAGGTCGCAGATGTCTTCTTTGAGAAGCTCCCTGCTTCCATGCTCGTCAACCTCTACTCCATTATTTTCTCTATTCCTATCGGTATCGCACTGGGTATTTGGGCAGCTCTGAAGAAGAACACCAGAACCGACTATATCATCTCCACCGCAACCATGGTCTGTATCTCTGTTCCTTCCTTCGTTTACGCATTCCTTGTCCAGTACTTCCTGAGCTATAAGCTCGCCATCTTCCCCTTCCTGATGAAGTCCGGTACGGACTGGTTCAGCTGGGAGATGTTCGTTTCCATGATTCCCGCAGTTCTGTCCCTCAGCTTCGGTACTATCGCTGGTTTTACCCGTACTACCCGTGCTGAGCTGACGGAAGTTCTGACCAACGACTTCATGCTGCTGGCTCGTACCAAGGGTCTGACCAAGGCTCAGGCTACCATCCGTCACGCTATGAAGAACTGCATGGTCGTCGTTCTGCCCAGCATCTTCGGTAGCTTTATCGGTATTCTGGGCGGTTCCCTGATTATTGAGAAGATTTTCGGTGTCCCCGGTGTCGGTGGCCTGACGCTGAATGCTATCAATGGTCTGGACTACAATGTCTTTATCCTTACGACCTGCTTCTATACCATCATCGGTCTGGCAGGTGCACTCGTGGTCGATGTCAGCTACGGCTTTATCGATCCTCGTATCAGAATGGGGTCTAAGAAATGATGAATACTATGAACAACAACATTGAAAAGATTCCCCAGGAAAAGTTTGCGTTCGTCCAGCTCGATGCTCGCCTGAGCGATAAGAAGCTGGAGACGAAGGCTAGGGGTTACTTCGCAGATGCAATGCTGCGCTTCTCCAAGAATAAGTCCTCCGTTGTGGCAGCTTGGATTCTTCTGTTCCTGTTGCTGTATGCTATCTTCGCTCCTGTCATCTCCCCCTATAGCGCGGATGATAAGGACAATGTCTATGTCAGTGCGCCCGCCTATGTGCGCTGGGTGTCTGACTTGGGTATCGGCATCCTCGACGGTGCCCGTACCCACGGCAGCCAGAATGAAACTTCCATGAACTACTGGCGCGGTATCGGTGAGGAGACCGGTTACGCTCCCCTCATTAAGATTGTCGGTGAGACTACCGAGCTGGTCAAGGTCCGTGGTCAGATGGTTGAGCGTAAGAGCTACACCATCGAAACCAACCGCTACTATGAGACTGGTATCGTGTATCGTACCATGACTATTGAGGCATTTAATGCTCTCCAGGATTGGCAGAACGAGACCGGTATTCAGGTCATCTACCCCTATGTTGAAGTGCCCACTATGGAAGGTGTCAACACCAATGTTGCCGCTAACCTCTGGTATCAGTGCGATAACAAGGGTTCCGCTATCCTCGATAAGGATGGCAACTTCATCCCCAACTACTCCACCAACAAGGAAACCGAAGCTACTCCCTATTACTCTCAGCGTATTGAGGGCGATGATGGTAGCTACGCTTACTCCAAGGAGAAGTCCGGTGCTGTCCACGCTCGTATCTGCTACTACAACCTGTATCAGTACAACAACGGTACCGAGCCTATGTACCTGATGGGTACCAACTCCATGGGTCAGGACCTGTTCTGCGCCATCGGTATCGGTGCTCGTTTCTCTCTGATTTTCGCTGTTCTGGTTTCCTCCATCAACATGTTCCTGGGTGCCGTTTACGGTGCTATTCAGGGTTACTACGGTGGCTGGGTCGATATGCTGCTCGACCGTATCGTTGATATTCTGAGTGGTGTTCCCTTCATCGTCGTTACCACCCTGTTCCAGTTGCACTTGGCACAGAAGGTCGGTGTTCTGCCCTCCTTCCTGTTCGCCTTCGTGTTGACCGGTTGGATTGGTATGGCTGCTCTGGTTCGTAAGCAGTTCTACCGCTTCAAGAGCCTCGAATTCGTTATGGCTGCCCGTACGCTGGGTGCCGGCGACTTCCGCCTGATGTTTAAGCACATCTTCCCCAACGCGCTGGGTACTATCGTTACCAGCTGCGCACTGATTATCCCCAGTGCCATCAGCTCCGAGACCTCCATGACCTACCTCGGCATCGTCGACCTGACCACCTATGCAGGTGCTACTATCGGTACTCTGCTGTCCACCGGTCAGGCTAGCATGACCACTGCCCCCCACGGTATGTTCTGGCCCTCCCTGTTCTTCGCTCTGCTGATGATTTCCTTTAACCTGTTTGGTAACGGTCTGCGCGATGCATTCAACCCGTCTACGAGAGGAGCGGATGACTAATTATGGAAACAAAACTGTCCGTCAGAGACCTTAAAATCTCTTTCCGCACCAGCAACGGTAAGGTGCAGGCTGTCCGCAATATCAGCTTCGACCTGGCAAAGGGCGAAACCCTCGCCGTCGTCGGTGAGTCTGGTTCCGGTAAGTCTGTTACTTCCAAGGCTATCCTGGGTATCCAGGCCGCCAACGCTATCACCGAGTCCGGTGAAATTATCTACGATGGTCAGGACCTTCTGAAAATCGACGAGGAAGCGTTCCACAAAATCCGTGGCGACAAGATTGCCATGATTTTCCAGGACCCCATGTCCTCCCTGAACCCCATCGTCAAAATCGGTAAGCAGTTGACCGAGGCTATGATTCTGAAGGGCAAGGCCCGTCAGAAGGAGTCCAAGGCCAACTTCCAGAGCTACTTGGAGCGTCTGAATGTCGCTATGGCTGAGGCCAATGGACAGGCTCCCAGTAAGAGCTTGAACGAGCTGTGCAACAAGCTCAACCAGTTTGAGATGAAGCACACCGAACTCGAAGCTGCCTACAATATCGCCCATGAGTCCGCTGTTGAGGCTCTGACTGATATCAAGGGTATCGCCTTCGAGATGGAGAAGAAGTCCGTTAAGGATGCTGTCAACCGCGTCAACGATATCGCAAACCGCGCTAAGGCTTCCGTCCACGAGTATGTCGTCAGTAAGAAGGCTACCCGTCTGACTGAGCTGGCTAAGGGTCTGCGTGGCAAGCTGCCCGGTAAGAATGATAACAACTACTCCGCTATCCTGAAGGATTTGTACGAGATTCGTGACATTCTCGCCGCCGTTGTCGATATGCCTGCACCCGACTTCTTCGCACTGGGTTACTACAACACCTTCGGTGGTGGCAAGGAAATCCCTGTTGACAAGTCTGCCAACGAGCTGAAGCAGTTCGAGCAGATGAACGCATACATCCAGAAGTATGTCTCTGACAACTTCCTGAAGGAATTCGTCGTGGCTACCGAGAAGGCAAAGCGTTTCACCGCTGCCCGTGTGTATGAGAACATGGGTAAGGCCATCACTGCGCTGAAGGCAGCTCTGCCTGTCTATGCTAAGAATACCTTGGACAAGAAGGAGAGCTTTGACCTCCTGAAGTCCTTGGAAGCTACGGTCAAGGCTACCATCGACCCCCTCGCTATCAACAAGGATAGTGCTATCTACACCTTTGTTCCTGCTCTGAAGAGTGAGCTGCATACTTACTTCGGTGCAATTAAGGGTAATGTCAAGGCACAGAAGATTCACGATAAGGACCAGCGCAAGTACGACCGTATTGTTGCCAAGGGTAAGACCCCCGATTGGCAGGTCGCTGCCGCTTCCCTCGTGGACCAGGAGCTGGTTAAGTCCAACATTGCTAGAATTATTAACCGTCTGATTGCCCACTATGAGGAAGAGCTGACCAAGCGTAACAACCGTGACTTCAATGCTGAGACCTACGCTGCTATTGATTACCTCAAGAGCAACGCTTCTGGTATCGTCAACAAGGTCACTAAGCGTATCGCTAAGGACCGCGCCATCAAGCTGATGGAAGAAGTCGGTATCGCTGAGCCTCACCGCCGTTATAACCAGTACCCCTTCGAGTTCTCCGGCGGTATGCGTCAGAGAATCGTTATCGCAATCGCTCTGGCCGCTAACCCCGACATCCTCATCTGTGACGAGCCTACCACGGCTCTGGATGTTACCATCCAGTCTCAGATTCTGGAGCTGATTAACAAGCTCAAGAGAGAGCGTCAGCTGTCCGTTATCTTCATCACCCACGACCTGGGCGTTGTCGCTAACATGGCAGACCGTGTCGCCGTTATGTACGCTGGTAAGATTGTTGAGTACGGCTCCGCTGAGGAAATCTTCTATGGTGCTGCTCACCCCTACACTTGGGCTCTGCTCAGCTCCATGCCCGACCTGGATACCGATGAGAAGCTCGAAGCTATCCCCGGTACACCTCCCAACATGATTTATCCCCCTGTGGGTGATGCGTTCGCTGCTCGTAACAAGTATGCTATGCAGATTGACTTCGAGAAGCAGCCCCCCATGTTCAAAATCACTGATACCCATTATGCAGCTACCTGGCTGCTGCACCCCGATGCTCCCAAGGTTAATCCCCCCAAGATCATCGTGGACCGTATTGCCAGAATGAAGGCAAAGAGAGGTGACGACCATGTCCAATAAGAATGATGTCTTGCTGAAGGTCGAAAATCTGTGCCAATACTTTGGCCCCACCAAGGCTGTCGATAATGTCAGCTTCGAGGTCAAGAAGGGCGAAGTTTTCGGTCTGGTTGGTGAGTCCGGCTGCGGTAAGACCACGACTGGTCGTTCCATCATCAAGCTGTACAATATCACTGGCGGTAATGTTATCTTCAAGGGTACCAGAATCGCTGCTGGTCTGAAGACCTACAAGGAGACCATTGCTAAGGCTAAGGAAGATGCCAAGGCCGGCAAGATTACCTCCGCTGAGTGCAATGCTATCGTTGCAGAGCAGAAGGCCCTGATGAAGCAGGCTGACTTCGATATGAAGAACTGCGATAAGGTCTATGCACAGAACCAGATGGCTGCCTGCAAAGCAAAGTACGAGGCTCTGATTGCCAGAGCCCCCGAAAGCCAGAAGGCTGCGCTCCAGAAGGAGTACAAGGACGAGATGCGTAAGGCTAAGAGTACCAAGCTCGTCACCCAGATTCAGATGATTTTCCAGGACCCCATCGCTTCTCTCGACCCCCGTATGACCGTCCGCGAGATTATCGCAGAGGGTCTGCGTATTCAGGGTGAGCGCAATGAGAAGGTCATCGATGAGAAGGTCTTCAAGATGCTCGAGGTGGTCGGTCTGGTGCGTGAGCACGCTTCCCGTTACCCCCACGAGTTCTCCGGTGGTCAGCGTCAGAGAATCGGTATCGCTCGTGCCGTTATTATGAACCCCGATATGATTATCGCTGACGAGCCTGTTTCCGCACTGGATGTTTCCGTTCAGGCACAGGTTATCAACCTGCTCAACGAGCTGCGTCAGAACCTCGGTCTGACCATTCTGTTCGTTGCACACGACCTGTCTGTTGTTAAGTACTTCTCCGACCGTATCGGTGTTATGTACTTTGGTAAGATGGTCGAGCTGGCTGACTCCGACGAGCTGTTCCTGAACCCCCTGCATCCCTACACCAAGAGTCTGCTGTCTGCAATTCCTCTGCCTGACCCCATCTACGAAAAGCAGAGACAGAGAATTGCTTACAATCCCCTTGCTGCCCATGACTATACCAAGGACCAGCCCACTTTCCGTGAGGTGAAGCCCGGTCACTTCGTCATGTGTAACGAGGCCGAGTACAAGCAGTATCTGAAGGAACTTAAGTAATGTCTAATAAGCGCAAAGAGCTCGCTCTGTCAGTGGTTTCGGGACTGTTGATTGTCATATTCGTCTTCTTCAGTACCGCTGACCGCGACCACTCCATCGTGCATCGCCTGTGCGACGGCTGTTTTGCCGCGGGGATGCTGTTGGGTGGACTGGGCGTGATTCTCCACTGTGCCAATCAAGGTGCCCTGAACCTGTTCGGTTACGGCGCACGGTTTGGTCTGAATCTCATTTTGCCTATCTTCGGAAAAAATCCGTGGTCGGGCGATGAGCGTGAGAGCTACTACGACTACTGCGCGAAAAAACAGGAGCAAGAACCCAAGCCGACGAGCCATTTGTTGCTCTCTGGTGGATTCTATCTCTTGCTTGCCGCTGTTCTGTTGGTCGTGTATCTGAGCGTGTAATCAGACAATGATATGATGTATCGCAACGGGGAGTGCTTCGGCACTCCCTGTTTTTTTATGCCATCATTTTGATAAAATTTGTTGCTATCCTATGCAACCATACACCCGATTTTATTCTCTTTATAGGTGAACCGGTTCTCACGGGAGGTGATGGTATAACGGATGAACAAATTTTAGAACTGTTCTTGGAACGGTCGGAGGAGGCAGTTTTTGCATTGCAGATGCAGTACGGTTCCTATTGTACAGCCATAGCACAAAAATTTTTGACAGATGCGCGCGACGTGGAGGAATGTCTGAGCGACTGTTACATGATAGTTTGGCAGTCGATTCCACCCACCCGTCCCGCGTATTTCAAAGGCTGGCTAGGGGCGGTTGTGCGCCATCAAGCACTTGCCATCGGCAAGAAAAATGACCGCAGACCATCTGAGGCGGACGAAGCCGTATTGGAACTGGCGGCATATCTGCCATGTGCTGGGGATTCGTATACGGAGGTGGCGGCGCGTGACCTGAGTAAAGCGGTTTCGGATTTTTTGTGGAAACAGAAAGCGGATGTCCGTACAGCGTTCGTGCGCCGATACTGGTACGCAGAAACGGTGGAAGTCGTGGCATCCCACATGGGGTGGTCGGTGAGCAAGACGAAAAGTGTACTGTTTCGCTTGCGTAATCAACTGAAAAAATATCTTGATAGGGAGGAACTATTATGAATACTCTCGATTTTACGCATGAGGTTCTGAATGGACTGGATTCCGCACTGGTAGAACAGGCATCGCAGACCCCTAAAAAGCGACTGCCGTACCCTGTTCGCACAGGACTGGTTGCCGCGTGTCTGTGTGTGGCACTACTCGGCATGGCAATGGCGGCAGGGGAGCTGATGAAAGGCGCGAATGTGCAGGAGTATTTCTCTGGTACGGGATTTGCGAAGATGATGCAGAAGCTCGACCGTATGTATCGTATTGTTCCTGGTGATGAGGATGTATATTCTGGCTATGTGATTCCATGGGAGGGCGGTGCAGTACCGCTGGAGAATATGTCTGCGGAGGTGCAGAAATTGCTCCGCCAGAGCGAAGCATCGGGGACGGTGGAAAGTGTTCGCTTCAGTTCTGTGAATGAACTGGAGAATTTTATGGGACTGGCACTGTATGAGAACACAGTGTTGGATGCGCTGGAGCAGAGGGCACAGGCAGAAAATCGGGTGGAAACTGTGTACGATGCGGAGGGCAATCCGCTGGCATACCACAACGAAGTGGTGGGTGCGGTGTTACATTGCACAAGCGATACAGAGGGTACGAGCCGTGTTGACTTACTGCGCTTCTGTGGACTGGATAACGGTGCATGGGAGATTGTCGTCACAACGGAGGTACTGGGGTATCCCCTGGAGGACAGCAATGGAACAGCCTATGTGTTTGCGGATGGGACACAGTTCAGCGAAGAAGTGTATGTGACCGCCACTGGGGAAGAAGTCACCATTATTCGCTGTGATGTTCCTGAAAATTGTGAAAATGCGCCCAATACCCAGTACACGGTACATTTTTATGTACAGGGCGTGCGCTATGAGGTTTGCATCCTCTGCATGGAAAATCCCGATGAAGGCGGCACACTGATGAAAGAAATTTTGGATGCTTTTACCTTCTACGAGTTCTAAATAAGGTTTGTATCACAGAGCAGGACGCGTTGCGAATGGTAGCGCGTCCTGTGCTATTTTGTAACGAGAAAGGTGTTTACAAAGGGGGAGGAATCGTGGTATACTCTCAACGACAGGTTTCCAAACCCTGTCCAAGCGCAGAAAGATTCTGCGTTCGTTCAGCCAATGCAAAAATCGGCTGTTCTCTAAACAAAAAATGGAGGAAAATTGAACATGAAAAAATTCTCTACCCGTGACCTCACCCTCGCCGCCATTGTCGGTGCCATGTATGTTGTGCTTGGCTATTTTGGCAACACCTTTAACCTGACTTTCGGCGTGATACAGTGCCGATTGAGCGAAGCACTAACGGTACTACCGTTTCTGCATCCTGTTACGACTTGGGGATTGTTTGTTGGTTGCTTGATAACCAATATTCTCAGTCCCTACGGCTTGCTTGACATGATTTTTGGACCATTGGCGACCTTGTTGGCGGCTGTGCTGACGGCACGGTGTAAAAAAAAGTGGCTCGCCCCTCTGCCACCTGTGCTGTGTAATGCAGTCATTATCGGCGCGCTGATTGCGTTTCAAGAGGTGGGACTGGGTGGCGCGTTCTTCGGCCTGTTTGCGTACCACGCATTGACCATCGGACTGGGACAGGTGTTGGCGTGCTACGGTCTGGGGTTGCTCCTGTTGGCAGGCGTAGAGAAAATACAAAGAAAATTAGGCTTTTTGTGAAAAAATAGCTTGACTTTTTGTATAGGTTAGATATAATGGAGAGGCTTGCGGTATGCAAGCAAATCCTTGCTCCCATCATAGAATGGGGGCCATCAGTCCAAAAGGAGGTGCAACCATGGCTAAGATTTCCGCTAACTATGAGGTCGTCTACATCCTCGACCCTGCTCTGGGTGAGGAGGCTATCGCCGCTACTGTGGCTAAGTTCAAGACCCTCGCTGAGGAGAACGGCTCTAATGTCGAGGTTGAGGAGTGGGGCAAGCGCAAGCTGGCTTACGCTATCGACTACAAGACCGAGGGTCACTATGTCCTCATGTCCTTCACCAGCGAGCCCGCTTTCCCCAAGGAGCTGGACCGCGTGCTGGGCATCACTACCGGCATCCTGCGCTCCATGATCGTCTGCAAGGGCGAATAAGGAGGAGAAGCTAAATGCTTAACCGCATTATTATTATGGGTCGTCTTGTGCGTGACCCCGAACTGCGTACCACGCAGTCCGGCACGAGCGTGACTTCCTTTACCCTCGCTGTTGACCGCGACTTTAAGAGCCGTGAGTCCGGCGAAAAGAGCACTGATTTCATTGATGTTGTCGCATGGAGACAGACCGCAGAGTTCGTCTGCAAGTACTTTGCAAAGGGCCGTATGGCTGTTGCCGAGGGTCGTCTTCAGATTCGCGAGTGGAAGGACAAGGACGGCAATAACCGCCGTACCGCTGAAGTTGTGGCTGAAAATGTCTACTTCGGTGATTCCAAGCGCGATGGCGCAGGAGATGCCAGCTATGGCGCACCTGCCTACGGTGTTCCCGCTTACGGCGGTAATGCTGGGTATGGCGCGAATGCGGCTCCTGCTTACGGCACGCCCTCTGCCTACGGCAGTGGCTACGGTGCAGGCGAAAGCTCTGGCTTCGCTGAAATTGCCGACGATGACGGCGATTTGCCTTTCTGATTTCAGTCGCTTACTATTTTTTGCGGCCTTGATGCCGATTATTTGATAAGGAGGAACCTACCATGGCTATGGAACGCGAGAATAGACCTGCTCGTCCCGCAGCTCCCCGCAAGCGCAAGAAGGTGTGCCAGTTCTGCGTGGACAAGTGCGAGTCTATCGATTATAAGGATAGCGCAAAGCTGCGTCGCTTCATTTCCGAGCGCAGCAAGATTCTGCCCCGTCGTACTACCGGTACCTGCGCAATGCATCAGCGTCAGCTGACTGAGGCCATCAAGCGCGCTCGTCAGATTGCTCTGCTGCCCTATGTGACCGAGTAATAGGTAATACAAAACGCCACCCAATCGGGTGGCGTTTTTTCTTGTCTTGCGAGGCAAGAATGTTGGTCTATATAGGGAGTTTTGTGCGTTTGCGGAGGTGTTCCACAGCCCAGAGAATGAGTGCGTAGACCGCAAAGTAAATCGGGGAAATGACCCAGACGGTGAAAATCGTGTTGGGTAGGGCAGGGGCGCACATATAAAAAGGGTTGGCATAGTCGCAGACCACCACCAAAAAAGTACCCAACAGCAAGTCGAAAACCACACCCCCGACCATGTAGTACCATTTTTTATAAGTAATAGTGAAGTAGCGGAACAGAAACAACAGAATGACAATAACGGCGGACATCGTGTGGTGGAGCAGTCCTAAAAAAGTCGAGGGGTGCAGAAAAGATGGATAGTCAGCAAGGAAATCGGGGTAGAAAGTCGCAACCAGACCGCCAGCGAGGGCAGGCAACCAGACAAAATGCAAAATAGGATTATCTCGCCTTCCAAAGAGCAGGGAGAGGGAGAGAAAATAGCTGGAGGCACTGCAAAAACTGTCGGGGATGAGTTTGAGCCAGTCCGTTGTTTCTTCCACAAAAACTAATACAAGTCGATTGCAGAAAATCGTCAGAAAGAGAAGCAAACCGGCAATTTTCATAATGCGATTTTGCGCCACTTCGGTTTTGGCATATTTCGTGGAGCCGATACAGACGGCGAGGGACAGAAACAGGCAGACCACAAGATAGGTGATATGCTCTTTTCCATATAATACGGGATACATAGGATAACCTCGATTCGTTGTTGTTCCGACAAGTTCGGACAATATCCCCCAGTATATACCATGCCTCGCAATTAGGCAACAAAATCCGCACATAATTCATGGCTTGTGTTTTTTTCAATCATACGCTATAATAGCTCCCAAAGAATAAAAATAAAGGAGAAACAAAAGTATGCCTGCATCTACTGTGTATTTTACCAACCTGCGCGCGAAGTCCGGTGACAACCTCCTGCAAAAGCTGGAGCGTCTGATTGACAAGGCTGGAATGGGGACTATCGACTTCGAGGGGAAGTATGTCGCCATCAAAATCCACTTCGGTGAACCCGGTAACCTCGCCTACCTGCGCCCCAACTATGCTAAGGTCGTCGTTGACTATGTCAAGGCGCGTGGCGGTAAGCCCTACCTGACCGACTGCAATACCCTGTATGTCGGCGGTCGTAAGAACGCACTCGACCACCTCGACAGTGCGTATACCAACGGATATAACCCCTTTACCGTCGGTTGCCATGTCCTGATTGCCGATGGTCTGAAAGGCACCGACGAGGTGTATGTCCCTGTCGTGGGCGGTGAGTATGTCAAGGAGGCCAAAATCGGTCGCGCTGTCATGGATGCCGATATTATCATCTCCTTGAACCACTTTAAGGGTCACGAGGAGGCTGGTTTTGGCGGTGCGCTGAAGAACCTCGGTATGGGCTGTGGTTCCCGTGCCGGTAAGATGGAGATGCACTCCGCTGGTAAGCCTAATATTCGCGAGAAGCGTTGTGTCGGCTGTGGTTGCTGTGACAGAATCTGTGCCCACGGCGCACCCATCAAGGGCGAGGATGGCAAGTATACTATCGACCATAACAAGTGCGTCGGCTGTGGCCGTTGCATCGGTGAGTGTCCCAAGGATGCTGTCGTGTCTGCAAATGATGAACACGCAGAGGTGCTGAACTACAAAATTGCCGAGTACACCAAGGCGGTCATCGACGGTAGACCCAACTTCCATATCAATTTGGTCATGGATATCTCCCCGAACTGCGATTGCCACGCGGAAAACGATATGCCTATCGTCCCTGATGTGGGTATGTTTGCATCCTTTGACCCCGTTGCCCTCGATACCGCTTGCGCCGATGCGGTCAATCAGATGCCTGTCCTGCCCGGTAGCTGGCTGGATGATAACATCCATGAACATGGCCACGACCACGGCGACCACTTCCATATGACCCACCCCAATACCAATTGGCGCGCCTGCGTGGAGCATGGCGAGAAGTTGGGCATTGGTCAGCAGGCGTATGAACTGATTACCATTAAATAATGCCATAAGGAAAGGGAGCGTTGCCAAAACAGCAATGCTCCCTTGTTTTGTATGCGTTTGTCCTGTAGTAGATTAGTTCAGCTCGATGACACGGTGTTCCACACGGGAGCGTTCTGCGGCAAAGCACATGAGATGGCTCTGGAGAGAAACCGCAGCACTGGTACGGCTCTCGCCACCGTCACGCAGGACGGAGAGGAAGTCGCCCATCAAGCCGTAGTCGCCACCGCCATGGCCGCTGAAGTTGCCGCCCATGTCGAGGGGAATGGTGCGCTTCTCCTCACCGAAACGCTGGAGAACAATCTCCTTGGTGCCCATGTCGGCCTGAATCTGACCCTTGGTGCCGAAAATCTTGAGCTGACGGGAGAAGTCGGCGGACAGACCAATCATCGTAAAGGTAGCAACTGCACCGCCTTCGAACTCCATGTTGACCACCTGACGGTCGACAACATCGTTGTTGCAACGGTAGACACAGCGACCATAGGGACCTTCCATCAGTGCCTTGCGGCGACCTTCCTCGCTCAAATCGGTGGAGAGGATGTCCACAGGCCAGCCCGTCTTGGTCATGTCCATGTAAATCTTGGGGGCGTAGTAGGGGCAAGCCTCGGCATGGGGACAGCCCTCCAAGCAACGCTCGGGTGCGCCCTCTGGCATATTGTCGGCGTTGAAGTGTCGCAGAGAACCGAAGCTGGACACGCGCTCACAGCGACGACCGACCAACCAGAGGATGATGTCCATGTCGTGGCAGGACTTGGCGAGAATCATGGGACTACTCTCTTTGCTGTTGCACCAGTTGCCACGCACAAAGCTGTGTGCCTGATGCCAGTAGCCAACATTCTCAATCTGGTCGATAGCGCAGACCTCGCCAATCTCACCGCTGTCAATCAGTGCCTTGAGGGTCATGTAGAAGGGGGTGTAGCGCAGAACATGGCAGACGGACAGACGGCGGTTGTACTGACGGGCGGCCGCCTCGATAGCACGGCATTCGTCCTCGCTGTTGCTCATGGGCTTCTCTAATAGAACATGGTAGCCCAGTTCCAGTGCCTTGATAGCAGGGGCGGTATGGTCGTCGTCCTGTGTGCAGACGATGGCGATGTCTGCCATACGGGGCTGGGCGAGCAGGGTCTGCCAACTGTCGAAGCGATGGTCTGCATCGACCCCAACGGTGTCGGCCAGTGCGTCCAGACGGTCACGGCGAGGGTCGGCAATCGCAACTACGGAAAATTCCTCAGCATGGTCTTTTGCGTAGCCAGCGTAGATGCTACCACGGCTACCTGCGCCAAGTACAATGGCAGTGATAGGTGTCATAGGAAATACCGTTACTGAAAACTTATAAAAAGTTATAACACCATCAAAAAGCTAACTTTTCCGTTTCATTCCTTTTTCCTCGTGTCCGTTTTTGCCGAAGCTACTTGCGTTTGTGTGACACTCCAAAGGCGTAAATTCCCGACTAACGCATCGGTACACATCTATTGCACTTGTTTTCGCTATGCAATAGATTCTCCGTATCGTTTCAGATTCACACTCGCCTGAACATCTCGGTCAATGGAATTTCCACAAATCGGGCAAACATAGGTTCGTTCCGACAGCTTCAAATCCTTTTTGATGTGTCCGCAGATGCAACACATTTTGCTTGACGGATAATAGCGGTCGGCAGTGATAAACGAAATGTTATTCCATCGGCATTTATATTCCATCTGTCGATAAAATTCATGGAAACCCTGCTCCTGCACCGCTTTGGCTAAGTGGTGATTCTTCATCATACCTCTGACATTCAAATCTTCAAGCACCACAAACATTGGTTTTCTGTTTACGATTTCACTTGTGACCTGATGCAGATAGGTATGACGGATGTTCGTTAGTCGTCGGTTCAGCTTTAATAGCTGATGTTCCGCTTTTCTGATGTTGCAAGTTTTACAGTAACTTCCTCCTTTCTTGTTTTTGAGATATTTTCTGGAAACTTTGCGCTGTTGTCTGCGCTGGCGTTTCCGAAGCCTCTTGATTTTTCTTGTTTTATTGATGTTCGTGTAGGTATTACCGTCTGAACAAACGGCTAAATCCTTTATACCGATGTCAATACCGACACCTTCACCGCTTGGAAGCTCCTGCGGTTCGGCATATTCCACACCGACCGACAACCACCAGTGGAGACCATCAAAGGTTATACGAGGATTGGAGTAGGACATACCGACTGGTATTCGACAATGTTCGGCAATTCTGACCCAGTTTAGTTTCTGACGGTTCGCTTTCCGACTGTCCGTCAGTTTTTCGAGTTTGACATGAGTTCCTGTGATTTTGATTT
>JAZOVU010000021.1:0-30132 GCA_045658885.1 Candidatus Pelethomonas sp. | reverse complement strand
GATACAAAGTACTTCCCACTCGGATTTCTGGAAACGGTAGCAGACAGGATACGACCCTTGACTGCTTTCGAGATACGGCACTTCACCTTGCCCAACTTCGGGAGCTGTACTGCGTTGTCCAATACCTTGATGTTTGTTCCTACACTTTTGCTCCTGTAGCTTTGCCGATGGTTGTGCTTACTCTTAAAGCGAGGATAGCCAGATTTCTCGCCTCGCTTTACCCGTCGGAAGAAGTTTTGATACGCTCTATCTAAATCCTGCAATGCGGATTGCAACGAGGTGGAATCCGCTTCCTTCAACCATGGAAACTCCTGTTTCAGTGCAGTGAGTTGCTTGTCCTGTTGGAATCGGGTCGGTGCTTTTCCATTCTCCCGATATTGTTCCTGTCGCTGGGCGAGAAAGTGGTTAAATATATACCGACAACATCCAAAATTTCGGGATATCTGTTCCTGCTGTTCTATGTTCGGGTATATCCGAAATTGATAAGAATATTCCACTTTCTCACCTCACAATCTCTTATATTGTTTGATTTTCTATGGGTATAGTATAGCATTTTTCGCTATCTATTGCAACCTGTTACCCTCTTTTACGAGGGAATTAGGTGTGCCTTATATAGGTGTGCCTTATATCCCCATGTCTAAAGACAGGGGCTTTACGGAACGGATGGTAAAGCATTGTTATGGAACATCTGCTGTTAGTTCTCATCGGAATATTGCTTCTCATTCTCTTGGTACTGTGTACAAAGGTCTATTTCTTACGCAAATCTGCACAGGAAATCTCAGAAGCATTCCAAGATAGATTGACAACAGATACCAATACCTTGATTGATATTTCTAGTAGTGACCCGTATATGAGAAAACTGGCAGTGGACCTCAACACACAGCTTCGCGTACTCCGCAGGGAACAACACCGTTACCAACGGGGAGATTTAGAACTAAAAGAGGCAGTCACGAATATTTCCCACGATTTACGCACACCGCTGACGGCTATCAGCGGATATCTGGATTTATTAGAGCGTGAGGAAAAGAGCGAAACGGTTCAGCGGTATCTCTCGCACATTCAGAATCGAACCGAAGTGTTAAAAAATCTGACAGAAGAACTATTCCGCTATAGTATCGCCACATCCTCACAGGAGTTGAAACGGTCACGCATTGATGTTGTGTGGACTTTGGAAGAAAGTCTGCTCTCTTTCTACGGGGTTATGCAAGAAAATGACATCCAGCCAGAAATCAAGTTGCCAGAGGAACCCGTTTTCTGCGAACTGGATGCCGATGCGGTCAACCGTATTTTTTCCAACATTATTACCAACGCCTTGAAATATTCCGATGGCGACTTCTCCGTTGTCATGGAAAACGATGGTCGTGTCACCTTTTCCAATACAGCGCAAGGTCTGGACACCGTCACCGTTGGCCGGCTATTTGACCGATTCTATACCGTGGAAACCAGTCGCAAAGCGACAGGGCTCGGATTGTCTATCGCTAAAATGTTGACCGAACGCATGGGCGGTAGTATCGAGGCAACCTATCAAGAAAAAACCTTACAAGTCACCATTACTTTCCCACTCTCTCACTGATAGCTGTACTAACAGCGCACGGCAACCAGCCTGCACATCGCGCCATGTGGCTTCAAAATCGCCCGTATACCAGGGGTCGGCCACATCGGCGCGATGTCCTGTATAGTCCATGAGCAGATGAATTTTTCCCTCTGGGTCGCCACCGCAAATACGATTCATGTTGCGGAGATTCGCACTGTCCATGCCAATGAGCAAATCATAAATTTGGTAGTCCTGCCGTTCCAACTGGCGCGCCGTTTTGCCAGCACAGTCAATCCCATGTGCGTGGAGTAATGCACGGACAGGAGGATACACACCATTTCCAATTTCCTCCCGACTGGTCGCCGCCGAGGCAATATGAAATTCTTCCGCGCGCCCCGCCTCCTCCACCAATTGTTTCATCACAAACTCAGCCATCGGACTTCTACAAATATTGCCGTGGCAAACGAAAAGTATTTTTTTCATAATTTTTATATCCTTTCCATTGTATTTTCCTATGTTTTTATTATAGTCACAGGAATTTACAACTGCAAGCATTCTTTTGCGATAGCTATAAAACAGTCAAAAGGAATCAGCGAGATTTTGGGTTGCGCGAAGTCATTTTGCGTGGTAAACTGGTAAAACATAAAGAAAGGTATTGCATACTATGGCGTATGCTGACACCTTGCACTTGGGATACTTAACTTGGAAGGGAGTGTTGCCTTATGGAGCAAATTTATGTCATCGGACACAAAAACCCCGATACGGACAGTGTGGTTTCCGCGATGGCCTATGCCACACTACGCAATGCCGTGGGCGACCGAGAATATACTGCGGCGCGATTGGGACATCTCAGCGATGAAACCAAGCTGATTCTGAAACGCTTTGGGTTTGAGCCACCACAACTCATCAAAAATATGCGGACACAGGTACAGGACCTCGACTATGACAATCCCCCCATTCTACACGAAGCGGTGACAGTCAACCGCGCATGGTCGGAGATGAAGAAAGATGGACATATCACCGCCATCCCTGTCACGGATGACGAGGGACACCTGCGTAGTATGCTCACCCCTGGCGATATCGCAGACTACGATATGCACACCATTGCTGACCCGACCTTACGAGAGGTCCCGCTATTCAATATTCTCAGCGTTCTGGAGGGGCAGATTCTCTGCGAAACAAAGGACCTTATCAACACCATCAGCGGTGAAGTTATCCTCGCCCTGCCACAAAATCCAAGCCAACCGCCGTTCCGTACGAAGGACACCGTACTAATCTGTGGCCATCAGCCAGAGATGTTGTACGCAGCAGTGGAATATGGCATTTCCTGTGTGATTTTGTGTCAGGCAGAACTGCCAGAGGACCTGCGTGGGAGCATTGGAAACACCTGCATTATCTCTACGCCCTACGACAGCTACCGCACGGTACGACGCATCTTCCAGGCAATCCCCGTCAGCCGAATCGCAAAGAACCAGAAGCTACAATATTTTCATCTGACCGATTATATTGACGATGTGCGTGAAGTAGTGCTCCAGAGTCGCTACCGCAGTTACCCCATTTTGGATGAGGACGACCGCGTTGTGGGCACGCTGTCACGCTACCATCTGATTCGCCCTCGTCGTAAAAAGGTGGTTCTGGTGGACCACAACGAGGTTTCACAGTCCGTTTCTGGTCTGGTACAAACGGAGATTCTTGCCATTATCGACCATCATCGACTGGCGGATATCCAGACCAAGAATCCAATCTATGTCCGCAATGAGCCTGTCGGTAGTACCTGTACCATCGTGGCTAGTATGTATCAGGAGCGCGGACTGATGCCCTCCCCCAAACTAGCAGGACTGATGGCGGCGGCCATTATTTCTGACACCGTCCTGTTCAAATCCCCCACCTGTACTCAGCGCGACCGACAAATGGCGGAGCGTCTAGCATATATCGCCAACATTTCACTAGAGGAGCTTGGACAGGAAATCTTCTCCGCCGCCGCACTAGATGACAAGCCCGTGGAGGACCTGCTATTTGCCGATTTTAAAGAGTTCCACATTGCTGGACACGATCTTGGTGTTAGTCAGATTACCTGTGTAGATTCCAGTTGTCAGCTGGCGCGCAAAGATGCGTTCCTCGCACTGATGGAAAAAACCAGACGGGAGCACAACTACAGCATGATGCTTCTCATGCTGACGGATGTGCTTTTGGAAGGCTCCAAGATTCTGTGTGTCGGTGGAGAGGACACTTTCTGTCAGGCGTTCAATGTGGAACTGCGCGAGCACGAGGCATTTCTACCTAAAGTCATGTCGCGCAAAAAGCAAATCATCCCCATGCTCTCTGCTCTGTGGGGCTAATGCCCCCGAAATATCATGTTCAAAAAGAAAGGGTCTTGTACTGGTTTATCACCGCCAATACAAGACCTCTTTTCAAGGCAAAGATACTAAAAAAATCATAGGCATATTGCTTTATCCAAAATTGCGTGTGCAACACTTTGTTTGGATTGCAAGGGAAGTTCCTGTGTATCTCCCTTGGTAATCATCGTAATCACATTGGTATCCACGCCAAAACCCGCACCTTCCTGCTTCAAGTTATTAGCACAAATCATATCCACATTTTTCTTCAGCAACTTGTCACGGCTATTTTCCAGCATATCCTTGGTTTCCATGGAAAATCCGCAAATTACTTGTCCATCACGACGGTTTGCTCCCAACCATGCTAGGATATCCGTCGTTCGCTTTAGCGGAATACTCAACGCGCCGTCTTTCTTTTTTATCTTATCGTCGCTGTAGTCCGCAGGTGTGTAGTCCGCTACCGCCGCCGCTTTGAAAATATAGTCTGCCTCTGGCGCATACTGTGCCATGGCTTCAAACATTTCCTGTGCAGAAATCCCACGCACCACTTTCACAAAAGGCGGAATTTTTGTAGTTACTGCACCGCAAATCAGGATGACTTCTGCACCTCGAAGCATAGCGGCTTCTGCAATGGCACACCCCATCTTTCCTGTGGAGTGGTTCGTCAGGTAGCGAACAGGGTCCAAGGACTCCTGTGTGGCACCTGCTGTGACCAATACAGTTTTTCCTGTCAAATCGTGTGGCATTGCAATCGTGCGAAGGATATACTGCACCAGTTCCTCAGGTTCTGGCAGTTTTCCCGCCCCTACTGCGCCACAGGCCAATCGTCCAGAAGCTGGTGTAATCACCTGCCAACCATACTTTCGCAGAAGCTGTAGATTATCCTGTGTCACAGGATTTTCATACATATTGGTATTCATGGCTGGTGCAATCAGCTTGGGACATTTACAGGCGAGGACGGTCGTTGTCAGCATATCGTCCGCTAAACCGTGCGCCAACTTCGCGCAGACATTGGCTGTTGCAGGGGCGATAATTACGAGGTCTGTTCGCTGTGCCAGAGAGATGTGCTCCACCTGATGCACAAAATTTCGGTCGAATGTATCTACCATTGTACGGTTACCAGTAAGCTGTTCAAAGGTCAACGGCGCAATAAATTCTGTGGCATGTTGGGTCATGACCACTTCCACGCAGGCGTGGAGTTTAACCAGCGCAGAGGCAAGCGCGGCGGCTTTGTATGCGGCGATGCCACCTGTAACACCCAAGAGTACAGTTTTTCCCTTCAGCATAGAAACTCCTCCTTAAAACAGATACTTAGTGTTATTATAATCCTAAAGCATCGCTGTGTAAAGTGAAATAATCTGCTTGAAATCATGTGGGAACTTATATATAATGTTGTTGCCTTGTTAAGGTTAGATTGCGCTGTAGTCGCTGGGGCGAAACGGTAGCAGGAGGTAACTAAATATGAAAAGAAAACTTGTGGAAACCAGACGCATGGTGTTGTTGGCTATGCTCAGTGCTATCTTGCTGATGATGTCTTTTACCCCTTTGGGGTATCTGAACATCGGGCCATTAGCCATTTCACTGAATATGATCCCCGTAGCCATTGGAGCAGTAGCTCTTGGGCCGGGAGGTGGTGCATTCCTTGGTGCAGTATTCGGTTTGACCAGTTGTCTACAGTGTGTAGGTATCGGTGGAACCAGTGCCATGGGTATGATTCTATTTGAAATCAGTCCGTTTCTTACGATTCTTCAGAGATTTGCTACCCGTGTGCTGGCAGGCTGGCTGTCTGGGGTTGTTTATCGAGAGCTTCGCAAACTGCATTTTCAGTATGCCAGCTCTGTAGCAGGATTCAGCGCAGCTCTGTTTAACACCGTTCTTTTTATGGCGGCACTTGTGCTGTTGTTCGGACAGACACAATACCTGCAAGAACTGATTGCGGGTAGAAATGTTCTGGTCTTTATGATCAGCTTTGTAGGAATCAATGCCGTGGTTGAATTGTTTTCGACCACGATTGTTGCTGGTGCTGTATGTAAAGCATTGGAACATCTAAAAATGACTGGAGGGAAATGATATGCTCTTAGCAATTGATATCGGCAATACCAACATTGTCATCGGTTGTATTCAGAAGGATGAGATTCTGTTTAAGGCACGCATTGCCACTGACCACACACGAACCTCTGACCAGTATGGTGTGGAGATTAAGAATATGCTGGAGGCGTTTGGGGTCAGTAAAGATGATATCGTTGATTGTATCATCTCCTCCGTTGTCCCTCCTGTGTTTAATTCCGTAAAGACTGGTGTAATCAAAGTTATTGGGAAGCAACCCATGGTTGTTGGGCCAGGGCTTAAGACAGGACTCGATATTCATATTGAAGTGCCTTCTCAGGTGGGTAGTGACCGTATTGTCATTGCCGTAGCGGCTCTGGCTGAGTATAAGGCACCGTTGATTCTGATGGACCTTGGCACTGCAACTACCATTGAGGTCGTAGAACCAGAAAATGTATATCTGGGCGGTGTAATTATCCCCGGTGTTAGAACTTCTTTGGATGCACTGATTAGTAAGGCAGCACAGCTGACAGGCATCAGCTTGGAACAGCCGAAAAAGGTGATTGGAAAAAATACCGCTGATTGCATACGAAGTGGCATGATATATGGTACAGCTGCCATGATTGATGGCATGATTGACCGTATGGAAGAAGAATTGGGGCACAGCTCTACACTGATCGCTACTGGTGGTATGGCACAGTTCATTACCCCCCTTTGTAAGCACTCCATCATCCTTGAAAACGATTTGCTTCTGAAAGGTTTGAACATTCTCTATAAAAAGAATAAAAAACACCATTAAAGCAATCGTTGTCACAGGATAACCACATGGAAGCGGAAGTAGCAAAACGATTACAGCTATCAATAAAATGAAAAGGTCTTGTATTGGCTAACAAATAACCAGTACAAGACCTTGTTTCTATTTAGTTACAGACTTACCCATTTTGCCTTTTGGGGAATCAATGGGTTTGCCCTGGGACACTGAAATTATTCCCACTCAATAGTTGCTGGGGGTTTACTGGTGATATCGTAGACGATACGGTTGATACCAGGGACCTCATTGACGATACGGACGGAGATTTTATCGAGGACATCGTAGGGGATACGCGCCCAGTCTGCGGTCATAAAGTCACTGGTGGTCACGCCACGGAGAGCGAGGGTATGGTCATAGGTACGGCCATCGCCCATAACGCCGACGGAACGGGTATTGGTCAGCACAGCGAAGTACTGATTGATTTGACCGTCCAGACCAGCGTTGGCAATTTCCTCGCGGAAAATCCAGTCGGCATCGCGCAGGGTATCGAGCTTCTCCTTGGTCAGCTCACCAATCACGCGGATAGCCAGACCAGGACCGGGGAACGGCTGACGGGACACCAGATACTCAGGCAGACCCAGCTCGCGGCCGAGCTGACGCACCTCATCCTTGAGGAGCATACGCAGGGGTTCGATAATCTCCTTAAAATCGACATAGTCAGGCAGACCGCCGACATTGTGGTGGCTCTTGATAACAGCGGCATTACCACTACCAGATTCGATGACATCGGCGTAGATAGTACCCTGTGCGAGGAAGTCAACTGCGCCGATTTTCTTAGCTTCTTCCTCAAAGACGCGGATAAACTCCTCACCGATAATCTTACGCTTACGCTCGGGGTCGCTGATACCAGCGAGCTTACCGAGGAAGCGGTCCTCAGCATCGACGCGGACGAAGTTCATTGCCCACTTACCGAAAGCGGCCTCGACTTCATCGCCCTCATTCTTACGCATCAGACCGTGGTCAACGAACACGCAGGTCAACTGCTCACCGACAGCCTCTGCGAGCAGTGCGGCACAGACGGAGCTATCGACACCGCCAGAGAGAGCCAACAGCACTTTACCGTCGCCCACTTTGGCGCGGATATCGTTGATAGCGGTCTGCTTATACTCGCCCATAGACCAGTCACCTGTTGCACCACAGACTTCAAACAGGAAGTTACGAATCATCTGTGCGCCGAAGTCGGTATGATTGACTTCAGGGTGATACTGGACACCGTAAAAGCCACGCTTCTCGTCAGCGATAGCAACATTGGGGCAAGCCTTGGAGTGTGCGACCAGCGCGAAGCCCTCAGGCACTTTCTCCATGTAGTCGCCGTGGCTCATCCAAGAGATAGCACTCTCGGGCAGACCCTTAAAAATTTTGCAATCGGTATTGTAGAAGGTTTCGGTCTTGCCGTACTCACGGGCACTATCGTCCTGTGCGGCGGTGACGCGACCGCCGAGGGTGTGTGCCATGAGCTGACAACCGTAGCAGATGCCAAACACAGGAACACCCATCTCAAACAGGGCAGGGTCGACCTTGGGGGACTCCTCCAGATACACGCTGTTGGGACCACCCGTAAAGATAAAGCCGATGGGATTGAGTTTACGCAACTCCTCCAAGGGGGTAGTCCAGGACTTGACCTCGCAGTACACGCCACACTCACGCACACGGCGTGCGATTAACTGGTTATACTGACCGCCGAAATCAAGAATAATAACAAGTTGATGGGACAAGGCAGTGTTCCTCACTTTCTTAAAATTCATCCATCTCTATTATGCCAAGAAATCCGTCAGCTTTCAACCATATATTTCACGAATCCGCAATATTTTTTCTTTTTCAGCATTTCGACAGGGAAAAATTCCCGAAAACTGTACGAGCCTTATGCAAAGCTATCGAGGATATGATACAAAATCGTCAGCTCTCTACCGTTGACATAGTTACCAGGAATCGTATTGTCATAGATACCATACGGTCTTACGGAATACAGGATACCATCGTGGACGAAGTACCCGATATAGTCACAGAACCCACTTCCCTCTGTAGGAAGCCCTGCTTCCTCTGCGCGTTGCAGAGAGGGGTCGGGTGTTTCCACGGTAACAATCGTCGCTTCGATACCGTTTGCCATCACATAGCTCTCGGAATGGAAAATCTTCTCTGCGCTTTTGTACTGGGTTGTCTGCATAATCGCCTCGCCATTCTCGTCCAGAATCAGACATCCGTTTTCATCCACCAAGAGCTGATGGTCAAGCAGCGGTTCGGGTGCAAATTCCTCCCCTAGCAGGTCAATCTGCCCATCCACACTGCCCATAATGATGCGTGCATCGAGATATACCGTATAGTTTTCTACAACACGGTGCGTGGAGATTTTCAGCACTTCGGGGACACCACGCATTTCTTCGCCGTCATAGGTTGTTGCGGTCAAAACATAGCGTGCATCGGGGGCGACTGCCAACTCAGGGCGCAGATTCCAATTGTATGCAAAATCTCGCTCCAGATGCTCGTTAATCCCTGCGGTTTCCAGCAACTCGCTGTGAATCAGTCCAAAGCCGAGGTATGCCTCCAATGCAGTGCGGTCTGCAAAGGCGCGTTGCAGGGTATCATGTGCAAAATCGTTCATCAGCACGGTGCTGAACGCCTTTTCTTCCTCCTCTTGCAAGTCCACGCTGACTTGATACTCCGAGTGGTCTACGCTAGACTGCGGTTCGGACATCAAAACTTTCGCAAACTGTCCAGCGGCGAATACGCCACCCATCAGTACCAGACACACACTGGCGGCGGCAAGCCCCCATTGCAGGGGGTTTTTTCTTGCCCTTGTTGTTCGTTCGGTCAAACGCTGTGCAATCGCGTTTCGACCTGCTTCAGAAAGTTTCACCTGTTCCATCATATTCTGATAACGCTCCTTCATTGTCATTCAACTCCTTTTTTAGCATTTCCCTTGCTCTACTCATTCTGGTTTGGACTGCGGTGCGCGATAGATGCAAAATCTCGCCAATCTCCCCTTGCGTGTACCCCTCGTAATAGTAGAGATGTATCACGGCGCGGTACTTCGGGGCAAGTTTCATCACCGCATCATAGAGGGCTTGGTCTTGTTCTTGGTAAAATGGGATTGCTTCGTCCAACGCACCGACATTTCTTTTCCAAAACGATTGCAAATGATTTTTGCACGCATTGGCGGTGCAAGTCAACAACCACGCTTTTTCTTTCTCTGGCAGAGGTTCGCACTTGGTATGCAGTACTCGTAAAAATACGGTCTGCGAAATATCCTCTGCATCTGCACGGTTTCCCAGATAGCTCATAGCCAGTCGAAAGACATCATCGCCATATTGCGTCAGCAATTGCATCACTCGCTCCCGTTCCATCCTATCACCTTCTTATGTTTCATTTGAAGCTTCATAGAGTAGACCACTGAGCAGACCCAAATATCACAATTTTTTCGCGCTATCTAAAAAATATTTTCCATAAAAAGATGATTGGCAACCTGCACCCAGTACGGATACAAATTGCCAATCGTAGTGTCGTGAAGCGGTACACGCTTACATATCGCTCAAACAATCTTTATTTTTGAGGAAATACTCCACGCCAGAGTAGATGGTGGTCACGACAATCACCCACACGCAGATGGTATTGAGCAACGCACCGATGGGCAGGAACATAGCGATAATACAGACCATCGTGGCGGCAGTTTTGACCTTGCCAGACCAACCAGCGGCGATAACGCGCCCCTTGTCACTGGCGACCATGCGCAGACCGCTGACCGCAAATTCACGCAACAGCACGATAAACAACGCCCAGCCTGGCATCTGACCGCACTCGACAAACCAGACCATTGCGGCGGTGACGAGCATCTTATCTGCCAGAGGGTCAGCGAACTTACCGAAGTCCGTAATCAGATTGTACTTTCTTGCAATTTTACCATCCAGTAGGTCGGTCAAACTCGCCACGATAAAGATAGCGAGGGCAATATAGGACGCAAAGGGAACACCAACATACAGCACCGCCAAAAACGGCAGGATGAGAATAATCCGCAGTAGGGTCAACTTATTGGGTAGATTCATCGTCTTTTCTCCCATTCATCTAAATACAATTTGTTATATTATCAATCGTCTATACGATTTGTATGCTTATTCGACCAGTTCGCCCGTCAATTCTCCGTCCATCGTACCTGTAATCCGCACCTGCACAAAGGTTCCCGTCTGCACTTCGCTGTCCGCGGTAAAGTAAATTCTACCGTCGATATCGGGACTTTCCGCATACGAACGACCCACAAAACTCATCGACTGTCCGTCGAAGCCCTCGCACAGCACTTCGAGGATTTCGCCCTGCATCTCCTCGTTCCACTCATCCATAATGCGCGACTGGATATCGACCACCAGCTCGGCACGGCGCACCGCCTCCTCACTGTCCACACGCTCCATCTTGGCGGCAGGGGTGCCCTCCTCCGGGGAATAGGGGAATACACCAGCGCGCAACAGTCGCTGATCCCACAGGAACTGGCTCAGTTCCTCAAACTCCTCCTCCCCCTCGCCCGGCAGACCTGTGATGATACTGGTACGCAGAACCAACCCAGGAATCTTTTCACGCAGGGTATCGAGCAACTGCTCGATGTATGCCTTGTCGCCCTTGCGGTTCATACGGCGCAAGATAGTATCATTGCAGTGCTGGAGAGGAATATCGAGGTAGTTGAGAATCTTTTCCTCGCGTGCAATCACTTCAATCAGGTGGTCGTCCATCTGGTCGGGATACAGGTAGTGCAAACGAATCCAGTGGAAGTCCATCTTGCACAGTTCTTCCAACAGGTCGGCCAGATGGTGCTGTCCATCCCAGTCCGTACCATAGCGTGTGATATCCTGTGCAATGACAATCAGCTCCTGCACCCCACGCGCCGCCAGTTCTCTCGCCTCGGCCAACACATTTTCCATCGGACGAGAACGGTACTTACCGCGCAATTTGGGGATAATGCAGAATGCACACCAGTTGTCACACCCCTCTGCAATGCGCAGATAGGCATAGTGGGGCGGTGTCGTCAGCACACGGCCAAATTCATCGCAGTCGGCATTGATATCATCAAAATAGCTCGCCTTTTTCTCCGCCATGACATCTGCAATGGCGGCTACAATATCCTTATAGCTACCTGTGCCGAGGATACCATCCACCTCGGGCAATTCGTCACACACCTCGTCACCATATCGCTGTGTCATACAGCCTGTGACGAGGATTTTTTTGAGCAGTCCCTCCTGTTTCAGTTCCGCCATCTGTAAAATATAGTCGATGGCCTCCTCATTGGCACTGGAGAGAAAACCGCAGGTGTTGATAACAGCAACATCGGCCCCCTCTGCAGTTTCTACGAGGGTATGTCCTGCGGCACGGCAAAGCTCCATCATCTGCTCGCAGTTCACCACATTCTTGGCACAGCCAAGGGAAATAAAATGTATGTTATACGACATCGTCTATTCCGTTACTGAAAACTTATAAAAAGTTATAAACATCGTGAAAAAGCTAACTTTTTTGTTTCATTCCTTCTTCGCTGTGTCCGCTTTTGCCGAAGCTACTTGCGTTTGTGTGACACTCCAAAGGCGTAAATTCCCGACTAACGCATCGGTACATATCTATTGCACTTGTTTTCGCTATGCAACAGATTCTCCGTATCGTTTCAGATTCACACTTGCCTGCACATCTCGGTCAATGGAGTTTCCGCAAATCGGGCAAACATAAGTTCGTTCCGACAGCTTCAAATCCTTTTTGATATGTCCGCAGATGCAACACATCTTGCTTGACGGATAGTAGCGGTCGGCAGTAATAAACGCAATGTTATTCCATCGGCATTTGTATTCCATCTGTCGATAAAATTCATAGAATCCCTGCTCCTGTACCGCTTTGGCTAAGTGGTGATTCTTCATCATACCACTAACATTCAAGTCCTCAAGTACCACAAACATTGGTTTTCTGCTTGTAATCTCGCTTGTGACCTGATGCAGATAGGTATGACGGATATTCGTCAGTCGTCGGTTCAGCTTTAATAGCTGATGCTCCGCTTTTGTGATGTTGCAAGTTTTGCAGTAACTTTCTCCTTTCTTATTTTTGCAATATTTTCTTGAAACTTTGCGCTGTTGTCTGCGTTGGCGTTTCCGAAGCCTCTTGATTTTTCTTGTTTTATTGATATTTGTGTAGATATTGCCGTCCGAACAGACCGCTAAATCTTTTATACCGATATCAATGCCAACACCTTCACCGCTCGGAACTTCCTGCGGTTCGGGACATTCAACACCGACTGACAACCACCAGTGAAGACCATCGAAAGTCACACGAGGATTGCTGTATGACACGCCGACTGGAATTCTGTCATGTTCCGCAAGTCTGACCCAGTTTAGCTTCTTGCGGTTCATTTTTCGGCTGTCCGTCAGTTTTTCGAGTTTGACATGAGTTTCCGTGATTTTGATTTTTGCGGTATCCACATAAAAACTTGGTTTCGACTTTTTCTTCGACTTGAATCTCGGAAAGGATGATAAGCCCTTAAAGAATTTCCTGTAAGCATCACAGGCATCCTTGACTGCCTGTTTTGCGATATTGTTACTGTAATCGTTCAGCCAACGGAAATCATCCGTCTGTTTCAACTGTGTCAAAATCTTACGCACATCATAGTCAGACAGGAACTTTCCACCAGATTCATAGTTTTTCTGCTGACAGGAAAGTGTCCAGTTGTAAACAAAACGGGCTACACCTGCACTTTGGTACAACTTCGTTTGTTGTTTGTTGTTCGGGCAGAGCATGACTCTATATGTCTTTATCATCTTCCATCAACCCCCGAATCATTTTCTTTGCTTTGTTAGCGCGCTTTCCTTCTAATTGACAACTGAACACCGTCACAATTTGAACCAAGTCTTCTACAAGCTCTTCCTGTTCGGTTTTCTCTGTGGTATCCACTACCTCAATCTCACATCCATATTTTTATAATTTGCATCTAACAGTTAGATACCTCAAATCCAGCTCTCGTCTTCTTCTCGACGCTTTCCACGCCGCATCAGCTGTTCTACCACACTGTTGACTGGCTGATTTTCGTACAAAATCTGATAGGCACATTCACAGATAGGCATTTCCACCCCCATCTTTTGTGCCAACTGTCTGGCACTTAGTGCCGCATAATAGCCCTCTACCGTCGCACCGACCTCGGCAATGGCCTCGGCGACCGACAAGCCCTGTCCAATCAACACACCACACTGGCGGTTGCGCGAATGGACGGAAGTGCAGGTGACAATCAAATCGCCCATACCACTCAAGCCAGCAAAGGTCTCCTTGCGTCCCCCCATCGCCATGCCCAAGCGCGCCATTTCCGTCATACCGCGTGTCATCAGCAGTGCCTTGGTATTATCGCCCAATCCCACACCATCGCTGATACCACAGCTCAGTGCAAGGACATTCTTCAATGCCGCGCCCAGTTCGACACCGACAATGTCGGCACTGGTATAGACGCGAAAATTGTGATTCATAAATGCATCCTGTGTCATCAGCGCGGCTTCCGTGTTGGTCGATGCCGCCACGCAACCTGTGGGCACACGCAGGGCGACTTCCTCTGCGTGTGAGGGGCCAGACAGCGCAACAAAACGCCCCTTGCCACCCAATTCCTGCTCCACAACCTGCGACATACTGAGCGCACTGTCGCGCTCGACCCCTTTCGATGCCGTGACGATAATGACATCCTGCTTCACCAGCGGTGCAACCATCTTTGCCGTATCACGCACCGCAAACGACGGGGTTGCCATCACAATCATATCGCTGTGCGGAATGGTGTCGAGTGTATCGCTAATACCCAATGCCTGCGGAAGGGTTGCCCCCTTAAGACGGCGGTTGATGCGCTGGGTACGCATCTCCTCCGCCTGTTGTGCCTGATAGGTCCACAGGGTTACTTCGTGTCCATTGTCAACAAGCACCAGTGCCAGAGCTGTGCCCCATGCACCACTGCCCATAACTGTGATTTTCATGGTTTCTTAATGCCTTTCTGCTTACCGAAAACTGAATTTACGCTCCGTACCATGCAAAAGACGGTCGATGTTACCGCGGTGCGACCAAATCAAGAGCGATGCTGTCAAGAACAGCAGACCGAACGACCACCAATTCCCCCAGTAAAAGAGCAAAAACGAGGGAGGTGCCAAAGCCGCCGCGACAACCGAACCGAGGGAAATATACCGTGTCACCGCCACAAGGATGGCAAACATCCCCAGACAGATGAGGGCGATACGCCAATCCAACATAATTAACAATGCCGCGCCAGACAGAATCCCCTTGCCACCCTTAAAATGGAAAGTGACAGGAAAGATGTGCCCCAGCGCACAGAACAGACCGCCCCACAGTTTGGCCAGAGGCACCCACCCCAGAAGCAAGCAAGCAATGACGATAGCCGCCACCATTTTCAGCGCGTCCAGTGCCAGCACCAACGCGGCATACTTGGGGCCATAGTTGCGATAGAAGTTGGTCAGTCCTGCGTTGCCACTGCCACGGGTACGGACATCTTCCTTGAGATAGTGCTTAGAAATCAGAATCGCACCATTGATGCAACCGCAGAGATACGCAATTCCTGCACACAGCAACAACTTGAGCGCGAGTGCGAACGGCTCGACCCCTGTGAGAACGATAGCATCGAGCATCCGTCAATCCTCCTTGTCGCCTTTCTGACGAATGGTCAGGCGAACTGGGGTACCCTCCAGACCAAAGACATTGCGCAGTTGATTTTCCAGATACCGCTGATAGGAGAAGTGGAACAGGCGCGCATCGTTGCAGAAGCAGACAAAGTGCGGCGGTTTTACGCCCGTCTGCGTCATGTAATAAATCTTCAGACGGCGACCCTTATCCGCAGGGGGCTGTACACGGGTCTGTGCATCAGCCAGCACATTATTGAGCATACCCGTGGTGATACGCGTACTCGCCTGATTGTTGACATACTGAATCAGTTCAAACAGACGCTCGACACGCTGTCCTGTCATGGCGGAGATAAAGAGGATGGGGGCGTAGGTCATAAAACTCAAATCGCGGTAGATATCCTCGCGCATTTTATCCATCGTCTTGCCATCTTTTTCAATCAAATCCCACTTATTGACCACGATGATACAGGCCTTACCTGCCTCGTGTGCCAAACCTGCTACTTTGGTGTCCTGCTCGGTCACACCTTCCTGTGCGTCAATGAGAATCAAGCAGACATCGGCGCGCTCAATTGCCATCTGGGAACGCAGAACGCTGTATCGCTCAATGCTCTCGTCCACCTTGGACTTTTTCCGCATACCAGCCGTGTCAATAAAGACATACTTGCCCGTTTCATTCTCGAAGTAGGAGTCGATGGCATCGCGTGTCGTACCAGCCACATTGCTGACGATGGCACGCTGTTGCCCCAGAATACGGTTGGTCAGCGAGGACTTACCCACATTGGGCTTGCCGATGATGGCAACCTGCAAGTACTCCTCCTCTTCCTCCTCGTCTTCCTCTGGGGGGAAGTAGGCGACACAGGCATCGAGCAAATCGCCAGTACCGTGTCCGTGTACAGCGGAAACGGCGATGGGGTCGCCCATACCGAGGTTGTAGAACTCGTAGTAGTCGGGGTCAACGCGCCCCACGCTATCCATCTTGTTGACCGCCAACACAATGGGCTTGCCACTGCGTAAGAGCATACTGGCTACCTCTTGGTCAGAGGCGGTCAAACCCGTCTTAATATCGGTCAAAAAGACGATGACATCCGCATGGCTGATGGCGATATTCGCCTGTTCACGCATAAAGGCGAGAATCTCGTTGTCGGTGCGTGGCTCAATACCGCCCGTGTCAATCAAGGTAAACTTGCGTCCATTCCAGTCGGTTTCTCCGTAAATGCGGTCGCGTGTGACACCAGGGGTATCCTCCACGATGGAAACGCGCTTTCCAATCAATTTATTAAACAGCATGGACTTGCCCACATTCGGGCGGCCCACAATCGCTACAACAGGCTTTGGCATACTACTCTATATCTCCTCTCATTTTCTATCCAACATAGCATCGAGCAGGTCAAATCCGTCCTGCTCCACTACGGTAATGGCAACACCAAGGGTGGCTTCTATATCACAGATGCGTAGGTCGTCCAAAAAGACATCGCCACCGTGGCGCAACATATTGACAGGGAGCAATAGGCGTTCTCCAATGTCGCGCCCACGGAGTTGGGCAATCAAATCCTGCCCCGTAATCAAACCAGCCACATCAATGGTATGGCCAAAAAAGTCATTTTGAATGGCAATCACTTGTCCAGAAATGCCGAGCTTCTGGGTTGCCTTGTCCAACAGCTTCTGCAAATATGGTCTGGCACTCACACCCGTGGCGATGGTAAAACGACTGACTGCAACAGGCGCGTCCTCCATCCGCAGTCCTGCTTCAAATTCCTCTATCAGACTACGCAACATACCGACACCATTTTCGATTTGTACATAGCCCTCGTAATAGCCCTCGTCTGGCAAGGCGCGCTCTGCACGGATGTACAACTCATCGGAGCAGAAAAAGAGGCGGGAACCGTACTTCTCCTTACACTTTTCGCCAAAAGCGTCCACTTGGTCGATGGTTGCACAGGCCTCCTCCTTGGTGACAGGGCGCAACTTCGACAGTTTCTCGCGGTACTTGGTCAATCCGACAGGGACAATCGAGCAACTGGCAAAGCCCCATGCCGCCATATCCTCCATCGTGCGCTGGAGCTGTTCGCCGTCATTGTAGCCGGGACAGAGAACAATCTGCCCATTCATGCAGATACCAGCTTGTCCAAATGCCTTCATATAGTCCAAACTGGTTGCCCCCGCCTTGTTGCCGAGGAGAGTACTACGCAGTTTGGGGTCTGTCGCATGGACGGATACATTGATGGGACTAATCCGCAGGTCAATAATCCGCTGTGCCTCGCGCTCCGAGAGATTGGTAAGGGTAATATAATTGCCCATCAAAAAACTCAACCGCGCATCATCGTCTTTGAAATATAGCGTATCGCGACAACCAGGTGCCATCTGGTCCACAAAACAGAATAAGCAGTGGTTACTGCACGGACGGGGCTCGTCCATCAGATAGGTGTCAAAATTCAGTCCTAATTCCTCGCCCTCTGGCTTGGTGACGGATACCGTTCTGCGCTGCCCCTCGGTATTCTCCAGTTCTATTGCAAGTTCCCCATCATACGAAAAGTACCGATAATCCAGCACATCCTCAATCGGGTGTGCGTTGATAGAAAGCAAGCGTTCTCCCGTACATAGACCGACACGCTCTGCTGGTGAGCCACGGTCGATGGATGTAATGACAGTACTCATAGTACCTCCACAGAACAAAATGATATACATTATAGTATACTGGAAATGCCCGCTTATTTCAAGAAAAAATTAGCAGAAAGTTATCGGAAGTGTTTTGCATTTATATTATGATTATACCATTCATATTTATAAATATACACATTTGTGCTATTTATACAAATTTTTTGTTGTTATTCTTTTTTTTCTGTGTTTTACGGCATTAGACAGGTCTTTCTTGAAATGTTATAATAAAATCCGTTGTACGGTACATCAGTTTTGCTATGTACTATACATTTCATATTATAAAAGGAGAACACAGTATGTCTTTTGAACTGGATATCATCAAACAGCAGGACCCCGAGGTTGCCGCCGCAATTCAGGGCGAGATTGACCGTCAGGAAGCCCACATCGAATTGATTGCTTCCGAGAACTTCGCAAGCAAGACTGTTCAGCTGGCACAGGGTACTGCTCTGACCAATAAGTATGCCGAGGGGTATCCTGGCGCACGCTATTACGGTGGTTGCGAGCAGGTCGATGTCGTGGAGAACATCGCTATCGAGCGTGCAAAGAAGATTTTCGGTTGTTCCTATGTCAATGTCCAGCCCCACTCTGGCGCACAGGCCAATATGGCAGTCGAGATGGCTCTGTTGCAGCCCGGTGATACCCTGATGGGTATGAATCTGGCACACGGTGGCCACCTGACCCACGGTAGCCCTGTCAACTTCTCTGGCCAGCTCTACAATATCGTCCCTTACGGTGTCACCGAGGCGGGCTACATCGACTACGACGAGGTGGAGCGTCTGGCGATGGAGCATAAGCCCAAGCTGATTATCTGCGGTGCCAGTGCTTATCCCCGTATCATCGACTTCAAGCGTTTCCGCGAAATCGCTGACAAGTGCGGTGCTTACCTGATGAGCGATATCGCTCACATCGCTGGTCTGGTTGCTACTGGTCTGCATCCCAGTCCCTTCCCCTATGTCGATGTCGCTACCACCACCACCCATAAGACCCTGCGTGGTCCCCGTGGCGGTATGATTCTGTCCACCGTCGAGTTCGCTACCGAGCACAAGCTCAACCGCTGGGTGTTCCCCGGCATTCAGGGTGGTCCTCTGATGCATGTCATCGCCGCCAAGGCTGTCGTTCTGGGTGAAGTTCTCCAGCCCGAGTATAAGCAGTACGCTCAGCTGATTCTGGACAATGCACAGGCTCTGGCTAAGGGTCTGATGGACCGCGGTTTCAAGCTGGTTTCCAACGGTACTGACAACCACATGATGCTGGTCGATTTGCGTAACAAGGGCATCACTGGCCGTGAGCTGGAGGCACTGATGGATAAGGGTCATCTGACCTGCAACAAGAACTCCATCCCCTACGACACTGCTGGCGCAAACAACCCCAATGGTATCCGTCTGGGTTCCGCCGCCTGCGCTTCCCGTGGCTTGCAGCCTGCCGACATGGAGGTTGTTGCAGAGTGCATCGACCTGCTGGTGAGCAAGCGCGAGGACGCTGTCGAGGAAGTCTGCGCCAAGGTTAAGACCATCACCGACAAGTATCCTTTGTACCGCTAATTGCTAAGCACATAGCATAACATAGAAAATTCTCAAAATAAGAGGGGGTGTCGCAGACGCGACACCCCCATTTCTATTGTTAGATACCAAAGAAGAGCCAGACCAGAATATACGCTGGGATAATGGCGGAAAGCGTGAACGGAATACCAATTTCGAAGAAATCATGGTTCTTCACCTCGTACCCCGCTTTACGCAGGATACCGATACCTGTGATGTTGGCAGATGCACCAATCGGGGTACAGTTGCCGCCCAAGGTTGCCCCAGACAGCAGACCAAAGTACAGCGGCGTGGGGTCGCATCCCATCTCCATCGCCAAGCCAGCAATCACAGGAATCATCGTGGCGACATAGGGGATGTTGTCAATAAAGGCAGAAATCGCAACGGATGCCCAGACGATAACAGTGTACATCAAAAAGACATTGCCACCGCCGACATCTGCCAAAATTTTAGCCAATGCGTCAATCACACCTTGATAAGAGATACCGCCAATCATCAAAAACAGACCGACCAGCAGACCAATGGTTTCAAAGTCAATCCCCTTGAGTGGTTCGGTGATGGCGGAGAGCGTTTGTTTCTTTGCGTAGTTGTAGACCAAACCAATCCCCAACAGGACACAGCAAATCAGACCGTTGGTAATCGCTGGTTTATTGGGAATGAACGATGCCAAAATCAACAGGACAATTGTGCCGACCAACAGCACCGTGGGGACATAATCCGTCACTCTGGTGCGTCTGCCAGTCTTGGGAATGGAACCTTTCTCCCTGCGAAACAGCCATGCGAGAATCAGTGCGGCAAGCACCGCACCAGCCTCCACGATGAAGAACATACCTGGCTTTCCGTGGTAGAAAATAAAGTCCATGAAGCTCATATCCAGCGCAGAGCCGAGCATAATGGCGGTCGTGTCACCGACCAGCGTTGCCGCGCCCTGTAGGTTGGAGGAAACGGCGATACCGATGATAAACGGTACAGGGTTGGTGTGCAACTTCTGGCAGATAGCCAGCGCAACAGGGGCAACCATCAGAACGGTGGCGACATTGTCCACAAACGCAGAAATAATGCCAGCAAACAGTGCCAATGCAACGGCAGCCATCTGCACATTCGGCACTTTCTCCATGATGACATCTGCCAACAGCGACGGCATTTTCGACTCGATAAAGAGGGCAACCAGTCCCATTGTACCTGCAATCATCAGCAAAACATTAAAGTCTAGCGAGGGAATCACTTCGCTCACAGGGAGCATTCCACTGATGACAAACAGCAGGCCAGATGCCAATGCGATATAGGTGCGATATTTGCTGAAAGTTAGCATCAGTACATAGGTGGCGGCGAACAGGATAATAGCGGCAGTCAAAATAAGTCCTCCTTTAATATGATTCGGATTTGGATTTACTCCCCTTGGTTAGATTGATAGCGAACCCGATAGCGTGTTATCTTACCCCACGATACTTTTTTGCCACGGTACTGGAACATGGCAAGCAGGCGTGTCCCTACCAAAACAAAGTGTAATCCGATATTTTCTGGAATACACACCAGAACCGTACGGATGACATCGCGGTAAGGCAAGCGTGTATCCCCCATGCAATTCCGTGCCAAGTAAGGCAGAATCGTCAAGAGTGTGCCAAACACAGCATAGGCAAAAGCCACACACAATACCGATGTAGGCTGTAATCGACCGAACCAACAGGAAAGTAGTGTCATAATAATACCACATATTTCAATCGTTGGGGAGAATAATTCGTAGAATACATAATAAAAATAACTGAATTTTCCTGCCACCGTAGTGTGGCGAAACATACTTTGCATCAAACCGATATGCCATCGCCGTCGCTGTTTGATAAAATCCTGTAGTTTCTCTGGTGCTTGTGTCCAACAGACCGCATCGTGGGTGTACTTTATCCGATATGGTATGGCATGGGCGAGGTAGTAGGCGTGTAACTTCATAATCAGCTCCATGTCCTCCCCGATACATCCCACCTGATAGCCTCCGACCTGAATGACAGCATCTTTCTTAAACAGGCCAAATGCTCCTGAAATAATTAAATTTGCATTAAAATAGTCCAATAGGATGCGAGAGGTCAGAAAAGAACGCTCATATTCCAACACTTGAAAGGCTGGAAGCCACTTCTTTGGTAAGCGCAGTTGCACCAATTGCCCATTTTCAAAGGTACTGTCATTCAAAATGCGAATCATACTGCCCACAGCAATGACATTTTGGTTCTCCAAAACAGGAACCACAATCTTTGTTAAGGAATCTTTCTGTAGAATGGAGTCGGCATCCATACAAATGAAATAGGGATATTTGGCGACATTGATACCCATGTTGAGGGCATCCGCTTTTCCCCCATTTTTCTTATTTATGAGCGTAATCGAAATTTTATTCTCACTCTTTCCTTCATAGATGGTCCGCGCATCCTGACAGGGGACTTGTCTGTGAATGGGACGATACACCGGATGTAATCCAAAATTTTCTACCACTAAATCTGCGGTGCAGTCCTGCGAACCGTCGTTGACAATAATAATTTCATACAGTTTATAGTCCAAATGTAACAGAGATTGTATCGTACTCAGAATGGTCACTTCTTCGTTGTACGCAGGAACGATAATGCTAACTGGCACATAGTAATCGTGATGAATCTCATTTTTCAACTGTTTTCTCTTGGTATCCTTTAATAACTGGTTGCTCCCAACTACCACGGAGACAAAGAGAAAGACGGTATATCCCATCAGATAGAGAAAAAGTAATGTTTCCCCAACGGACAGCAACACGCCAAAAGTTTGCTGTGAGAACCATTCTGCAACCATATCACGCGACTTCCTCCCCTGCTATCTTGTCCACGGTCTTTGCCACCGCTTGTATCGTGCCTATGATGAATTGTGTTATCTCATGGTCATCTCGATATTGGTACAGCAGAGCTTCGCTGGCATATTGGTCCTGCATCTGCAAAATTTCAACAATTTCCTTGCGATTTAACGCCTGTCCGTGCAGATATTCCACCGCATTTTTTCGTACATACCAATGGCAACTGGTTACTTTCTGCTGAATCGCCCGACGAGTTTCCGCATCGTGGTAGTGCCGTAACCCCTGAATCGCCAACATTTGTGCGACCCATTCCGCACTTTCTTCGCTGAGAATCCGCAGAAAAATGTCACGGGATGCCATACTGGGATACTTGCCAAAGTAGCGCATGGCACAATAGCGCACTTCTTCGTCCAAAGTGGTATCATTTAATACGCGCAAACACAGCGCACTGGCATCCCCCTGCCCCATACGGAACACATCCAACAAGCACATCTGGGTATGGGGTGTATACTGGTAAAAACGCTGTTCTAATTCTCTCGTCAATGCTATCTGGTCAACCTTGGCGGATAAGATGCCATCAGTCAACAGCTTTCTGTGATAAAACTTCCCCCGTTCATCTGCCTTGTCAATGGCCAACAACAGCCACTGCACCTCACCAGAACGATAGAATACCTGCATGGTATTGGAAAAGGTATAAAAGGAAGTACTGTCCAACAGCGCGAGTAAGCGATTGGCAATTTCGGGCGGTATCGGTGTTTTTGTATAGTCAAAACAGGAAAGGACATAGGCATAAAAGGCCTGTTCACAGTCAGGTTTCTTGCAATAGGTATCTATTTGTGCAAAAACTGCGACACGAAACCACTCTGCCACCTCCAAGTCGTTCTCCAATTCCCTTTGCAACGCAACCAAGTGTTTGGTTTTCGTTAGCAAATGCGGAAGTTCACGAGAAAATTTTGGAGAAAAGGCATTGGTTTTGCGTCGCAGTGCAATTTCATCTCGCAGTTCGTTTGCAAACCGTGTATTTTGTCGCACGAATTGTTTATGATTTCTATGTTTAATCGCCAAAAACCCTACTTCAAATAGCAGTAAGGCAACGGAGAAAAGAATATAAATTTTAGGCAATAAAGACATGGCGTGGTATCCTCGTCCTCCTATTCTGTCTATGTGGTACAGGGAATTTCCTGTAGTGACAACAAAATCATCGACACCACAATAGATGCCGATGATGATTGTCCAAAATATAAGTGGTAGTGTATCACATATATATGGAAAAGTACAGTGCCCACAGGGATGTTTTATAAAGGGATGTCGAACTTTGTCGATTACTACAATCATCATCAGCAAATTTCCATAATTTTTATGTCAGAAAGCATAAAGGAAAATGAAAAATTTTTGCAGATAAATCGGGCGCATTCCAATAAAAATGCAGTATAAAAGGGAGTGCCGCGTCGTGCGACACTCCCCCGCGTTATCCTCTTACAGATTACGCTCGTAGGACTCAATCATCTTCTTGACCATCTGGCCACCGACGGAGCCAGCCTCACGGGAGGTCAGGTGACCGTTGTAGCCTTCCTTCAGGTCAACACCGACCTCGCTTGCGGCCTCCATCTTGAACTTGTCCATGGCCTCGCGTGCCTCAGGGACATTGATACGATTACTCTTCTTAGACATATTTGATAGTTCTCCTTTTCCTAATTTTGCGCCGATACCGCACCGCAGAAAAGAACACACTACTTCTCTGTCGTGCCACATCGGGGACAAGCTCCTGTTTGCGCCGTCCTTATCGCAACCATAGCTTGTGCAGTGTCGAAACAATTATGCGATTGACACATTCGGTAAAATTTTGAAAAGGATTACTTACGCCGTGCCGTTGGTACGGCGTTCTTCTTACGGCCCATTTCTCCAAACATCGCGCCACCAATGATAGCCAATGCACCAACCAGTTGTACTGGTGTCATGGCTTCGTGCAACAGAAGTGCCGAAAAAATAAGGGCGGAAACGGGGTCAATATAGCTAATCAGTGCGACAGACTGCCCCGACAGCTTTTGCAGTCCAGAAAAATACAGCAAATAAGCCAGTCCCGTATTCACCAATCCAATGACCAAGAGGTACGGCACATCCCCTGTCGCTATCTTCGGAATACCAGCTGTGCAAAGCGTATAGAGCGACACAACCACAAAAGCAACATCTAGCTCCACCGCCGCCGTCTGCATACCAGAAGTACGCACAATCTTCTTATTAAAAATAATCAGGAGCGCGTAACAGATGGCAGAGAGCATGGCGAGCAGAATCCCTGTGGGACTCATGCCAGCTACCACGATGCTTCCGCTGATACAGACCAGACCGCTTGCCACAATTGCCACAGATATTGCTTTTCGTTTGCTCAGTTTCTCGCGGAACAAAACGGGAGAAAACAGAAGAACCAGAATGGGGCCAACATAGTAAATCAGCGTCGCCAAACTGACATTCAGCTGTCTGTATGCCTCAAAGAGAGCGACCCAGTTCAAGCCCAGTGCGATTCCGCCGAGTGCGAGAGAATTTCGTTCCGCACAAATACTCTCTTTATCAAAACCACCGCGCAGTAATACCAGCCCAGTCAGTGCAATTCCGCCGAGCAAGGTTCGCATCAACACAATTTGACTGCTCTCAATAGAGATGTGCGAAACAATATAGCCGTTTGTTCCGAAAAGCAACAGGGACAGGATATACATACCATACGACCATAAGCGGTTGCTATGCGTTCTTGTATCCATGTTGTTCCCTCTTACCGCTTATACCACTTCGATTTTAATGGTGTTCGTATTACCACGGTTGCCGTCGATGGGTCCACCCGTCATAATGATATTGTCGCCAGATTGCAACCCCAGCGCAGAAACCGTGTACTGCTTCGCAAAATAAAACATGACATCCATGCTGGGAAACCTGTCCGCCATGACAGGGGTAACACCCCAGCTCATCGCCAAACGCCGCCAAATACGGGAATCGGTGGTCATACCGATAATATTGACAGGGGTACGGAAACGGCTAACCAGCATAGAAGTCCGACCAGACACAGAACAGACCACGATAGCCTTTGCATTGAGGTCGATGGCCATAGAGCATACGGCATGGGACAGGCAATCCAGATTGTTCTTGCCCACGAACTCTGTTGCCAAGAACTTCTGCTTGTAGTCGTTGTTTTTCTCGGTATACTCGCAAATTTCCGCCATCGCGCGCACCGCCTCGACAGGGTATTTACCTGCGGCAGTTTCGCCAGACAGCATCACGCAGGAAGTACCATCGTAGACCGCATTGGCAACATCGGAAATTTCGGCACGGGTGGGTCTGGGATTCTGAATCATGGACTCCAGCATCTCCGTGGCGGTAATGACACGCTTGCCCATCATACGGCAGATTCTGGTCAGCTTCTTCTGTACCGTGGGAACCTCCACATAGGGAATTTCCACGCCCAAATCGCCACGCGCAATCATAATACCACTGCAATGCTCACAGATTTCCTCTACATTGTCCACGCCAGCTCGGTTCTCAATCTTTGCGACAATCTCGATATCCTCGCCGCCGTTGGCATCCAACAGTTGACGGATATCCAGCACATCCTGCTTGGTGGAAACGAAAGAGGCGGCGATAAAGTCCACTCCCTGCTGGATACCGAAGATGATATCCTCCTTATCCTGCTGGCTGAGGTACGGACCAGACAGCACTTTATTAGGGAACGACATACTTTTCCGATTGGACAGAACGCCACCCACCAGACAGGTGGTGATAATATCGTTGCCCTGAATCTTCTCCACTTGAAACTTGACCATACCGTTGTTGACGGTAATGATATCACCGGGCTTCAAATCCTTGTTCAGTCGTTTATAGTTGACAGATACGCGTGTGGCATCGCCCTCCACCTCGTCGACGGTGAAAGTAAAGGGACTGCCCGTCGCAATCTCCACTTTATTATCGGCAAAAGTGCGGATACGGTACTCCGGTCCCTTGGTATCCAACAGAATAGGAATGGGGAGATTCAGCTTTTCTCGCACCTTCTTAATGGTGGCAATCTTCTTCTCATGCTCCTCGTGCGTACCGTGGGAGAAATTCAGTCGAGCCACATTCATACCAGCCAGGCAGATTTGGGTCAAAACTTCTTCACTCTCACAGGCAGGGCCAATCGTGCAGACAATTTTTGTTTTACGCATAGAAAACCTCCTGGATACAATAAAACATGGTATCTTACTTTTTATTGTAATCTTTCCACAGAAATTTGTCAATTATGCAAAAAGAGGAAGCACCATAGTTTCAATACTTTTCCATGAGAAATCCCGGTGCAACACTTTCCTCTTGATAAAAACTGTGATATAATCGCCAAAAACAGGTGTTGTACGCTAATATCATAAAGCTGAAAGGAGATTGTCTATGGGCGGTTTCGGAAAAAAGGAATATTTGCGTTTGAAAATGCCCTCCGAGGATATGGCTGTCAGCGACCAACGACGCATTGAACTGGCATTGAATACTTTAGGCTACGAACAAGTTACTTTCCCACTGAAGGTGCTACGCAAACTCTATCCCCTGTGCCGGGATACAGGATTTGATATTACTGTGACCTTGGTACATCGGGAATTTGACTGGATCGTGACGGATGTGGAACCCGGAGACACCACTGCCCACCACTATGGGCTCGCTGTAGATTACGGCTCTACCACCATTGTCATGCAGATGGTGGATTTGAATTCTGGTGCTGTCATCGGAGAGGAAACTGCCGTCAACGGACAGGTAACCTATGGAACAGACATTCTCTCCCGAATCACATATGCATTGGAAGCAGAAAGTCATTCTGATGACCTGCAAAGGGCGACGGTAGACACCTTCCAACAGCTTATGGAGCTTCTGACGGACAGCACAGGAGTCAATGCAAGCAAGTGTTCTGTCATGGTCGTGTCTGGTAACACTACGATGATTCACTTCCTGCTTGGGCTGGATGCCTGGACAGTGTTCGCCTCCCCCTATGCCCCGGTCAGTGCCGACCCTGGTTTTCTCTGGGGCAGTGAACTGGGGATGATGTTTGAGGGACTACTCTACATGGTTCCCTCTGCCTCCAATTATGTGGGTGGTGATATTGTCAGCGGTCTATTGGTGTTGGATGTTCACAAGAAAGAAGAAACCAATATGTTCTTCGATATTGGTACCAACGGCGAGCTTGTTCTGGGTAACAAGGATTGGATACTTTCTGGTGCAGGTGCTGCTGGTCCTGCTTTGGAAGGGTATATCAGCAAGTTCGGTATGAGAGCCGCGCCTGGAGCTATCGATTCCGTGAAAATTCAAGGCAAAGATATAACCTTTACCACCATCGCAAACCAGAAACCAGTCGGTATCTGTGGCAGTGGCATCATTGACCTGCTGGCCCAAATGCGATTACATGGTTGGATCAATATGGCAGGTACTTTAGAACCTTCCGCATCTCATCGCATCTTGTTCCTGTCGGAGGAAGAGGAGTATGTAGCTGTGTATGCAACGGCAGAGGAATCTGCTACTGGCATACCCCTGTACTTCTCCCAAACTGATATCCGACAGTATCTGGACACCAAGGCGGCTGCCTATACGATGGTAGACTGCATTCTGGAAACCGCTGGCATATCTGCGGAGGATTTATCTCATCTATATCTGTCCGGCGCATTCCCTGCCCACTCAGACCTAGAATCCGCCATTACCATCGGCATCTTCCCAGACCTCCCCCGCGAGAAATACCAACTTCTAAGGAACAGTTCTCTGGAAGGTGCGCGGATTCTGCTGCTGAACCACACAAGACTGAAAGAAGCGAAGGAATTGGCAGAGAATATTTATTGCGTGCAATTTGCTTCTGTCCCAGATTTTCTAATCCGAATGCAGGCCGCAAAGTTTATTCCCCATACCGATATGCACAGATTCCCGTCTGTACAAAACAGAATGCAATAAACGACCATCTCCAGATTCGCCTAAAACTCTGGCTGGTTTCATGCCACAGAGTTTTATCGAGATACGATAAATTGTCATTGACTTACAGATATTTTCGTGTTAGAATACCGCCAGAAAACAAAGGAGGTATTTGTATGGAACAGAAAACACTTGCCAGATGGCTCAAGGGTATTCTCGTTGGGGTGGGACTGTGTGGACTAATTGTTTACGCCGCCGTTGTGCCTACCCTGTCAGCGTATGTACTGGAAGGGTATCCAGAGTTCGCGGCCTCTATCCTACCGTGGAAAATCTTTATCTGGTGCTCTGCTCTCCCCTGCTTTGCGGTCTTGTGGTATGCGTGGAAAATTGCGGACAACATTGGTGCTGATTGCTCCTTTACCGATGAAAATGCTAAAAATCTACAGTATATCGCTGGTCTGGCCGCTGGTGACGCACTATTTTTCTTTCTCGGAAACATCCTGCTCCTATTTTTGAATATGAACCACCCTGGGATTGTTCTGGTATCCTGTGTCGTAGTATTCATTGGGATTGCGGTAGCCGTTGCTTCTGCTGCGCTGTCGCATTTGGTAAAAAAAGCGGTCGCCCTACAGGAGCAGAGCGACCTAACGATATGAGGGAACACTATGGACGGAGAGATTATTTTTAATATCGATGTTATGTTGGCGAAGCGCAAGATGAGCGTCACAGAGCTGTCGGAGCGCGTTGGCATTACCATCACGAATATGTCGATTCTGAAAAACGGAAAAGCGAAAGCGTTGAAAATTTCCACGCTGGCGAAGCTGTGTCAGGCACTGGACTGCCAGCCTGGTGATATTTTAGAGTATCGCGCGGTGGAGGAGGATTCCGATGAAACATAAATACGCAATGTTCCCATTCGTCATGTCGGGATTGGCATTACTTTGCTTCCTGTTTCTCTTGTTCGACATGGCATCTGCCGTGCAACCCCTGTGGGGCGAAACGATGGTTCTGATAGTGCCATCGTTGGTCCTTGCGCTGGTTGGCTTTTTTGCGTACAAGGGGAAACTATCTGCCAGAACCACAGAAAATCTGACCATCGCTCTGTCGAGTATTCTGGTCATCGCGTCCTTCGTGTATACCATTTTTCTTTCTGTATTGACAGCAACTACTGTAACAACAGATGTAACATTTTATCCGAGAGCCTATGCTCAGATTGATGAGGAAGATGGCGTAACAGGCATTTTTCCCACTACGATTCCTGCGGATGCCGAGAATATTGCGTTTCGCTACAATCCACAGTTTTTACAAGGTGGCGAATGGTTTGAGCTGTCCTATACCACCACAGCAGAGGTACTATCCGATTGGGATAGCTTGTTGCGAAACAGAGCCGAATGGGTCGGCTCCTATGCAGAATGGCGAGAAAACCACGACGGTGGTGGGTTTCAGCACGAAGATGCCCTACTGTATCAGCTGTACTGGGAAGATGAAACGAACGGAGAAGCGGCGTATGCCAATCACGGAGAAACGGCATATGTGCTGATTGACCGCACGCAGAATCAAATTACTTTCTTCTATAAAGATTGGTGATACGGTACCACCTACCGAAACAAACGACTATATCCCCATGATGTAGTCCGAAATACAGTCGTACCAATGGACATAGGTTTCACCGTTGATGGTAATACGCTCGTTGTCTGTTGACACTCCCCATGCCTAAAGACAGGGGATTCTCGGTTCGCTGACCGTAGCCTGCACTTGCGAGGTCTTACATGGTCTCCCCGAGCGTATGGGTTCGGGTGTGTCCCACCCTACCATATTATTCTAGCTACGCTAACAGGCGCAGTCCTTCGTTGAGAATGTTCTTTGCGGCGTTGCAATCTCTGTCGTGGACAGTAC